>NZ_PQSQ01000011.1 GCF_002920575.1 Streptomyces sp. Ru73 | reverse complement strand
CCCGCCACGGGTCCGCCGGACTCCGGTACCGGCCGTCCGCCGCCCGCCGGCCGGCCGCCGCGCACCGGTCCCGAGGAGCCGGCGCCCGACCGGACCCCGCCGCCCCGCGCCCGGCGCAGCCCCGGTCCGCCGAGCGCCCCGGAGAAGCGGGAGCGCCCGCCGAAGCCGGCGACGGCGCGGGCCGTCCGCGCGCTGGCCGAGGGCGGGGCGCCGGGCGCCGCTGCCCTGACGACCCGTGACGGCCGGGTGTACGCCTCACGTTTCACCGCCGCGGGCGTGGCCGACGTACGGACCGACCGCCCCATCGAACCCGCCGACCACTTCCGGGCCGGCAGCCTCACCAAGACCTTCATCGCCACGGTCGTGCTCCAGCTGACCGCCGAGCACCGGCTCTCCCTGGACGACACCGTCGGCGACCTGCTGCCGGGGCTCGTCCCCGGCGCCACGGACCCGAGGGCCGTCACCGTACGCGAACTCCTGGACCACACCAGCGGTCTCTACAACTACACCGCCGACCCGGAGCTGTCGCGGGAGCTGCACGGGGCCGGCTTCACCGCCCACCGCTACGACACCCACACCCCGGACGAGCTGCTGCGGACCGCGCTGTCGCATCCGCCGGAGGCCGCGCCCGGCGCCCGGTACGCCTACTCCAACACCAACTACCTCGTACTGGGGCAGATCATCGAGGCGGTCACCGGCAACGGGTACGCCGCCGAGGCGGAGCGCCGGATCATCCGGCCGCTGGGGTTGACGGGCACGTCCTTCCCCGGCACCGACCCGCGGCTGCCCCGGCCGTACGGGCGCGGGTACTCGCAGGTGGGCGCCGAGCGGGTGGACAGTACGTCGCTGGACCCCAGCCGGGCGGGCGCGGCGGGCGAGCTGATCACGACGCTCGGCGACCTGAACCGCTTCTTCGCGGCGCTGCTCGGCGGCCGGCTGCTGCCGCCCCGTCAGCTCGCCGAGATGCGGGACGAAAAGGACACGGGCGGGGTGTACGGGCTGGGGCTCTACGGCACCCGGCTGCCGTGCGGGGTGACGGTCTGGGGGCACGACGGCGACATCAACGGCTCGTACGCACAGACCGCGGCCACCGGGGACGGCCGGCACGTGCTGACGGTACGGCTGAACACCGACCGGCCGGAGGCGGACCGGCGCATCCGCGCGCTGCTGACGGCGGAGTTCTGCCCGCGCACCTGACGGCGCACCAGGCGCCGTGCGCGCCGCCCGCACGCCGGGCGGACGGCCACGTGCCGGCCGCGCCGCGCCCCGTACGCAGGCGTCCCCGGCGGCTGCCCATCGGCAGCGGCCGGGGACGCCTGAGCCGCGGATGCCTACCGCGGCACGATGTCCGGTGCGCCCAGCCGGGCCGCGTCCGCCGTCAGGTCGTCCGGCTGCCGCTGGGACTCCCGCTCGGCCTCGACCCGCTTCTCGTAGTGCTCGACCTCCCGCTCGATCTGGTCCTCGTCCCAGCCCAGCGCCCCCGCCATCAGCTCGGCGGCCTCACGGGCGCTGCGGGTGCCCCGGTCGAAGGTCTCGATGGAGATCCGGGTGCGCCGGGTCAGCACGTCGTCCAAGTGGCGGGCGCCCTCATGGGTGCAGGCGTAGACGACCTCGGCGCGGAGGTAGTCGTCAGCCGCGGCCAGCGGCGCGCCGAGGGAGGGATCGTCGGTGATCAGCGCCAGTACTTCCTCGGCGAGCGACCCGTAGCGATTCAGCAGGTGCTCTATCCGGGCGACGTGCAGGCCGGTGCGCGCGGCGGTGTGCGCCCGCGCGTTCCACAGCGCCTTGTAGCCCTCCGCGCCCACCAGCGGGATGTCCTCGGTGACGCACTCGGCGACCCGTCCCCAGCTGCCGCCGGGGGTGCTCCCGGTCAGGCCGTGCACCGCCTCGTCCACCGCGTCCTTGGCCATGACCCGGTACGTCGTGTACTTGCCGCCCGCGACCACGACCATGCCCGGCACCGGGTGCGCGACGGTGTGCTCGCGGGACAGCTTGCTCGTCGCGTCCGACTCGCCGGCCAGCAGCGGCCGCAGGCCCGCGTAGACGCCTTCGACGTCGTCCCTGGTCAGCGGGGTCGCGAGGACGGCGTTCACATGTTCCAGCAGATAGTCGATATCGGCGCTGGAGGCGGCCGGGTGCGCCTTGTCCAGGTCCCAGTCGGTGTCGGTGGTGCCCACGATCCAGTGCCGGCCCCAGGGGATCACGAAGAGCACGCTCTTCTCCGTGCGGAGGATCAGCCCGGTGGTGGAGTGGATGCGGTCCTTCGGCACGACCAGGTGGATGCCCTTGGAGGCGCGGACGTGGAACTGGCCGCGCTCGTTGATCAGCCCCTGCGTGTCGTCGGTCCACACGCCCGTGGCGTTGACGACCTGCCGGGCACGCACCTCGTACTCGCCGCCGGCCTCCACGTCCTGGACCCGCGCGCCGACCACCCGCTCGCCCTCCCGGAGGAAGCCGATCACCCGGGCACGGTTGGCGACCGCGGCGCCGTACGCGGCGGCCGTGCGCACGAGGGTGGTGACGTACCGGGCGTCGTCCATCTGCGCGTCGTAGTACTGCAACGCGCCCACCAGCGCGTCCTTCTTCAGACACGGCGCGACGCGCAGCGCGCGGGACCGGCTGAGATGGCGGTGGGCCGGCAGCCCGCGGCCGTGCCCGGAGGAGATCGACATCGCGTCGTACATCGCCACGCCCGTACCGGCGTACCAGCGCTCCCAGACCTTGTGCTGAAGCGGGTAGAGGAACGGCACCGGCTTCACCAGGTGCGGCGCGATCCGCTCCAGCAGCAGCCCGCGTTCCTTCAGAGCCTCCCGCACCAGCGCGAAGTCCAGCATCTCCAGATAGCGCAGCCCGCCGTGGATCAGCTTGCTGGAGCGCGACGACGTGCCCGAAGCCCAGTCCCGTGCCTCGACCAGGCCGGTGGACAGGCCGCGCGTCACCGCGTCCAGTGCGGTGCCGGCGCCGACGACGCCGCCGCCGATGACCAGCACGTCCAGCTCGCGTTCCGCCATCCGTGCCAGTGCTCCGGCGCGCTCCGCCGGTCCCAGTGTCGCTGTCCTCACCACTGCCTCCCGCTTCGGTCGGTGCTGTGATCGCTGCCACACCCCGTTGTCGATTCTGTCCGGAGGCGGCGGGGCCAGCCACCCTCCGCGCGCTGAGTGGGTGGGAAGGCGCCACTCCGCACCCTTGATCCACCAATCCCCATTCTGGGTCAAATGTCGGCTTAGTCTACTTATGCGTCACCTGGAATCGCTCGGGAAGGACGGCCAGCATGCCCGCAGACCTCGCCGTCATCGGACTCGGCCACATCGGCCTCCCCCTCGCCCAGGCCGCCGTCGCCGCCGGCCTCGGCACCATCGGCTACGCCTCCGATCCGCAGACCGCCGCCGCGCTCGGCGCCGACGGCCCGCTCTCGCCCACCGAAGTACGCCGGCTCCTCACCGCCGGCTTCCGCACCACCACCGACCCCGCGGCACTCGGCAGAGTCCGCACGGCTGTCCTCTGCGCCCCTACCCCGCCCGCCGGGGACGGCACCCTCGACCTGTCCGCCGTGGCCGACGCGGCACGCACCCTCGCCGCCCATCTGCGCCCCCACACCACGGTGATCCTCGAATCGGCGGGGTACCCCGGCACCACCGAGGAATTCCTCCGTCCGCTCCTGGAACAGGGCTCCGGGCTCACCGCTGGGCGCGACTTCCACCTCGCCTGCTCCCCCGCCCGGTACGACCCCGGCAACCGCCGCTACGGGCACGCCAACACCCCGAAGGTCATCGGCGGCCTCACCCCCGCCTGCACCGAAGCAGCCGCCGCCTTCTACGGCCGGCTCACCGACAAGGTCGTCCGTGCGCGCGGCCCCAAGGAGGCCGAGACCGCAGGGCTCCTGGAGACCAACTACCGGCACGTCAACATCGCCCTGATGAACGAGATGGCCGTCCTCTGCCACGACATCGACGTGGACCTCTGGGACGTCATCCGCTGCGCCGAGACCAAGCCCTTCGGCTTCCAGTCCTTCCGCCCCGGGCCCGGCGTCGGCGGCCACACCGCGCCCGTCGACCCCAGCCGCCGCACCGGCCAGGGCCGCTCCCCCGGCCACCCGCTCCGCATGGTCGAACTCGCACAGCAGGTCAACGCGCGAATGCCCCGGTACGTCATCCAGCGCTGCGCCACGCTCCTGAACGAGCACGGCAAGTCGGCGCGCGGCGCCCGCGTCCTGCTCCTCGGCGTCACCTACAAGCCGGACATCGCCGACCAGGAGGGCGCGCCCGCCCACGAGATCGCGGCCCGGCTGCGGGAGATGGGCGCCCACCTGACGTACCACGACCCGTACGTCCCGCAGTGGCAGGTGCGCGGCCGGCCCGTGCCGCGCGCCGACTCGCTCTACGAGGCCGCCTCCGGCGCCGACCTCACCCTGCTCCTCCAGCACCACCGCACGTACGACCTGCAGGGCCTGGCAGTGAAGGCCCAGCTCCTGCTGGACACGCGAGGGGCGACACCGACGGGGGCCGCGTACCGGCTCTAGGCCGCCCGGAACGCGCGAAGGGGCCCTGCCGCTGCGGCAGGGCCCCTTCCGGGAAGATGCGCGTCTCAGGCGCGGACCGTGACCTCGACCCGCTGGAACTCCTTCAGGTCGGAGTAGCCGGTCGTGGCCATCGCACGGCGCAGCGCGCCGAAGAAGTTCATCGAACCGTCCGGGGTGTGCGACGGGCCGAGCAGGACCTCCTCGGTCGTGCCGACCGCGCCCAGGTCCATCCGCTTGCCGCGCGGCACGTCCTCGTGGACGGCCTCCATGCCCCAGTGGTGGCCGCGGCCCGGCGCGTCGGTGGCGCGGGCCAGCGGGGAGCCCATCATCACGGCGTCGGCGCCGCAGGCGATGGCCTTGGGCAGGTCGCCGGACCAGCCCACGCCGCCGTCCGCGATGACGTGCACGTACCGGCCGCCGGACTCGTCCATGTAGTCACGGCGGGCCGCCGCGACGTCCGCGACGGCGGTGGCCATCGGGACCTGGATGCCCAGGACGTTGCGGGTGGTGTGCGCGGCGCCGCCGCCGAAGCCCACCAGCACGCCGGCCGCGCCGGTGCGCATCAGGTGCAGGGCCGCGGTGTAGGTCGCGCAGCCGCCGACGATGACCGGGACGTCCAGCTCGTAGATGAACTGCTTGAGGTTCAGCGGCTCGGCGGCGGAGGAGACGTGCTCGGCGGAGACGGTGGTGCCGCGGATCACGAAGATGTCCACGCCGGCGTCCACGACCGCCTTGGAGAACTGGGCGGTGCGCTGCGGGGAGAGCGCGGCGGCGGTGACCACACCGGAGTCGCGCACCTCCTTGATGCGCTGGCCGATCAGCTCTTCCTTGATCGGGGCCGCGTAGATCTCCTGGAGACGGCGGGTCGCGGTGGCCTCGTCCAGCTCGGCGATCTCCGCGAGCAGCGGCTCCGGGTCCTCGTACCGGGTCCACAGGCCCTCGAGGTTGAGAACGCCCAGGCCACCCAGCTCACCGATACGGATGGCGGTCTCCGGGGAGACCACCGAGTCCATCGGAGCGGCCAGGAACGGCAGCTCGAACCGGTAGGCGTCGATCTGCCAGGCGATCGAGACCTCCTTCGGGTCGCGGGTCCGCCGACTCGGTACGACGGCGATGTCGTCGAAGGCGTACGCCCGGCGGCCGCGCTTGCCGCGCCCGATCTCGATCTCAGTCACTGTGGTGGCCTTTCCTCTTTGTCTGCCGTTCCAGTATCCCCGACACGCCGGAGCCCGCGGACGGCCGTCCGCGGGCTCCCCCTCACGCCGTGGCCCGGAACCGGGCCTACCCGCTCAGCGGGCGTTGTAGTTCGGTGCCTCGACGGTCATCTGGATGTCGTGCGGGTGGCTCTCCTTGAGGCCCGCCGACGTGATCCGCACGAAGCGGCCCTTCTCCTGCAGCTCCGGGACCGTGCGGCCGCCGACGTAGAACATCGACTGGCGCAGGCCGCCGGCGAGCTGGTGGACGACCGAGGCCAGCGGGCCGCGGTAGGGCACCTGGCCCTCGATGCCCTCGGGGACCAGCTTCTCGTCGGAGGCGACGCCCTCCTGGAAGTACCGGTCCTTGGAGAAGGACTTGCGGTCGCCGCGGGTCTGCATCGCACCCAGCGAGCCCATGCCGCGGTAGGACTTGAACTGCTTGCCGTTGATGAACATCAGCTCGCCCGGCGACTCCTCGCAGCCCGCGAGCAGCGAGCCGAGCATCACCGTGTCGGCGCCCGCGACCAGGGCCTTCGCGATGTCACCGCTGTACTGCAGGCCGCCGTCGCCGATGACCGGGACGCCCGCCTCCTTGGCCGCCAGCGAGGCCTCGTAGATCGCGGTGACCTGCGGGACGCCGATGCCGGCGACCACGCGGGTGGTGCAGATGGAGCCGGGGCCGACGCCGACCTTGATGCCGTCCACACCGGAGTCGATCAGCGCCTGGGCGCCCTCGCGGGTGGCGACGTTGCCGCCGATGACGTCCACCGAGGAGTTCGACTTGATCTTGGCGACCATGTCGCCGACCAGCCGGGAGTGGCCGTGCGCGGTGTCCACGACGATGAAGTCCACGCCGGACTCGATCAGCGCCTGGGCGCGCTCGTACGCGTCGCCCGCCACGCCGACGGCCGCGCCGACCAGCAGCCGGCCCTCGGAGTCCTTGGCGGCGTTCGGGTACTGCTCGGCCTTCACGAAGTCCTTGACCGTGATGAGGCCCTTGAGGACGCCCGCGTCGTCGACCAGCGGCAGCTTCTCGATCTTGTGGCGGCGCAGCAGCTCCATGGCGTCCACGCCGGAGATCCCGACCCGGCCCGTGACCAGCGGCATCGGGGTCATGACGTCCCGCACCTGACGGCCACGGTCGGTCTCGAAGGCCATGTCACGGTTGGTCACGATGCCGAGCAGCTTGCCGGCCGCGTCGGTCACCGGGACACCGCTGATGCGGAAGCGGGCGCACAGGTCGTCGGCCTCGGCCAGCGTCGCGTCGGGGTGCACCGTGATCGGGTCCGTGACCATGCCGGACTCGGAGCGCTTGACCAGGTCGACCTGGTTGGCCTGCTCCTCGATGGAGAGGTTGCGGTGCAGCACGCCCACGCCGCCCTGCCGGGCCATGGCGATCGCCATGCGCGCCTCGGTGACCTTGTCCATCGCCGCGGACAGCAGCGGGACGTTCACCCGGACGTTCTTCGAGATGTACGAGGAGGTGTCGATCTGGTCGGGCGACATGTCCGAGGCGCCCGGCAGCAGCAGCACATCGTCGTAGGTCAGCCCCAGTGTCGCGAATTTTCCGGGCACTCCGTCGACGTTGGTCATGACACCTTCCCAATGGCCTTGATCAGTGCGGATGTCCATGCTAACGGGAACAACTGGCGTCTCATTCCACGAGCAAGATCACCCGCACTCTTTGGACGTTCACACGTACGGACCGGGGCGCGGACGCCCGCCCCTCTCCGTACTCGGACGCGGCAGCGCCTACTGCTCGGCGAGCGCCCTGAGCCGGCTGAGCGCGCGGTGCTGCGCGACCCGTACGGCCCCCGGCGACATTCCCAGCATCTGCCCGGTCTCCTCCGCCGTGAGCCCGACCGCCACCCGCAGCAGCACCAGCTCCCGCTGGTTCTCCGGCAGGCTGGCCAGCAGCTTCTTCGCCCACTCCGCGTCGCTGCTCAGCAGCGCCCGTTCCTCGGGCCCGAGCGAGTCGTCCGGCTGCTCCGGCATCTCGTCCGAGGGCACGGCCGTGCTGCCGGGACCGCGCATCGCGGCCCGCTGCAGATCGGCGACCTTGTGCGCCGCGATGGCGAAGACGAACGCCTCGAAGGGCTTGCCGGTGTCCCGGTAACGCGGCAGCGCGCACAGCACCGCCACGCAGACCTCCTGTGCGAGGTCCTCCACGAAGTGGCGGGCATCACCCGGCAGCCTGGACAGTCGCGTACGGCAGTACCGCAGTGCGAGCGGGTGCACGTGTGCGAGCAGGTCGTGCGTCGCCTGCCGGTCACCCTCGACGGCACGTGCGACGAGCCCGCCGATCTCCTGGGTCCCGTCATCGCGCATCGGTCCATGGTGCCTTGACGCCGCGCGGTCCGCGGCATCGCCCCCGTAGTTGTGCACCGAAGTGTTATGCGTCGGTGTGCCTGCACTCACGTCCCACGCCTCCCCCTTTCGGGTGTTGCCCATGCCGGACCCGAGACGTCGCCCATGGCGTTCGTCGGTGCCGCGGGGCACCGTGATGCGCATGTCCGTCATGAGGTCTCTTCTGGCCGAGTGAGAAGCCCCGGCCCTGGAGCCGGGGAGGAGTCACACCTCAAGCATGCGGCATCGCGTGAGGTTTCGGCGCCGGACGTCGGCACAGCGGGGCCGTGGTACGCGCCACCCCCGTCGGGACGGCGCGCGCCGCGGCCCCGCTGCGCCCGCGCGTCGGAACGCTCAGCGGACCAGGCCCCAGCGGAAGCCGAGCGCCACCGCGTGCGCCCGGTCGGAGGCGCCGAGCTTCTTGAAGAGACGCCGGGCGTGCGTCTTGACCGTGTCCTCGGAGAGGAACAGCTCGCGCCCGATCTCGGCGTTCGACCGGCCGTGGCTCATGCCCTCCAGTACCTGGATCTCGCGCGCGGTGAGCGTCGGGGCCGCGCCCATCTCGGCGGACCGCAGCCGGCGCGGGGCGAGGCGCCAGGTCGGGTCGGCGAGCGCCTGGGTGACGGTCGCGCGCAGCTCGGCGCGGGAGGCGTCCTTGTGCAGATAGCCGCGGGCGCCGGCGGCGACGGCGAGGGCCACCCCGTCGAGGTCCTCGGCGACCGTGAGCATGATGATCCGGGCGCCCGGGTCGGCGGACAGCAGCCGGCGCACGGTCTCGACACCGCCGAGGCCGGGCATCCGCACGTCCATCAGGATCAGGTCGGAACGATCGGCACCCCAGCGGCGGAGGACTTCCTCGCCGTTGGCCGCGGTCGTCACGCGCTCGACGCCGGGAACGGTCGCAACCGCCCGACGGAGCGCCTCTCGGGCAAGCGGGGAGTCGTCGCAGACGAGGACGGAAGTCATGGCCGTCCTCCGCAGCTGATGCGCGTCACGTTGTGCCTCCAGGCTGGTACGTATCGTCACCTGTGCGATTGACGGCCTCGGACACCTGCCCGGGTAGTCCCTCTGTCAACCGCTTCCGCACTCTCAACGACGGTCACCCGAAAGAGTTACGGGCTGAGGAGCCGTTTTCGACACTCTATGTGAGGGGCCGGACACGTAGCAGCAAGACCCGCGCCCCTCGGCACCTCACTTTCCGTAAGCCGTCCCCTTTGCCCTGTTTGGTGAGTTTTTTTCCGTGTTTCTTGCTTCTGGGGCAAGATTCGAGATGAGTCATATTTACATCTACTTAGAAGGTAGATGTACGGTCTTGAGCAGGAGCCCGATACCGCCACGCTTCGAGGGGACTAGCAATGGCAGATTTCTCCCGCCTCCCGGGCCCGAACGCCGACCTCTGGGACTGGCAACTGCTCGCCGCCTGCCGCGGCGTGGACAGTTCGCTCTTCTTCCATCCCGAGGGCGAGCGCGGCGCGGCCCGCAGCGCGCGCGAGACATCGGCGAAAGAGGTCTGCATGCGCTGCCCGGTGCGTGCCGAATGCGCGGCCCACGCACTGGCCGTACGTGAGCCCTACGGCGTCTGGGGCGGACTGACCGAGGACGAGAGGGAAGAGCTGATGGGCCGGGCCCGGCACCGTCTGGTGCCCGCGGGCGGCGGCGGTCCGGCGACGATGTCGGGAGGCTGAACCCCGCAGGGCACCCGAACAGAGGAAACGTTTCTGCACCGAGGCCGCGGGCGGCCGCGCGACGCTCCGTACTGCCGGGAGAGCGGTACGGAGCGGGTCAGCGGCGGCCCGCGGCCGCCAGCTGGTCGAGCATGGCCGTCACGGCCGGGACCTGCGCCAGGTCCGGCAGGGTGAGCGCGACGATCTCGCGCTGCACGGCCGGCTCCAGCAGGATCCGGCGGGCCCCCTTGGGCCGTACGGAAGCCAGCGCCAGCTCCGGCAGCGCGGCGACCCCGAGCCCGGCCCCGACCAGGCCGATCACGGCCGGATAGTCGTCGGTGGCGAAGTCGATGCGTGGCGTGAAACCGGCGCTCTCGCACACCGAGACCAGGTGGCGGCGGCAGCGCGGGCAGCCCGCGATCCACGGATCGTCGGCAAGCTCGGCGAAGCCGGCCCGGCCTGCGTCGGCGAACCGGTGCTCCTCGGGCACGAGCCCGACCAGCCGGTCCGTGAGCACCCGGCGGACGATCAGGTCGTCCCACTCGGACTCGGCGGCCGGGTCGGCGCCCGGCACCTCCGGGTAGCGGAAGGCCAGCGCGATCTCGCAGTCCCCGCCGCGCAGCATCTCGATGGAGCGCGGCGGCTCCGCCTCGTCCAGCGACACCGCCGTGCCGGGGTGCGCGGCCCGCATCGCGGCCAGCGCGGTGGGCACCAGCGTGGAGCTGCCCGAGGGGAAGGACACCAGCCGCACCCGTCCGGCGCGCAGCCCGGCGATCGCCGCGACCTCCTCCTCGGCTGCGGTGAGCCCGGCGAGGATGCCGGCGGCGTGCCGTACGAGGGCCTGACCCGCCTCGGTGAGGCGCATCTCGCGGCCGGTACGGATGATCAGCGGCGTGCCCGCCGACTGTTCCAGCGCCTTTATCTGCTGGGAGACGGCGGGCTGGGTGCAGCCGAGCTCACGTGCGGCGGCGGAGAAGGAACCACTCCGGGCGACGGCGCGCAGCACACGGAGATGACGGGCCTCGATCATTCCTCAAGCATAAGCACTGCTTGGGGCGGAGTCGGAATATTCGGTCACCGCTTTAGGGGTGCCGTACCGCCTGGCGGGTGCGCAGCGCGGACGGTTTTTCGGCGCGAAGCCGACCGGCAATGGGCCGAATGCGATCGGTGCGTCGCGCGAAGTGCCGGAAAATATAAAGAAGCTGACATCCGGTCCGGTGACCGGGGCCCCGGCCGACGGGCGGGTCGCCACCGGGCCGATAGCGTTCTCTTATGACGACTGCATTGGTCACGGGAGCGACTGCGGGCATCGGAGCGGCGTTCGCGCGCCGGCTGGCGGCCGACGGACACAACCTGGTGCTGGTGGCCCGTAACGAAGAGAAGCTGCGCGACCACGCGGCCGAACTGCACGACCGGCACGGTGTCGAGGTCGGGGTGCTGGTCGCCGACCTGGCGACGGAGGAGGGCATCGCGGCCGTCGAGGAACGGCTGGGTGACCGCAGGCACCCGGTGGACCTGCTGGTCAACAACGCGGGCTTCGGCAACAAGGGCGAGTTCCTGGAAGTCCCCATGGCCGATGAGCTGGCGATGCTGAAGGTGCACTGCGAGGCGGTGCTGCGGCTGACCTCGGCGGCGGTCACGGGCATGCGCGAGCGGCGGCGCGGCGGGGTGGTCAACGTGGCCTCGGTCGCGGCCTTCGTACCGCGCGGGACGTACGGCGCGAGCAAGGCGTGGGTCGTGCAGTTCACCCAGGGCGCCGCGCGCGACCTGGCGGGGAGCGGGGTGCGGCTGATGGCGCTGTGCCCCGGGTTCGTGCGTACCGAGTTCCACGAGCGCGCGGGGATGGGCACGGACAACATCCCGGGCTGGATGTGGCTGGACGCTGACAACCTGGTGGACGCCGCGATGAAGGACCTGGCCCGCGGCCGGTCGCTGTCGATCCCCGACCCCCGGTACAAGGCCCTGATGGGCGTCGTGAAGCTCGCCCCGCGCAACCTCCTGGGCGGCGTCACCTCCCGCACGGGCCGCAAGTACGGGCCGCAGTAGACAGCCGTACGCAACGACCGAGGCCCGGCGCCCCTCTCGGGGTGCCGGGCCTCGGTACGAGGTGCCTGCGCTCAGTGCGCGTGGCCGTGACCGTGACCGGCCTCGGCCTCCTCCTCTTCCTTCTTCTCGACGACCAGGGTCTCGGTCGTGAGGAGCAGGGAGGCGATGGAGGCGGCGTTCTCCAGGGCGGAGCGGGTGACCTTGACCGGGTCGATGACGCCGGCCTTCACCAGGTCGCCGTACTCGCCGGTGGCGGCGTTGAAGCCGTTGCCCTTGTCGAGCTCGGCGACCTTGGAGGTGATGACGTAGCCCTCCAGGCCGGCGTTCTCGGCGATCCAGCGCAGCGGCTCGGCGGCGGCGCGGCGGACGACGGCGACACCGGTGGCCTCGTCGCCCTCCTTGCCGAGGTTGCCCTCGAGCACCTTGACGGCGTGGACCAGGGCGGAGCCACCACCGGAGACGATGCCCTCCTCGACCGCGGCGCGGGTCGCGGAGATGGCGTCCTCCAGACGGTGCTTCTTCTCCTTGAGCTCGACCTCGGTGGCCGCACCCACGCGGATGACGCAGACGCCGCCGGCGAGCTTGGCGAGGCGCTCCTGGAGCTTCTCGCGGTCCCAGTCCGAGTCGGTGGTCTCGATCTCGGCCTTGATCTGGGCGACGCGGGCCTGCACGTCCTCGGCCTTGCCGCCGCCGTCGACGATGGTGGTGTCGTCCTTGGTGACGGTCACGCGGCGGGCGGTGCCCAGCACGTCCAGACCGGCCTGGTCGAGCTTGAGGCCGACCTCCTCGGCGATGACGGTGGCACCGGTGAGGGTGGCCATGTCGCCGAGCATCGCCTTGCGGCGGTCGCCGAAGCCGGGGGCCTTCACCGCGACGGCGTTGAAGGTGCCGCGGATCTTGTTGACGACCAGGGTCGACAGGGCCTCGCCCTCGACGTCCTCGGCGATGATCAGCAGCGGCTTGGAGGAGCCGGCCTGGATGACCTTCTCCAGCAGCGGCAGCAGGTCCTGGATCGAGGAGATCTTGCCCTGGTGGATGAGGATGTACGGGTCCTCGAGGACGGCCTCCATCCGCTCCTGGTCGGTGACCATGTACGGGGAGAGGTAGCCCTTGTCGAAGGCCATGCCCTCGGTGAAGTCCAGCTCCAGACCGAAGGTGTTGGACTCCTCGACGGTGATGACACCGTCCTTGCCGACCTTGTCCATCGCCTCGGCGATGAGCTCGCCGACCTGCTTGTCCTGGGCGGACAGGCCGGCGACGGCGGCGATGTCGGACTTCTCGTCGATCGGGCGGGCCGTCGCGAGCAGGTCCTCGGACACGGCCTTGACGGCGGCGTCGATGCCCTTCTTCAGCGCGGCGGGGGAGGCACCGGCGGCGACGTTGCGCAGGCCCTCGCGGACCAGCGCCTGGGCCAGCACGGTGGCGGTGGTGGTGCCGTCACCAGCGATGTCGTTGGTCTTGGTCGCCACCTCCTTCACCAGCTGGGCACCGAGGTTCTCGTACGGGTCCTCGACCTCGACCTCGCGGGCGATCGTGACACCGTCGTTGGTGATGGTGGGGGCGCCGAACTTCTTGTCGATGACGACGTTGCGGCCCTTGGGGCCGATCGTCACCTTGACCGTGTCGGCGAGCTTGTTGACGCCGCGCTCGAGGGCGCGACGGGCGTCCTCGTCGAACTTCAGGATCTTCGCCATGAGTTACGTGTCCTTAGTCGTACTCTCAACGAACTGCGCCCCTGCCCCGGGTGGTGAGACGCGGGAACCAGGGGCGCAGATCAAGAACAGCTGGGGTGAAGCATTGACCTGGGGTCGCTCCCAGGCCCCGGCTTACTTCTCGACGATCGCGAGAACGTCGCGGGCCGAGAGGACGAGGTACTCCTCGCCGTTGTACTTCACCTCGGTGCCGCCGTACTTGCTGTAGAGCACGACGTCGCCGACGGAAACGTCGAGCGGAAGACGGTTGCCGTCCTCGAAGCGGCCCGGGCCCACGGCCAGGACGACGCCCTCCTGGGGCTTCTCCTTGGCGGTGTCCGGAATGACCAGGCCCGAAGCCGTGGTCTGCTCGGCGTCGAGCGGCTGGACCACAATGCGGTCCTCGAGCGGCTTGATGGCAACCTTGGAGCTGGCGGTCGTCACGATCCGACCTCCCCCTTCGGAGATCTCACGGGGTTAACTGTCTGAGGTGGCGACCAGGTCGATCCGTCGTCGCGGGTGCCGGACCTGCCCGTCGCGCGTAGCTTCTGCTCGCTCCCCGGGCGTGCGCCCGGTCGGCTCGCTGTTTGGCACTCTCCAATGGGGAGTGCCAGCGCCGAGACTATGACGCGGTTAGCACTCGGTCAAGCGGAGTGCCAATCCCGCGCCCATGTCGTGGTGAGAAGTACCGGCAGGAGTGGCCCCGGGCCCGGTCCGGCCGGTCGCCACAAGGTCTGTGACCTGCCCCAGAATGGGCCGGGTGAACCCTCTCGACGCCTTCTCCGCACTGCTCAGCGACGAGGGCCGGGCCCTGCTGGCCGGCCTCCGCGACCACGACCCCGCCCAGGAGCTCGCCACCGCCACCCGGCTGCGCCGCGAGCACCCCGCCGAGCTGGTGTCCGCGGCCCTCGGGCAGGCCCGGCTGCGGCAGCGCGCGGTCGCGAAGTTCGGCGCCGAGGACGCGTACCGGATGTTCTTCACCCCGAACGGCGTCGAGCAGTCCACCCGCCGCACCGTCGCCGTGCACCGCGCAGCCCGCCTCGCGGAGCTGGGCGTACGCAGCGTCGCCGACCTGTGCTGCGGCATCGGCGGCGACGCGCTCGCGTACGCGCGGGCCGGCATCCCGGTGCTGGCCGTGGACCGCGACCCCCTCACGGCTGAGGTGGCGCGCGCGAACGCCGAGGCGCTGGGCCTCGCGGACCTGATCGAGGTGCGCTGCGCGGACGTCACGGAGATCGACACCACCCCGTACGACGCGGTCTTCGTGGACCCGGCACGCCGGGGCGGACGCGGCCGCATCTTCGACCCGGAGGCGTACTCCCCGCCCCTCTCCTGGGCGATCGAGGCGGCACGCAAGGCCCCGCACGCCGCGCTGAAGGTCGCCCCCGGCATCCCGCACGAGGCGGTCCCCGAGGACGCAGCGGCGGAGTGGATCTCGGACGGCGGTGACGTGAAGGAGGCCGTCCTCTGGTTCGGCACGGCCCCCGGCTCCGTACGGGCCACCCTGCTGCCCTCCGGCGCGCACCTGGAGACCGCCGCCCCGCTCCCCGACCCGCCCGTGCGGCCCGTGGGCCGCTACCTCTACGAGCCGGACGGCGCCGTCATCCGCGCCCACCTGGTCGCCGAGGCCGCCGCCGGGCTGGACGGCGGCCTGATCGACGAGACCATCGCCTACATCACGGCCGACGAGCTGCGCCCCACCCCGTACGCCACCGCCTACGAGATCACCGACGAGCTGCCCTTCAACCTGAAGAAGCTCAAGGCGCTCCTCCGGGAACGCGAGATCGGCGTGCTGACGGTCAAGAAGCGCGGCTCCGCCGTCGAGCCTGAGGAGATCCGCCGCAAGGTGAAGCTCCGCGGCCCGAACGCCGCCACCGTGCTCCTCACGCGCGTCGCGGGCGCCCCGACGATGCTCGTCGGGCAGCCCGCGAAGCCCGCCGGCGGCTGATCAGGGGCAGCCGATCACGAGTACAGGTTGTCCTTGCTGACCTCGTGCACGTGGTCATGGCCGTGCCCGTGGGCGTGGCTGTGCGGGACGCCGTGCCGGTGCTCGTGACCCGGGGCCGGGACGTACGGCTCGGTGACCGGGAGGGAGGAGTCGGCGGACAGCTCCCAGGCGGAGTGCGGGCGGTTCCGGGCGACCATCTCGGCGCCCAGGGCCGCGACCATCGCGCCGTTGTCCGTACACAGCTTCGGGCGCGGCACGCGCAGCGTGATGCCCGCGTCCTCGCAGCGCCGCTCGGCCATGGCGCGCAGCCGGGAGTTGGCCGCGACGCCGCCGCCGATCATCAGGTGGTCCACGCCGTGGTCCTTGCAGGCCCGTACCGCCTTCCGGGTCAGCACGTCCACGACCGCCTCCTGGAAGGACGCGGAGACGTCGGCGACCGGCACCTCCTCGCCGGCCGCGCGCTTGGCCTCGATCCAGCGGGCCACGGCCGTCTTCAGGCCGGAGAAGGAGAAGTCGTACTTCGGGTCGCGGGAGCCGGTCAGGCCGCGCGGGAACGCGATGGCCTCCGGGTCGCCCTCGCGGGCCATCCGGTCGATGACCGGGCCGCCGGGGAAGCCGAGGTTCAGCACCCGCGCGACCTTGTCGAACGCCTCGCCCGCCGCGTCGTCGATCGTCGAGCCCAGCGGCCGCACGTCGGAGGTGATGTCCGGCGCGAGGAGCAGCGAGGAGTGCCCGCCGGAGACCAGCAGCGCCATCGTCGGCTCGGGCAGCGCGCCGTGCTCCAGCTGGTCGACGCAGATGTGCGAGGCCAGGTGGTTGACGCCGTACAGCGGCTTGCCGAGGGCGTACGCGTACGCCTTGGCCGCCGAGGTGCCCACGAGGAGGGCGCCGGCGAGGCCCGGCCCGGCCGTGACCGCGATGCCGTCCAGGTCGGAGGCGGTGACGCCGGCCTCCTTCAGGGCGCGCTGGATGGTGGGGACCATGGCCTCCAGGTGGGCGCGGGAGGCGACCTCGGGGACGACGCCGCCGAAGCGGGCGTGTTCGTCGACGCTGGAGGCGACCGCGTCGGCCAGCAGGGTGTGGCCGCGGACGATGCCGACACCGGTTTCGTCGCAGGAGGTCTCGATGCCGAGGACGAGCGGTTCGTCAGCCATTGATCGGTGTTCCTTGTACGAGGGATTCGGAGGTGTAGCGCATGACCAGCGCGTCGACGTTGCCCGGCTGGTAGTAGCCGCGGCGGAAGCCGATGGGCTCGAAGCCGAAGCGTTCGTACAGCCGCTGGGCGCGGAGGTTGTCGACGCGCACTTCGAGGAGCACTTCGTGGCACTCGAAGGCGGTGGCGGCGGTGAGCAGGTCGGTCAGCAGCCGGGCGCCGAGCCCGGAGCCCCACTGGTCGCGCGCGGTGGCGATGGTCTGGATGTCGCCGGTGCCGTCGACGGCCGCGAGGCCGCCGTACCCGACGAGCCGGCCGTCCAGCTCGGCGACGGTGTAGTGCCGGTTCGCGCCGGGGCCGCGGGCGTGCGCCAGCTCGGACCAGAACATCCCCCGCGACCAGGCGTCCTCGGGGAAGAGGTCCTCCTCCAGCGCCAGCACCGGCTCGATGTCCCACCAGCGCATCTCCCGCAGCGTGGCTTCCGGCCGGGCGGCCGCGGACCGCTCTGCGCCGTCCACGGCCGCGGTCCGGCCTGCGGTACCGGCGGGCGCGGTCCGGTCTGCGGGCTGGTCGGCGTGGGCGGTCACTTGGGCGTGACCACCTTGTAGTTCGCGGGCACCTGGGCGTCGGGGCGGCGCAGGTACAGCGGCCGCGGCGGCAGCAGCTCCTCGCCGCGGGCCAGCTTCTCGGCCGCGAGCGCGCCGAGTGCCGCGGCCGACTGGTGCTCGGGCCCGTCGGCGCGCAGGCCGTCGAAGGTGCCGTCGTACAGCACCGCGCCCGCGCCGACCGCCGGCACCCCGGCGACCTGCTCGGCGATGTCGGCCGGGCGGTCGACGGCGGGCTCGGTGGCACGGGTGCGGAAGTCGTCGTAGCGGGCCCAGTAGACCTCCTTGCGGCGCGCGTCCGTCGCCACCACGAACGGCTCCTCGATCCCGGAGGCGTACGCGATGCCGTCCAGCGAGCAGAGGCCGTGCACGGGCACGTCCAGCGCGGCGCCGAAGGTGGCGGCGGTGACCAGGCCGACGCGCAGCCCGGTGTACGGGCCCGGGCCGACGCCCACGACGATGTCGGTGACCGCGTCGAGCTTCACGCCGGCCTCGCCGAGCACCCGGTCGACGGCGGGCAGCAGCAGTTCGCCGTGGCGGCGGGCGTCCACCTCGCGCGCCTCGGCGAGCACGCGGGGAGCGGCGGCGGCGCCGTCCGGAGCGGGCTCGCAGCTGAGCAGCGCGGCGGAAACGGCGGGGGTTGCGGTGTCAAGGGCAAGCAGCAGCACGTCCTCAAGACTACGGCGCGGCGGACGCCGCCCTGCCGGGTGCTGCGCTCGCCGGTACGCTGCGTGCTGGGATCTCCCCGGCACGCCGCGTGCCGGACTTTCGACACTTTCGACTTCGGACGCGTACGGACCCGTACGGAAAGGTGGCACGGCGGTGGCCGCTAAGAGCAGCTCGATCGTGACGGCTCTCACCGTGGTGGCACTGGCCGCGGTCGGCTTCCTGGCCTTCGAGGCCTCGGCCGACGCCTCCGACCCCCTGCGCCCGGTCCGCGCGGCCAACGGCGCCTCGGCGTCGCCCACGCCCGCTGAGCACCGGAAGCCGGAGGAGTCGGCGGCGGAGAAGGAGAAGCGGGAGACCGCGGTGCCGGCGCACTCCGGCTCGGGCAAGCGCGTGGTGTACGCGCTGGACGCCCGGCGGGTGTGGCTGATCGGCCCGAAGGAGCAGGTCCTGCGCACGTACGAGGTCGTCCCGAGCACGGTCAACCCGGCGCCGGGCGCGTACTCGGTGACCACGCGCTCGGCGAGCGTGACCGGTTCCGACGGGATTCCGATCGAGAACGTCGTGCGGTTCGCGACGGTCGACAACGTGGTGGTCGGCTTCAGCGCCGCGGTCGACGGCTCGATGCCGCAGCCGTCCGCAGGCCAGAAGAAGACGGGCGGCGTCCGCGAGAAGCGCGCCGACGGCGAGGCGATGTGGAAGTTCGCCACGATCGGCACGAAGGTGGTCGTCGTTTCGTAGGGGCTTGCGGCGCCTCAGGGCGGCGCGGCCGGACGCCGGCGGGCCTGAGAGGCGTGGCGGCGCGGCGTGAGAGGTGCGTGGCGGCGCGGCCGGACGCGACGGGCCCGAGAGCCGTGGCGGCGCGGGTGAGAGGCGCGTGGCGGCGCGGCCGGACGCGGTGGGCGAAGGCCGGCATCGCGACCCGTTTACCGATCGGGGCCGATCGAGACCGATCGGGACCTGTCGGGGGTGACCGTCTTTGGCCGGGTCTCGCGCCACGTAGCGCAGCCCCAGGGGCCCCCACCCGGGGGTTACCCAAGGGGAGCGGGCGGGCATGCCGGGGCGGCGGGGGCGGTCGGAGTGAGGCGGTGCACCCGTACGGCGCAGGGCCGGGGTGCGAGCTGAAGAATCACCCGTACGGAGTACAAGGCTCCCGGGCCTCAGGTGGACGGCCCCATCGGGACAAGCACCCCGGGTGCCGGGCTGGACGTTCCTCCGCAGACCCCGCGGGACAGCGAGGCAGTGCGGGACAGCGAGGCAGGGCGCGCGCCGAGGCGTCCGCCCCTACGCCGCGTCGCGGCCGCCGGCCGGCAGGTGGGGGCTCGGGCGAGCGCTCTCCTGGCCGCGCTCGGTGCGGTCCTCGGTCTCGGTACCGGCCGGCGCCTCGTCGGACGGGGCTTCCGGGGGCGTGGAGACCGCGCTGGCCGCCGCACAGGACGCCAGGAGCTCGTTCATCGTCGGCCGGGGGCCGTCCTCGCGCCGGAACGGAGACGGTTCGCTGTCGTCGCGACGGGCCGCCGCGGCGAGGGACTGGTGGGCCGACATGGATGCCTCCCGGGGATCCTGGGGCGAGCGGGCATAGTTAGGTAGACCTAACCGGCTCTCTCCCTCCATGTGACCACGCCCGGCACCGCCGGCGCAACATCTTGCCGACGGCTTGTCGGAAACTACGGAGGGCGGCCGAACGGGAAGCCCTGTCCCCCGGAAGGCGCGGCGGCCTCCTTTGCGCGGGCCCTGCCGGACGCCTCGGAGTGCCCCGCGGCCCGCTCCGCCGTGCCGCGCGGTCCCTCGAAGGTCCTCGCGGCCCCGCCAGGCGTTCCTCAGAGCTCCTGCCCTCAGGGCTCCTGCAGCGTGCTCAGGTCGCAGCCCGCCCAGCGCTCGCCGACGCCCGTGACCGTCACCTCGCGTACGTCGTCCTCGTCGTCCGCCGCGGCGTCCGCGCCCACCGCGCGGGCGATCGTGACGTGCAGCCGGTCCTCGGACAGCTCCTCGACCTTGCCCTCGCCCCACTCCACGACGATCACGGACTCCGGCAGCGAGACGTCCAGGTCCAGGTCCTCCATCTCCTCCAGGCCGCCGCCGAGCCGGTAGGCGTCGACGTGCACCAGGGGCGGGCCCGAGTGCAGCGAGGGATGGACCCGGGCGATGACGAAGGTCGGCGAGGTGACGGCGCCGCGTACGCCCAGGCCCTCGCCCAGGCCGCGGGTCAGCGTCGTCTTGCCCGCGCCGAGCTCCCCGCTCAGCAGCACCAGATCGCCCGGGCGCAGCAGGCCGGCGAGCCTGCGGCCCAACTCCTGCATCCGGTCCGGAGACTTGACGGTTACCTGCGTGATGGCGTCGGTGGTGCTCATGCCGCCGATGGTACGAGGCCGGGCACCCGGCGTGCGCCACGGCGGCAGCGCCCCCCTTTCGTGTGACCGGCCCCGCCCCGCGTGCACGGCCGCCCACCCCTGGGTAACCCCCGAGGTGGGGGGATGCGGAGCTGCACCAGTAGGCGCCGCGCACCCCGCCTCCCCGAAGGCCGCCCCCGACGCGGCCGAAGCCTCCCCCCGGCACGCGCCCGAAGCCCCGGCCCCGCACGCGGCGGAAGCCCCCGGGCCGGGTACACGGCCGAAGCCCTCGGGCCAACGGCCGGAGCCCTCGGGCACACCGCCGGAGCCCCCGAGGTCTCGTCGAAGGCCCCGCGCACGCGACGAAGCCCCCGGCACGCGCCGCAGCCCGCGCCGTGCGCCTTCGGCCGCCCCCGCGCGCACCACAAGCCCGCGTCGGCGGCCCGCCCCGTATTCGCAGCCCGCCTCGGCGGCCCGCCCTCACGCTCGGAGCCCGGCCGGCCCCTCGGCCCCCGTCTGCCCCTTAAGCCCGTGCCGGGCGCCAGGAGCGGGATTCCGTTGCCGCGCGTTCGACCAGTGACGTCAGGCGGTCGTTGACCAGGTCGGGGTGTTCCAGCATGACCAGGTGGCCGCCGTCCGGGACGCAGACCAGTTCGGCGGCCGGGAGCAGTTCGCCGATCGTGCGGCTGTGGTCCGGCGGGGTGATCAGGTCGCGGTCGCCGGCCAGGACCAGGGCCGGTACGCCGTCGTACGCGGCCAGCGCTGCCGTCTTGTCGTGGACGGCGAAGGCCGGGAAGAACTCCGCGACGACGTCGATGGGCGTCGACTCGATGAGGCGTTCGGCGAACCGCGCGACACCCGGGTCGACGTCCTTCGGCTCGCCGAAGGAGTACCGCTTGACCAGGCCGGCGAAGAGGTCGGCGGTCGCCCGCCGGCCCTTCTCGACCAGCTCGCTCTGCGCGCCCAGCGCCTTGAGGACCCCGGGTGCGAAGCGGTGGAAGGCCTTCACGCCCAGCGACGGCAGCCCGAAGGCGACCTCGCTCAGCCGCCCGGCCGACGTGCCGATCAGGCCGACGCCCACCACGCGCTCGGCGACGAAGTCCGGGAACTGGTCGGCGAGGGCCATCACCGTCATGCCGCCCATGGAGTGCCCCACCAGCACGATCGGCCCCTCGGGGACCGCCGCGTCCAGTACCGCCTTCAGGTCCCGGCCCAGCATGTCGATGGTGACCGGGTCGCTGCCGTCGATCTGCGCGTGGCCGCGGGCCGAGCGGCCGTGGCTGCGCTGGTCCCAGTGGACCGTGCGGACGCTGCCGCGCAGCGCGGCCCGCTGGAAGTGCCAGGCGTCCTGGTTGAGGCAGTAACCGTGGCAGAAGACGACCGTGGGGGCCGCGGAGCGTCGCCCCAGGGCCCCCGGAAGGCGCGGGCGGCGGGGCTTCTGTGCCTCGCCGCCGGGCCGCTCCTGCGGTTCGTCGATCTCGTAGTACAGCTCGGTGCCGTCGTCGGCGTACGCCGTGCCCGGTGTGCCGCGCAGCGTGCCGTACGGGCCCGCCGCGTCCAGCGCCATCCGCGCCCTGCGGCGCATGCCGCGGCCGACCGTCAGCCGCTCCAGCGCCACTCCGGCGGCGGCACCCGCGGCGACCACGCCGATCGCGGCGCCGGCGACGCTCGCGTGCCGGCCGGCGCGGGCCCAGCTGCCGACCGTCTCAGCGGCCCCGGCGGCCGCTCCGGCCGCGCCCGCCACGTCCGGCACGCCGTGTGTGACCTCACTCATGTCCCTTCCCCCGTTCCGTCGCGCTCCGGGACATTGCCGTGCTCGGAGACATAGACGCGTGGTACCCGGCTTCCGATCCTTGTGACGATCTCGTAGCCGATGGTTCCGGTGGCCTGCGCCCAGTCCTCGGCGGTCGGCTCGCCGCGGTCGCCGGGGCCGAAGAGCACCGCCTCGTCCCCCACGGAGGCGGATTCCCCGCCGAGGTCGACGACGAACTGGTCCATGGCGACCCGCCCGGCGATCGTCCGCCGCTTGCCGGCGATCAGTACCGGGCCGGTGCCCGAGGCATGCCGCGGGATGCCGTCGGCGTAGCCGAGCGGGACGAGCGCGAGGGTGGTGTCCCCGGGGGTCGTGTAGTGGTGGCCGTACGAGACGCCGTGGCCGCCGGGCACGTGCTTGACCGAGGCGAGGGAGGCGGAGAGCGTCATGACCGGGCGCAGCCCGAGGTCGGCGGGCGTGCCGATCTCGGGGCTCGGCGAGACGCCGTAGATGCCGATGCCGGCGCGTACCAGGTCGAAGTGGGCCTCGGGGAGGGTGAGCAGGCCCGGGGTGTTGCAGATGTGCCGGACCTCGGGCCGCAGGCCGGCGGCCTCGGCGGTGGCCAGCGCGTCGCGGAAGACGGCGATCTGGGCGGCGATGGAGGGGTGGCCTGGCTCGTCGGCGCAGGCGAAGTGCGACCAGACGCCGGTGACCTGTATCAGGCCCTCGGTCTCGGCGGCGCGGGCAGCGGCGGTCAGCTCCGCCCATTCGGCGGGCTGGCAGCCGTTGCGGCCGAGGCCGGTGTCGATCTTGAGCTGGACGCGTGCGGGGCGGCCGGCGGCGTGCGCCGCGTGGCTGACCTCGTGCAGCGCCCAGAGGCCGCTGACCGAGACGTCGATGTCGAGCGAGACGGCCTTGCGCCAGGGGCCGCCGGGCGTCCACAGCCAGGCCATGAGGCGGCCGGTGTCGCCCGCCTCGCGCAGTGCGAAGGCCTCCTCGGGGAGTGCCGTGCCCAGCCATTCGGCGCCGGCCTCGCGCGCCGCGGCGGCGCACTGGACGGCGCCGTGTCCGTAGGCGTCGGACTTGACCACGGCCATCAGGCGGGCGCCCGGAGCGTGCGCCTTCAGGGCACGCACGTTCGACCTCAGTGCGTCGAGGTCGATGGTGGCGCGGGCGCGCAATGCTCTCTCGTTCATCGTCATCAGTGTCTCAGGTGCGGTGCGCGTGGCCCGTCCGGCCGCCGTGACGGGCCCCGCACGGGCGCCTGACGGCAGGTCACTGGGCCGGTTTGCGGCCCCACACGAAGACGCTGTCGCCGTTGCGCAGGAGGTTCCACAGCTTGGCCGCGTGCGGCATCCGCATGTTCACGCAGCCGTACGAGCCGGGCGGGCTGTAGATGTTGCCGGAGATGCCGTGGAACGCCTGGCCGCCGTCGAAGAACTGCGAGTACGGCATCGGCGAGTGGTAGATCGTCGAGTAGTGGTGGCGGTTGCGCAGGTAGACCTTGTGCGTGCCGGGGCGGGTCGGGTAGCCGGCGCGGCCGCTGCGGATCGCCACGGGGCCGAAGATGACCTTGTCGTGGTTCTGCACCCACATGATCTGGCGCGGCAGGTCGACGCAGGCGACGCGGGGCGCCCAGTGCTCGCCCTTCTTGCGCATCCGGGGCACCGGGCAGCGCTTGGCCTTGTTGGGGTTGGCCTTGGCTTCCAGGAGGCGGATGGTGCCCCAGGTGGCCGGGCCGGCGAAGCCGTTGGCCGGGCTGATGTTCTCCCTCTTCTGCAGGGCGCTGATGGCCTTGCAGTCCTCGGGCGACTGCTTGCCGTCGACCGGCCGCTTCAGGTACCGCTCCACCTGCTTCTGGTAGGGGCCGGTGGCGGTGGTGCACTCCGGCGCCGCGGGCTTGCCCTGGGCGTTCTTCCGGGCGACCTCGGTACGCGGTACGTACTCCACGACCGGGGCGTTCTCGGCGCGGGAACCGCCGGGCTCGGCGGCCGCAGGCTTGCCGGGCCTGCCGGCCGCAGGCTTGCCGGGCTTGCCGGCCGTGGGCCTGCCGTTCTGCTTGCCGGGCTTGGCCGGGTGCCGGCCGGGTTTCTTGACGGGCTTCTTCCCGGCGGCCGTCGGCTTGGACTCGTACGTCTGGTCCGGCGTGTCCTTGGGCTGTGCGTCGTTGGGGACGCCGGGGACGAGCTCGGCCACGGTGTAGACGTGCGGCTTCTGTGGCCCGGGTTCGCCGGCGGCGGCCCCGGGCGCGACCGCGAGGCCCATCAGGGTGGCGGTGCCCGTGGCCGTGGCCAGCAGGGTGGAGAAGTAACGGTTCATGAGGGAGGTGTGCCGTGGCCGGGGCCGTACGCCCCGGAAAGCGGGACAGGTTCGCCCTGGCGGGCGGGAATTTCGGCCGGGCGGAGGCTCCCGCCGTGCGCGGCGGCGCCGGGCGGCTCCGGGGCCCGGCGGGTGAGACTGGGGGCATGAGGACTGCTTACAGCGTGGAGAAGGTGCGGTCGGCGGAGCGGGACCTGATGGCGCGGCTGCCGGCCGGGGCCCTGATGCAGCGGGCTGCGGCGGGCCTGGCGGTGGCCTGCGCGGACCTCCTGGGGCGGGTGTACGGGTCCCGGGTGGTGGTGCTGGTGGGCAGCGGCGACAACGGCGGTGACGCGCTGTACGCGGGCGCCCGGCTGGCCCGCCGGGGCGCCGGAGTACGCGCCGTACTGCTGTCGCCGGAGCGGGCGCACGGGGGCGGCCTGGCGGCCCTCCGGGCGGCGGGCGGCCGGGTGTCGTCCGATCCCCTGGCCGACATCGCCCGCGCCGACCTGGTCGTGGACGGCATCGTGGGCATCGGCGGCAAGGGCGGGCTGCGCCCGGAGGCGGCGGAGCTGGCCGAGGCGGCACGCGCCCGTACCGTCCTGGCGGTGGACCTGCCGAGCGGCGTGAACGCCGACACCGGAGAGGTCGACGGGACGGCCGTGCGGGCGGACGCGACGGTGACGTTCGGCGCGTACAAGCCGGGGCTGCTGATCGACCCGGCGCGCGAGTACGTGGGCGCGCTGCGGCTGGTGGACATCGGGCTGGAGCTGCCGGAGCCGGACGTCGAGGCGCTGCAGCACGCGGACGTGGCGGCGCTGCTGCCGGTGCCGGCGGCGGACAGCGACAAGTACCGGCGCGGGGTGGTCGGCGTCGTGGCGGGCTCGGCGCGCTATCCGGGCGCCGCGGTGCTGGCGGTGTCGGGCGCGCTGCGCGGCGGCGCGGGCGCGGTGCGGTACGTGGGCCCGGGCGCGGACGCGGTGATCGCGGCGCACCCGGAGACACTGGTGCACGCGGGGCCGCCGGCCAAGGCGGGGCGGGTGCAGGCGTGGGTGATCGGCCCGGGGCTGGGCGACAACGAGGAGGCCATGGCGGACGTCCTCGGCTCCGACGTGCCGGTGCTGGTGGACGCCGACGGACTGCACGGCCTGGACCCGGCGCGGCTGCGGGCCCGCCCGGCGCCGACGCTGCTCACGCCGCACGCGGGCGAGGCGGCCGCGCTGCTGGGCGCGGCTCGCGAGGAGGTGGAGTCGGCGCGGCTGCACGCGGTACGGGAGCTGGCCTCCCGGTACGGCGCGACGGTGCTGCTCAAGGGCTCCTCGACACTGATCGCCGCCCCCGAGGGCGGGGCCGTACGGGTCAATCCGACCGGTACCGGCTGGCTGGCCACGGCGGGCAGCGGCGATGTGCTCTCGGGGCTGACCGGTTCGCTGCTGGCCACCGGCCTGACGCCACTGGACGCGGCGTCGGCGGGCGCGTACCTGCATGGCCTGGCGGCCCGCCAGGCAGCGTCCACGGGCACGCCACTGACCGCGTGCGACGTGGCGGCGGCGCTGCCGGAGACATGGCTGTCCGTGGCCGACTAGGCGCGCCCCTCAGGGGCGCGGGGCGGTGTCGACATGCGGCTCCGCCGCGCGGGCGCGACCGGCCACGACGCGCCCGCGCGCGGCCACCGGGGCGCACCCTGCGGCGTCCCCTCAGCGGAGGGGTGGCTCACCCCTCCGCGATCACCACCGCCGACGCCACCCCCGCGTCGTGGCTGAGCGAGACGTGCCAGGACCGCACCCCGCGCTCCTGTGCGGCCGCCGCCACCGTGCCGGACACCCGGAGCCGGGGCTGTCCGCTGTCCTCGACGTACACCTCGGCGTCCGTCCAGTGCAGGCCGCGCGGCGCGCCCAGCGCCTTGGCCAGCGCCTCCTTCGCGGCGAACCGGGCCGCGAGGGAGGCGACGCCGCGCGGTTCGCCGCCGGGCAGGTAGCGCTCGCTGTCGACGAAGAGCCGGTCCAGCATCTGGGGCGTGCGCTCCAGCGCGGCGGCGAACCGGTCGATCTCGGCGACGTCGATGCCGACCCCGATGATCATTCGACGGTCACCGACTTGGCGAGGTTGCGGGGCTGGTCGACCTCGTTGCCGCGGGCCGTGGCCAGCTCGCAGGCGAAGACCTGGAGCGGGACGGTGGCCACCAGCGGCTGGAGCAGGGTCGGCGTCGCGGGGATGCGGACCAGGTGGTCGGCGTACGGCACGACCGCCTCGTCGCCCTCCTCGGCGATGACGATGGTGCGGGCGCCGCGGGCCCGGATCTCCTGGATGTTGGAGACGATCTTGTCGTGCAGGACGGAGCGCCCGCGCGGCGACGGCACGATCACCACCACCGGCAGGTCCTCCTCGATCAGCGCGATCGGGCCGTGCTTCAGCTCGCCGGCCGCGAAGCCCTCGGCGTGCATGTACGCCAGCTCCTTGAGCTTCAGCGCGCCCTCCAGGGCCACGGGGTGGCCCACGTGGCGGCCGAGGAAGAGCACGGTGTTCTTCTCCGCCAGGCCGCGGGCCAGCTCGCGCACCGGCTCCATCGTGCCGAGCACTTCCTCGACCTGGGTGCCGATCTCGGCCAGCTCCTTGACCACGGCCTGGATCTCGTCGCCCCACTTCGTGCCGCGCACCTGGGCCAGGTACAGCGCGACCAGGTAGCAGGCGACCAGCTGGGTGAGGAACGCCTTGGTGGAGGCGACGGCCACCTCGGGCCCCGCGTGCGTGTAGAGCACCGCGTCGGACTCGCGGGGGATGGTCGAGCCGTTGGTGTTGCAGATGGCGAGCACCTTCGCGCCCTGCTCGCGGGCGTGCCGCAGCGCCATCAGGGTGTCCATGGTCTCGCCGGACTGGGAGATCGCGACGACCAGCGTGCGGTGGTCCAGGATCGGGTCGCGGTAGCGGAACTCGCTGGCCAGCTCCACCTCGCACGGGATGCGCGTCCAGTGCTCGATGGCGTACTTGGCGATCAGGCCGGCGTGGAAGGCCGTGCCGCACGCCACGATCACGACCTTCTGCGCCTCCCGCAGCACCGCGTCCGGGATGCGCACCTCGTCCAGCGAGAGCCGCCCGTCCGCGCCGATCCGCCCGAGGAGGGTGTCCGCGACGGCCTTGGGCTGCTCGGCGATCTCCTTGAGCATGAAGTAGTCGTAGCCGCCCTTCTCGGCGGCCGAGGCGTCCCAGTCGACGTGGTACGGGCGCACCTCGGCCGGCCGGCCCTCGAAGTCGGTGACCTGGACGCCGTCCCTGCGCACCTCCACGACCTGGTCCTGGCCGAGCTCCACGGCCTCGCGGGTGTGCGCGATGAAGGCGGCCACGTCGGAGGCGAGGAACGCCTCGTCCTCGCCGAGGCCGACCACCAGCGGGGAGTTGCGGCGGGCGCCGACGACCACGTCCGGCGCGTCGGCGTGCACGGCCACGAGGGTGAAGGCGCCCTCCAGCCGGCGGCACACCTGCCGCATCGACTCGGCGAGGTCGCCGCACGAGGAGAAGGACTCGGCCAGCAGGTGGGCGACCACCTCGGTGTCCGTCTCGGAGGCCAGTTCGTGGCCGCGGTCGGTCAGTTCGGCGCGCAGCGCGGCGAAGTTCTCGATGATGCCGTTGTGCACCACCGAGACCCGCCCGGAGTTGTCCAGGTGGGGGTGGGCGTTGGCGTCGGTGGGGCCGCCGTGCGTGGCCCACCGGGTGTGGCCGATGCCCGTGCTGCCGGCCGGCAGCGGGCGCACGGCCAGCTCCTTCTCCAGGTTGGCGAGCTTGCCGGCCTTCTTCGCCGCCGCCAGGCCGCCGTCGGCCAGGACGGCCACGCCCGCCGAGTCGTAGCCGCGGTATTCCAGCCGCTTCAGTCCGGCCAGTACGACGTCAAGGGCCGACTGCCCGCCCACGTATCCCACGATTCCGCACATGGAGGCAGCCTACGGCGCGCGGAGATCATTCCGAGCGTGGCGTACGGGTCATTGACCGGGGCATGTACGGGTCATTGCCCGCTCTCGATCCGGTCGATGGCCTCCCGGACCAGTTCCAGGAATTCCACCTCCTCGCAGCGCGGCTTGCTGCCCATTTCGTAGAGGTCCAGACAGTCCGTCAGCTCCTCCCCCAGGTCCTCGTCGGGCAGTTCGGCGGCCAGTTCGCTCTGGACGAGGCCGGCGTGTCCGCCCTGCGCCGGGACCGTGAACCGGTCGGCACCGGCTCGTCTCTGCCGCTGCCGTACGTAATCGAGCAGGCGTGTCACCGTGCCCACCCCCCATTTCTCGCGACGGAAAAATTGGCGCGTTCCCCCGCTGTCGGACGCTACCGGGGAATACCTGATTGGTATAGACATGCGGTATACCGCCACCCCCCGGGATGAGCGGCGGCGCCTGGCTGCGGACAATGGGCGACGTGCCCATGACGACAGAGCAGCCGCAGCAAAGACGCCGCGCCGACGCCACGCCGTACGTCGACATGACCCGCGCGGAGTGGAGCGCCCTGCGCGAGAAGACCCCGCTCCCGCTGAGCGCCGAAGAGGTCGAGCGGCTGCGCGGCCTGGGCGACGTCATCGACCTGGACGAGGTCCGCGACGTCTACCTGCCGCTCTCCCGGCTCCTGAACCTCTACTTCGGGGCCACCAGCAACCTCCGCGGCGCCCTGAACACCTTCCTCGGGGACCGCGAGGGGCACGGGGCGCAGGAGGGCACGCCGTTCGTGATCGGCGTGGCCGGCAGCGTCGCGGTCGGCAAGTCCACCACGGCCCGCCTCCTCCAGGCGCTGCTCGCCCGCTGGCCCGACCACCCGCGGGTGGAGCTGGTCACCACCGACGGCTTCCTGCTGCCCAACGCCGAGCTGCACCGCCGCGGCCTGATGTCCCGGAAGGGCTTCCCCGAGTCCTACGACCGGCGCGCCCTGACCCGCTTCGTGGCGAACGTGAAGTCCGGCAAGGCCGAGGTCACCGCGCCGGTCTACTCGCACCTGATCTACGACATCGTCCCCGGCGAGCGGCTGACCGTGCACCGCCCCGACATCCTCATCGTCGAGGGCCTGAACGTGCTGCAGCCCGCGCTGCCCGGCAAGGACGGCCGCACCCGGCTCGGCCTCGCCGACTTCTTCGACTTCTCGGTGTACGTGGACGCCCGCACCGAGGACATCGAGCAGTGGTACTACAGCCGCTTCCGGAAGCTGCGGGAGACCGCCTTCCAGAACCCGTTCTCCTTCTTCCGCAAGTACGCCCAGGTGCCGGAGGAGGAGGCGATGGAGTACGCGCGGAAGAACTGGCGGAACATCAACCAGCCGAACCTGGAGCAGAATGTGGCCCCCACCCGCGGGCGCGCCAACCTCGTGCTCCGGAAGGGCCCCGACCACAAGGTGCAGCGGCTGTCGCTGCGCAAACTCTGACGACGCCGAGGACCGCCCCCGTGCTGCACCTGCGCCTGATCGTGCCCGCCGACCGTACGGAAGAGATCGCCGGCCTGCTCGGCCGCACGGTCGGCACCACGCACCTGGTGGTGCTGGCCGGCGCCGCCCGCGAACCGGCCGGTGACGTCATCACCTGCGACGTCGCCCGGGAGGCCGGGGACGGGCTGCTGCGCGAGCTGCGTGCCCTGGGCATCGACGACTGCGGGTCCATCGCGGTCGAGGACATCGGCCTGTCGCTGTCGAAGCGGGCCGTGCAGGCCGAGGAGGACGCGCCGGGCGAGGGCGCCGACGCGGTGCTGTGGGAGCAGCTCAGCGACGCCACGCACGAGGAATCGACGCTGTCCGTCACCTACCTCGCGTTCCTGACGCTGGCGACGATGATCGCGGCCTGCGGTGTGGTGCTCGACAACGCGATCCTCATCGTGGGCGCGATGGCGGTGGGCCCGGAGTTCGGACCGCTCGCGGGCATCTGCACGGCCCTGGTGCGGCGCGCCCCGCGGCTCGCCTGGCGCGCGCTGACGGCGCTGATCGTCGGCTTCGCCGTCGCGATGGTGCTGACCGTGGGGTTCAGCTACCTGATGGACGCGATGGACCTCTTCACCTACGACAAGTTCGAGGCGGACCGGCCCAACACGTCCTTCATCTGGCAGCCGGACCTGATGTCCTTCGTGGTGGCGCTTCTCGCCGGCATCGCGGGCACCCTGTCCCTGACCTCGGCCAAGTCCGGCGCCCTGGTCGGCGTCGCGATCTCCGTGACGACCGTTCCGGCCGCCTCCAACGCCGCCGTCGCCTTCCTTTACGGCGACTACTCGCAGACGGTGGGCTCCACCGGCCAGCTCCTGCTGAACCTGGCGGGCATCATCGTCGCCGGCACGCTCACGCTGGTCACCCAGAAGTACCTCTGGGCGCGCCATCGTGAGCGCGCCGCCGTGCGCAAGGGCTGATCAGCCCAGCGCGGACTTCACCACGTCGGCCAGCCGGCCGGCCACCGCGCGCGCCTGCTCCAGGTCAGCGGCCTCGACCATGACCCGCACCAGCGGCTCCGTACCGGAGGAGCGCAGCAGCACCCGCCCGGTCGCGCCCAGCTCCCGCTCCGCGTCGGTCACCGCGGCCGACAGCTCGGCCGAGGTCGTCACCCGGGACTTGTCCACGTCCGGGACGTTGATCAGCACCTGCGGCAGCCGCTCCATCACGCCCGCCAGCTCGGCCAGCGGACGGCCGGTAGCCGCGACCCGCGCGGCCAGCATCAGGCCGGTCAGCGTGCCGTCCCCGGTGGTGGCGTGGTCCAGCACGATGACGTGCCCGGACTGCTCGCCGCCCAGCGCGAAGCCGCGTGCCTTCATCTCCTCCAGGACGTACCGGTCGCCGACCGCGGTCTGCACCAGCTGGATGCCCTCGCGCTCCAGCGCCAGCTTGAAGCCGAGGTTGGACATGACCGTGGCGACCACGGTGTTCTGCCGCAGCGTGCCGGCGTCGCGCATGCCGAGCGCGAGGACGGCGAGGATCTGGTCGCCGTCGACCTCGTTGCCCTCGTGGTCCACGGCCAGGCAGCGGTCCGCGTCGCCGTCGTGCGCGACGCCCAGGTCGGCGCCGTGCTCCACGACAGCGGCCCGCAGCTTCTCCAGGTGGGTGGAGCCGCAGCCGTCGTTGATGTTCAGCCCGTCGGGGTCGGTGCCGATGGTCACGACCTCGGCGCCCGCCCGCGCGAACGCCTCCGGCGAGACCCGGGCCGCCGCGCCGTGCGCCCCGTCGATGACGATCTTCAGGCCGTCCAGCCGGTTCGGCAGCACGCCGACCAGGTGCGCGACGTAGTTGTCGAAGCCCTCGCCGTAGTCCCTGACCCGGCCCACGCCCGCGCCGGTCGGCCGGTCCCACGGCTCACCGGAGGCGTGGCCGCGGTACATGCTCTCGATCCGGTCCTCCAGCTCGTCGGCGAGCTTGTGCCCGCCGCGCGCGAAGAACTTGATGCCGTTGTCGGGCATCGGGTTGTGGCTGGCGGAGAGCATCACGCCCAGGTCGGCGCCGAGCGCGCCGGTGAGGTACGCCACCGCCGGGGTCGGCAGCACGCCCACCCGCAGCACGTCCACGCCCGCGCTGGCCAGACCCGCCACCACGGCGGACTCCAGGAACTCCCCCGACGCCCGCGGATCGCGCCCGACCACGGCCACCGGCCGGTGATCGTCAAAGGTGCCCGCTTCCGCGAGCACATGCGCCGCAGCGACCGACAGCCCGAGCGCCAGCTCCGCCGTCAGGTCCGCATTGGCGACACCGCGCACCCCGTCCGTGCCGAAGAGTCGTCCCACTGGTGTCCTCCGAGTCATGTCGCTTGGACCAGATCGTTATGGCCGTTCTGTACAGGTATACGCCTGTCTGGTCCGGGATAGCCGAACGCCCCGGCGGCACGAGAAGTGCCACCGGGGCGTTCCAAGCGGCTGCGCATCGCAGCAAGCGGCAATTAGCGCTTGCTGTACTGCGGCGCCTTGCGGGCCTTCTTGAGACCGGCCTTCTTGCGCTCGACCGCACGGTCGTCGCGCTTGAGGAAGCCGGCCTTCTTCAGCGGGCCGCGGTTGTTCTCGACGTCCGCCTCGTTCAGCGCACGGGCCACGCCCAGGCGCAGCGCGCCGGCCTGGCCGGAGATGCCGCCACCGGAGATGCGGGCGACGACGTCGTAGCGGTTGTCCAGCTCGAGCACCTTGAAGGGCTCGTTGACTTCCTGCTGGTGCACCTTGTTCGGGAAGTAACCCTCGAGGGTGCGGCCGTTGATCTTCCACTGGCCGGTGCCGGGGATGATCCGCACGCGCGCGATGGCGTTCTTGCGGCGGCCCAGGCCGGCGGCCGGCTGCGGGTCACCGAAACGGGAGGCGAGGGACTCGGAGGTGTACTCACCCTCCAGCGGCGCCTCGGACTCGGTGGTGTACTGCTCGACCTCGTCCAGCGGGGTCTCGGCGGTGGTCTCAGCCACGATGCTCCTCAGATTCTCTTCGTCTTAGGGGGTGGCCGGACTTACTGCGCGACCTGGGTGATCTCGAACGGGACCGGCTGCTGGGCAGCGTGCGGGTGCTCGGCGCCCGCGTAGACCTTCAGCTTCGAGAGCATCTGGCGGCCCAGGGTGTTCTTCGGGAGCATGCCCTTGACGGCCTTCTCGACGGCCTTCTCGGGGTTCTTGTCGAGCAGCTCGTCGTAACGGACGGAGCGCAGACCACCCGGGAAGCCGGAGTGGCGGTACGCCATCTTCTGCGAGCGCTTGTTGCCGGACAGGTGCACCTTGTCGGCGTTGATGATGATGACGAAGTCACCGGTGTCAACGTGAGGGGCGTAGACCGGCTTGTGCTTGCCCCGCAGGAGGGACGCGGCCTGAGATGCCAGACGGCCCAGGACAACGTCCTGCGCGTCAATGATGTGCCACTGGCGCTGGACGTCGCCGGGCTTGGGGCTGAACGTACGCACGTTTTAGCCTTCGCTTCTTCAGTCGTGGGTCGCCCCGGCCCCAGACGGGTCCGAGGAGACGGGTCCTTGTACAAGGCCACCACGGTCGACAGGCCGGCACTGACGCTTCACGGGTGACGCAACCCGGAGCACGCCGCCGGCCATCGGCCCGGTGGACCGGCGTAAGGGCCCCTCACGTGAGATAGAGCAGACCAATACGCATAACGAACTGGCAGAATACCGGGCCTCCCCCAGGCGGGTCAAAACGCCCCCGGCGCAGGTGACCGGTCCCCGGCCGCGGCGGACGAGCGGCGCAGGCAGGCGCAGCCGACCACCGCCGCCAGCGTCCACAGCATCACCGCGTCCTTGAAGGCCCGCCGCCGCACGTCCTCCAGGTACGGCCAGTCCAGCCCGGCGACCTGCGGCACGAGAGCGGCCCAGAACCACACCGTACGGGGCACCGAGCCGGGCACGACGACGGAGGCCAGCAGCGGCCCGAGCACGACCAGCAGGTAGTGGTCGAAGGACGGCCGGGACACCAGGAAGGCCGCGAGCAGCAGCATCGCCGCGGTCTCCACCAGGCGCAGCGGCCCGTCGTCGGCGCGCCGCCAGCGCAGGTACGCGCAGGCCACGCCGGTGGCGGCCGCCACCGCCGCCAGCCCGAAGGCGAGGACAGGGGGTACCCCGAGCCGGGCCAGCACCGCCCCCAGCGACGCGTCGTACGGCCGGGCGAAGGCGTCCTGGCCGCGGAGCAGGAACGGCAGGGTACGGGTGAGGAACATGCCGGGCCGCGGCATGAGCAGGGCCGCCGCAAGCGACCCGGCCAGCGGCACGGCGACCGCGACGGCCAGCGCCGCCCACCGGCGGGCGAAGACGAACAGCAGCAGCACCGGCAGCAGCATCGGCTTGACCGCCAGCGCGCAGCCGAGCACCGCGCCCGCCGCCACCCAGCGCGCGCTGCGGGCCAGCAGCAGCGCGAGCGGCAGCGCCACGACCGAGGCCAGCGTCCAGTTGCCCAGCGTGACGAGGTTGCGGAAGGGCTGGAAGAACGGCAGCGCGGCCACCGCCAGCGCCGCGAGCCGGCTGCCGGCCCGGATGCCGAAGATCCGCAGGCTGAGGTACCAGCCCAGCAGCACGAGGCCGACCCCGGCGGCCGGCACCAGCCAGGGCAGCCAGCGCGCGGGCAGCAGCGCCTCGGGCACCGCGGCGAGCACCGCGCCCGGCAGGTAGAGGAACCGCTTGTCGGCGTAGGGGGCGCCGCCGTCCAGCAGCGCCCTGGCCGCCTGCACCGCGAAGGCGTTGTCCATGCCGAGGTGGCCGCCGCGCCGCACGGTCGCCCAGACCACCACGGCCATCAGCCCGCAGGCGACGGCCCGCAGCGGCCAGGGGGCGGGCCGCAGCAGCCACGCCACCCGGAGTGACCGCACCTTTTGCCCCGCTGTGTCCGCTGCCATGCGGTCACCCTAGGAGCCCGCGGTCACCGCGCCCGCTCGACCCTCCGCTCGTCCCACACCGGCTCCGCCGTTTCCCGTACCCGGCCGTCCGAGCCGAAGACCAGGTACCGGTCGAAGGAGCGCGCGAACCAGCGGTCGTGCGTCACCGCCAGCACCGTCCCCTCATACGCCTCCAGCCCCTCCTGCAGCGCCTCCGCGCTCTCCAGGTCGAGGTTGTCCGTCGGCTCGTCCAGCAGCAGCGCCGTACTGCCCGCCAGCTCCAGCAGCAGGATCTGGAAGCGGGCCTGCTGGCCGCCGGAGAGCCGGTCGAAGGGCTGCTCGGCCTGGCGCTCCAGCTCGTACCGGCGCAGCGCGCTCATCGCCTTGCCGCGGTCCTTGGCGTGCTCGGTCCAGAGGATGTCGAGAAGGGTCCGGCCCTGCAGCTCCGGATGCGCGTGGGTCTGCGCGAAGTGGCCGGGGACGACGCGGGCGCCCAGCTTCCAGGTGCCGGTGTGCGCCACGTCGTCACCGGCGAGGAGCCGCAGGAAGTGCGACTTGCCCGAGCCGTTCGAGCCGAGGACCGCGACCCGCTCGCCGTAGAAGACCTCCAGCGAGAAGGGCTTCATGAGCCCGGTGAGCTCCAGGTTCTCGCAGGTCACGGCCCGGACGCCGGTACGGCCGCCGTGCAGCCGCATCGTGATGTCCTGCTCCCGCGGCGGCTCCGGCGGCGGCCCCGCCTCCTCGAACTTGCGCAGCCTGGTCTGGGCCGCGTGGTACCGCGAGGCCATCTCGTGGCTGTTCTCCGCGGCCTGCCGGAGGTTCCGCACCAGCTTCTTCAGCTGCTCGTGCTTCTCGTCCCAGCGCCGCCGCAGCTCCTCGAAGCGCGCGAACCGCTCCTTGCGCGCCTGGTGGTACGTGCCGAAGCCGCCGCCGTGCACCCACACGTCCGAGCCGGCCGGGCCCGGTTCCACGCTGACGATCTTCTCGGCGGAGCGGGCCAGCAGCTCCCGGTCGTGGCTGACGAACAGCACCGTCTTCTTGGTCTCGCGCAGCCGCTCCTCCAGCCAGCGCTTGCCGGGCACGTCCAGGTAGTTGTCCGGCTCGTCCAGCAGCAGCACCTCGTCCGGGCCGCGCAGCAGCGACTCCAGCACCAGCCGCTTCTGCTCACCGCCGGAGAGGGTGCGCACCTGCCGCCACTGCGCCTTCTCGTACGGGACGCCCAGCGCGGCCATGGTGCACATGTCCCAGACCGTCTCGGCCTCGTACCCGCGCGCCTCCGCCCAGTCGCTGAGCGCCTGCGCGTACGCCATCTGCGCGGCCTCGTCGTCGACCGTCATCACCGCGTACTCGGCGTCGTCCACGGCCTTCGCTGCGGTCCGCAGCCGCTGCGGGGCCACCGAGACCAGCAGGTCGCGCACGGTCCGCTCGTCCCGCACCGAGCCCACGAACTGCGGCATCACGCCCAGCCCGCCGCTGACCGTCACCGCGCCCCCGTGCGGCTTCAGCTCCCCAGCGATCAGCTTCAGCAGGGTGGTCTTGCCCGCGCCGTTCGCGCCGACCAGCGCGACCGTGGCGCCTTCCCCCACCCGGAAGGACACGTCGCCCAGCAGCACCCGCCCGTCCGGCAGGTAGTACTCCAGATGTCCGGCCTCCACATGTCCCATACGGGGAATTCTCGGCCGCGAGCACCGTGCGGAACAAACGGGTTTCCGCGGGCACCGCACGGCCCGGCGGCCGAAGTCCTTCTGTGACCTGTGCGCATTAGGATGCGCGCCATGAGCTTTGGGGAAGGGGGGCCGTTCGGCCCCGGGGGATCCGGTCCGTCGTCCACTCCGGACTGGGCGGCTCTGGCGGAACAGAGCGAGGCGCGGGGCAGGCGCAGGCGCTGGCTCCTGATCGGCGGCGGCGCGCTGGCCACCCTCGCGGTGGCCGGCATCGTCGCCACCGCCGTGATCACCAGCGACGGCGGCGGCAAGCCCTCCTCGCTCCCCTCGCCGCAGAAGCTGCCCGACGAGCCGGACGACCCCAAGCCCACCTTCTCCGACGTCTCGGTCCCGCCGCCGCCGGACCCGATGGACTACATCACCGACGCCAAGAAGGACACCGCGCCGCTCACCGCCGCCTCGCTCTTCCCCGACAAGCGGCTGACGGCCGGCGAGCGGGTCTACCCCAAGGCCACCACCAGCGCCACGGGAAGCTGCGCGAGCGTCGCCCAGGGCGGCCTCGGCCCGGTCCTGACCAAGCACGGCTGCGAGAAGCTGCTGCGCGCCACGTTCTCCCGGGACGGGGTGGCGGTGACCGTCGGCGTCGCCCGCTTCGACACCAAGGCGGCGGCCGCCGCGGTGAAGGACGAGTACAAGCCCAACCTGGCGGCCCTGTCCGGCGGCAAGGTCGCGCCGTTCTGCCAGGCCACCGCCTGCCGGACCTCGGTCAACGCGACCGGCCGGTACGCGTACTTCACGATCGCCGGCTACCTCAACGGCAAGCCCGTCACCACCAGCGAGAGCAAGGCCCTGCAGGCCAGCCGGGACGGCGCCGCTTACGCCTGGGGCCGGATCATGCAGCGCGGCCGCGACCAGGCCGACGCGGCGGCCAAGAAGCAGCTCAAGGACTGAGGCCGGCGGCGGGCGGGGCGCACGGCCCCGCCCCCGCGGCCCGGCCCGGCTCAGCAGCAGCCGGCGCCCGGCAGGGTCCGCTTGTTCCGCGCTTCCTTGTTGCGCGCCGCCAGCAGCTCGTCGGCCGGATAGCCGACCTCCTCCAGGGTCAGCCCGTGCGGCCGTACGACGTGCACCGCCGAGTCCCGCACCCCGGCCGCCAGCACCTTGCCCGGCCAGTCCACGGGCCGGTGCCCGTCCCCGACGAACAGCAGCGCGCCCACCAGCGAGCGCACCATGTTGTGGCAGAACGCGTCGGCGCGCACCGTCGCGGTGATGATCCCGTCGGCGCCCCGCTCCCAGCTCAGCTCCTGGAGCGTGCGGATGGTCGTCGCGCCCTCCCGCCGCTTGCAGTACGCGGCGAAGTCGTGCTCGCCCAGCAGCGGCTGCGACGCCTCGTTCATCGCCGCCACGTCCAGGTCCCAGTCGTGCCACAGCACGTGCCCGCGCAGCAGCGGGTCGACGCCGCCGGGGTGGTCGGTGACCCGGTACGCGTACCGGCGCCAGATCGCCGAGAAGCGCGCGTTGAACCCGGCGGGCGCCTCGCTCACGCGCCAGATCCGTACGTCCTTGGGGAGCCGCCCGGCCAGCCGCCGGCGCAGCTTGTCGCCGTGCTCGGCCCACAGCTCCTGCGGGAGGTCCACGTGGGCCACCTGGCCGCGCGCGTGCACGCCCGCGTCCGTCCGCCCCGCGACCGTCAGCTCGTACGTCTCGGAAGCGCGCATCACCGTGCGCAGGGCGTCCTCGATCTCCCCCTGGACCGTCCGCCGCTCCCGCTGCTTGGCCCAGCCGGAGAAGTCCTTCCCGTCGTAGGAGAGGTCCAGCCGCACCCGGACGTACCCGGGCTCCACTTCATCGCTCACGCGCTCATCCTCTCAAGCGGAACGGGCCCGCTCCCCGAGGGGAGCGGGCCCGTCCGACGGCCTTGATCAGGCTCAGGCGTCCTTGGACTCCTCGGCCGGGGCCTCGGCGGCCTCGTCCTTGGTGTCCTCCGCCTTGGCGGCCTCGTCGGCCTCCTTCACCGCGCGCTTCGTCGCGGCCTCGGCCTCGGCAACGGTGGCCTTCTTGGCGATCTCGCCCTCGACCAGCTCGATGACCGCCATCGGGGCGTTGTCGCCACGACGGTTGCCGATCTTGGTGATGCGGGTGTAGCCACCCGGACGCTCCGCGAAGCGCGGGGCGATCTCGGTGAAGAGCGTGTGGACGACGCTCTTGTCCCGGATGGTCTGGAGCACCAGACGGCGGTTGTGAAGGTCGCCCTTCTTCGCCTTGGTGACCAGCTTCTCCGCGACCGGGCGCAGGCGGCGGGCCTTGGCCTCGGTCGTGGTGATGCGGCCGTGCTCGAAGAGCGCGGTCGCGAGGTTCGCCAGCATCAGACGCTCGTGCGAAGCGCTGCCGCCCAGACGGGCTCCCTTGGCGGGACGCGGCATGGTGTTTCTCCTTCTGTCTGCACCGGCCGTGTCAGGTACCGGTGTCAGTTACCGACGAGCGGTCGCCCGCCGGAAGTCTTCGGCCGCCGGGGCGGGCTCGATTCAGGTCAGCCAAATCAAGCCCGTCCTGGGGGCACCTCCCAGCGGTAGCTGGGGGAGATTGAGGACAAAGCCTCGGCCCCGACGGCGGGGCGGCCGACCGCGTGGTCGGCAACCACCGCCGTACGGCGGCTCAGTACTGCTCGGTCTCCACGAAACCCGCGTCCGCGTCGTCGTCGGCGCCGAAGGCGTCAGCCGCGGCGGTCGGGTCGAAGCCGGGGGGCGAGTCCTTCAGGGCCAGGCCCATGCCGGCCAGCTTCGCCTTGACCTCGTCGATCGACTTCGCACCGAAGTTGCGGATGTCGAGCAGGTCGGCCTCGGAGCGGGCGACGAGCTCACCCACGGAGTGGATGCCCTCGCGCTTGAGGCAGTTGTAGGAGCGGACCGTGAGCTCCAGCTCCTCGATCGGCAGCGCCAGGTCGGCGGCCAGGGCGGCGTCCGTGGGGGACGGGCCCATGTCGATGCCCTCGGCGTCGATGTTGAGCTCGCGCGCCAGACCGAACAGCTCGACCAGGGTCTTGCCGGCCGACGCCATGGCGTCGCGCGGGCGCATGGCCTGCTTGGTCTCGACGTCGACGATCAGCTTGTCGAAGTCGGTGCGCTGCTCGACTCGGGTCGCCTCGACCTTGTAGGTGACCTTGAGCACGGGGCTGTAGATGGAGTCGACCGGGATACGGCCGATCTCCTGGCCCACCTGCTTGTTCTGCACCGCGGAGACGTAGCCGCGACCGCGCTCGACGGTCAGCTCCATCTCCAGCTTGCCCTTGCCGTTCAGGGTGGCGAGGACCAGGTCGGGGTTGTGCACCTCGACACCGGCCGGCGGGGCGATGTCCGCGGCGGTGACCAGGCCCGGGCCCTGCTTGCGCAGGTACATCACGACCGGCTCGTCGTGCTCCGAGGAGACGACCAGCTGCTTGATGTTGAGGATGAGGTCGGTGACGTCCTCCTTGACGCCCGGCACGGTGGTGAACTCGTGCAGGACACCGTCGATGCGGATGGACGTGACCGCCGCACCCGGGATCGAGGAGAGGAGCGTACGACGCAGGGAGTTGCCGAGGGTGTAGCCGAAGCCCGGCTCCAGCGGCTCGATGACGAACCGGGAGCGGTACTCGTCGACGACCTCTTCGGTCAACGAGGGACGCTGAGCGATCAGCATGTGTTCGTTCCTTCAGTTTGGGGCGCCCGCTATTTGACGCCCGCGGTACTGACAAGGGTACGGGCCGCACGACCACGATTCCCAGGAATCGCACGTCGTACGGCCCACAGCACCCTGGGCCGGGCCACGAGGGCCCGGCCGCGGCGAGCTCTTACTTGGAGTAGAGCTCGACGATCAGCTGCTCCTGCACCTGGGTGTCGATCACCTGGCGCTCGGGCAGCGAGTGCACGAGGATCCGCAGCTTCGAGGGGATCGCCTCCAGCCACGCCGGGACGGTCTTCTCGCCGGCCTCGGCCTGCGCCACCTGGAAGGGGGTCAGGTTCCGAGAGCCCTCGCGGACCTCGATGATGTCGTTCACGGCGACGCGGGCCGACGGGATGTCGGTCTTGCGGCCGTTCACGTTGATGTGGCCGTGACGGACCAGCTGACGGGCGTGGTCGCGGGACTTCGCGAAGCCCGCGCGGTAGACCACGTTGTCCAGACGGGTCTCAAGGATGCGCAGAAGGTTCTCACCGGTCTTGCCGGTCTTCTGGTTCGCCTCCTTGTAGTACCCGAGGAACTGCTTCTCCAGGACACCGTAGATACGGCTGCACTTCTGCTTCTCACGCAGCTGCAGCAGGTACTCGCTGTCCTTGGTGCGCCCGCGACCGTGCTCACCCGGGGGGTAAGGACGGATCTCGATCGGGCACTTTGCGCTCTCGCACTTGCTCCCCTTGAGGAAGAGCTTCTGCTTCTCCCGACGGCAACGCTTGCAGTCGGCCCCGGTGTAACGCGCCATTGTCTAGTTGTCTCCTACTTCAGCTGGTCAGACGCGGCGGCGCTTGGGCGGGCGGCAGCCGTTGTGCGGGGTCGGGGTGACGTCCTGGATCGAGCCGACCTCGAGGCCGGTGGCCTGGAGGGAGCGGATCGCGGTCTCACGGCCGGAGCCGGGACCCTTGACGAAGACGTCGACCTTGCGCATGCCGTGCTCCTGCGCGCGACGCGCGGCCGACTCGGCGGCCATCTGCGCGGCGAACGGGGTGGACTTGCGCGAACCCTTGAAGCCCACGTGACCGGCCGAAGCCCAGGAAATCACGTTGCCGGTGGGGTCGGTGATCGAAACGATCGTGTTGTTGAACGTGCTCTTGATGTGAGCGTGCCCGTGGGCGACGTTCTTCTTCTCCTTGCGGCGCACCTTCTTGGCGCCGGCCGTACGGCCCTTCGGAGGCATGAATTACTCCCGTGGAGGTGGTCGGTCCTACAGCGAAGACCGCTAACTGCTGCGAGCTCGCGGAGTCGCCCCCGCTCGTCCGCAGTGCGTCCGCTGAGGACTACTTCTTGCCCGGCTTCTTCTTGCCGGCGATCGCGCGACGCGGGCCCTTGCGGGTACGGGCGTTCGTGCTGGTGCGCTGGCCGTGGACAGGCAGGCCACGACGGTGGCGCAGGCCCTGGTAGCAGCCGATCTCGACCTTGCGGCGGATGTCGGCCTGGATCTCGCGACGGAGGTCACCCTCGGTCTGGAGGTTGGCGTCCACGTACTCGCGGATCTTGACCAGGTCCTCTTCGGGAAGGTCACGAACGCGGGTGTTGGGGTCGACACCGGCAGCGGCGAGGGTCTGCTTCGCCAGCGTGCGGCCGATGCCGAAGACGTAGGTGAGGGCGACCTCCACACGCTTTTCGCGCGGGATGTCAACACCTGAAACGCGTGCCATCGAATGGCTCCTGTGTTGAGTCGGGGGTCTTCCACAGAACCGCTCCGTGACCGCCGACCGCCCCTGGTGGAACGGTGGTACGGCCAGGTCCCCGGCCCCCGCCGGAGGTGTCGTCAGCCGTTGCCGGCCGGACGGGCTCTGCGTATGTACATGTTGCTCGCGTCGCGCGAAGAACTGCGGAAGTGCAGGTGGCGGCGTGCGTCAGCCCTGGCGCTGCTTGTGGCGCAGGTTGTCGCAGATGACCATGACCCGGCCGTGGCGGCGGATCACCTTGCACTTGTCGCAGATCTTCTTGACGCTCGGCTTGACCTTCATGGGGTGAGGTTCTCCGGGTCAGTGCCGTACGCCCCACGGGAGCGGGGCAGCGGCAAGATCTACTTGTAGCGGTAGACGATCCGCCCACGCGTCAGGTCGTACGGGGAAAGCTCCACGACGACCCTGTCATCCGGGAGGATACGGATGTAGTGCATCCGCATCTTTCCGCTGATGTGCGCGAGGACCTGGTGACCGTTCTGAAGCTCCACCTTGAACATCGCGTTCGGCAGGGACTCGATCACGGTGCCCTCGATCTCGATGGCACCTTGCTTCTTGGCCACGCTTCGCCCTTCGAATCGGCTACCTTGATCAACTCTCGTCATGATGACCCGAAACCGGCGTCCGGGGACGCAGGCATGCGGATGCACGAGAGCCGACGCGTCAGTCTACGTCAGTGCACACGAAAAGACGAATCCACGATTATTGCCCAGCCGCGGAGATCGTTACGCCCGGGGAGCGGGACCGGTCTCGATACCGGTGTCCTCTCCCGACGCCGGCCTCCGGCCCGCGGCACCCGGCTCACGCCAGGGGGTCGGGCGCGGTCTCGATGCCGTACTCGGCCAGCTTGGCCTTGCCGCCGTCCGGAGCCGTCAGGACCAGCGGTCCCTGCTCGGTCAGGGCCACCGAGTGCTCCCAGTGCGAGGACCAGCCGCCGTCGTTCGACTTCACGGTCCAGTCGTCCTCGAGGACGTGGGTCTTCGCCGTGCCCAGGTTGACCATCGGCTCGATGGCGATGCAGAAACCGGGGACCAGCTTGGGGCCGCGGCCGCGCTTGCGGTCGACGTAGTTCAGCAGGTGCGGGTCCATGTGCATCTGCGATCCGATGCCGTGGCCGCCGTAGTCCTCGACGATGCCGTACTTGCCGGACGAGGGGCGCGGCTGGCGCTTGATGTAGCCCTCGATGGCCTTGGAGATGTCGACCAGCCGGTTGCCCTTGCGGACCGCGGCGATGCCGGCCCACATGGACTCCTCGGTCACCCGGCTCAGCTCGATCAGCTCCGCAGAGTGACCGGAACCGACGAAGGCCGTGTACGCGGCGTCACCGTGCCAGCCGTCGACGATCGCGCCGCAGTCGATGGAGATGATGTCGCCATCCTGGAGCACGGTGTCGGCGGACGGGATGCCGTGCACGACCACGTCGTTCACCGAGGTGCAGATCGTCGCGGGGAAGCCGCCGTACCCGAGGAAGTTCGACTTCGCGCCGTGCTCGGCGAGCACCTTGCGCGCCGCGTCGTCCAGGTCCTTCGTGGTGGCTCCGGGCACCGCGACCTCGCGGGTGGCGGCGTGGATCGCGGCGACGACCAGCCCCGCCTCGCGCATCTTCGCGATCTGCTCCGGGGTCTTGATCTCCAGCATTGCGCTGACGCCTTCCTGAACCGACGACTCGAACGTTTCTTCAACCTTCAGCGGCCGCGAGGGCCGCGAAAGTCACCCGTACACGATACGGCCGCGGCACCCCTGCTGGGGACCGCGGCCGTATCGGACGGTGCACGTGCGCTTACGCGGCCTCGCGCTGCAGCGCCTCCATAGCGCGCTGGGTGACCTCCTGGACCTGGCCCATGGCCGAGATCGTGGTCACCAGGCCCTGCGCCCGGTAGTAGTCGATGATCGGCTCGGTCTGCGTGTGGTAGACCTCGAGCCGGTTGCGGACGGTGTCCTCGCGGTCGTCGTCGCGCTGGTACAGCTCCCCGCCGCAGATGTCGCAGACACCCTCCTGCTTCGGCGGGTTGTAGGTCACGTGGAAGACGTGACCGGAGTTCTTCCGGCAGATGCGGCGGCCGGCGATGCGCTTGACCACCTCGTCCTCGGGGACCTCCAGGTCCAGCACCGCGTCCAGCTTCACGCTGTCGTCCTTGAGCGCCTCGTCCAGCGCCTCGGCCTGCGAGACGTTGCGCGGGAAGCCGTCCAGGAGGAAGCCGCGCTCGGCGTCCGGCTGGTTCATCCGGTCGCGGGCCATCCCGATCGTGACCTCGTCCGGCACCAGGTTGCCCGCGTCCATGTAGGCCTTGGCCTGCTTGCCGAGCTCGGTGCCCTGGCTGATGTTGGCGCGGAACAGGTCGCCCGTGGAGATGTGCGGGATTGCGAGGTTCTCGGCGAGGTACGCAGCCTGCGTACCCTTGCCTGCCCCGGGGGGACCGACGAGGACGATTCGCATCAGCGGAGGAACCCTTCGTAGTTACGCTGCTGAAGCTGGCTCTCGATCTGCTTCACGGTCTCCAGACCCACACCCACGATGATCAGGATGCTCGTCCCGCCGAACGGGAAGTTCTGGTTCGCGTTGAAGAGCACCAACGCCACTGTTGGCACCAGCGCGATCAGACCCAGGTACAGCGAGCCCGGCCACGTGATCCGGTTGAGCACGTAGCTGAGGTACTCGGCCGTCGGGCGACCAGCCCGGATACCCGGGATGAAGCCACCATACTTCTTCATGTTGTCGGCAACTTCTTCGGGGTTGAAGGAGATGGCGACGTAGAAGAAGGCGAAAAAGACGATCAGCAGGAAGTACGTAACGATGTAAACCGGGCCATCTCCGCGCTGGAAATGTGTCTGAAGCCACGTGGCCCAGCCCGCCTTGGAGCCGCTGAACTGGGCGATCAGCGCGGGGATGTAGAGCAGCGACGACGCGAAAATGACAGGAATCACACCTGCCTGGTTCACCTTCAGCGGGATGTAGGTGGACGTACCGCCGTAGGAGCGACGGCCGATCATCCGCTTGGCGTACTGCACGGGGATACGGCGCTGGGCCTGCTCCACGAAGACCACCAGCGCGATCATCGCGAGCCCGATGGCGATGACGGAACCGAATTCGATCCAGCCGTCGGCGAGCTTGCCGGACACCTTGATCTGCCACAGCGCGGCCGGGAAGCCGGAGGCGATCGAGATGAACATCAGGATCGACATGCCGTTGCCGATGCCGCGGTCGGTGATGAGCTCACCGAGCCACATGACGACGCCGGTGCCGGCGGTCATGCAGATGACCATCGTGATGGTCGTGAAGATCGCGGGGTCCGGAATGATCTCGTTGCGCAGGGTGCAGGTGCTGAACAGCGCGCCGCTGCGGGCGGTGGCCACCAGGCCGGTGCCCTGCAGGATCGCGAGCGCCACGGTGAGGTACCGGGTGTACTGCGTGATCTTCGCCTGCCCGGACTGCCCCTCCTTCTTCAGGGCCTCCAGCCGTGGGATCACCACGGTGAGCAGCTGAAGGATGATGCTTGCCGTGATGTACGGCATGATCCCCAGCGCGAAGAGTGTGATCTTGAGCAGCGCACCGCCGCTGAACATGTTCACCAGGCCGAAAAGCCCACTACCGGAGCCGGCCTGCTTCATGCAGGCTTCGACGTTGGAGTAGTTCACTCCCGGAACCGGTACGTGCGCCCCGAGCCGATAGACCAGCACGATGCCCAGCGTGAACAGCAGCTTCTTGCGCAGGTCGGGCGTCTTGAACGCTCGGGCGAACGCGGTGAGCACGGTGCCTCCTGCGCCTCCCGCCTCATGGGCGGAAGGTGACGGTCTTGAGGATCTACGAATACTGAGCGGCCGAAAACCGCGCGGCCCCCGGCCACGCGGCGTATTCTCCGCGGTCCGTCGCATCAGTCCCCTGACGCGCCGGTCCCCGGCGAAAGTACAGCAATAGTGCACGCCACCTTACCGGCGACCATGCCCCCCTTGGAACGACCAACCGGGGATGCCCCAATTCGTGGGCATCCCCGGTCAGTTGATTCACTCGCCCGTGGGCGGCGTCAGAGCGGCGTCAGAGCAGCTCGGTGACGCTGCCGCCGGCAGCGGCGATCTTCTCCTTGGCGGAGCCGGAGACGGCGTCGACCGTCACCTGCAGCGCCACGGAGATCTCGCCCTGGCCCAGGACCTTGACGAGCTCGTTGTTGCGCACCGCGCCCTTGGCGACCAGGTCGGCCACCGTGACCTCGCCACCCTCGGGGTACAGCGCGGCCAGCTTCTCCAGGTTCACGACCTGGAACTGCTTGTGGGCGGGGTTCTTGAAGCCCTTCAGCTTCGGGAGACGCATGTGGAGGGGCATCTGCCCACCCTCGAAGCGCTCCGGAACCTGGTAACGGGCCTTGGTGCCCTTGGTACCACGACCAGCGGTCTTACCCTTGGACGCCTCACCACGACCGACACGGGTCTTGGCGGTCTTGGCGCCCGGGGCAGGACGGAGGTTGTGGACCTTCAGCGGGTTGTTCTCCGCCATGTCAGTCGACCTCCTCGACCGTCACGAGGTGACGCACGGTGTGCACCATGCCGACGACCTCGGGACGGGCCTCGCGCACGACGCTGTCGTTCAGCCGCTTGAGGCCGAGCGAACGCAGCGTGTCACGGTGGTTCTGCTTGCTGCCGATGTAGGACTTCGTCTGAGTGATCTTGATGCGCATCACGCGTTCACCCCGGCACGCGCCCGCAGCAGAGCGGCGGGAGCAACGTCCTCCAGCGGCAGACCACGACGGGCGGCGATCTCCTCGGGCCGCTTGAGACCCTGGAGCGCCTCCACCGTGGCGTGCACGATGTTGATCGGGTTCGACGAACCGAGCGACTTGCTCAGCACGTCGTGGATGCCGGCGCACTCGAGCACGGCACGCACCGGGCCACCGGCGATCACACCGGTACCGGGGGAAGCAGGCTTGAGCAGGACGACGCCCGCGGCCTTCTCGCCCTGGATCGGGTGCGGGATGGTGCCGGCGATACGGGGGACCTTGAAGAAGTGCTTCTTGGCCTCCTCAACGCCCTTGGCGATGGCGGCCGGCACCTCCTTGGCCTTGCCGTAACCGACACCCACGGTGCCGTCACCGTCGCCCACCACGACCAGCGCGGTGAAGCTGAAGCGACGACCACCCTTCACAACCTTGGCGACACGGTTGATGGCGACAACACGCTCGACGTAAGCGGTCTTCTCGGCAGCTGCGCCGCCGTCCCGCCGGTCCTTACGGTCCCGCCGCTCGCCGCCACCGGCGCCGCCACCGCGGCGCTGGGGTCCAGCCATTGGAATTACCTCTCTCTGTTACGTCCGCTAGCTACGGAACCAGGGCTCAGAACTTCAGCCCGGCTTCGCGGGCGGCGTCGGCCAGAGCGGCAATCCGCCCTGCGTACTGCTTGCCACCACGGTCGAACACGACGGCCTCGACACCGGCAGCCTTGGCACGCTCGGCAACCAGGGCGCCGACCTTCTTCGCCTGGGCGCTCTTGTCGCCCTCGCCACCACGGATCGACGCGTCCAGGGTCGACGCAGAGGCCAGGGTGTGGCCCTTGATGTCGTCGATGACCTGTGCGGTGATGCCGCGGTTGGACCGCGTCACGACCAGACGAGGACGCTCCGGGGTACCCGAAATCCGCTTACGGATGCGGATGTGGCGACGCTTAGCGGCGGCGCGCTTGTAGGCGTCACCCTTAGCGATCTTCACACCGTATGCCATGGCTTACTTACCAGCCTTTCCGACCTTGCGGCGGATGACCTCGCCGGCGTACTTGACGCCCTTGGCCTTGTACGGGTCGGGCTTGCGCAGCTTGCGGATGTTCGCGGCGACCTCGCCGACCTTCTGCTTGTCGATGCCCTCGACGCTGAGCTTGGTCGGGGACTCGACCTTGAACGAGATGCCCTCGGGCGCCTCGATCAGGATCGGGTGGCTGTAGCCCAGCGAGAACTCCAGGTTGGAGCCCTTCGCCTGGACGCGGTAACCCACACCGCTGATCTCGAGCGCCTTGCTGTAGCCCTGGGTCACGCCGGTGATCATGTTCGCCACCAGCGTGCGGGACAGGCCGTGCAGGGCCTTGTTCTGACGCTCGTCGTTCGGGCGGGTGACGCTGATGGCGCCGTCCTCACCCTTGGCGACCTCGATGGGCGCGGCGACGGTGTGCGAAAGGGAACCCTTGGGGCCCTTCACGGAGACCGTACGGCCATCGATGGTGACGTCCACACCAGCGGGAACCTGGATGGGCAGCTTGCCAATGCGCGACATTAGCTATTCCTCCGTTCCCTGGTTACCAGACGTAGGCGAGAACTTCTCCGCCTACACCCTTCTTGCTGGCCTGCTGACCGGTCAGGAGACCGTGGGACGTGGAGATGATCGCCACGCCCAGGCCGCCGAGGACCTTCGGCAGGTTGGTGGACTTTGCGTAGACCCGCAGGCCCGGCTTCGAAATCCGCTTGATGCCGGCGATCGAGCGCTCGCGGTTCGGGCCGAACTTCAGCTCGAGGACGAGGTTCTTGCCGACCTCGGCGTCCTCGACCTTCCAGCCGGTGATGTAACCCTCCTGCTGGAGGATTTCCGCGATGTGCGACTTGATCTTGCTGTGCGGCATCGACACGGTGTCGTGGTATGCCGAGTTCGCGTTACGCAGACGGGTCAGCATGTCTGCGATGGGGTCAGTCATGGTCATGAATTGGCCTTCGGCCTCTCTCGCCGGGGTTTCCTATATGCGCCATCCCTCTCCCCACTCCTTGGCGGGACGGGTGCGGCACGGGGACCTACGGCGTAGTAAGCGACTTTGAGCGGGCACGGTGGCCCGCGGTCGGTCTCGGGCGGCGGGCGCCCAACCCTTCCACTCTAGGTGATAGGGGTGGGGCGCCACGCCACTCGAATGCTTACCGAGAGCCTCCGGTAACCACCAAGTAGGTGATTACCAGGAGCTCTTGGTCACGCCCGGCAGCTCGCCACGGTGAGCCATCTCACGGAGGCACACGCGGCAGAGGCCGAACTTGCGGTAGACGGAGTGCGGACGACCGCAGCGCTGGCAGCGGGTGTACGCGCGCACGCCGAACTTGGGCTTGCGAGCAGCCTTCGCGATGAGAGCCTTCTTCGCCATCTCGCTCACGCCTCCTTGAACGGGAAGCCGAGGTGACGGAGGAGGGCGCGGCCCTCGTCGTCGTTGGTCGCCGTGGTGACCACGGTGATGTCCATACCCCGGGTACGGTCGATCTTGTCCTGGTCGATCTCGTGGAACATGACCTGCTCCGTGAGACCGAAGGTGTAGTTGCCCCGGCCGTCGAACTGCTTCGGCGACAGACCGCGGAAGTCGCGGATGCGCGGCAGCGCCAGCGACAGCAGGCGGTCCAGGAACTCCCACATGCGGTCACCGCGGAGGGTGACGTGGGCACCGATCGGCTGGCCCTCACGCAGCTTGAACTGCGCGATGGACTTACGGGCCTTGGTCACGGCCGGCTTCTGGCCGGTGATCGTGGTGAGGTCGCGGATGGCGCCCTCGATCAGCTTGGAGTCGCGGGCGGCGTCGCCCACACCCATGTTGACCACGATCTTGGTCAGGCCGGGGATCTGCATGACGTTCTCGTACGAGAACTCGTCCTTCAGCTTCCCGGCGATCTCTTCGCGGTAGCGCTGCTTGAGGCGCGGTGCGTTGGTGGTGGCAGTCATCAGATGTCCTCACCGGTCCGCTTGGCAACGCGGATCTTGTTGCCCTCGTCGTCGAAGCGGTACCCGACGCGGGTGACGACCTTCTGGCCGTCCTTCTCCACGACCAGCTGAACGTTGCTGACGTGGATGGGGGCCTCGGTGGTCACGATGCCGCCGGTCTTCGAACCACGAGCGGTCTGGCCGGCCTTGGTGTGCTTCTTGACCCGGTTGACACCCTCGACCAGGACGCGGTCCTCGCGGGGGAAGGCCTGGATGACCTTGCCCTGCTTGCCCTTGTCCTTACCGGTGATGACCTGGACCAGGTCGCCCTTCTTGATCTTCATCGGTTACAGCACCTCCGGCGCGAGCGAGATGATCTTCATGAACTTCTTCTCGCGCAGCTCACGGCCCACGGGGCCGAAGATGCGGGTGCCGCGGGGGTCGCCATCGTTCTTGAGGATGACGGCCGCGTTCTCGTCGAAGCGGATGTACGAACCGTCGGGACGGCGGCGCTCCTTCACGGTGCGCACGATGACCGCCTTGACGACGTCACCCTTCTTCACGTTGCCACCGGGGATCGCATCCTTCACGGTGGCGACGATGACGTCACCGATGCCCGCGTAGCGTCGGCCCGAGCCACCGAGAACACGGATGGTGAGGATTTCCTTCGCACCCGTGTTGTCGGCGACGCGAAGCCGAGACTCCTGCTGGATCACGTCTATCTCCTGATCGTCTGCCGGTTCCCCGCAGGGGCTGCTGGGCAGCCCCTGCGGAGCCTGGCGGAACTATTCCGAGGGAATCCCCCTCGGGGGGATGTGCTTGCCTTCGTAAATCCCCGTAAGGGAATTACTTGGCCTTCTCGAGGATCTCGACGACGCGCCAGCGCTTCGTCGCGGACTGCGGCCGGGTCTCCATGAGGAGGACGCGGTCGCCGACACCCGCGGCGTTCTGCTCGTCGTGCGCCTTGAGCTTGTTGGTACGACGGATGACCTTGCCGTACAGCGCGTGCTTGACGCGGTCCTCGACGGCGACGACGACGGTCTTGTCCATCTTGTCGCTGACGACCAGACCCTCACGGGTCTTGCGGAAGCCGCGCTCCTGCTTCTTCTCAGTCACATTCGTCTCGCTCATCAGGCGCTCTCCACCGTCTCGATGCCGAGCTCGCGCTCGCGCATCAGGGTGTAGATCCGGGCGATGTCCTTGCGGACGGCCTTCAGCCGGCCGTGGTTTTCGAGCTGTCCGGTCGCCGCCTGGAAGCGGAGGTTGAACAGCTCCTCCTTGGCCTCACGAAGCTTGGCAACGAGGTCCTCGTTGTTCAGCTCGCGCAGCTCGGTCGCCTTGGTACCGGCCGCCATCACGACTCACCTGCCTCGCGCCGCACGATGCGGCACTTCATCGGAAGCTTGTGGGCGGCGCGGGTCAGCGCCTCCTTGGCAACCTTTTCGTTCGGGAAGGACAGCTCGAACATCACCCGGCCGGGCTTGACGTTCGCGACCCACCACTCCGGAGAACCCTTACCGGAACCCATGCGGGTCTCGGCCGGCTTCTTCGTCAGCGGACGGTCGGGGTAGATGTTGATCCACACCTTGCCGCCACGCTTGATGTGACGGGTCATGGCGATACGAGCGGACTCGATCTGCCGGTTCGTCACGTAGGCCCCGGTCAGAGCCTGGATACCGTACTCACCGAAAGCGAGCTCGGTACCACCCTTGGCCAGGCCGTGGCGCTTGGGGTGGTGCTGCTTGCGGTGCTTGACCCTGCGAGGGATCAGCATGGGTCAGCTCTCCTTTCCGGCAGCGCTGGGCTCAGCGGCGGCACCGGCCGGAGCCTCGGCCTTGGCGGCCTCGGCAGCGGGAGCCTGCTGCTGCGGCTTGCGGCCGCGGCCACCGCGCTCGCCACCGCGACGCGGGCGGTCGTTGCCACCGCGGGCCGGGCGGTTACCCGCACGGGCAGCGGCGTTCTCGGCGCGAACCTCGGCGATGTTCTTGACGTCGCCCTTGTAGATCCAGACCTTCACGCCGATGCGGCCGAAGGTCGTACGGGCCTCGAAGAAGCCGTAGTCGACGTTCGCACGGAGCGTGTGCAGGGGCACGCGGCCCTCGCGGTAGAACTCCGAGCGGGACATCTCGGCGCCGCCGAGACGGCCACCGCACTGGATCTTGATGCCCTTGGCGCCGGCCTTCATCGTCGACTGCATGCTCTTGCGCATGGCACGACGGAAGGAGACGCGCGAGGAGAGCTGCTCCGCGACGGCCTGCGCGACCAGCTGGGCATCGGTCTCGGGGTTCTTGACCTCGAGGATGTTCAGCTGGACCTGCTTGCCGGTGAGCTTCTCCAGCTCACCGCGGATGCGGTCGGCCTCGGCGCCGCGGCGGCCGATGACGATGCCGGGGCGAGCGGTGTGGATGTCAACGCGGACGCGCTCACGGGTGCGCTCGATCTCCACCTTGGAGATACCAGCGCGCTCCATGCCCTTCGTCATCATGCGACGAATGGCGACGTCTTCCTTGACGTAGTCCTTGTAGAGCTTGTCGGCGTACCAGCGGGACTTGAAGTCGGTGGTGACGCCGAGCCGGAACCCGTGCGGGTTTACCTTCTGGCCCATTACCGGGTTCCTTCCTTGCTGCTGACGACCACGGTGATGTGGCTGGTCCGCTTGCGGATCCGGTAGGCACGGCCCTGGGCGCGCGGACGGAACCGCTTCAGGGTCGGGCCCTCGTCGACGTACGCCTCGCTGATGTACAGCGACGAGGCGTCCGTGTGGTCGTAGTTGTGCGCGGCGTTGGCAATGGCGCTGTCCAGCACCTTGCCCACCGGCACGCTCGCGGCCTGCGGGGCGAAACGCAGGACCGCCTGAGCCTCCGTGGCATCCATGCCACGGACAAGGTCCACCACGCGGCGGGCCTTCATGGGCGTGACGCGCACGTAGCGCGCCTGGGCCCTGGCTTCCATGGTTGTCCCTTCGGTGTCAGTCATTGGTCTTCGCTCTCCGCAGATCAGCGACGACGCGACTTGCGGTCGTCCTTCTCATGGCCGCGGAAGGTGCGGGTCGGCGCAAACTCGCCGAGCTTGTGGCCGACCATCGACTCGGTGACGAACACCGGGACGTGGGTCTTGCCGTTGTGCACCGCCAGCGTGTGGCCGAGCATGGCCGGCACGATCATGGAGCGACGGGACCAGGTCTTGATGACGTTCTTGGTGCCGGCTTCGTTCTGTGCGTCCACCTTCTTGATCAGGTGGTCGTCGACGAAGGGCCCCTTCTTGAGACTGCGCGGCATCTAAACCCGCTCCTAGCGCTTCTTGTTCGTCTTGCGGCGGCGGACGATGTACTTGTTCGAAGCCTTCTTCGGCGAACGCGTACGACCCTCCTTCTGACCCCACGGCGAGACCGGGTGGCGACCACCGGAGGTCTTGCCCTCACCACCACCGTGCGGGTGGTCGACGGGGTTCATCACGACACCACGCACGGTCGGGCGGACGCCCTTCCAGCGCATACGGCCGGCCTTGCCCCAGTTGATGTTCGACTGCTCGGCGTTGCCGACCTCGCCGATGGTGGCGCGGCAGCGGACGTCGACCAGGCGGATCTCACCGGACGGCATACGAAGGTGGGCCATGGTGCCCTCCTTCGCCAGCAGCTGCACGGAGGCACCCGCGGAGCGGGCGAACTTCGCGCCGCCGCCGGGCCGCAGCTCGATGGCGTGGATCGTCGTACCCACCGGGATGTTGCGCAGCGCCAGGTTGTTGCCCGGCTTGATGTCCGCGCCCGGGCCGTTCTCGACCCGGTCACCCTGCGACAGACCGCGGGGGGCGATGATGTAGCGCTTCTCGCCGTCCGCGTAGTGCAGGAGCGCGATGCGCGCGGTGCGGTTGGGGTCGTACTCGATGTGCGCGACCTTGGCCGGCACGCCGTCCTTGTCGTGACGACGGAAGTCGATCACGCGGTAGGCGCGCTTGTGGCCACCACCCTGGTGGCGAACGGTCACACGACCGGCGTTGTTACGGCCGCCCTTGCTGTGCAGCGGGCGAACCAGCGACTTCTCCGGCGTGGACCGCGTGATCTCGACAAAGTCGGCGACGCTGGAGCCACGACGGCCCGGGGTCGTCGGCTTGTACTTGCGGATACCCATTTCTCAGTCCTCGTCCGATTCCGGACGATCCAGACCGCCGTTAGGCGGTCGGACCGCCGAAGATGTCGATACGGTCGCCCTCGGCGAGGGTCACGATGGCGCGCTTGGTGTCAGCGCGCTTGCCGAAACCGGTGCGGGTGCGCTTGCGCTTGCCCTGCCGGTTGATCGTGTTCACCCCGGTGACCTTGACCGAGAAGACCGCCTCGACGGCCTGCTTGATCTGGGTCTTGTTGGCACGCGGGTCGACGATGAACGTGTACTTGTTCTCGTCCAGCAGCGCGTAGCTCTTCTCGGACACGACGGGCTTCACGAGCACGTCACGGGGGTCCGTGAAGGTCTTGCTGGTAACGGTCGCCTCAGCCATCAGGCGTCGCTCCCTTCGGTCTCAACGGCCTTGGGGCCAGACACGAAGGACTCGAAGGCGGCCTTGGTGAAGACCACGTCGTCGGAGACGAGCACGTCGTACGTGTTCAGCTGGCCCGGCTCCAGGATGTGGACCTGGGGCAGGTTGCGGGCGGACAGCCACGCGGCCTCGTCGGAACGCTCGGCGACCAGGAGCACGTTCTTGCGCTCCGAGATCTTGCCGAACAGCGTCTTGGCGGCCTTGGTGGAGATCGCGCCGTCGACCACGCCGGAAACGACGTGGACGCGGTCGTGGCGGGCCCGGTCCGAGAGGGCACCGCGCAGGGCGGCGGCCTTCATCTTCTTCGGGGTCCGCTGCGCGTAGTCACGCGGCACGGGGCCGTGGACGGTGCCACCGCCGGCGAACTGCGGCGCACGGGTCGAACCCTGGCGCGCGCGGCCGGTGCCCTTCTGGCGGTACGGCTTCTTGCCACCGCCGCGGACCTCACCACGGGTCTTGGTCTTGTGCGTGCCCTGACGGGCAGCGGCCAGCTGCGCGACGACGACCTGGTGGATCAGCGGAACGCTGACCTTCGCGTCGAAGATCTCCGCGGGGAGCTCGACGGTACCGGCCTTGTCGCCTGCCGGCGAAAGGATGTCAATGGTGCTCATCGGTTACCTCAGGCCCCCTTGGCCGCGGTACGGACCAGGACGAGGCCGCCGTTCGGACCAGGAACTGCGCCCTTGATGAGCAGCAGACCCTTCTCCGCGTCAACGGCGTGGACGGTCAGGTTCTGGGTGGTGACCCGCTCATTGCCCATACGGCCGGCCATCCGCATGCCCTTGAACACGCGGCCCGGGGTGGCGCAGCCACCGATGGAGCCCGGCTTCCGGTGGATGCGGTGCGCACCGTGCGAAGCCTTGCCACCGGCGAAGCCGTGGCGCTTCATGACACCGGCGGTGCCCTTGCCCTTGGTCTTGCCGGTCACGTCGACCTTGATGCCGGCGTCGAAGACGTCGGCGCTCAGCTCCTGGCCGAGGGTGTACTCGCCGGCGTCGGCGGTACGGACCTCGACGAGGTGGCGGCGGGGGGTGACGTCGGCCTTGGCGAAGTGGCCCTTGAGGGGCTTGTTCACCTTGCGCGGGTCGATCTCGCCGAAGGCGATCTGGACGGAGTCGTAACCGTCCTGGTCTGCGGTGCGCACCTGGGTGACGACACAGGGACCGGCCTTGACCACGGTGACCGGGACGACGCGGTTGTTCTCGTCCCAGACCTGGGTCATGCCGAGCTTCTCGCCCAGGAGGCCCTTGATCTGCTTAGCCATTCTCAGATCACCCGCCTCAGAGCTTGATCTCGATGTCGACACCGGCCGGAAGGTCGAGTCGCATCAGGGAGTCAACGGTCTTCGGCGTCGGGTCGAGAATGTCGATCAGGCGCTTGTGCGTGCGCATCTCGAAGTGCTCGCGCGAGTCCTTGTACTTGTGCGGCGACTTGATGACGCAGTACACGTTCTTTTCAGTGGGCAGCGGCACCGGGCCCGCGACCGACGCACCAGTGCGGGTCACCGTCTCGACGATCTTCTTCGCCGAGCTGTCGATGACCTCGTGGTCGTAGGCCTTGAGCCGGATGCGGATCTTCTGTCCCGCCATGGCTACTTCGTAGTCCTGTCTCTCGTAACGCTCTGGGACCCGGTGCGCTTGCGTCTTTCGGAGACACGCGCCCACGGCTCACATCCTGACTCCCCGCCGACCCACGCGGTCGGGCGTGTCGCTTCCCTTCCCGCACATCTCCGCAGGGGAGATCCTTCGAGAAGGAGGACGTGGGGTCGTGGACACCCACCGGGTGCCTGGCTGAGGCACCCCGCTGACGCTTCCCGGAAGATTCCCGTACTTCCACCCCTGACAAGGGATGACGAATACCTGGGACTCGCTTCCGGTCCTCCCGGCGGGAGGCGCGCAGCATCGGCACTCAACCGAGCAACTTGGCTAGTGTGCCATATGGGGCACAGGGCTGGCCAATCAAAGGGGAGAGAGTACCCCACGCCACACCGCCTGAACCCTCGGGCCCGCCGTTCACCCTCCACATCGCCACGGCGCCGGACGCCGGCTCACTCATGCCGGGTCATCGGCCCCGCACATAGAGTCACCGACCGGCGGCCGCCGTCCATGGCCCGCAGACCCGTGGAGCGGCAGGCCGCCTAGTACTCCTCGTGGAGGTTGACGCCGTCGGGAGCACGGAGGCAACCGGAAACGACGTTGACCAGGATGGCGGGGTTCTCCTCCTTCTTTCCGGACTCCCCCGTGACCCATAGATCGGCATTGACCGCGAACGGCTCGCTCTTCGAATCGGCGGTCATCCCGAGAGTCTTGGCCGCGTTTTTGGATCGACCGTACTGGACAACCTTCCAGCCATTTTCGGGAAGACTGCTCCTGAGCCTCTCAAAGCCTTCCTTCAGCTGCTCCTCGGAAACCCCGTACACGGACCAGGTGTGCCGCACCTTGTAGAGGTGATCGGGATCCTCATCGCAAAGGGAAACCCGAGGGCCGGGCCGAGTCACCTTGCCGCCCATCACACCGATCATGTCGTAGACCTGGCTGGAGATACTCTTGGCCTTGCCACGGGCCTCAGAAACGCCGAGCTTAGTGGGTGTGTATCCGAGGTCATCCACAGTATTGGAGCATCCTGTTGTCGCGAGCGGCAGGGTAATGACGGCTGCGATGACACCGATAACACTGCCTCGGTGCCGGGTACGGCCGTTGATGCGGATCACCAGCCTTCCTCCACCTTGTCGTACTGTCCAACGACGACCGTGGCCTGATTCTTGAGGCTCGTAGAACCACGGTCCCAATATCCGCTGTGCCCTTCGGTGTCCACCCTCATACGGTGGGCCCCGAACGCCCTGTCCGATGGCACGTTCTGCTCGTGCCCGGAATAAGGGGGCATGTCGTGTGCACGATCGATCGGCTGCTGCCCTCCGAGCCCGGCCATCTTCCCGCCGGCTGGCACGTTGTCGTTGCCGGCCGCCTCGGACCACACGTGGTCCCTGCCGACGTCGAGATCATCCGCTTCGGGCACGAGCATGCCGGGGCTACCCGCCACCACGATGTCATCGGCGGCCATGTCGCCCTGCTCGGACGCCGCGCCAACGACAGTGGACCCGTAACTGTGCCCGATGACGGTGATGTGACTCGCACCAGGGCCACCTTGTACGGTCTGCAGGCCGTAGAGGAAGTGATTCAGCTTCGGGGCCCCTTCGTGGGCCCAATGCCTCTCCATGGCCTCCGGGACGACGCTCTGCGGCGCGTCATATCCGATCCAGGTGACCGTGGAAACGTTCTCCCCTCCCGGCATACCCGAGGCTTCGCCCCACAAGTCGGTCATCCTCCTGATATCCCCCTCCGCCCCTGCCAGCTTCGATTCCGTACCCGGAACATAGACAGCGGTGTGTTCCGCGGAGTCCGGGTTCCCAGTGGCGACAATGGCGTGACCGTTGCCTTTTGTATCAAAACCAAGGAGATAAGCCTCGGGCAGCCCTTCGACACCTGTTTTGTCGAATCGCTGCTGAATGGCTTCCATGCCGCGGAGCGGTCCTTCAATCTCCTCTCTCTGCTCGTTCCACTTCTTCCACGCCAAAGTCTCTTCCCTCGTCACAGAGGCCAGAAGCCCGGTACGGGACTGGTAACGCGGCGGCTCCGGGTTCTTCGCGAGCCAGGCATTGACCTTCTCCTGTTCGGCCCCGTGTGCTTCTGAGAGCACCGTCCGGTTCGCCTGGTCACGTACAGTCGCGGGAAGCCCGTCCATGGCGCCGACCGAAGCCGGGTGAACAGCGATGTAGTCGGCCCGTTCTTCGTCGGAGAGCCCCTTCCACCACTCCGCATTCTCCTTCGGAGTGCCGTGCTCGGGAGGGTGCTTGATCGAGTCCAGGTAGTCCTGAGCGCCCTTGAGGACGCCGCGGTTGTCCTGCTTCACGTCGACCCAGTCGCGACCGGAGACAGTCAGGTCGTCGTCCGCTCTCAGGGCCTGCAGCTTCGGCGACCACTTCTCGTCGGCTTCCGTGGCCTCCTCGAGGGCAGCAGCGATGCGGTCGGCGTACTCCTGCGCGCGGCGGTAGTGCGGGTTGGGGTCGAAATTGGCGGCCTGCCGGTTGACGCTCTGGGCCGTCGGGTCCGTCACCCCCTTCGCCGTGCCGCCCTTGGGGTACTCGCCGTCGACCTTCTTCTCGCCCGCCGGGTAGGTGACGGAGCCGTCCTTCCCCACCGAGAAACCCTCGGCCTCCGCGTCCGCGATGGCCGCGTCGAGCTTCTTCTTGGCGGCCTCCATGTCGAACGAGAAGCCGTTCAGCGCCGTACTGACCAGGCCGCACTCGGCATGGACGTAGTGGAAGTTCTCCGACAACGCGCGCAGCTGCCTGAGGGCCGCGTCAGCGGCCACCCCTTCGACCGCCTCCCGCAGACCTGCGGCGACCTGCTTGTCGATGTGCTCCTTGGCGGCAGAGGCCATACGTGCCAGCGCGCGGTACCCGTCCGCTGCGTCCCCGTACTCCGAGGGCTTGAGGGCCTTGAGCGTCGAGTAGTCCATGGCCCGGGCTCACTTCCCCTTGCCGTGGCCGCCGACGCCGGGCGTGTCCGTGTATTGGTCGTCCAGCTTGTCGAACGCGCCTTTGGTGGCCTCGTCGTTCTTGTAGAAGTGATCTCCGGTCTTCTGCAGCACCTCTTGGAGAGCACTGCATCGCTTGCGCACGTCCCTGACGTAGCGCTCCCAGGATTCGTGCACATCCCGCTGTGCCGCCGCTGTCAGGCAGCCGGAGTCCTTACCCAGGCCCTTCCGGCCGCCCTCCAGCTCGGACAGCGCCTTGCCGATGCTCCCCTGCAGCGACCCGACGCCCTCCCCCGCTTTCGTCCATGCCGACTTGCTCGACTTCAGGCCGCCCTGGCCGCCCGCAGCGGGGGCAGCAGTACTGTCGAGCCGGACACCCGCCGCGGAGCCCCGCTTCAGCTGGGCCCATTCGTGATCGAACGACATCGCGCGCCACCCGTTCCCCCTCGTGTCACTCCGGACGCAGAACGTTATCGCTCCGGTCCGCGGGCGCGCATCCGTGCACCGGACCACGGGCGGCTGAGTATCCGTACTCACGAAGCGCGACAGCCGGCCACCTGGTGGGAGGCGGCCGCTGCCCGCCGGGCCGGCTCAGGCGGACGTTGCCGAGGCGCCGGCCCCTGCCACCGCCTGCGGACTCCGCCTCTGCCCGCTTCCCGGCACCGGAGCGCCGGCGTCGGCGCCCAGCGCGACGATCCGGTTGTCCGCGTCCACATGCACGACCCGCGGCTTCAGGGTCCGCGCCTCGGCGTCCTCGACCTGTCCGTAGCTGATGAGAATGACCAGGTCACCGGGGTGCACGAGGTGTGCGGCCGCGCCGTTGATCCCGATGACGCCGCTCCCCCGCTCGCCCTCGATCACGTACGTCTCCAGCCGGGCGCCGTTCGTGATGTCGACGATGTGGACCAGCTCGCCGGGCAGCAGATCGGCGGCCTCCATCAGCTCCGCGTCGACCGTCACGGACCCCACGTAGTGCAGGTCCGCCTGGGTCACGGTGGCCCGGTGGATCTTGGACTTGAACATGGTGCGCAGCATGGCGTCACTCCTGTGTGAGACAGGTCGCGCCCTCCCGCGAGGTGCGCGCCGACCCAGCCATGCTAGGCGCCCGGGCCCCGCCGGCGCGGAGTGATGTCCGCCTCACCGGCCCGTCGCGCCCCCGGTCGCGCATGGGGGCCGCGGCCGGGGGCGTGGTGGGCGGGGCTGTGCGGGGTGGACGTCAGCCGGACGTCGGGAGCTTCGCGGACCAGGCGGTCAGGTGCAGCGTCCCGTTGTCCACGTCGTCCTCCAGCGGCACGACGCTGTGGGAGTTGCTGCCCGTCGGGGAGACCTGGAGGTACTTGGCGGGCACCGCGTCGGCGCCGGTGTGCGTCCAGACCAGGTCCGCGTAGGCGACGCCGCCGGGCTTGAGGGTGACGGTGTGCGCGCCCGGGTCCTTGGCGAAGTACGTGTCACCGTGCTGCACGTCCGTTTTCAGCGCGGTGTGCCCCGCGCCCTCCAGCGCCAGGCCGGCGTACCCCTTGATCGCGCAGGTCTCGTCGCCGGTGTTCGTCACCTTCAGGTAGGTGCCGGCGTGGTTCATGCCCACCTGGCTCTGCCCGGCGTCGGTCGTCGTCACCTTCAGCGTCCCCGGCCGGCAGGCGCCCGCGCCGCCCGGCTCCGCGGCCACGGCGGCCCCCGCGATCCCGCCCGTAGCCAGCACGGCAACGGCGGCAGCGGCCCCGGCAATACGCAGACCACGCATGGTCATCAGCTCCTTCTCCCAGCGGCCCCGCCCAGCGACGCAGCCCCACTCACTCCTCAACTGGCATCCACCAGCCTGACGACCACCGCTGATGAACGGCTAATACCTCGCTAACAGCCCCCTGCCGACCCCTCACAGCCGCCGACCACCGATCGGGTTGGCATATGACAGAGGAACGTTCCGCCGCCCCCGGCCCACCCGTACGTTCGCGCTCGTGGTCGCTTCCTCGCACGACACGCCGGGATCGGTCCCCGAGCCTCGGACGTCCGACCGGCTGCCGCCTCGCGCCCTCCTGCTGGAGGCCATTGCGCATGCGCTGGGCTCGGGCCCGCACGTGCCCTCCGAACCCGTCGACCGGCCCGCCCGGCACCCGTAGCCGGGCTGCGCGGCTCCCCGCGCCCCCGCACACGACAAAGGGCCCCGCACACCAGAAGGTGTGCGGGGCCCTCGCTCGCTAGGAGCGCCGGGTCTCCCCGATCGTCAGTAAGAGGTCTTACTTGACGATCTTGGTGACCTGGCCGGCGCCGACGGTCCGGCCACCCTCACGGATGGCGAACTTCAGGCCCTCCTCCATGGCGACCGGCTGGATCAGCTGGACGGACATGGAGGTGTTGTCGCCCGGCATGACCATCTCGGTGCCCTCGGGGAGGGTCACGACGCCGGTCACGTCCGTGGTACGGAAGTAGAACTGCGGGCGGTAGTTGTTGAAGAACGGGGTGTGACGGCCACCCTCGTCCTTCGACAGGATGTAGGCCTGGGCCTCGAACTCGGTGTGCGGGGTGACCGAGCCCGGCTTGATGATGACCTGGCCGCGCTCGACGTCCTCGCGCTTGATGCCGCGGAGCAGCAGACCGACGTTCTCACCGGCCTGGCCCTCGTCGAGCAGCTTGCGGAACATCTCGATGCCGGTGACCGTGGTGGAGGTCTTCTCCGGCTTGATGCCGATGATGTCGACGTTCTCGTTGACCTTCAGGACACCGCGCTCGATACGGCCGGTGACGACCGTACCGCGACCGGTGATGGTGAAGACGTCCTCGATCGGCATCAGGAACGGCTTGTCGGTGTCGCGCTCCGGGGCCGGGATGGCCTCGTCGACGGCGTTCATCAGGTTCAGGACCGACTGGCCCCACTCCTTGTCGCCCTCGAGCGCCTTGAGCGCCGAGACCTTGACGACCGGAACGTCGTCGCCCGGGAACTCGTACTCGGAGAGGAGCTCACGGACCTCGAGCTCGACGAGCTCCAGGATCTCCTCGTCGTCCACCATGTCGGCCTTGTTCAGGGCGACAACGATGTAGGGAACGCCGACCTGGCGGGCCAGGAGCACGTGCTCCTTGGTCTGCGGCATCGGACCGTCGGTCGCGGCGACCACGAGGATCGCGCCGTCCATCTGGGCGGCACCGGTGATCATGTTCTTGATGTAGTCCGCGTGACCCGGGCAGTCGACGTGGGCGTAGTGACGGTTCTCCGTCTGGTACTCGACGTGCGCGATGGAGATGGTGATACCGCGCTGGCGCTCCTCGGGCGCCTTGTCGATCATGTCGAAGGCCGAGGCCTCGTTCAGGTCCGGGAACGCGTCGTGCAGCACCTTGGTGATCGCCGCGGTAAGGGTCGTCTTACCGTGGTCGATGTGACCGATGGTGCCGATGTTGACGTGCGGCTTAGTCCGCTCGAACTTCGCCTTCGCCACTGGGGTCCTCCTGTGGAGTGGTTCTGTACGCCTTACTCATCGGCGCCAGGTGATCTTTGCTGGGGTGCCGGCTGACGGGGGCAATCCTCACGGAAAGCGGGGATTGCCCCGTCAGTCGGTGTCAAGCCTAAAGCGTGTCGGGGTCCGACTCTGACGAGACGGGTCTTACTCGCCCTTGGCCTTCGCGATGATCTCCTCGGCGACGTTCCGCGGAACCTCGGCGTAGGAGTCGAACTGCATCGAGTAGCTCGCGCGACCCGACGTCTTGCTGCGGAGGTCTCCGACGTAGCCGAACATCTCCGAGAGCGGAACCAGGCCCGTGACGAGCTTGGCACCGTGGCGGTCCTCCATGGACTGGATCTGTCCACGGCGGGAGTTGATGTCGCCGATCACGTCGCCCATGTAGTCCTCGGGCGTGGTGACCTCGACCTTCATCATCGGCTCGAGCAGGGCCGGGGAGGCCTTGCGCGCGGCCTCCTTGAAGGCCATCGAACCGGCGATCTTGAAGGCCATCTCGGAGGAGTCGACCTCGTGGAACGCACCGTCGTGGAGCGTGACCCGGACGCCGGTCAGCGGGTAGCCGGCGAGAACACCGAACTCCATGGCCTCCTGGCAGCCCGCGTCCACGGACGGGATGTACTCCCGCGGGATGCGGCCACCGGTGACCTTGTTCTCGAACTCGTAGCCGTCGCCCTCGAGGGGCTCGACCGAGATCTGCACCTTCGCGAACTGGCCGGAACCACCAGTCTGCTTCTTGTGCGTGTAGTCGATCTTCTCGACGGTCTTGCGCAGCGTCTCGCGGTACGCGACCTGCGGCTTACCGACGTTGGCCTCGACCCGGAACTCACGCTTCATACGGTCGACCAGCACGTCGAGGTGCAGCTCGCCCATACCGGCGATGATGGTCTGGCCGGTCTCCTCGTCGGTGTGGACCTGGAAGCTCGGGTCCTCCTCGGCGAGGCGCTGGATGGCGACACCCAGCTTCTCCTGGTCGCCCTTGGACTTGGGCTCAATGGCGACCTGAATGACCGGAGCCGGGAACTCCATCGACTCCAGGATCACCTGGTTGGCGGAGTCACAGAGGGTCTCACCGGTGGTGGTCTGCTTCAGACCCATGACGGCGACGATGTCACCGGCACCCACCGACTCGATCTCCTCACGCTTGTTCGCGTGCATCCGGTAGATCTTGCCGATGCGCTCCTTCTTGCCCTTGACGGAGTTCAGCACCTGCGTGCCGGACTCCAGGCGACCCGAGTAGACCCGGATGAAGGTGAGCTTGCCGAGGTGCGGGTCGCTCGCGATCTTGAACGCCAGCGCGGCCAGCGGCTCGTCCTCGGAGGGACGGCGCTTGATGACCTCGTCGGGGTCGTTGACCGCGTGGCCCTCGATGGCCTCGACGTCCAGCGGCGACGGCAGGTAGCGCACGACCGCGTCCAGCAGCGGCTGGACACCCTTGTTCTTGAAGGCGGTGCCGCAGAACACGGGCGTGACGGTGGTGTTCTCCGCACGGCCGGAGCTGATGGTGATGCGGCGGATGGCCGCGTACAGCTGCTCCTCGGTGGGCTCCTGGCCCTCGAGGTACAGCTCCATGAGCTCCTCGTCGTTCTCGGCGACCGTCTCGAGGAGCTTGCCGCGCCATTCCTCGGCAGCCTCGATGTGGGTGTCCGGGATGTCGACGGTGTCGTACATCTCGCCCTTGGCGGCCTCGGCGGACCAGACCAGGGCCTTCATGCGGACCAGGTCGACGACGCCCTTGAAGTCCGCCTCGGTGCCGATCGGCAGCTGCATCACGATCGGGGTCGCGCCGAGGCGCTCCGAGATCATGTCGACGCAGCGGTGGAACTCGGCGCCGGTGCGGTCGAGCTTGTTGACGAAGCAGATGCGCGGCACGCCGTAGCGGTCCGCCTGACGCCACACCGTCTCGGACTGGGGCTCAACGCCGGCGACGCCGTCGAACACCGTCACCGCACCGTCGAGCACGCGCAGCGAGCGCTCCACCTCGACGGTGAAGTCGACGTGGCCCGGGGTGTCGATGATGTTGATGGTGTGGTCGACGTTCTCCAGCGGCCAGTGGCAGGTGGTGGCAGCAGAGGTGATCGTGATGCCACGCTCCTGCTCCTGCTCCATCCAGTCCATGGTGGCAGCGCCGTCGTGGACCTCACCGATCTTGTACGAGACACCGGTGTAGAACAGGATCCGCTCGGTGGTCGTCGTCTTGCCCGCGTCGATGTGGGCCATGATCCCGATATTGCGGACCTTGGCCAGGTCAAGTGAAGTGGTAGCCATAAGGCTTTCGTCTTCTCTCGGTCTCGATGTGGGTAGCGACTACCAGCGGTAGTGCGCGAAGGCCTTGTTGGACTCGGCCATCTTGTGCGTGTCCTCGCGCTTCTTGACGGAAGCGCCGAGGCCGTTCGAGGCGTCCAGCAGCTCGTTCATGAGGCGCTCGGTCATGGTCTTCTCGCGGCGGGCGCGCGAGTAGCCCACGAGCCAGCGGAGCGCCAGGGTCGACGCGCGACCCGGCTTGACCTCGACGGGGACCTGGTAGGTCGCGCCACCGACACGGCGGGACTTGACCTCGAGGGTCGGCTTGATGTTCTCCAGCGCGCGCTTCAGCGTGATGACCGGGTCGTTGCCGGTCTTCTCACGCAGGCCCTCCATGGCGCCGTAGACGATGCGCTCGGCGGTGGAGCGCTTGCCGTTCAGCAGCACCTTGTTGATGAGGGAGGTCACCAGAGGAGAGTTGTAGACCGGGTCGATGATGACCGGGCGCTTCGGGGCGGGGCCCTTACGAGGCATTCTTACTTCTCCTTCTTGGCGCCGTAGCGGCTGCGAGCCTGCTTGCGGTTCTTGACGCCCTGCGTGTCGAGGGAGCCGCGGATGATCTTGTACCGAACACCCGGCAGGTCCTTCACACGACCGCCACGCACGAGCACGATCGAGTGCTCCTGCAGGTTGTGGCCCTCACCCGGAATGTAAGCGGTGACCTCGATGCCGCTGGTCAGACGCACACGCGCGACCTTACGCAGGGCCGAGTTCGGCTTCTTCGGGGTGGTGGTGAAAACACGCGTGCAGACGCCGCGACGCTGAGGGGAACCCTCAAGTGCAGGCGTCTTGTTCTTCTCGACCTTGTCCTGCCGGCCCTTGCGGACCAGCTGCTGGATCGTAGGCACCGTTTCTCCGGTTTCTGTGTGCCAGTCTCGGTAAAGCTAACCTGGAACTTCGCCGACCCACGAGGTCGGGTGTGTCGAATACCGCAGAGTTCCTCGCTGGAACGAGGAGCGACGGATTACGGTGTCGAGACCCGGCTTCGTACGCACCGGCACCGCCCGCCCGGAGGCTTGAGGAGATGCGCGCACGGCAGGCCAGGGACACCCCAGGCACAAGGTCAGAGCGTACCTACCGCATGGGCTGCGGTCAAAACAAATGCACACGCGTAGGACACGCCGGACTCCTACGGCGCTGCCGCCACCGTAGTGGGGTCACGCGGCATACGGAAGAACGTCTCCGGCCCCGATCCGGCGGGCCCGGACGCACCCCGCGCCGCGCTCAGGTCTTCGGAAGCAGCGCCAGCAGCGTGACCAGCATCACCAGGCACCAGCCCCCGATGGCGAGCCAGCCCAGGACCACCCCGGTCAGCGCCATGCCGTCACCCCGCTCGCCGCTGCGCCGGATCTCCGTACGCGCCTTGTGCCCCAGGATCACTGCGGGGACCGCGGTGACGCCCCAGGTCAACGGGGTGAGCAGGCCGCAGATCATGGCCCCGGTCGCGGCCGGATTGGTGCGCTGCGGCTCGGGCAGCGGCAGGAAGGTCGGCGGCACCGCCGGCGGCGGCAGCACCATCGGCGGCTGCAGCGGGACCGGGCCCTGCGGCAGGTCCCCCACCAGTAACTGCAGATCGGTGTAGGTCACCGCACGATAGGCGCGCGCCACCCGCTGCTCGTACTCGTCCTGGGTGAGCCGCCCCTCGGCGAACCCCGCCTTCAGCACGTCAACGGCCCGCTCCCGGTCCGCGTGCGAGGCACGCATGGCGGGCACCTGAGGAGGCGGGTGAGCCGGCCGGCCACCCTGCCACGGTTCGAACGCCACCTCTGAGACCTCCCCCCGGCCGGAGCGCTGACCGCTCCATCATCCCCCAGAGACCGCAGGGCGGTCACCCTCACACGAGGATGACCGCCCTGCGGTTGCGTTTTACGTGGTGTCCCACGGGCCGGCCGCCGCCGGTACCCGCTTACTGGTTGTACGGACCGTAGTCGTAGTCCTCCAGCGGGACGGCCTGGCCGGAGCCGGTGCCGAACGGCGAGTAGTCGATGTCGTCGTAGCCGACGGCCGAGTACATCGCGGCCTTGGCCTCCTCGGTCGGCTCGACCCGGATGTTGCGGTAGCGGGACAGGCCCGTACCGGCCGGGATGAGCTTACCGATGATGACGTTCTCCTTGAGGCCGATCAGGGAGTCCGACTTGGCGTTGATCGCCGCGTCGGTCAGGACCCTGGTCGTCTCCTGGAAGGACGCCGCCGACAGCCACGACTCGGTCGCCAGCGAGGCCTTGGTGATACCCATCAGCTGCGGACGGCCGGAGGCGGGGTGACCGCCCTCGGCCACGACGCGGCGGTTCTCGCTCTCGAACTTCGAGCGCTCCACCAGCTCGCCCGGCAGCAGCTCGGCGTCGCCGGACTCGATGATCGTCACGCGGCGCAGCATCTGCCGGATGATGATCTCGATGTGCTTGTCGTGGATCGCCACGCCCTGGCTGTTGTAGACCTTCTGGACCTCGCCGACCAGGTGGACCTGGACCGCACGCTGGCCGAGGATGCGCAGCACGTCGTGCGGGTTGATCGCACCGACGGTCAGCGGCTGGCCGACCGTGACGTGGTCACCCTCGCTCACCAGCAGGCGGGCACGCTTGGAGACGCCGTAGGACGTCTCGTCGCTGCCGTCGTCCGGCGTGACGATGACCTTCTTGGTCTTCTCGGTCTCCTCGATCCGCACGCGGCCGGCGGCCTCGGAGATCGGGGCGACACCCTTGGGCGTACGGGCCTCGAAGAGCTCGACGACTCGCGGCAGACCCAGGGTGATGTCGTCACCCGCCACACCACCGGTGTGGAAGGTACGCATCGTCAGCTGGGTGCCGGGCTCACCGATGGACTGGGCGGCGATGATGCCGACCGCCTCACCGATGTCGACCAGCTTGCCGGTGGCCAGCGAGCGGCCGTAGCAGAAGGCGCAGGTGCCGACCGCGGACTCACAGGTCAGGACCGAGCGGGTCTTGACCTCCTCGACGCCGTGCGCGACCAGCTGGTCGATGAGCACGTCACCGAGGTCCACGTTGGCCGACGCGATGACCTTGCCGTCCACCACGACGTCCTCGGCGAGCATCCGCGCGTACACGGAGGACTCGACGTCGTCCGCCTTGCGCAGGACGCCGTCCGCACCCTTGCTCGCGATCCGCAGCTTGAGGCCGCGCTCGGTGCCGCAGTCCTCCTCGCGGATGATGACGTCCTGGGAGACGTCCACGAGACGACGGGTGAGGTAACCCGAGTCGGCGGTACGGAGGGCGGTGTCCGCGAGACCCTTACGGGCACCGTGCGTGGAGATGAAGTACTCCAGCACGGAGAGACCCTCACGGAACGACGCCTTAATGGGTCGCGGGATGGTCTCGTTCTTCGCGTTCGACACCAGACCACGCATACCGGCGATCTGCCGCATCTGCATCATGTTTCCTCGGGCACCCGAGTCAACCATCATGAAGATGGGGTTCGTCTTGGGGAAGTTGTCGTTCATCGCCTCGGCGACCTCGTTGGTCGCCTTGGTCCAGATGTTGATCAGTTCCTGAGTGCGCTCGTCCTTGGTGATCAGACCGCGCTCGTACTGCTTCTGGACCTTCTCGTCCTGAGCCTCGTAGCTCGCGACGATCTCCTTCTTGGCCTCCGGCACGACGATGTCGGAGACCGCGACGGTGACACCGGAGCGGGTGGCCCAGTGGAAACCGGCCGCCTTCAGGTTGTCCAGCGTCGCCGCGACGATGACCTTCGGGTACCGCTCGGCCAGGTCGTTGACGATCGCGGAGAGCTGCTTCTTGCCCACCGAGTAGTCGACGAACGGGTAGTCCTCGGGCAGCAGCTCGTTGAAGAGCGCGCGGCCCAGGGTCGTCCGCAGCCGGAAGCTGTCACCGGGCTGCCACTCGGGCTCGCCCTCCTCCGGAGCCGGCGGGGTCCAGCCGCGGGGCGGGACGGTGCCGATCGGGAAGCGGATGTCGACCTTCGCCTGGAGCGAGAGCTCCTTGGCGTCGAACGCCATGATCGCCTCGGCGACCGAACCGAAGGCCCGGCCCTCACCGATGACCTTGCGCTCCTCCTCGTCGGTGGTGAGGAAGAACAGGCCCAGCACCATGTCCTGGGTCGGCATGGTGACCGGACGGCCGTCGGCCGGCTTGAGGATGTTGTTCGAGGACAGCATCAGGATGCGGGCCTCGGCCTGCGCCTCCGCGGACAGCGGCAGGTGCACGGCCATCTGGTCACCGTCGAAGTCCGCGTTGAACGCGGTGCAGACGAGCGGGTGAATCTGAATGGCCTTGCCCTCGACCAGCTGCGGCTCGAAGGCCTGGATGCCGAGGCGGTGCAGGGTGGGCGCACGGTTCAGCAGAACCGGGTGCTCGGCGATGACCTCTTCGAGGACGTCGTACACGACCGTGCGGCCGCGCTCGACCATCCGCTTCGCCGACTTGATGTTCTGCGCGTGGTTCAGGTCGACCAGGCGCTTCATCACGAACGGCTTGAAGAGCTCCAGCGCCATGGCCTTCGGCAGACCGCACTGGTGCAGCTTCAGCTGCGGGCCGACGACGATGACGGAACGCGCGGAGTAGTCCACACGCTTACCGAGCAGGTTCTGACGGAACCGGCCCTGCTTGCCCTTCAGCATGTCGCTGAGGGACTTCAGCGGACGGTTGCCCGGGCCGGTGACCGGCCGGCCGCGGCGGCCGTTGTCGAACAGCGCGTCGACGGCCTCCTGCAGCATCCGCTTCTCGTTGTTCACGATGATCTCGGGGGCACCGAGGTCAAGGAGACGCTTGAGGCGGTTGTTGCGGTTGATCACACGGCGGTACAGGTCGTTCAGGTCGGAGGTCGCGAAGCGGCCACCGTCCAGCTGCACCATCGGACGCAGGTCCGGCGGGATGACCGGGATGCAGTCCAGCACCATGCCGTTGGGGCTGTTGCGGGTCTGCAGGAACGCGGAGACGACCTTCAGGCGCTTGAGCGCACGGGTCTTCTTCTGGCCCTTGCCGGTCCGGATGATCTCGCGGAGCTTCTCGGCCTCCTCGTCGAGGTCGAAGGACTCCAGGCGCTTCTGCAGCGCCGCGGCACCCATGCCGCCCATGAAGTACGTGCCGAAGCGGTCACGCAGCTCGCGGTAGAGCAGCTCGTCGCCCTCGAGGTCCTGGACCTTGAGGTTCTTGAAGCGGTTCCAGACCTCGTCCAGGCGGTCGATCTCGCGCTGCGCGCGGTCGCGCAGCTGCTTCATCTCGCGCTCGGCACCCTCGCGCACCTTGCGGCGCACGTCGGCCTTGGCGCCCTCGGCCTCCAGCTCGGCCAGGTCGGTCTCGAGCTTCTTGGCGCGGGCCTCGAGGTCGGCGTCGCGGCGCTGCTCGATCTGCTGGCGCTCGACGGAGACGTGGGCCTCCAGCGAGGGCAGGTCGCGCGTACGGCGCTCCTCGTCCACCCACGTGATCATGTAGGCGGCGAAGTAGATGACCTTCTCGAGGTCCTTCGGGGCGAGGTCCAGCAGGTAGCCCAGCCGGCTCGGAACGCCCTTGAAGTACCAGATGTGCGTGACGGGAGCGGCCAGCTCGATGTGGCCCATCCGCTCACGGCGCACCTTGGCGCGGGTGACCTCCACGCCGCAGCGCTCGCAGATGATGCCCTTGAAGCGGACGCGCTTGTACTTACCGCAGTAGCACTCCCAGTCCCGGGTGGGGCCGAAGATCTTCTCGCAGAAGAGGCCGTCCTTCTCGGGCTTGAGGGTGCGGTAGTTGATGGTCTCCGGCTTCTTGACCTCGCCGTGGGACCACTGACGGATGTCGTCAGCGGTGGCGAGGCCGATCCGCAGCTCGTCGAAGAAGTTGACGTCGAGCACTGTCGTCAATCCCTCTTTCAGGGTCGAGTCTCAATCATGGTCTGAGGGGTCCGGGTGGGCCGGGACCTCACGGGGAGGCCCCGGCCAGACCCGTCAGACCTCTTCGACGCTGCTCGGCTCGCGCCGGGACAGGTCGATACCGAGCTCCTCCGCCGCGCGGAAGACGTCCTCGTCGGTGTCGCGCATCTCGATGGACATGCCGTCCGAGGACAGCACCTCCACGTTCAGGCACAGCGACTGCATTTCCTTGATGAGCACCTTGAAGGACTCGGGAATGCCGGGCTCGGGGATGTTCTCGCCCTTGACGATGGCCTCGTAGACCTTCACGCGGCCGGTCACGTCGTCGGACTTGATCGTCAGCAGCTCCTGGAGGGCGTACGCGGCGCCGTAAGCCTCCAGCGCCCACACCTCCATCTCACCGAAGCGCTGGCCACCGAACTGGGCCTTACCGCCCAGCGGCTGCTGGGTGATCATCGAGTACGGACCGGTCGAGCGGGCGTGCAGCTTGTCGTCGACCAGGTGGTGGAGCTTGAGGATGTACATGTACCCGACCGAGATCGGGTCCGGGAACGGCTCGCCGGAGCGGCCGTCGAAGAGCTGGGCCTTGCCGGAGCTCTTCACCATCCGCTCGCCGTCGCGGTTCGGCAGCGTGGAGTCGAAGAGACCCTGCAGCTCGTCCTGGCGCGCACCGTCGAAGACCGGGGTCGCGACGTTCGTCCGGGGAGCGACGTCGTCGGCGCCGATGGCCTGCAGACGCTTCTGCCAGTCCTCGTCGCCCTCGACCTTCCAGCCCTGGCTGGCGAGCCAGCCGAGGTGGATCTCCAGGACCTGTCCCGGGTTCATTCGGGACGGGACACCCAGCGGGTTGAGGATGATGTCGACCGGGGTGCCGTCCTCCAGGAACGGCATGTCCTCGACCGGCAGGATCTTCGAGATGACGCCCTTGTTGCCGTGGCGGCCGGCGAGCTTGTCACCGTCGGTGATCTTGCGCTTCTGCGCCACGTAGACGCGGACCAGCTGGTTCACGCCCGGGGGCAGCTCGTCGCCCTCCTCGCGGTCGAAGACGCGCACGCCGATGACCTTGCCGGTCTCACCGTGCGGCACCTTCAGCGAGGTGTCACGGACCTCACGGGCCTTCTCACCGAAGATCGCGCGGAGCAGGCGCTCCTCCGGGGTCAGCTCGGTCTCACCCTTCGGGGTGACCTTGCCGACCAGGATGTCGCCGGCGACGACCTCGGCACCGATGCGGATGATGCCGCGCTCGTCGAGGTCGGCGAGGACCTCCTCGGAGACGTTCGGGATGTCCCGGGTGATCTCCTCGGGGCCCAGCTTGGTGTCACGGGCGTCGACCTCGTGCTCCTCGATGTGGATCGAGGAGAGGACGTCGTCCTGCACGAGGCGCTGCGACAGGATGATCGCGTCCTCGTAGTTGTGGCCCTCCCACGGCATGAACGCCACGAGCAGGTTCTTGCCGAGCGCCATCTCGCCCTGGTCCGTGGACGGACCGTCGGCGAGGACCTGGCCCTCGATGACCCGCGCGCCCTCGTCCACGACGACCTTCTGGTTGAAGGAGGTGCCCTGGTTGGAACGGGTGAACTTGGCGACCCGGTACGTGGTGTACGTGCCGTCGTCGTTGGCGACGGTGATGTAGTCCGCGGAGACCTCCTGGACCACACCGTCCTTCTCGGCCTTGATGACGTCACCGGCGTCGACCGCGCAGCGGTACTCCATGCCGGTGCCGACCAGCGGGGCCTCGGCCTTGATGAGCGGCACGGCCTGGCGCATCATGTTCGAGCCCATGAGCGCGCGGTTGGCGTCGTCGTGCTCGAGGAACGGGATCATGGCGGTCGCGGCCGACACCATCTGGCGCGGCGAGACGTCCATGAAGTCGACCTCTTCGGCGTTGACGAGGTCCGCCTCGCCGCCACGCCGGCGGACCAGGACACGCTGCTCGGCAAAGCGCATGTCCTCGGTCAGCGGGGCGTTCGCCTGGGCGATGATGAAGCGGTCTTCCTCATCGGCCGTGAGGTAGGCGACGTCGTCGGTGACCTGGCCGTCGACGACCTTGCGGTACGGCGTCTCGATGAAGCCGAAGACGTTCACCCGGCCGTACGACGCGAGCGAGCCGATCAGACCGATGTTCGGGCCTTCCGGCGTCTCGATCGGGCACATGCGGCCGTAGTGCGAGGGGTGCACGTCACGGACGTCCAGGCCGGCCCGCTCACGGGAGAGACCACCCGGGCCCAGCGCCGACAGACGGCGCTTGTGGGTCAGACCCGACAGCGGGTTGGTCTGGTCCATGAACTGGGACAGCTGGCTGGTGCCGAAGAACTCCTTGATGGAGGCGACGACCGGCCGGATGTTGATCAGGGTCTGCGGCGTGATCGCCTCGACGTCCTGGGTGGTCATGCGCTCGCGCACGACGCGCTCCATACGGGCGAGACCCGTACGGACCTGGTTCTGGATCAGCTCGCCGACGTTGCGCAGACGGCGGTTGCCGAAGTGGTCGATGTCGTCGGTCTCGACGACGATCTCCGTGCCGTTCTCGCCGATCGTCTCGGTCTCGCCCGCGTGGAGCTTCACCAGGTACTTGATCGTGGCGATGATGTCGTCGGTGGTCAGCACGCCGGCGTCGAGCGGCTCGTCGCCGCCGAGCTTCTTGTTGACCTTGTAGCGGCCGACCTTGGCGAGGTCGTAGCGCTTCGGGTTGAAGTAGAGGTTCTCCAGCAGCGTCTGCGCGGCCTCGCGCGTCGGCGGCTCGCCCGGACGCAGCTTGCGGTAGATGTCGAGGAGCGCGTCGTCCTGGCCCTGGGTGTGGTCCTTCTCCAGGGTGGCGCGCATCGACTCGTACTCGCCGAACTCCTCCAGGATCTGCTCGGTCGTCCAGCCGAGGGCCTTGAGGAGGACGGTCACCGACTGCTTGCGCTTGCGGTCGATGCGGACACCGACCATGTCGCGCTTGTCGATCTCCATCTCCAGCCAGGCACCCCGGGACGGGATGATCTTGGCGGAGAAGATGTCCTTGTCGGACGTCTTGTCGATCTGGCTGTCGAAGTAGACGCCCGGCGAGCGGACCAGCTGCGATACGACGACACGCTCGGTGCCGTTGATCACGAAGGTGCCCTTGTTGGTCATGAGCGGGAAGTCGCCCATGAAGACCGTCTGGGACTTGATCTCGCCGGTCTCGTTGTTGGTGAATTCAGCGGTGACGAACAGCGGAGCCGCGTACGTGAAGTCGCGCTCCTTGCACTCGTCGATGGAGTTCTTCGGGGGCTCGAAGCGGTGGTCGCGGAACGTCAGCGACATCGACCCGGAGAAGTCCTCGATCGGGGAGATCTCTTCGAAGATCTCCTCCAGACCGGACTTGGTGGGGACGTCCTGACCGGACTCCAGCGCAGCCTCGACGCGACCCTTCCATGCGGCGTTGCCGAGCAGCCAGTCGAAGCTTTCGGTCTGCAGCGCAAGGAGGTTCGGAACCCCGAGGGGCTCCGGGATCTTCGCAAAAGAGATGCGCAGCGGGGCGGTGCTGTCGCCGTTGTTCGTATTGGCAGTCGAGGCGTTGCGCGAGGCGGCCAAGAGGGGGTCCTTCCGAGGGCTCGGACTCACTACGCGCGTACCGGTCCCACACCGCACGATTGGCCTAGAAATCCCTGGTCAGGGAGGTCTGAACCGCAGTGCTGAAATGTGGGTATGCCCCTGGTGACGGGCAGGGAGCAGCTAACAGGCAGCGCAAAGGGTCAGTGTAGCCACTCGGCACACTGATGTCCAGCCCGGGTTTTCGGAGACCGGCTCTGCACCCAATCTCTCCTCCGGAAGGTGACTCCCTCTAAGAGGGATACCCCTCGTTGTAGTTCTTCACGCTCAGCGCCTGCTGCATACCGTGCGCCTCTGGACGCACATCGATACTGCCCTCTTCGTCGGCGATCCATGCCTCGGTCTCCGGATCGCTTCCGACGTCGCGTCCCGAGAATTGCGCGCCGCGTGCTGTTCGTCAAGGCCCCCCACCCCAGGGAGATCGTCACGGGGCGCACGGGCCGGACAACGAAGATCACCATACTCGCACGGCCGTGCGCGGCAACCCGGCAAGGACATCGGAACGCCGAAGGGCGACCACCCTGATGGGTGATCGCCCTTGGCACGAGACCCGGTACGGGCCCGGGTCCCGGAGGTGTTCAGTCAGCGACTGACAGAGGTCACTTGACCTCGACGGAGGCGCCGGCGCCCTCGAGGGCCTCCTTGGCCTTGTCGGCGGCGTCCTTGGCGACCTTCTCGAGGACCGGCTTCGGGGTGCCGTCCACGAGGTCCTTGGCCTCCTTCAGACCCAGGGAGGTCAGCTCACGCACGACCTTGATGACCTGGATCTTCTTGTCGCCCGCACCGGTGAGGATGACGTCGAACTCGTCCTGCTCCTCGGCGGCGGCGGCGTCGCCACCACCCTGGCCCGGGGCAGCGGCAACGACGGCGGCCGGGGCGGCGGCCTCGACGTCGAACTTCTCCTCGAACGCCTTCACGAACTCGGAGAGCTCGATGAGGGTCATCTCCTCGAACTGCGCGAGCAGGTCTTCCTGGCTGAGCTTCGCCATGGTGGCGGTCCTTCCACTAAATCGGCTGGTGCCGGGATGTACATGTCGGCGGGCGTACGTTGGGCCCGCTGTGGCCTCCTCCGCTCAGGCACGCCTGAGCAGGGGCTGCCAATGTGCGAGCCGAATTACTCGGCACCGCCCTGCTCGACCTTGCTGCGAAGGGCGTCCGCGGTGCGGGCGAACTTCGTGAGCGGGGCCTGGAAGGTCGCCGCGGCCTTGGCCATGGACGCCTTCATGCCACCCGCCAGCTTGGCGAGCAGAACCTCGCGGGACTCGAGGTCCGCAAGCTTCTTGATGTCGTCAGCGGAGAGCGCCTTCCCTTCGAAGACACCGCCCTTGATGACGAGGTTCTGGTTCTCCTTGGCGAAGTCACGAAGACCCTTCGCCGCCTCGACCGGGTCACCGGTGACGAAGGCGACGGCCGTCGAGCCCACGAGGTGCTCGTCCAGCACGGAGATCCCGGCCTCCTGGGCCGCGATCTTGGTCAGCGTGTTCTTCACCACACGGTACTGAGCGTTGTCACCGAGCGAACGACGCAGCTGCTTGAGCTGCGCGACAGAAAGTCCGGTGTACGCGGTGACGACAGCGGCGTTGGAGTTACGGAACTTGTCCGTGATCTCCGCGACAGCGTCGACCTTGTCAGGACTTGCCATGAGCCTCGGCCTCCTTCCGGGTGATGAGGACCGCGCAGAAGGGGCTGGGCAAAGCAAACGCCCCGGCGCAGGCGCACGGGGCGGACTCGACCGGAGACATGCGTATCCGGGAGTACTTCCTCGATCACCTGCGCGGGCCGTCCGCAGCTAGCGGATCCTTCGGCCGCCGCACACCCGGTTGGGCGCACAGAGACAACCAGCGGTCTTTGGCTTCTCCGTTACGGTACGCGAACCACTCGCGTGCAGGCAAATCGCCTCCCTGCGGGCCTGCTGCCGCCGGCCGCTCCCCGGCCGCCCGCCGGTCCCCGGCGCCCCGTACGGCCTCCTGCGGCCGCTCACCGGCCCCTGAGCGGTACGCAAAAGGGCCGGGCCCCGCACCCGATGAACGGATGCGGGGCCCGGCCTCACGCGTACGCGCGAGCCATCAGGCTCAGACCGCGGCCGGGTCCTCCTCGACGAGGAGGTTGCGGGTGCGGTTGGCGTCCACCGGAACGCCGGGGCCCATCGTGGTGGTGATGGTGGCCTTCTTGATGTAGCGGCCCTTGGCGGCGGACGGCTTGAGGCGGTTGATCTCCTCGAGCGCAGCGGCGTAGTTCTCCACCAGCTTGGCGTCGTCGAAGGACACCTTGCCGATGATGAAGTGGAGGTTCGCGTGCTTGTCCACGCGGAACTCGATCTTGCCGCCCTTGATGTCGGACACGGCCTTGGCCACGTCCGGGGTGACGGTGCCGGTCTTCGGGTTCGGCATCAGACCACGGGGACCGAGCACGCGGCCGAGGCGGCCGACCTTGCCCATGAGGTCCGGGGTGGCGACGACGGCGTCGAAGTCCAGGCGGCCCTTGGAGACCTCGTCGATCAGCTCGTCCGCGCCGACGATGTCGGCGCCGGCGGCTTCCGCGGCCGCAGCACGGTCACCGGTCGCGAAGACCAGGACCCGGGCGGTCTTACCGGTGCCGTGCGGGAGGTTCACGGTGCCACGGACCATCTGGTCGGCCTTGCGCGGGTCGACACCCAGACGCATGGCGACCTCGACGGTCGCGTCGAACTTGACGGACGAGGTGTCCTTGGCGAGACGGACGGCCTCGAGGGGGGCGTACAGACGCTCCCGGTCGATCTTCGCGTCCGCGTTGCGAAGAGTCTTGCTGCGCTTCACTGCTGCTCCTGAATGCAGTTACGCCATGCGGCTCGTGCCGCCTGGCAGGTGGAGTCGTGGTCCGGGCCAGCGCCTGGCCCTGCCACGGTGGCCATACGAGGCTCGATCAGCCCTCGACCGTGATGCCCATGGAACGGGCGGTGCCGGCGATGATCTTCGACGCGGCGTCCAGGTCGTTGGCGTTCAGGTCGGGCATCTTGGTGGTGGCGATCTCGCGGACCTGGTCGGCCGTGATCTTGGCGACCTTGGTCTTGTGCGGCTCGCCGGAGCCCTTCTCCACGCCCGCGGCCTTCAGGATCATCTTGGAGGCCGGCGGGGTCTTGGTGATGAAGGTGAACGAACGGTCCTCGTAGACCGTGATCTCCACCGGGATGACCCAGCCACGCTGCGACTCGGTCGCGGCGTTGTAGGCCTTGCAGAACTCCATGATGTTCACGCCGTGCTGACCCAGCGCGGGGCCGACCGGCGGGGCCGGGTTGGCGGCACCGGCCTGGATCTGGAGCTTGATGAGCCCCGTGACCTTCTTCTTCTTGGGAGGCATGCTCTCTCCGGGTCCTGTTGTTCCGCGCTCGCCCCCGGGGGACCAGACAGTCGTCCCCTTCGGCTCACGCGGCTGTGAGAGGTGTTTCGCCGTGCGATCCGGTCATCCGGATGCAGGCATACCGCACAACGATAACGGGTATGACTGTGCGGCCAAAAACCGAGCAGGTCAGGCGGCCCGTGAGGACCCGCCTGACCTGCTCGACGTCATTCCCGGGGACGGCCCCCGGACGCCCTGCCAGGAGAACGGTCAGTTCTTCTGGATCTGGTCGAAGCTCAGCTCGACCGGGGTCTCGCGGCCGAAGATCTCGACGAGGCCCTTGACCTTCTTCGAGTCGGCGTTGATCTCGTTGATCGTGGCCTGGAGCGTGGCGAACGGGCCGTCGGTGACGGTGACCGAGTCGCCCACCTCGAAGTCCAGCACCTGGACCTCGACCTTGCGCTGCGGCGCCGGCTTGCCCTCGGCCTCGGCGGCCTCCTTGGCGGCCTTCTCCTCGGCCTCCGGGGCGAGCATCTTGACGATCTCGTCCAGGGTCAGCGGGTACGGGTCGTAGGCGTTGCCCACGAAGCCGGTGACGCCCGGGGTGTTGCGGACGACGCCCCAGGACTCGTTCGTCAGGTCCATGCGCACGAGCACGTAGCCCGGGAGCTTGTTCTGACGGACGTTCTTCCGCTCGCCGTTCTTGATCTGGACGATCTCTTCCTCGGGGACCTCGGCCTGGTAGATGAAGTCCTCGACGTTGAGCGAGACGGCGCGCTGCTCCAGGTTGGCCTTCACGCGCTTCTCGTAGCCCGCGTAGGTGTGGATGACGTACCACTCGCCGGGCAGGCCGCGCAGCTCCTCGCGGAGCGCCGCGATCGGGTCCGCCGGCTCCTCCTCGGCCGCGTCCTCGGCGTCCTCGGCGGTGGCCTCGTCGGCCTCCTCGGCGGTCTCGGCGTGCACCGCGGCTTCCTCGGCGGACTCGCCGGCGGCAGCGTCCTCCGCGTCGAGCTCGTCGACGGCGTCGGCGCCCTCGACGATCTCCTGCGGGGTGTCGTCGCCCTCGACCTCGGCCGTAGCCGTCGCGTCGACGTCGGCCGCTGCCGCCGCGACGGGCTCGGCGGGCTCGTTCAGGTTCGGGTCAGACACTGTGGCTGCTTCTTCCTGGCTTCAAGGGGTTGAACATGCGAACGGGCGCCCGCTTCAGGCGCCCATCGCGGGATCAGGCGAAGACGTAATCGACGACTTCCTTGATTCCCAAGTCAATCACGGTCACGAGACCGATGCAGATGACTACGAAGACGATCACCACGGTGGTGTACGTCGAAAGCTGGTTGCGCGTCGGCCAGACGACCTTGCGGAGCTCCGCGATGATCTGGCGGTAGAACAGCGCGAGGCGGGCGAGCGGGCCCTTCTTGCCGCGCTTGCCGCCGCGACGGGGCTTCTTCTTCGACTTCGACTCGGTCGCGTCGTCGTCGGAACGGCCACGCTCAGGCATGTCGATGGAGCCCAGGGCGTCCGTCACTCGTCCTCACCTGAATCCGGGTCGTGGCCGTGCCGCGCCCGGTAGAGCCCGCACGGCGGTGCATTGCCTTACGTACGCGTGCACGCACCCCGGTGATGAAGTGCGTGTAGCAGGGCCGGAGGGACTTGAACCCCCAACCGCTGGTTTTGGAGACCAGTGCTCTACCAATTGAGCTACGACCCTTTGTGGTTCCCCCAACCTACAGCATCGACCGGTGCACTGTGTGCGCGGCCGACGACGACCCGTCGGGAGCCAACGGTGGACGAGTGTACGTGGTCGGCGGCCGGGCGTCGAACGGGAACCTCCGGGGCCGCCGGGACAAACCCCCGTGCCGGGCATCCGGCCGGTCTGCGACGATGCAGGTATGAGTGCTGCTACTCCACCCGCACAGTCCCCTACCGAGCGTCGCGTGTCGGCCCGTGTCGGCGCGATCTCCGAGTCCGCCACGCTGGCCGTGGACGCCAAGGCGAAGGCCCTCAAGGCCGCCGGGCGCCCGGTGATCGGCTTCGGCGCCGGTGAGCCGGACTTCCCGACCCCGGACTACATCGTCGAGGCCGCCGTCGAGGCCTGCCGCAACCCCAAGTTCCACCGCTACACGCCGGCCGGCGGCCTCCCGGAGCTCAAGCAGGCCATCGCCGAGAAGACGAAGCGCGACTCGGGGTACGAGGTCGAGGCCGCCAACATCCTGGTGACCAACGGCGGCAAGCAGGCCATCTACGAGGCGTTCGCGGCCGTCCTCGACCCGGGCGACGAGGTCATCGTGCCGGCCCCGTACTGGACCACCTACCCCGAGTCGATCCAGCTCGCGGGCGGTGTCCCGGTCCCGGTCGTGGCCGACGAGACCACCGGCTACCGGGTGACGGTGGAGCAGCTGGAGGCCGCCCGCACGGAGAACACCAAGATGGTGCTCTTCGTGTCGCCGTCCAACCCGACCGGAGCGGTCTACAGCCGCGAGCAGGTCGAGGCCGTCGGCCGCTGGGCCGCCGAGCACGGCCTGTGGGTCATGACGGACGAGATCTACGAGCACCTCGTCTACGGCGACGCGGAGTTCTCCTCGCTGCCGGTCGTCGTCCCGGAGCTGCGCGACAAGTGCATCGTCGTCAACGGCGTCGCCAAGACGTACGCCATGACCGGCTGGCGGGTGGGCTGGGTCATCGGCCCGAAGGACGTCATCAAGGCCGCGACCAACCTGCAGTCGCACGCCACGTCGAACGTCTCCAACGTCGCGCAGGCCGCCGCCCTCGCGGCCGTCTCGGGCGACCTGAAGGCCGTCGACGAGATGAAGGTCGCCTTCGACCGGCGCCGCAAGAAGATCGTGCAGATGCTGAACGAGATCGACGGCATCGTGTGCCCGGAGCCGGAGGGCGCGTTCTACGCGTACCCCTCGGTGAAGGGCCTGCTCGGCAAGGAGATCCGCGGCAAGCGGCCGCAGACCAGCGTGGAGCTGGCCGAGGTCATCCTGGAGGAGGCCGAGGTCGCGGTCGTCCCGGGCGAGGCCTTCGGCACGCCGGGCTACCTGCGCCTTTCGTACGCGCTCGGGGACGAGGACCTCGTCGAGGGCGTGTCGCGCATCCAGAAGCTGCTGGCCGAGGCGAAGTGACCCCACGTACGGATTTTCGTATGTGGTCGCGCGTCGCGTGAGGCCCTGGTGAACGGCGGGTACCGGAAGTTGTCCGGGACCCGCCGTTCGTCTGTTCGCGGAACCCTCCGTTCGGGGAGGGGCCTACCGGATCGGCGGTTGCGTGCGGCAAGATCCTGGAATGGTGCGTGTCCGAGATCTCCGTCTGCTGCCCAAGGCCCATCTCCATCTGCACTTCACCGGTTCCATGCGGTCCTCGACCCTGCTGGAGCTCGCCGACAAGTACGGCGTGCACCTGCCGGAGGCGCTGAGCGGCGGCGAGCCGCCGAAGCTGCGGGCGACCGACGAACGGGGCTGGTTCAGATTCCAGCGGCTGTACGACATCGCACGGTCCTGCCTGAGATCGCCCGAGGACATCCAGCGGCTGGTGCGCGAGACGGCCGAGGAGGACGTCAGGGACGGCTCCCGCTGGCTGGAGATCCAGGTCGACCCCACCTCGTACGCGCCCCGGCTGGGCGGGCTGATTCCGGCGCTGGAGATCATCCTCGACGCCGTGGCTGCGGCCTCCCGCGAGACCGGGCTCGGGATGCGCGTGCTGGTCGCGGCGAACCGCATGAAGCACCCGCTGGACGCCCGTACGCTGGCCCGGCTCGCGGTGCGCTACGCCGACCGCGGGGTGGTCGGTTTCGGCCTCTCCAACGACGAACGGCGCGGCTTCGCGCGCGACTTCGACCGGGCGTTCGCCATCGCCCGGGACGGCGGGCTGCTGGCCGCGCCGCACGGCGGTGAGCTGTCCGGGCCGGCCAGCGTCCGGGACTGCCTGGACGACCTGCACGCCGGCCGGGTGGGCCACGGTGTGCGGGCCGCCGAGGACCCGCGGCTGGTGTCGCGGCTGGCGGACTCCGGGGTGACCTGCGAGGTGTGCCCGGCCTCGAACGTGGCGCTGGGCGTGTACGAGAAGCCCGAGGACGTGCCGCTGCGGACGCTGTTCGACGCCGGGGTGCCGATGGCCCTCGGGGCGGACGACCCGCTGCTCTTCGGGGCGCGGCTGGCGGCGCAGTACGAGATCGCCCGCGAGCACCACGGCTTCTCGGACGCCGAACTGGCCGAGCTGGCCCGGCAGTCGGTGCGCGGCTCCCGCGCGCCCGCGGACGTGCAGCGGCGGATACTGGCGGACATCGACGCCTGGCTGGCGGACTGAGCGCCACGCGCCCCGCGGGACCCCGGCGTACGGGCCTCAGCCGATGCCCGTGAGGACCGTACGGGCCACCTCCGCCGCGAAGTCGCCCGTCCCCTCGCCCGCGCCGGCGTCCGCCTGCGCGAAGGCCGTGAGGAAGACCCGCTGGAAGCAGGCCCCGAGCAGCAGCGCGGCGGCGGCCTCGGGGTCGGCGTCAGCACGGATGCGGCCGCGGTCCCGTTCCCTGCGGAGGTAGCGCGCGAGCTGGTCGAGCGGCTGGCGGGGGCCCGTGCCGAGCTCCGCCAGACCTTCCTGGTGCCGCCGCAGCAGCGCGGGCTCGGCGAAGAGCGAGCCGGCGATCGGCAGGGTCTGCGTGTACAGGTCCAGCGCCCGGCGCGCGACGGCCGTCAGGCATTCCTCGACGGTGCGGTCCCCCGGGTCGGCGGTCAGCTCGTCCAGGAGCGGGCCGACGCTCGGCAGCCGTTCCTGGAGCACCCGTACGAAGATCTCCTCCTTGCTCGCGAAGTGCTTGTAGAGCGCGGCTTCGGAGCAGCCGGCGGCCCGGGCGATCTGCTTGGTCGTGGTGCGCGCGAGGCCGGCGGTACGCAGGAGTTCGTGCGCCGCGTCGAGGATCCTGGCAGGCGTTGACTTCGGGGTGGGCATTCGCTCACCCTAAGGGTGGGTGAGTACTCACTCACCCTTTCGCGACCGGCCTCCAGGAGGTACGTCATGGCGCTTCGGCTCACGGTCTTCGGCGCGACCGGCGGCATCGGACAGGAGCTCGTCAGGCAGGGCCTGGCGGCGGGGCACGAGGTGACGGCGGTGGTGCGCGATCCCGCGCGGCTCACGGTCACGGGGCCGGGTCTGGAGGTGTTCCGCGCGGACCTCACGGACCCCGGGGCGCTGCGCCCGGCGGTGGCGGGGCGGGACGCGGTCCTCTCCGGGCTGGGCGCGCGCTCCCGCAAGGAGGCAGGGGCGGGGACCGCCACCCGGGTGACCGTCCCCGTGCTGCGCGCCATGGAGGCGGAGGGCGTGCGGCGCCTCCTGGTGGTGAGCGCGGCGCCCGTAGGGCCGGCCCCCGAGGGCGATCCGCTCCTCGACCGCGTCGTACGGGCGGTGATCGGCGCGCTCCTGAAGGACGTCTACACCGACCTCACCGCCATGGAGGCCGAGCTGGCCCGCTCCGCGACGGACTGGACGGCCGTCCGCCCGCCGAAGCTGACCGACGGGCCGCTGACCGGCAGATACCGCACGGCCGTCGGCACCGGCCCGCGCAGCGGGCGCACGATCTCCCGCGCGGACGTGGCCCACGCGATGCTCACGATGATCGGCGACCCGGCCACCCTGAAGCAGGGCGTGGGCGTGGCCTACTAGGCGCCGCGCCCGGCGCGCCTCAGGGGTGACCTACTAGGCGCTGCGCTCCGGGCGCCTCAGGGGTGGCCTCATGGGCGCAGCGCCCCGCGCGCCTGAGAGGCCGACGCCTCAGAGGCCGACGCCCACCATCACGGGCTCGTTGACGAGCGTCACCCCGAAGGCCGCGCGCACTCCGTCGCGCACCTCGCGCGCGAGGGCGAGCAGGTCCTCGGTCGTCGCCGTGCCGCGGTTGGTGAGCGCGAGGGTGTGCTTGGTCGAGATCCGGGCCGGCCCGTCGCCGTAGCCCTTGGTGAAGCCGGCCTTGTCGATGACCCAGGCGGCGGAGGTCTTGGTCCGTCCGTCGCCGGTGGGGAAGGCGGGCGGCATGACCTCGTCGCCGAGGCGTGCGTGCACCTTGGCGACGAACTCCGCGTACTCCTCGGCCGTGAGGATCGGGTTGGTGAAGAAGGACCCCGCCGACCAGGTGTCGTGGTCCTCGGGGTCGAGGACCATGCCCTTGCCGGCGCGCAGCTTGAGCACCGTCTCGCGGGCGGTCGCCGCCGGCACCCGGTCCCCCGCCTCGACGCCCAGCACGCGGGCCGTCTCGGGGTACTTCAGGGGCGCGGACAGCCCGCCGGCGTCCTCCAGGGCGAAGCGGACGCGCAGGACGACGTACCGCTCGGGGTGCTCCTTGAAGCGGCTGTGCCGGTACGAGAAGTCGCACTCGGCGTTCGTCAGCGTCACCGTCTTGTCCGCCTGGCGGTCGAACGCGATCACTTCGGTGATGGTGGACGACACTTCCTGGCCGTACGCGCCCACGTTCTGGATGGGCGTGGCGCCCGCCGAACCGGGGATGCCGGCCAGGCACTCGACGCCCGCCAGGCCCGCCTCGACCGTGCGGGCCACGGCATCGGACCAGTTCTCGCCGGCCGCGAGGGTCAGCTCCGTGCCGTTCAGCTCGAAGCCGCGGGTCGCGATGCGCAGCGCCGTGCCCTCGAAGCCCTTGTCGCCGATGATCAGGTTCGATCCGCCGCCGATCAGGAGCAGCGGCGTGCCGGTCGCGTCCGCCTCGCGGACGACGGCGATCACCTCGTCGTCGGTCGTGGCCGTGACGAGCCGCGCGGCGGGTCCGCCGAGCCGGAAGGTGGTCAGGGGGGCGAGGGGGGCGTCGTGAAGTTCCTGCACCCCTCAAGAGTACGGGGGCGCCCCCGGCATGGGCCGGGAGCGCCCCTCGTCCTCCGGGTGCCTCAGGCGAGCCGCACGACCGCGCGCGACATGCCGAGCACCTTCTGCCCGGCGCTGGTGGCCGTCAGGTCCACCCGCACGGTCCGCGCCTCGTCGTCGAGCTTCGCCGCGACCTTGCCCGAGACCTCGATCACCGCGCCCTCGTCGTCGTTGGGCACGACCACCGGCTTGGTGAAGCGCACACCGTACTCGGCCACCGCGGCCGGGTCGCCCGCCCAGTCCGTCACCACACGCGCCGCCTCGGCCATGGTGAACATGCCGTGCGCGATGACGTCCGGGAGGCCCACCTCCTTGGCGAACTTCTCGTTCCAGTGGATCGGGTTGAAGTCGCCGGAGGCGCCCGCGTACTGCACGAGTGTGGCGCGTGTCACGGGGAAGGACTGCGCCGGCAGCTCCGTGCCGACCTCGACGTCGTCGTAAGAGATCTTCGCCGTCATCGCCTTCAGCCCTCCTCGTCGGCCGCGCGGGCCACCAGCTTGGTGACGGCCGTCACCACGTGCTCGCCGGCCTCGTCGTACACCTCGCCGCGGACGTCGAGGATGTCGTTGCCCGCGAGGGACTTGATCGACTCGATGGTGGAGGTGACGGTCAGCCGGTCACCCGCGCGCACCGGACGGGTGTACGAGAACTTCTGGTCGCCGTGCACCACCCGGCTGTAGTCCAGACCCAGCTGCGGGTCCTCGATCACCTGGCCCGCCGCCTTGAATGTGATGGCGAACACAAAAGTCGGCGGAGCGATCACATCGGAGTGACCGAGCGCCTTGGCGGCCTCGGTGTCCGTGTAGACCGGGTTCGCGTCGCCGATCGCCTCGGCGAATTCCCGGATCTTCTCGCGGCCCACTTCATACGGCGCGGTGGGCGGATACGTCCGTCCGACAAAGGACTGGTCGAGCGCCATGGCTCGCAACCTCCTGGGGTGTCACGCAGGCTCCAACGCTACGAGGCCGCCCCCGGTGTGGGGGCGGCCTCGTAGTTACTGCTTCAGGGCAGTGCCTTTGTTATCGCGTCTCGCGGTGCGCGGTGTGCGAGTTGCAACGCGGGCAGTGCTTCTTCATCTCAAGACGGTCCGGGTTGTTGCGCCGGTTCTTCTTGGTGATGTAGTTCCGCTCCTTGCACTCCACGCAGGCCAGCGTGATCTTCGGGCGGACGTCGGTGGCAGCCACGTGAGTGCTCCTTGACGAACAAGATGGACGGATTAACGCATAAAGAGTAGCCGATCGGAGGACCGACCCCACAATCGGCTACTGTGTGTAGCGGTGACCGGACTTGAACCGGTGACACAGCGATTATGAGCCGCTTGCTCTACCGACTGAGCTACACCGCTGTGATGCGCGTGGGACTCACCCGAAGGTGAGTACCTCACACACCAGAGCCCCAATACGGAATCGAACCGTAGACCTTCTCCTTACCATGGAGACGCTCTGCCGACTGAGCTATTGGGGCGAGCGATGAAGACATTACACGGCCGACAGCCAAACGTGAAATCCGTATCGGCTCGGCGCCACAACTGCCTCGTGGACCACACCGGTACGACTATTCCGCGCCTGCTCGAAGGCGCCCTTACCGCGGCCTAGGCTCGGAGCACGCTGCGTGATCTTGCACCCCTAGGAGCGCGATGGCCGACAGCAGTCAGACGCCTGAGCCGGGGAAGCCGCACGGGGCCGGCCGTGCCGAGCGGGCCGAGGCGGGCACCCTGACGCTCTGCGGCGCCCGGCTGGCCGACGGCCGGACGGTGGACGTACGGCTCGGCGGCGCACGCATCGAGGCGGTCGGCACGGCGGGCCGGCTGGACGCCCGGGGCCCCCGCATCGACCTGTCCGGCTACCTGCTGCTGGCGGCCCCCGCCGAGCCGCACGCGCACTGCGACACGGCGCTGACCGCCGACTGCGGCGGCCCCGCCCCCGACACCCCGGACGACGTCCAGCGCCGCACCACCGAGGCGGCGCTGCTGCACCTCGGGCACGGCTCGACGGCCCTGCGGACGCACGTACGGATCGGTGACGTCTCCGGACTGCGCGGCCTGGAGGCGGTCCTGCACGCCCGTAGGACGCTGCACGGGCTCGTCGACCTCACCGCGGTGGCCGTGCCCCGGCTGCTGACCGGCGCCGCGGGCGCCGACGGGCTGGCGATGCTGCGGGACGCGGTGAAGATGGGCGCCGCCGTCGTCGGCGGCTGTCCCGACCTGGACCCCGATCCCGCGGGGTACGCGGAAACGGTCCTGGAGCTGGCCGCCGAGTACGGCTGCGCCGTCGACCTGCACACCGACGGCGACGACCCGGTGCGGCTGGGCCGGCTGGCCGCGATGGCCGGCGGGCTGCGGCCCGGCGTGGCGATCGGGCCGTGCGCGGGCCTGGGCCGGATGCCGTGGCGGGTGGCGGCGCGCGCGGCCGAGCAGCTGGCCGCCGCCGGGGTCACGGTCGTATGCCTGCCACAGGGCGACTGTGCGGGCCTGGAGCGGGCCTCCTCGCAGGTGACGGGCCCGGCGCCGGTGCGGCTGCTGCGGGCGGCCGGAGTGCGGGTCACGGCCGGCAGCGGCGCGCTCCGGGACGCGGCCAATCCGGTCGGCCGCGGCGACCCGCTGGAGGCCGCGTACCTGCTGGCCGCGCGCGGCGAGGCGACTCCGGAGGACGCGTACGAGACGGTGAGCGCGGCGGCGCGGGAGACGCTGGGCCTCCCGGAGGTGCGCGTGGAGGCCGGTTTCCCGGCCGAGCTGCTGGCCGTGCGCGGCGACGGCATCGCGTCCGCGCTGTCCCTGGCGTACAGCCGGATCGTGGTCCACCGGGGGCGGGTGGTGGCGCGTACGAGCGCGGTCCGGGAGTACTGCGACTCCGAGGCCACGGTCGCACTGGAACTGCCCCGGCAGTCGCAGCGCTGAGCACCCCTCGGGCGGCGCCTGGCGGGCCTTCTGACGGCCTTTCGGGCGGCGCCCGGCCGCGGGGACTTCCGGCCGTGTGCCGGGCCCGCGCTGTGCGCCGGATGGCGTGGAACGCGCGCGCCCGGCGGCGTGTGCGGGGCTTTGCCGCCCGGCCCGTGGCGCGCGGGCGTACGGTCGGGATCATGCGCATTGTCATCGCAGGAGGACATGGTCAGATCGCGCTGCGGCTGGAGCGGCTGCTCCACGCGCGCGGGGACGAGGTCGCGGGCATCGTCCGGCGGCCCGAGCAGGCCGGGGATCTCCTGGCCGCCGGGGCCGAACCGGTCGTGTGCGACCTGGAGTCGGCGTCGGCCGAGGAGGTCGCGCGGCATCTGGAGGGCGCGGACGCCGCGGTCTTCGCCGCGGGCGCGGGGCCGGGCAGCGGCGCCGAACGCAAGGAGACGGTGGACCGGGGCGCCGCCGCGCTCTTCGCGGACGCGGCGGAGGCCGCCGGCGTACGGCGGTTCGTGGTGGTCTCGTCGATGGGCGCCGACCGTGAGCCGCCGGCGGGCACGGACCCGGTGTTCGCCGCCTATCTGCGGGCGAAGGGCGCGGCGGACGCGGACGTACGGTCCCGGAAGGGCCTGGACTGGACGATCCTGCGCCCGGGACGGCTGACGAACGACCCCGGCACCGGGCGGGTGGCGCTGGCGGAGTCGACGGGCCGCAGCGACGTCACCCGGGACGACGTGGCGGCCGTCCTGGCGGCCCTGCTGGACGAGCCGGGCACGATCGGCCGCACCCTGGAGCTGATCGGCGGCGACACCCCGGTCGACGAGGCCGTACGGAACGCGGCGAGCGCCTGAGCACCGGAGCCTCCGGCGGCCGTTCGCCGGGGCCGCACCGGGCGGCGCACACGCGAAAGGCCCCCACTCTCGTGGGGGCCTTTGCCATTCCTGTGGCGGCGCCAGGATTCGAACCTGGGAAGGCTGAGCCGGCAGATTTACAGTCTGCTCCCTTTGGCCGCTCGGGCACACCGCCTGGGAATGCTGCCGGGAGTCCCGCCTGGGCGGTGCTCCGTGGCAACGACGTAAACCATACCTGATGGCGGGGGGTGGTCCGCCACTCGGTTCCGCGCGCCCCGACCATGGCCGGGGCCGCTGCCCGGGTGGCTAGGCTTGCGGGGCGGTCCGGGACGGGCCGCGTCCCTGACGGATCTACGTACGAGGAGCCAATCCACGATGGCCGACTCCAGTTTCGACATCGTCTCGAAGGTCGAGCGGCAGGAGGTCGACAACGCCCTCAACCAGGCCGCCAAGGAGATCTCGCAGCGGTACGACTTCAAGGGCGTCGACGCTTCGATCGCCTGGTCGGGCGAGAAGATCGAGATGCGCGCCAACGCCGAGGAGCGGGTGAAGGCTGTCCTCGACATCTTCCAGTCCAAGCTGGTCAAGCGCGGGATCTCGCTGAAGGCGCTGGACGCGGGCGAGCCGCAGTCCTCCGGCAAGGAGTACAAGATCTTCGCCTCGCTCCAGGAGGGCATCTCCCAGGAGAACGCGAAGAAGGTCGCCAAGATCATCCGCGACGAGGGCCCCAAGGGCGTCAAGGCTCAGGTCCAGGGTGACGAGCTGCGCGTCTCCTCCAAGAGCCGCGACGACCTCCAGTCCGTCCAGCAGCTGCTCAAGGGCAAGGACCTGGACTTCGCGATCCAGTTCGTGAACTACCGGTAGGCACCGTGCCCAGGGGGCAACGGACACGCCGGACGGGGCGGCACCGCGCACTGCGGGCCGCCCCGTCGGCGTGTGCGGGTGTGCGGACCTGTCCGGGCCCGGCGCGGGCCCGTGGGGGCGTCCGGGGCCGCCTCAGCGGGCCGCGAAGGGCCGGTCCGTGGGGACGATCTCGCGGCCGAGGGGCAGCAGGGAGACCGGGATCAGCTTGAAGTTGGCGATGCCGAACGGGATGCCGATGATCGTGACGCACAGGGCGATGCCGGTGACGACGTGCCCGAGCGCCAGCCACCAGCCCGCGAGCACCAGCCAGATGCCGTTGCCCAGGCAGGAGGCGGCGCCCGCGTCGCGCCGGTCGACCGTGGTGCGGCCGAACGGCCAGAGGGCGTACACGCCGATCCTGAAGGAAGCTATGCCCCAGGGAATCGTGATGATCAGGATGCACATGATCACGCCGGCCAGGGCGTAGCCGAGGAACAGCCAGAAGCCGGACAGGACGAGCCAGATGATGTTCAGGATGGTTTTCACGGTCGGTACCCTGCCAGTTCCTCCAGGCGGCTGATGCGCTCGCGCATCGGGGGGTGGGTCGAGAAGAGCCTGGACAGGCCCTCGCCGGCCCGGAACGGGTTCGCGATCATCATGTGGCTCGCCGTCTCCAGCCGGGGCTCCGGCGGCAGCGGGAGCTGCTGGGTGCCGTACTCCAGCTTCCGCAGGGCCGAGGCCAGGGCGAGCGGGTCGCCGGTCAGCCGGGCGCCGGAGGCGTCCGCCTCGTACTCACGGGAGCGGCTGACGGCGAGCTGGATGAGGGACGCGGCGACCGGCCCGAGGATCATGATCAGCAGCATGCCGAACAGTCCGGGGCCCTCGTCGTCGTCCGACCTGCCGAACGGGATCAGCCAGGCGAAGTTCACCAGGAACATCACCACGGAGGCGAGCGCGCCCGCGACGGAGGAGATCAGGATGTCGCGGTTGTAGACGTGGCTGAGCTCGTGCCCGATGACGCCGCGCAGCTCGCGCTCGTCCAGCAGCTGCAGGATGCCCTCGGTGCAGCAGACCGCGGCGTTGCGCGGGTTGCGCCCGGTGGCGAAGGCGTTGGGGGCCTGGGTGGGCGAGATGTACAGCCGGGGCATGGGCTGGCGGGCGGCGGTCGAGAGCTCGCGGACCATGCGGTAGAGCTGGGGCGCCTGGAACTCGCTGACGGGGCGGGCCCGCATGGCGCGCAGGGCGAGCTTGTCGCTGTTCCAGTACGCGTACGCGTTCGTGCCCAGCGCCACGAGGACCGCGACGATCAGGCCCGTACGGCCGAACGCGCTGCCGATGACGATGATGAGCGCGGACAGTCCCCCGAGGAGAACTGCGGTCCTGAGCCCGTTGTGCCGGCGGTGCACGGTACGCCCTCCAGGTGGTACGGCAGGGGAACCCTTGCGATGACGTGTCCACTTTTCAGTGGACCCTCCGTTTCTGGTCAACGCCAGACGGCGGAGCGTGGTTCCCTGCCCCCTGGAGGGGGCGCGTTCGTCCGTTCGAGTGGGGTCTCTGGAAGACCGCTAGAGCAGCGCCCCCGAGGCGAAGCGCAGCACGAGCTGCGGCGCTCCGGAGAGCGCGATGCCCACGAGTGCGGTGAGGCCGACCGTGGTGGCGAGCGCGGCGGGGACGCGCGGCCGTGCGGCGGGCGCCGCCTCGCCGCTCTCGGGGGCGGCCTCCGGTGCGCGGAAGAGGACCGCGGTCCACTGCAGGTAGTAGTAGAGCGCGATCACGACGTTGACGGCCATCACGACGGCCAGCCAGGCCAGGCCCGCGTCCACGGCCGCGGAGAAGACCGTGACCTTGGCGAACAGCCCGATGATGCCGGGCGGCAGGCCCGCCAGGCACAGCAGGAAGAAGCCGAGCGCGAGGGCGTACACGGGGTGCGCCGCGTACAGCCCCCGGTAGTCGGCGATGCGGTTCTGCCGGTGCGTGCGGGCCACGAGGGCGGCCACCGCGAAGGCGCCGAGGTTCACCGCCGCGTACATGAGCGCGTACGCCACCGTGGAGCCGATGGCGTGTGCGGCGTCGTCGGCGTACGCGGCGGACGCGATCGGCACCAGGAGGTAGCCGGCCTGGCCCACGGAGGACCAGGCGAGCAGGCGTACAGCACTGTGGGCGCGGTCGGGGCGCTGGCGCAGCGCGGCGACGTTGCCGACCGTCATGGTGAGCGCGGCCAGCACGGCCAGGAAGGGGCCCCAGACGTCGCCGTACGAGGGGAACGCCTCGACGGTGACGACGATCAGCCCGGAGAAGCCGACGGCCTTGCCGACCACGGAGAGGTAGGCGGCCACCGGGAGGGGCGCGCCCACGTAGGTGTCGGGCACCCAGAAGTGGAAGGGCGCGGCGGCCGTCTTGAAGGCGAAGCCCACGAGGGTGAGCGCGACGCCGGTCTTGGCCAGCACGTCGAGCCGCGGGTCCGGGTGGGTGAGGGCCTCGGCTACCTGGACCAGGTGCAGGCTGCCGGTGGCGGCGTACACGAAGCTGACGCCGAGCAGCATGACGGCCGTCGCGGTGACCGAGGAGAGGAAGAACTTCAGCGCCGCCTCGGAGGAGAGCCGGTCGCCGCGCTTGATGCCCACGAGCGCGAACGCCGGGAGCGAGGCCACTTCGAGGGCGATCACCAGCGTGGCGAGGTCCCGGGACGCGGGGAGCAGGGCCGCGCCGGCGGCGGAGGACAGCAGCAGGAACCAGAACTCCCCGCCGGGCAGCTTCTGGTCCTTGACCGGGTTCACCGACAGCAGCGCGGTGAGCAGCGCGCCGCCCAGGACGAGCAGCTGGATGACGACCGCGAAGTGGTCGGCCGCGTAGCTGCACACCTCCGGGTGCCCGGTGAGGCAGAAGGTGGTGCGGTCGCCCTTGAGGATCGGCAGCAGCGACAGCCCGGCGAGGACCAGGCCCGCGATGCCGATCCAGCCGAGGACCGGCTTGCGGCGCTCGGGCACGAAGAGGTCGGCGACGAGCACGATCAGCGCGAAGAGGGCGGTCAGGGTCGGCGGGGCGATGGCGACCCAGTCGACGGACTGGACGAGGCTCCCGACGCCGCCCGCGGCCTGCGTGGCGGTCCCGTCGGCTGCGGCGCTCCCGGCGCTCGCGGCGAGGGCAGTCATCATCAGCTACCGCCTCCGAGGAGGTTCTGCACGGCCGGGTCGGTGAGGCCCAGCAGGGCCGCGGGCCAGAGACCGGCGAGGACGGTGAGGGCGGCCAGCGGGGTCCAGGCCACGTACTCGTAAGGGGCGATGTCGGGGACGGCGGGGGCTCGCTCCTTCACCGCGGTGGGGGCCGTGGCGACGGTGGTCGCGGCGGCCGGGCCCGGGGTGACCCCGGCGGTCGCGCCCTCGCCGGCGGTGGCGGCCAGCGCGTCCTGCTCGGCGGTCTCCTTGCTGCCCATGCAGACGCGGCGGACGACGATCAGGAGGTACGCGGCGGTCAGCAGGGTGCCGAGGCCGGCCAGGGCCATGAAGGTGAGGAAGGCGGGGCGGCTGAGGCCGTCGGCGGGCTCGAACGCGCCGAACATCGCGAGCATCTCGCCCCAGAAGCCGGCCAGGCCCGGCAGGCCGAGCGAGGCGATGGCGCCGAAGGCGAGCAGGCCGCCGAAGCGGGGCGCGCGGCCGTAGAGCGCGGCGCCGGTGCGGCCCGCCATCGCGTCCAGGTCGGTGGTCCCGTACCGGTCCTTGAGCGCGCCGACCAGGAAGAACAGCAGGCCGGTGATGAGGCCGTGTGCGATGTTGGCGAAGAGCGCGCCGTTGATGCCGGTGGGCGTCATGGAGGCGATGCCGAGCAGGACGAAGCCCATGTGGCCGACCGAGCTGTACGCGATCAGGCGCTTGAGGTCGCCCTTCGCGCCGCGGCGGGCCAGCGCCAGGCAGGCGAGCGAGCCGTAGACGATGCCCACGGCGGCGAAGGCGGCGAGGTACGGCGCGAAGGTGTGCATGCCGTCCGGCGCGATCGGCAGCGCGATGCGCACGAAACCGTACGTGCCCATCTTCAGCAGCACGCCGGCCAGCAGGACCGAGCCGACGGTGGGCGCCGCGGTGTGCGCGTCGGGCAGCCAGCTGTGCAGCGGCCACATCGGTGCCTTGACCGCCAGTCCGATGCCGATCGCGAGCACCGCCAGCAGCTGGACGGTGTGGCTGAGCTGGGACGCAGGGCCGTTGTCAGTGGCGAGTGCCACCATGTCGAACGTGCCGGACTTCAGGCCGATGAGGAGGAGGCCCAGCAGCATCACGACGGAGCCGAGCAGCGTGTAGAGGATGAACTTCCAGGCCGCGTACTGCCTGTTCGCGCCGCCCCAGCGGTTGATCAGGAAGTACATCGGGATGAGGACCATCTCGAAGGCGAGGAAGAAGAGCATCAGGTCCAGCACGGCGAAGGTCGCCAGGGTGCCGGACTCCAGCACGAGGATCAGCGCGACGAATGCCTTGGGGGACGGGCCCGCCGGCATTTTGAAGTACGAGTACAGCGCGCAGAGGAAGGTCAGCAGCGCGGTCAGGACCAGGAGGGGGAGCGAGATGCCGTCGACGCCGAGGTGGATACGGATGCCCAGCGCCGGGATCCAGCTGATATCGGTCTGAGCCTGCATCTCAGCGGGCTTGGCGTGGTCGAAGCCGGCCGCGAGCGCGACGGCCGCGGCGAGGACGACGCCGGTGACGGTCACGCCGTGCCGCAGCACGGCCTGGTCGGGGCTCTTGCCCTTCAGGCCGGGCGGGGCGGGGAACAGCGCCGCGAGCGCCCCGATCAGCGGGAGTACGACGACGCCCGCGAGGAGGATCTGCATGGCGTGGTGGCTCATGGTCAGGCCCTCCTCAGGGTTTCGGCTCCGGTGAGCCGGGACGGTGGCTGGGGGTACGGGGGGCGTCCCCCGGGAGATTGCAGCACGATCAGGCTCCCGTGCCCGTAGCGACGAGGACGGCGGCGACGGCCAGCACGAGTGAGCCCGCGAGCAGCGCGCCGAGGTAGGTCTGCACGTTGCCGGTCTGCGTCCGGCGGACGGCCCAGCCCAGCCAGCGGGCTCCGGTGCCGGCGCCGTGCACGTACGTGTCGACGACCTCGCGGTCGAGGAAGCGGACGAGCCGGGCGGCGGCGCGTACGGGCCGGACGAAGAGCGCGGTGTATGCGGCGTCCAGGTGAAAGCCGCAGGTCGCGGGGGCGTGCAGCGGGCCGAGCAGGAGCCGGCCCGGGTCGGCAGGGTCGGGCGCTCCGGCGTTGTCGCCGTAGGCGGCGGCGTGCGTGGCGATGGCCTCCTCCTCCGAGACCGCGGGCGCCGCGTCCGGGTCCACCGCCACCGCGCCGATCGGGCGGCGGGCCGCGACGGCCGCGGTGTGCCGCCACGCGCCGTACATGATCAGCGCGCCGGCCAGCGCGAGGCCGGTGCCGAGGACGGAGGTGACCAGGGTCGGCGTCAGTTCGTTGCCGTCGAACCAGTCCGGGAGGAGGGGCGCGGCGATGCCGAACGCTGCGGTGGGGAGGAAGAGCACCCACAGCACGGCGTTCATCACCAGCGGCTGCTTGCCATGGTCGGGGGCCTCCTGGGGCCCGCGGCCGAAGAAGGCGAGCAGCCAGAGGCGGGTCGCGTAGGCGGCCGTGAGGAGGGCGGTGACCAGGCCGGCGACGAGGACGGTCCAGCCGGCCGCGCTCGGCACGGCGCCGAGGTGGCCGTGGAACCCGTCGAGCGCGAGGTGCGCCTCGCCGGTGGCGGCGTGCTCGGCGGCGCCGAGGACGGCCTCCTTGGAGAAGAAGCCGGCGAACGGCGGAATCGCGGCGAGCGCGAGCAGCGCCACGGTCACCGTCCAGAACGCGTCGGGGATGCGCTTGGAGAGGCCGCGCATCCGCGACATGGCGGCGAGCGAGTTGGTGCCGGCCGCGTGGATGATCACGCCGGCGCCGAGGAAGAGCAGGGCCTTGAAGGCGCCGTGCGAGAGGAGGTGGAAGACGGCCGCGCCGCGGTCGCCGACGGCCAGCGCGCCGGTCATGTAGCCGAGCTGGCCGACGGTCGAGTACGCCAGGACGCGCTTGATGTCGTCCTGGGCGAGGGCCGCGAGCGCCGAGCCGATCATGGTCACTGCGGCCATCACGGCGAGTACGACCAGCGCGGCGGCGGAGGCCGCGAAGACCGGGAGGAGCCGGGCGATGAAGTAGACACCGGCCGCGACCATCGTGGCGGCGTGGATGAGCGCGGAGACCGGCGTGGGGCCGGCCATCGCGTCGGGCAGCCACGTGTGCAGCGGGAACTGCGCGGACTTGCCCGCCACACCGGCGAGCAGCAGCAGCGCGATCACCGTCGGGTGGTGCAGGTGACCGGCCGCGACGGCGTTCAGGATGCCGGTGATGCGGAAGGTGCCGGCGTCCGCGGCGAGCGCGAAGAGCCCGAAGAGGAAGGGCACGTCGCCGAGCTTGGTGACCAGGAAGGCCTTGAGGGAGGCGGACCGGGCGGCCTCGGTCTCCCAGTAGTGGCCGACCAGGAAGTACGAGCAGATGCCCATGATCTCCCAGCCGACCAGCAGCACCATCAGGTCGCCGGAGTAGACGACGAGCAGCATCGCGGAGGTGAAGAGGGAGACCAGCGCGGCGTACGAGGCGTAGCGCGGGTCGTCGCGCAGGTAGCCGGTGGAGTACAGCTGCACGCAGGTGGCGACGGCGCCGACGAGCACCGCGACCAGGGCGGCGAAGCCGTCGATGTGCAGGGCCAGCTCGATGGGGACCGAGCCGGTCGGGGTCAGCTGCGTCGCGGCGTCGACGGGCGCTCCCCCGCCCTGCCGGGCGGCCACGACGACGGCCAGGACGGCCGCTGCGAGGGTCGGCAGGACGGCCAGCGGCCGTACGAAGCCGGGCGCGCGCCGGCCGAGGAGCAGGCCGAAGGCGGCGCCGAGGAACGGCAGGAGGGGGACGAGGACGGCGGTGGTCGTGGTCGTCACGCGGCGGCCTCCGCCTGCTGGTCGGACGGGTGGTGCGCGGGCTCGTCCGCCCCGTCGGCAGCGGGGCGCTCGGCGAGGTCGGTGAGCCGGTCGACGTCGGAGCTGCCGCGGTTGCGGTAGACGAGCAGGACGATCGCGAGGCCGATGCCGATCTCGGCGGCGGCGACGGCGATCGTGAAGAGGGTGAGCGCCTGGCCGGCGTGGAGTGCGTCGCGCAGCCAGACGTCGAAGGCGACGAGGTTGAGGTTGACGGCGTTGAGCATCAGCTCGACGGACATCAGGACCAGGATCGCGTTGCGCCGGGCGAGGACGCCGTAGAGGCCGACGCAGAAGAGGAGGACGGCGAGGACGGCGGGGTAGACGAGATGCATCAGCGCTGTCCCTCTCGGCGTGCGGAGTCGGGGACGGTGCCGGCGGCGGTGCCCGCTGCGGTGCGGCCGGCCGGCGTGTTCGCGTCGTCCCCGTTCTTGCGGGACAGCACGATCGCGCCGACGAGGGCGGCCAGCAGCAGGACGGACAGCGCCTCGAAGGGCAGCACCCAGTGCTGGAAGAGGCTGCGCCCGGAGACCGCTGTGGAGCCCTGGGCCGCGCCGTCGAGGTCGATCCAGGACGCCCGGAAGGCGTCGACGACGACCCAGACGAGGGCCGCGGCGGAGGCCACGGCCACCAGGAGCGCGGCCCAGCGGTTGCCCGAGTCGGCGTCCGGCGAGCGGCCGATGGGCGCCTTGGTCAGCATCAGCCCGAAGAGCAGGAGGACGACCACGGAACCGACGTAGATGAGCACCTGCACCCAGGCGATGAACTCCGCGGTGAGCAGGAGGTACTCCACGGCGATCCCGCCGAGGGCGACCACCAGCCACAGCGCGGCGTGCACCAGCTGCTTGGTGGTGACGGTGACCACGGCGGCGCCCAGGGTGACCAGGCCGACGAGGAGGAACGCGATCTCCACGCCGCTGGGCGTCAGGAAGCCGTGGCTTGCGGCGGCGAGCGTCACGCTTCCTCCCCCTCGGCCGGGCCGGGCCCGGCGTCCTGCGCGGCGGCCTCCGCGGCCTCCTTGGCCTGCTGGGCGGCCAGCTTGTCGGCGGCCTTCTGCGCGGCGGCGATCTCCTTGGGCTGCTCGGCGCCCGGGTCGAGCGCGGGCGGTTCGGGCACCGTCCACATCCACTCGCGCAGCTTGTCGCGCTCGTGGGTCAGGTCGTGGATGTCCGTCTCGGCGTACTCGAACTCCGGCGACCAGAAGAGCGCGTCGAACGGGCACACCTCGATGCAGATACCGCAGTACATGCACAGCGAGAAGTCGATGGCGAAGCGGTCCAGCACGTTACGGCTGCGCTCGCGGCCTCCGGGGGCTGCCGGGGGCACCGTCTCCTTGTGGGAGTCGATGTAGATGCACCAGTCGGGGCACTCGCGGGCGCACAGCATGCAGACCGTGCAGTTCTCCTCGAACAGCCCGATGACGCCGCGGGTGCGGGGCGCCAGCTCGGGCTGGACGTCCGGGTACTGCTCGGTGACCGTGCGCTTCGTCATCGTGCGCAGGGTCACGGCCAGGCCCTTGGCGAGGCCGGAACCGGGGAACGAGCGGGGCCGCCCGGAGGGCGTCGTTGAGGGGCGGTGGTCGGGCGACGGGCGGGACATTACGAGATCACCACCTTGACGACGCCGGTGAGGGCGATCTGGGCGAGAGCGAGCGGGATGAGGCAGGTCCAGGCGAGCTTCTGCAACTGGTCCTCGCGCAGCCGCGGGTAGCTGACCCGCAGCCAGATGACGCCGAAGGCCAGGACGACGGTCTTCAGCAGCATCCAGAGCCAGCCGAGCCCGTCGGCCCCGAAGGGGCCGTGCCAGCCGCCCAGGAAGAGCACCGCGGTCAGCGCGCAGAGCACGACGATGCCGGCGTACTCCGCGAGCAGGAAGAGCGCGAAGCGCAGCCCGGTGTACTCGGTGTACGCGCCGAAGATGATCTCCGAGTCGGCCACCGGCATGTCGAACGGCGGCCGCTGCAGCTCCGCGAGGCCGGCCGTGAAGAACACCAGCCCGCCGACGATCTGCCACGGCACCCACCACCAGTGGAAGGCGTCGAGGATGCCGGGCAGCGAGAGGGTGCCGGCGGCCATCGTGACGGACGCGGCGGCGAGCAGCATCGGCAGCTCGTACGCCAGCAGCTGCGCGGCCGTACGGAGACCGCCGAGCAGCGAGAACTTGTTGGCCGACGCCCAGCCCGCCATCAGGGAGCCGAGGACGCCGACGCCCATCACGGCGAGCACGAAGAAGACGCCCGCGTCGAGCGCCTGGCCGACCGCGTTGCCGGGGCCGACCGGGATGGCGATCAGGACGAGCAGGTACGGCAGCAGGGCGACGGCCGGCGCGAGCTGGAAGATCTTCCGGTCGGCGCCCGCCGGGACGATGTCCTCCTTCTGCGCGAACTTCACGCCGTCGGCGACCAGCTGCGCCCACCCGTGGAAGCCGCCCGCGTACATGGGGCCGAGGCGGCCCTGCATGTGCGCCATCACCTTGTGCTCGGTCTGCCCGATGACCAGCGGGAAGACCAGGAAGATCACGAAGACGGCGAGCACCCGGAGGACGATCGCGAGCGTGTCACTCATGCGGTGCCGTCTCCTGTCTCGTCGTCGGTGCGGGTGGCGCCTTCGGCGCCTTTGCTGTCGGTGGTGCCGGTGGTGCCTTCAGGGGCGGCGCCTTCAGGGGCGGCGGCCGGCTTGCCGGCTTCGGGCTCCCGTTCGGCGGCCTGGGCCTCCGGCTTGGCCGCTTCCGACTCCGGCTCGGCGGCCTGGGCCTCCGGCTCGGCGGCTTCCGCCTCCGGCTCGGCGGCGTCCGCTTCGAACGCGGGACGGGCATGGTGCCACGGCGCGTCCGAGGAGCGCGGAGCGGTCCGCGGGGCGGACGCCGGCGTACCGGCATTCGTCGTCCCCGGTGTACCGGCCGGGTCGGCGGCCGCCTCCTTGGCGGCGTCGGCGGCCTTCGGGGCCTCGGTGTCCTTCGGCGGTTCGACGCCCTTGGACTCGGGCTTCTCGGCCGCGGCCGCGGCCTGCTGGCTCGCCGAACCGGCGCTCGCGCTGCGCATCCGGCGGGCCGGCCGCTCCCCGGCCGCACCTGCCGCTGCCTCCCGGCCCGCGCCGGCGGCCCGGCCGGCACGTCCCGCGGCACCGGCACCGGCCGCGCGTGCGCCCCGTGCACCGCGCGCCGGACGGGCCGGAGCGGGCGGCAGCTGGCCCTTGAGCGGGCCCCACTCGTTCGGGTCGGGCACACCGGGCGGCAGCATCTGGCGGCGCTTGGGGCCGCCGTGCTCGGACTCGCCCGGCTCCTTGGCGCCCGGCCACGCCTTGGCGACCCGTGCGGCCAGCACGAAGTCCTTGCGCAGCGGGTGGCCTTCGAAGCCCTCGGGCAGCAGCAGCGGCTCGAGGCCCGGGTGGCCCGTGAAGTCCACGCCGAACATCTCGTGCGTCTCGCGCTCGTGCCAGCCCGCGCCCGCGTACACGCCGATGGCCGTGGGAAGCGCGGCCTTCTCGTGCGGCACGGTCGTCCGTACGAGGAGCCGCCGGACGCCCCCGGCGCGTGACACGTCGGCGACGTGGGCGCAGATCCGGAAGCCGGTGCCGGGCTCGTCGACGGCGCTCAGCCAGTCGAAGTACGTGCAGCCCAGGGTGTCCCGGGCGGCGGTCAGCGCGTCGGTCCAGGCGGTCGCCGGTACGTCGACGGTGAGCAGGCCGTACGCCTCCTCGGCCGTCGCCCCGGCACCGAAGATCCGCTCGGCCGGCTCCGGCAGCCAGCCCACGGGTGCCGCGACCGGTGCCTCTTCGGGCGCCGCGCCCGTCGTCTCCTCGGAGGCCGCGCTCGCCGTCCCTTCGGACGCCGCGCCCGCAGCCTTCCCGGGGGCAGCTTTGGCGGCTTCCTCGGGGGCTGCGCCCTTCGCCTCACCGGACGCCGCGCCCGTCGCCTTCTCGGGCGCCGCGTCCTTCGGCTCCTCGGGGGCCGCGCCCGTCGGCTCCTCCGGTGTGCCCGGTGCTGGCGGCTGGGCCGTCATCGGGTGTCCTCCCCGGTCTGCTCGGACGGCGGCTTCTCGGCGGACGGCTGCTCCGCGGACGGGTGCCCGTTCTGCTGCCCGTTCGGCCGCTGTTCGTCCGGCCGGCCGGACGCGGCGGACGGCGGGGCCGGCGGGGCGACCAGGCCGCTGCGCAGCGCGTCGGGGGACGGACGGCCGGCGGCCTTGCCGGACTTGCCGGCCCGGCCTGCCTTGCCCGCCTTGCCCGGCTGTCCGTACCGCTCGCCCAGCGACTCCTGGGCGATCTTCTCCTGGAGCTTGAGGATGCCCTGCAGCAGCGCCTCGGGGCGCGGCGGGCAGCCCGGTACGTACACGTCCACCGGGATGATCTGGTCGACGCCCTTCGTGACCGAGTACGAGTCCCAGTACGGGCCGCCGCAGTTGGAGCAGGCCCCGAAGGAGATCACGTACTTCGGCTCGGGCATCTGCTCGTACAGCCGCTTCACCGCGGGCGCCATCTTGTCCGTGACCGTGCCGGACACGACCATCAGGTCGGCCTGGCGCGGGCCGGGCGCGAAGGGGATCACACCGAGCCGGATGAAGTCGTGGCGCGCCATGGACGCGGCGATGAACTCGATCGCGCAGCAGGCGAGCCCGAAGTTGAAGACCCAGAGGCTGTAGCGGCGGCCCCAGTTCAGGACCACCTTCATCGGTTCGGGGGCCAAGCGGGCCAGCGGGCCGAGGCGGCGCGGCTCGGGCAGGAGCTCGGGGCCCGGCGAGGCTCCGTTGGCCGCGGAGGCGGGGGTCACGTCCATTCCAGGACGCCCTTCTTCCATGCGTAGAGCAGGCCGACGGCGAGGAAGCCGAGGAAGATGAACATCTCCACCAGCGTGACACCGCCGAACCCGGGTGCGGCGTAGACCGTCGCCCAGGGGAACAGGAAGATCGAGTCGACGGCGAAGATGACGTACAGGAAGGCGTACACGTAGTAGCGGACCTGGGTGTGCGCCCAGCCCTCTCCCACGGGGTCGACTCCGCATTCGTACGTGAGCAGTTTCTCGGGTGTGGGCACCACTGGACGCATCAGCCGGCCCGCTCCGAAGGCGACGGCCACGAAGAGCACACCGATCACGGCGATGAGCCCGACGGCCGAATAGCCCTGGAAGTAGTCCGCGGCGCTGATGGTGCGTACGGTCGTGTCCGGCACGTCCGCCCCTCGCTCCCTGACTGCTCGTGCGCAGCGGGCCGCCCCGGCGCGCCCATAGGCGCCGTGCCACCCTTCTGCAACGCTTTCGACGAAGATTTTCGACGATCTGTACGGACGGGAGTCTAGGCCCTGCGTGGCTCGGACCGAGCAGTCCCATCGGCGGAGAGGTGGGGATATCCCCACTTCGCCCCACCTATCCACCCCATGGCACCGGGCCGCGCCGCCCGGCAAGCTGACCCGTATGACGGTGACCTCCGCCCCGGGCACGCGTGCCCACGACGGCCATGACGACGGTTTCGCCCCGGTTCTGCCCCCGCCCCGCGCGCCGCTGAGCGCCGTCACCTGGCGCGAGGTCCTGCACCTGCTGTGCAACCTCCCGCTGGCCGTGGTGTCCTTCGCGCTGCTGGTCTCCTGCCTCGCGACGGGCCTGGGCCTGTCGGTCACGGTCATCGGCCTGCCGCTGCTCGCGCTGGTCCTGCTGGGCTGCCGGCAGTACGGGAAGCTGGAGCGGGCCAGGGCCCGTGCGCTCCTCGGGATACGGGTCGACGAGCCGAGCCCGTCGCTCGCCCGGGAGCCGGGCTTCTTCCCGTGGCTGTGGGCGCGTCTGAAGGACCCGGTCGGCTGGCGGCACGCGCTCTTCGTCTTCGTACGGCTGCCCTGGGGCATCCTCACCTTCACGCTCGCCTTCGTGTCGCTGTTCGTCGCGTGGCCCGTACTGCCGTGGCTGGCACGCTGGCTGACGAATGTGGACCGGGCGCTGGTACGCGGGCTGCTGTCGCCCTCGGACGAGCTGGAGCGGCGGATCGCGGAGCTGGAGTCGGGGCGGGGCGTGGTCGTGGACACGGCGGCGGCCGACCTGCGGCGCATCGAGCGCGACCTGCACGACGGTGCGCAGGCCCGGCTGGTGGCGCTGGCGATGGGGCTGGGCCTGGCCAAGGAGAAGCTGCTGGAGGACCCGGACGCGGCGGCGCGGATGGTGGACGAGGCGCACGGCGAGGTGAAGCTGGCCCTTCAGGAGTTGCGCGACCTGGCCCGCGGCATCCACCCGGCGATCCTCACCGACCGCGGCCTGGGCCCGGCCCTCTCGGCGCTGGCCGCGCGGTGCACGGTGCCGGTCACCGTGACGGTGGACATCGGGGCGCGGCCCGCGCCCGCCATCGAGGGCATCGCGTACTTCACCGTCTCCGAACTGCTGCAGAACGTCTCCAAGCACGCACGGGCCACCGGCGCCTCGGTGGAGGTGTGGCGGGCCGAGGACCGGCTGCTGCTCCAGGTGCGCGACGACGGGCGGGGCGGCGCGCGCCCGGACCGGGGCAGCGGGCTGGCCGGCCTGGCCGAGCGCCTCGGCTCGGTCGACGGGCTGTTCGTCGTCGACTCACCGGCGGGCGGCCCGACGACGGTCACGGCCGAGCTGCCGTGGCGCAGTGCTCCGTAGCGGGTGCAGCGCACCGTAGCGAGCGCGGCGCACCGTACGTGGCGGGCGCGGCGCCTGCCCCGGAGGGGGCGGCCTCGGCCCGCCCGAAGAAGCCGTGTCCGCAGGCTCCGAGGGGAGGCGGCACCCCGCAGGTAGGGAAAACCCGAGGCCGAAGACGCCGACCGGCTCCATGTGCCGCGCGGCCCGGAACGGACAGGCTGGACGTACGTGACCACCGAAGCGCCCGGCGCCCTCGAGCGAGCGCCACTCCGCACCCCGGCACCCGGCAGCGCTCCGCACCCGCAGAAGGACGAGACGCCATGGACACCGCGTACGGCCCGTCATCCCGCGCACCGCAGGCCTCCGGGGGCCGCGGGGCGCCGCGCATCCCCTTCGTGCTGCGCGCGCCCTTCTCCGGCCGTACCTGGCGGGAGTTCCTGTACCTGCTGCTCGGCCTGCCGGTCGCCGTCGTGCTGTTCACGTACGCCGTCACGACGGTGTCGCTCGGCGCGGGGCTGCTGATCACCTTCCTCGGCATCCCCGTACTGGCCGCCGGCCTCGCCGGCTGCCGCGGGCTCGGCGCCCTGGAGCGGGTACGGGCGCACGCCCTGCTCGGCCTGGACGTACGCGCCCCCGAACCCGTGCGCACCGCCAAACCGGGCCTGATGGGCTGGGTCGGCGGCGTCCTGAAAAGCGGGGTGTCCTGGCGGCACTTCCTGTACTGCCTGCTGCACTTCCCGTGGGCCGTCTTCGCCTTCTCCCTCTCGGTGACGCTGTGGACGGCCGGCTGGGGCCTGCTCACGTACCCGCTGTGGCGCTGGACCTTCCCGATGTACCTGGGCCAGGACGGCATCCAGCTCTACGGCGACGGAACCCACGGCGTCTATCTGGACACCCCCGTGGAGATCGCCGTGACCAGCGCCGTCGGCCTCCTGCTCGTGCTGGTCTGGGGCGGCACGGTGCGCGGCCTGAGCCAGGTGGACCGGCTGCTGGTGCACGGGCTGCTCGGCCCGTCGCGCCTGGCCACCCGGGTGACGGAGCTGGAGACGGACCGTACGGCGGTGTCCGAGACGGCGGCGGCCGACCTGCGGCGCATCGAGCGGGACCTGCACGACGGCGCGCAGGCCCGGCTGGTCGCGCTGGCCATGGACCTCGGGCTGGCCAAGGAGAAGCTGCAGGAGGACCCGGAGGCGGCGGCCCGCATGGTGGACGAGGCGCACGGCGAGGTGAAGATCGCGCTGCAGGAGCTGCGCGACCTGGCCCGCGGCATCCATCCCGCGATCCTCACCGACCGCGGCCTGGGCCCGGCCCTCTCCGCGCTCGCCGCACGGTGCACGGTGCCGGTGGAGGTCGGTGTGGACCTGGTCTCGCGCCCCGCGGCGGCGATCGAGGGCATCGCGTACTTCACCGTCTCCGAGCTGCTGCAGAACGTCTCCAAGCACGCGCAGGCGACCCGTGCCTCGGTGGACGTGTGGCGGGCCGACGACCGGCTGATGGTGCTGGTCACCGACGACGGCCGGGGCGGCGCGCACACCGGGACCGGCAGCGGTCTGGCGGGGCTGGCCGAGCGGCTGGACGCGGTGGACGGGCTGCTGGTCGTCGACTCGCCGGCGGGCGGCCCGACGACGGTCACGGCCGAGCTGCCCTGGCGCGACTGACGGCCGACGACTGACGACCGGCGCCGGCGGTGGCGGTCGTCATGGCGGTGGCGGTCGTCATGGCGGTGGCGGAGACGGCGGCGAGGTGCGGGCACTGCGGGCACCCGCCGCCGTCTCCGCCGTTCGGCGTAGCCCGCCGCGCGCCCGGCTTCCCCGGCTCCCCGCCCGCGCCCGCGGCCGTCCACAACCGGCCATTCCGAGTTATCCACAACCCGCACGGTGATCCGGCGCGCGCGTCCGAATCCTGGGATGCTGAAGAGCGTCGGAACGAAAAACGGGGTGGGGGAGCCGAAGATCGTGGAGAACAGCGTGCGGGTGGTCATCGCCGAGGACTCGGTGCTGCTGAGAGAGGGGCTGACACGACTGCTGACCGACCGGGGGCATGAGGTCGTCGCGGGGGTGGGCGACGCCGAGGCGCTGATCAAGGCCATCGGGGAGCTGGCCGACGAGGGAGCGCTGCCGGACGTGGTCGTCGCGGACGTCCGCATGCCGCCGACGCACACGGACGAGGGGGTGCGCGCCGCGGTCCGGCTCCGCCGGGACCATCCCGACCTGGGCGTCCTGGTCCTCTCGCAGTACGTGGAGGAGCAGTACGCGACGGAGCTGCTGGCCGGTTCGAGCCGGGGCGTCGGCTATCTGCTCAAGGACCGGGTAGCCGAAGTGCGTGAGTTCGTCGACGCGGTGGTGCGGGTGGCGGAGGGCGGTACGGCACTCGATCCGGAGGTCGTCGCCCAGTTGCTGGGCCGCAGCCGTAAGCAGGACGTACTGGCCGGCCTCACGCCGCGGGAGCGCGAGGTGCTGGGCCTGATGGCCGAGGGGCGGACGAACGGCGCGATAGCCCGGCAGCTGGTGGTGAGTGACGGTGCGGTGGAGAAGCACGTCAGCAACATCTTCCTGAAGCTGGGCCTGGCCCCGAGTGACGGGGATCACCGTCGTGTGCTCGCAGTCCTCACCTACCTCAATTCCTGAACCCCTGACAACCTGTCAGTAGTAAGCGTCGGTGCGGAGTCGGCTCCGGCACGGGAGCAGGGAGCGACGAACCATCGCTGCAGGACGGAGTGTCCTGCAGAAGAAGCCGCGGGGGGCGGATAAATCATGGCGTATTACGACAGAGCGGCATCTCGCTCGCCTGTCCACGATGTGAGCACGGCGTCTCACATTCACGTCCAGCATGTGATCGCCTCAGGGAAGGCGACCCTTACCCACGTACGATGGCCATGGGACGACAGGTCCGCACGTTGCGTCCCGGATTCCCTGCCCACGGCGGGGACACCCCAGGCCCCGAGGGAGGTCCGAAGCAGTGACCAGCCAGGTCAGTAGCCCAGCCGACAAGACCGACGGTGCACTCGCAGGGGAGTCGTGTACCCCCGCGACGGAGAACGGCGCCGGCAAGGAGGTCCGGCGGCTGGACCGGGTCATCATCCGGTTCGCGGGTGACTCCGGTGACGGCATGCAGCTCACGGGCGACCGTTTCACTTCCGAGACGGCCTCGTTCGGCAACGACCTGTCGACGCTGCCGAACTTCCCCGCCGAGATCCGGGCCCCCGCCGGCACGCTGCCCGGCGTCTCCAGCTTCCAGCTGCACTTCGCCGACCACGACATCCTCACGCCCGGTGACGCGCCCAACGTCCTGGTCGCGATGAACCCGGCCGCGCTGAAGGCCAACCTCGCGGACGTGCCGCGCGGCGCCGACATCATCGTGAACACCGACGAGTTCACCAAGCGCCCGATGGCGAAGGTGGGTTACACCACCAGCCCGCTGGAGGACGGCTCGCTGGAGGCGTGGAACGTCCACCCGGTGCCGCTGACGACGCTGACGGTCGAGGCGCTCAAGGACTTCGGGCTGTCCCGGAAGGAGGCCGAGCGGAGCAAGAACATGTTCGCGCTCGGCCTGCTGTCGTGGATGTACCACCGCCCGACGGAGAGCACCGAGGCGTTCCTGCGGCAGAAGTTCGCCAAGAAGCCGGAGATCGCGGAGGCCAACGTCGCCGCGTTCCGGGCGGGGTGGAACTTCGGTGAGACCACGGAGGACTTCGCGGTCTCCTACGAGGTCGCGCCGGCGACGAAGGCGTTCCCGACGGGTACGTACCGCAACATCTCCGGCAATCTGGCGCTGTCCTACGGCCTGGTCGCCGCGAGCCGCCAGGCGGACCTGCCGCTCTACCTCGGCTCGTACCCGATCACCCCGGCCTCCGACATCCTGCACGAGCTGTCCAAGCACAAGAACTTCGGTGTGCGGACCTTCCAGGCGGAGGACGAGATCGCGGGCATCGGCGCGGCGCTGGGCGCGGCGTTCGGCGGCTCGCTGGCGGTGACCACCACCTCGGGCCCCGGTGTGGCGCTGAAGTCGGAGACGATCGGCCTGGCCGTCAGCCTGGAGCTGCCGCTGCTGATCGTGGACATCCAGCGCGGCGGTCCGTCCACGGGCCTGCCGACCAAGACCGAGCAGGCCGACCTGCTGCAGGCGATGTACGGGCGCAACGGCGAGGCGCCGGTGCCGATCGTCGCGCCGCGGACGCCGGCCGACTGCTTCGACGCGGCGCTGGACGCGGCCCGGATCGCGCTGACGTACCGCACGCCGGTCTTCCTGCTCTCCGACGGCTACCTGGCCAACGGCTCCGAGCCCTGGCGCATCCCGGACGTGGAGGAACTGCCGGACCTGCGCGTGCAGTTCGCCACCTCCGCCAACCACGAGCTGGCGGACGGCACCGAGGTCTTCTGGCCGTACAAGCGCGACCCGCAGACCCTGGCGCGGCCGTGGGCGGTCCCGGGCACGCCGGGCCTGGAGCACCGCATCGGCGGCATCGAGAAGCAGGACGGCACGGGCAACATCTCCTACGACCCGGCCAACCACGACTTCATGGTCCGCACCCGGCAGGCCAAGATCGACGGCATCGAGGTGCCCGAGCTGGAGGTCGACGACCCGTCGGGCGACGCCGACACCCTGGTCATCGGCTGGGGTTCGACGTACGGCCCGATCACCGCTGCCGTGCGCCGTGTGCGCCGTGCGGGCGGGCGCATCGCCCAGGCGCATCTGCGCCACCTCAACCCCTTCCCGGGGAATCTCGGTGCGGTGCTGGGGCGTTACGACAAGGTGGTCGTCCCCGAGATGAACCTCGGCCAGCTCGCCACGCTGCTGCGCGCGAAGTTCCTCGTGGACGCGCAGTCCCACACCCAGGTCAGCGGGATGCCCTTCAAGGCAGAGCAGCTCGCCGCCCACCTCGAGAAGGTAATGAAGCAGGGCCCGAAGGAGGCCATCAATGACTGAGACGATCTCGGAGGGTGCGGCGCAGATCGAGGCGCTTTCCCTGGTGCCCAAGGCCGAGGCCAAGCAGTCCATGAAGGACTTCAAGTCCGATCAGGAAGTGCGCTGGTGCCCCGGCTGCGGCGACTACGCCATCCTCGCCGCCGTGCAGGGCTTCATGCCCGAGCTCGGCCTGGCGAAGGAGAACATCGTCTTCGTCTCCGGCATCGGATGCTCCTCCCGCTTCCCGTACTACATGAACACCTACGGGATGCACTCCATCCACGGCCGCGCCCCGGCCATCGCCACGGGCCTGGCCTCCTCGCGGCGGGACCTGTCGGTGTGGGTGGTCACCGGTGACGGCGACGCGCTCTCCATCGGCGGCAACCACCTCATCCACGCCCTGCGGCGGAACGTCAACCTCAAGATCCTGCTGTTCAACAACCGGATCTACGGCCTGACCAAGGGGCAGTACTCGCCCACCTCCGAGGTCGGCAAGATCACCAAGTCGACGCCGATGGGCTCGCTGGACGCGCCCTTCAACCCGGTCTCGCTGGCGATCGGCGCCGAGGCGTCCTTCGTCGCGCGCACCGTCGACTCCGACCGCAAGCACCTCACCTCGGTGCTGCGCCAGGCCGCCGAGCACCCGGGCACGGCGCTGGTGGAGATCTACCAGAACTGCAACATCTTCAACGACGGCGCGTTCGAGGTGCTCAAGGACAAGGAGCAGGCCCAGGAGGCCGTCATCCGCCTGGAGCACGGGCAGCCGATCCGGTTCGGCGCCCCGGCCGAGGACGGTCTCGGCTCCAAGGGCGTCGTGCGCGACCCGGCCACCGGCGACCTGCGGGTCATCGACGTCACCCAGGAGGGCACCGCGGGGGTGCTGGTGCACGACGCGCACAACCCCTCGCCCACCACGGCCTTCGCCCTCTCCCGGCTCGCCGACGCCGACACCCTGCACCACACGCCCATCGGCGTGCTGCGCAGCGTGGACCGGCCGGTGTACGACACGGAGATGAGCGACCAGCTGGACGCCGCCATCGAGCAGAAGGGCAAGGGCGACCTCGCCGCGCTGCTCGCCGGCAACGACACCTGGACGGTCGTCGGCTGACGCACCCCGGGCGGCTCCGGCCGCCGTCCTGCTCCCGGCTGCCCGGGACCGGCTCCCAGCCCGGTCCCGGGCAGCCGTGCGTGCGTCGGCATCGCGCCCCGGCGCCACGGCCGCAGCACGCCCGGACCCGGGCACCACGGCCGCCGCGCCGGGCCCGGCTCCGGGCCGCCGCACCGGGCCTCGCTCCCGGTCCGCCGCAGCACCGCAGCCGGTCGGAGCACCGGTCACCGCACCCCGTCCCGCCCCCTGTCCGGAGCGGTAACCACCGTGTTTGAGATACGGGCATGACAGGCGGGGCGGGCGGCGTTACCTTCGGAGAGCCGCGCGCCGTACCGCGCCCGTCCCGCCCAGGAGGAACCCTTGTCCGCTCCGTCCGACCAGCGCACCGGCCTGGCCTACGGCTTCGTCGCGTACGGCCTGTGGGGCTTCCTCCCCCTCTACTGGCACCTGCTCTCCGCCGCCTCCCCCACCGAGATCCTGGCCAGCCGCATGGCCTGGTCGCTGCCGGTGGCCTTCCTCATGCTGGCCGCGCTGCGTCGCTGGTCCTGGATACGCCCGCTGCTGCGGCAGCCGAAGCGGCTCGGGCTGGTGGTGGCGGCGGCCGCGGTCATCTCGGTCAACTGGTACCTCTACATCTGGGCGGTCAACGCCGGCCACGTGCTGGAGGCGTCCCTCGGCTACTTCATCAATCCGCTGGTCAGCATCGCGTTCGGCGTGCTCTTCCTGCGGGAGCGGCTGCGCCCGCTGCAGTGGGCGGCGGTGGGCGTCGGCGCGCTGGCCGTGCTGGTGATGGCCGTGGCGTACGGCCGGGTGCCGTGGATCGCCCTGGGCCTCGCCCTCTCCTTCGCCACGTACAGCCTGGTGAAGAAGGGCGTCCGGCTCGGCGGCGTCGAGGGCTTCGGCGCGGAGACGGTGATCCAGTTCCTGCCGGCCGTGGCGTGCCTGGTCCTGCTGGGCGTGCGCGGCGAGTCCGGCTTCGTCAGCGGCGGCCTCGGCCAGGCGGCGCTGCTCGCGGGCAGCGGTCTGGCCACCGCGCTGCCGCTGATCGCCTTCGGCATGGCCGCGGTGCGGCTGCCGCTGTCGGTGCTCGGGATGCTCCAGTACCTCGCGCCGACCTTCCAGTTCGTGCTGGGCCTCACCGTCTTCCACGAGGCCATGCCGCCCGAGCGCTGGGCGGGCTTCGTCCTGGTCTGGCTGGCCCTGACCGTGCTGACCTGGGACGCGCTGCGTACGGCCAGGTCCTCGCGGGCCGCGCTGGCCGCCGCCCGTGCCTCCGCCGCGGAAGCGGTGGCCGAGGGCGCAGGACCGGAAACCGTGGCGGAAGCCGCGGGCGCCCCCGCCGGTACCCCCGCCGACACCAGCGCCGAGCCGGCCGCCGCTCCCGCCGACCCGTCCCCGGCCGCCACCCGGCCGACCAGCTCCTAGACCGGCCGGCTCCTGACCGGCCGACCAGCTCCTGACGGCCGACTCCTGGCCGGCCGCCCCGGCCCCGATCACCACCCGCGGCCGGGCCCCGCGGCAGCCCGCCGAGCGGCAGCCCGCCATGCCTCAGCCCGTGCCGGCCCCGCGTCTCAGCCCGCACTGCCCCGCACTCTCAGCCCGTGCGGCCCCGCGCTCTCAGCCCGTGATGTCCCGCGTGGTGAATCGTGCCCAGGCCGCTGAGCCCAGCACCAGCGTGTAGGCCGCCTGGAGGCCGAGGTTGGTGCGGATGTCGTCCCAGTAGACCGGGTCGCGCAGCAGGTCGGCGAAGCTCAGCCAGTAGTGCGGGAAGAGGTACGGCTGTACGGCCGCCAGCTGCGGGAGCGTGTCCAGGATCTGGACCGTGAGCACCAGACCCACGGTCGTCGCCATCGCCGCGATCCCGCTCCCGGTGAGTGTGGAGACGAACAGGCCCAGGGCCGCCACGCCGGTCAGCGAGAGCGCGACCACGCCCGCGACGGCCAGTGCCCGCAACAGGCCCTCGGTGAACGGCACGGCCGTCCCCGACAGCAGCGTGACCTCGCCCAGCGGGAACAGCAACGCCCCGACGGCCAGCGCGGACGCGGCCACGACCAGCGTCGCGACCAGGGAGAACACCAGCGCGGTGGCGTACTTGACGAGCAGCAGCCGGGTCCGCCCGGCCGGGGCGACCAGCAGGTACCGCAGCGTCCCGGCGTGCGCCTCGCCCGCGATCGCGTCCCCGGCCACCACGCCCAGTGCCATCGGCAGGAAGACCGGGAGGGTGGCCGCGAGGGAGGTGAAGACCAGGAAGAGGCCGTTGTTGGTGATCAGCGAGATGAAGGCCGGGCCGCCGCCTCCGCCGCCGTCCCCGGTGTGGACGCGTACCGCGATCCCGACCAGTACCGGCACGCAGGCCAGCACGGCGAGCAGCACCACCGTGCGGCGCCGCCGGAACGTCGTGCCGATCTCGTTGCGCAGCAGCCCGAAGGAGCGCACGGCGTACACCGCCCGCGCACCCGGCTCGCCGTGCGCTGTCCGCGCACCCGGCCGGCCCTCCGCCGTCCGGCCCGGCACCTGCGCCCGCTCGGCCGGTTCAGTCCGCGACATCGAAGCCCTCCCCGGTCAGTGCCACGAAGACGTCCTCCAGTGAGGCACGTTCGGTCCCGAAGGCGCGGACGCGGACGCCGGCCGCGACGAGCGCGGCGTTCAGGGCGGCCGGATCGGGCGCCTCGCCGCCGGGCCCTGGCGGCAGCTCCCCCGTCACCCGGTCCTCGGTGGCCACCAGGTCGGACAGGCCGTGCTCCTTGAGCACCCGGACCGCGTCCGCGGGGTCCGGGGTGGTGACGGCCAGCCGGCCGCGCGCCCCGGCCGCGAGCCCGGCGACCGTGCCCTGGGTGATCAGCCGGCCGCGTGACATCACGGCCGCGTGCGTGCAGACCTGCTCGATCTCGTCGAGGAGGTGGGAGGAGAGGAAGACGGTGGTGCCGTCGGCGGCCAGCTCGCGCACCAGGCCGCGGATCTCGCGCATGCCCTGCGGGTCCAGGCCGTTGGTCGGCTCGTCGAGGACCAGCAGCTCGCGGGGGCGGAGCAGGGCAGCGGCGAGCCCGAGCCGCTGCTTCATGCCGAGGGAGTACGCGCGGGCCTTCTTGCCGGCCGCCGCGGCCAGGCCCACCCGGTCCAGCGCCGCTGCCACCCGCGCTGACCGGGTGCGGGGATCGGCGGTCGGGTCGGCGGCGTCGTACCGCAGCAGGTTCGCGCGCCCGGTGAGGAAGCCGTAGAGGGCCGGGCCCTCGATGAGCGCGCCGACCCGGGGCAGTACCCGCCGCGCGGCCGCGGGCATCGGCTCGCCCAGCAGCCGGGCGCCGCCCGCCGTGGGCTGGATCAGCCCCATCAGCATGCGGATGGTGGTGGTCTTGCCGGACCCGTTGGGGCCGAGGAAGCCGAAGATGCTGCCGGCCGGCACGGACAGGTCGAGCCCGTCGACGGCCGGCCGGCCGCTGCCGTACGTCTTGGTCAGCCCGCGGGTCTCGATGACGGGCCCGCCGGCCCCGCCACCGTCCAGGACCGCTCCCCGCTCCCCGTCCGACGACGGTGGCGCCATGCACTCCCCCACTGTGAGCCGGGCCGCCGGTGCGGCCGCCGCGCGCCGCGGCGACCGCACCCGTACGGCCTGCCGGTCGCGGTCACTTCGCCGCGTTGGCCGCCTTGACCAGCGTCTGCCGGTCGACGGCGCCGGCGTAGACCGTGCCGTCGTCCGTCACCAGGGCGTTGACCAGACGCGTGCTGAAGACGTGGCCGGAGCCGAAGTCGCCGGTCACCTTCTCGCCCATGGAGTCGAGGAACTTGGCGGCGTCGGCGCTCCGGGCGCCCGCCGCTTCGCCCTTCCGGCCCGCTTCCGCGCTCCGGCCGCCGCCGTCGATCTTCGCGATGGCGGTCCAGCCGTGGCCGATGACGTCCATGCCGCCGGAGTCACCGGACCGCATCCCGGCGAGGCCCTGCGGCAGCCCGCCGGGCAGCTTGTTCGGCCGGTTCTCGGCCTTGCCGTGGTGCTGCGTACGGACCTCGTCACCGTCGACGATCTTCGCACCGGCCGGCGGGCGGAAGGCGAAGGTGTCCGCAGCGGGCTTGGCGAAGTCGACCGAGGCGAAGCCCGCTTCGATGACCGGCGCGCCGCCGCTCTTCGGGGCCAGCGTGAACCGCAGCGGTACGCCGTTCCGCGCGTCCACCGCGACGCGGACGGACCCGACCGTGGAGCCGGCCTGCTTGGGCTTGATCAGCAGCTGGTAGGCGTCCCGCCCGGCGACCTTGGCGGTGCCGTCGACGGTCACCGAGGTGGTGTCGCCGGCCGCGTCGAGCACGTGCTCGGCCAGCTCCTTCGGGGTCAGGTCGGCCATGTCCGCCGGCGGCCCGGAGCGGCGCTCGCCCTTCTTCGCGTCGCCCGCCTGCGGGCCGGTGGCGCGGAAGGCGGTGTTGCTGCCGCTGTCGTACGCCCATACCTTGGCGCCGTTGCGTACCAGGCTGTACTCGGCGGCCTTGTCGATGAGGGAGACCCGCTGCCGGTCGGGTCCGTCGGCGGCCACCCGCAGCGTGTGCGTGCCGGAGGCCAGCTCCATCAGCTTGTCCTGGGGGTCGGCGGAGCCGCCGCCCTTGCCCTGGCCGCCGCCGAACGCGCCGGCGCCCGCCCCGCCGGGCAGCTCCGGCAGGCCCAGGTCGGTGCTGATCCGTACCGTGCCGGACAGCTGCTGCACGTCCGACGCCGCCATCTTGGCGATCAGCTGCTGTGCGGATATCTCGGGAAGATCGGGATCACCGGATCCGGCGAACGCCGGGACGAGCCCGACCGTCGCCGCCGCCACCCCCGCCACCGCGACCGGGACGCCGTACCGGACGGCCTTGCGGCGGCGCGTCCGGTTCCCTTCGTCGTCCCATTCGCCGGTGACCCGTGTCGCTTCGTTCCGTGGCATGTGCTCTACCTCCGTCGTAGGCGGCGGTCTCAACGCGACGCACTCGTCCACACCTCGGGCTCATTGTGGCCCGCCCCGCCGTGGCGTGGTGGTGTCAATGCCACCAAATCCGCCATCACAAAGCGTCAGCCCCGGGGCTGGAACGGTGTACTGCTGAAGGATGAGACCGCCCCTGAGGAACTGCCCCCGAGGGAGGCCGGCCCGGCCGGATACGCGGAGGGGCGCTCAGCCCGCCCGGGTACGCGGGGGGCTCAGCCCGCCCGGGTACGCGGGGGAGGCTCAGCCCGCCCGGTGCACCACCGCGTCGCACAGCTCCTGCAGGGCCGTCTTCGCCGGGCACTCCGTCAGCGGCGCCAGCGAGGCGCGGGCCTCCTGGGCGTACCGGACGGTGTCGCGGCGGGCCTGCTCCAGCGCGGGGTGGGCGCGCAGTCCGGCCAGCGCCTCGGCGTGCCGGGCGTCGTCGGTGAGGTCCTCCTCCAGCAGGGCGGCCAGCGCGCGGTCGGCGTCGGTGGCGTGCTCGGAGGCGGCGAGCGCCCGGAGGTGCAGGACCGGCAGGGTCGGGATGCCCTCGCGCAGGTCGGTGCCGGGGGTCTTGCCGGACTCGTGGGAGTCGCTGGCGATGTCCAGCACGTCGTCGGCGAGCTGGAAGGCGGTGCCCAGCCGCTCGCCGTACTGGGTGAGGATGTTGACCGTGGACTCCTCGGCGCCGGCCATCATCGCGCCGAAGCGGCAGGCGACGGCGATCAGCGAACCGGTCTTGCCGGCCAGGACGTCGAGGTAGTGCTCGATCGGGTCGCGGCCGTCGCGGGGCCCGGCGGTCTCCAGGATCTGGCCGGTCACCAGGCGCTCGAACGCCTCGGCCTGGATGCGGACCGCCTCGGGACCGAGGTCGGCCAGCATGTGCGAGGCGCGCGCGAAGAGGAAGTCGCCGGTGAGGACCGCGACGGAGTTGTCCCAGCGGGCGTTGGCGCTGGGCACGCCGCGGCGCACGGCGGCCTCGTCCATGACGTCGTCGTGGTACAGCGTCGCCAGGTGCGTCAGCTCCACCACCACGGCCGAGGGCACGACGCCCGGCGCGTGCGGGTCGCCGAATTGCGCGGCGAGCATGCCCAGCAGCGGCCGGAAGCGCTTGCCACCTGCGCGGACGAGATGCTGTGCGGCGTCGGTGATGAACGGCACGTCGCTCTTGGTGGCCTCCAGCAGGCCCTCCTCGACAGCCGCCAACCCGGCCTGGACATCGGCCTCAAGAGCCTGGTCCCGCACGCTCAGCCCGAAGGGCCCGACGACGGTCACGAGGGTTACTCCTGTCTGCTGACGATCAAACGGATTGTCGATCTGTCGCTGTCTCCACCATTGGCCAGCGTATCCGGTCCCAGTTCGATCACCGTGAGCGCCTGCCCGTCTCCATGGTCAGGGCGGCCGGCGGACCGCGCGCCACCCGGCCCGGTATGTTCTTGATCACCCACCGTCGTGGGTTTTGCACGCGGAGGAACGGACAGCAGTAGCAAGCTCATTCCCGCCTGCCTCAGGAGTCACATCCGTGTCCGGACCACCGCAGCCGCGCGACGACCGTTCCTTCCTCGGCCACCCCCGCGGGCTGCTGACCCTCTCCGGTCTGGAGGTCTGGGAGCGGTTCTCCTTCCTCGGCATGCAGGCCATCCTCGTCCTGTACTTCGCCGACACCGTCGCGCACGGCGGCCTGGGCATGGCGGAGAACACCGCGGCGTCCGTCACCGCCGCCTACGGCACCCTGGTCTACCTGGTCTCGGTGGCCGGCGGCTGGCTCGCGGACCGGATGCTCGGCTCCTACCGCGCGGTGCTGTGGGGCGGCGTCCTCATCGCCTGCGGCCACTACTCCATGGCGGTGCCCACCGCGGCCATGACCTGGGTGGGCCTGGGACTGATCATCGCGGGCACGGGTCTGCTGAAGCCGAACGTCTCGACCATGGTCGGCAAGCTCTACGCCACCGAGGACGAGCGCCGGGACGCGGGCTTCGCGCTGTACTACATGGGCATCAACACCGGGGCCTTCCTCGCCCCGCTGGTCATCGGCTGGCTGGGCCAGAAGCAGGGCTGGCACTGGGGCTTCTCGGCCGCCGCGGTCGGCATGACGCTGGGCCTGGTCCAGTACGTCGCTGGCCGCAAGGGGCTCGCCGGCCGCAAGCACGCAGCGGAGTACGCGCTGCCGCGTGCGGCGATGCGCCGCACCGCCCGGCTGATCGCCGGCGGCTGCGTCCTGGCCGCCGCCGCGGCCACGGGCCTCGCCCTGGCGGGGTGGCTGACCATGGACCGCACCGTGGACGTCCTGACGGTGATATCGGTGCTCGCCCCGGTCGCGTACTTCGTGGTGATGTTCCGCAGCCCCCGGGTCGACCCCGCCGAGCGCGGCCGGCTCCGCCCCTACCTGGTGCTCTTCGCCGCCTCCGTGGTCTTCAACTTCGTCCTCTTCCAGTCGTACTCGACCATGACGCTGCTGGCCGCGAGCCATGCCGACACCGAGGTGCTGGGCTGGGAGTTCCCCTCGACCTGGTACGGCTCGGTGCTGGGCGGCGCCGAGGTGCTGCTCGCGCCGGTCGTCGCGGCCGTCTGGGTCCGGCTCGGCCGGCGCCAGCCGCACGCCTCGCACAAGATCGCGTACGGTGTGCTCCTGGGCGGCCTGTCCTTCCTCGTGATGGTCCCCGCCACGCACGGGCGGACGGGCGACTGGAAGATGGCCGCCTGGTGGATCCTGCTCTCCTTCGTGCTGCTCGGCCTCGGCGACATCCTGCTGGAGACCACCGGCATGTCCGCGACGACCAAGCTCGCGCCCGCCGCCTTCGCCAGCCAGACGATGGCCCTGTGGTTCCTCTCGCTCGCGCTGGCCAACGGCGTCCAGGCCCAGGTGGTGAAGTTCTTCGGGGAGATCCCGAACGACCTGTACTTCGGCCTCAACGGCGCCGTCGCGGTCGTCACGGGCCTCGCGGTGATCGCCGCCGGGCCCTGGCTGCGCCGCACCATGCATCCCGTCCACTAACGCTCATTGGACCCGTCCATGCACATCCGGACCGACTTCCCGCACCGGACGTTCCAGGAGGACGTCCGCATCCCCCTCCCGGACGGCACGCAGCTGTACGCCCGGGTCTGGCGCCCGTACGGCACGGAGCCCGTGCCCGCCCTGCTCGAATACCTGCCGTACCGGCTCAGCGACTGGACCGCGCCGCGCGACGCCCAGCGCCACCCGTACTACGCGGGCCACGGCTACGCCTCCGTACGCGTCGACGTCCGCGGGCACGGCAACTCCGGCGGGCTGCCCACGGACGAGTACTCCGAGACCGAGCTCGCGGACGGCGTGGCCGTCATCGAGTGGCTGGCCGCGCAGCCGTGGTGCTCCGGCAAGGTCGGCATGTTCGGCATCTCCTGGGGCGGCTTCAACAGCCTGCAGCTGGCCGCCCGCGCGCCCGAGGCGCTGAAGGCGGTCGTCACCGTCTGCTCGGCCGACGACCGGTTCGACAACGACGTGCACTACATGGGCGGCTCGCTGCTCGCCGTCGACATGCACGCCTGGGCCGCGACGATGCTCGCCTTCGTGTCCAGGCCGCCGGACCCGGCGCAGGTCGACGAGGGCTGGCGCGCGCAGTGGACCGAGCGCCTGGCGGCCGTCGAGCCCTTCCTGCACACCTGGCTGGGCCACCAGTCCCGGGACGCGTACTGGCGGCACGGCAGCGTCTGCGAGGACTACTCAGCGGTCAAGGCGGCGGTGCTCGCGGTCGGCGGCTGGCACGACCCGTACCGCGACACCGTGCTGCGCCTGGCCGAGCACCTCGACGCGCCCGTACGCGGCATCATCGGGCCCTGGTCGCACCAGTACCCCGACCGCGGCCTGCCCCCGGGCCCCGCGATCGGCTTCCTCCAGGAGACGCTGCGCTGGTGGGACCACTGGCTCAAGGGCGAGGACCGCGGCGTCGAGGACGATCCGCTGCTGCGCTCCTGGATCAGCGAGTCGCACCCGCCGGCCACCGTCTACGACGAGCTGCCGGGCCGCTGGGTCGGCGACCCGGCCTGGCCCTCCCCGCACGTCACCCCGACGGCGCACACGCTGCCCGGCGACCGGCCGCTGCTGGTCCGCTCGCCGCAGCACACCGGCGTCGACGCGGGCCGCTACTTCCCGTTCGGCAACGACGCCGACCTGCCGCCCGACCAGCGCGAGGAGGACGGCCGCTCGGTCTGCTTCGACCTGCCGGAGCTGACCGAGCGGGTGGAGATCCTGGGCCGGCCGCGGGTCACCCTGCGGCTGACCTGCGAGGTGCCGCGCGGCCAGGTCATCGCGCGCATCTGCGACGTGGCCCCGGACGGCTCGTCCACGCTGGTCACCCGCGGTGTGCTCAACCTGCTCACGCGGCACGGCCGGGACCGGCCCGTCGCGTGGATGCCCGGCACCACCGAGGACGTGACCTTCGAGCTGAACGGCATCGGGCACGCCTTCCCCGCCGGGCACCGCATCCGCGTCGCGCTCTCCTCCGCGTACTGGCCGTGGATCTGGCCGCACGCGGGCAGCGAGGCGGGCTGGACGGTCGACCCGGCCGCCAGCTCCATCGAGCTGCCCGTCCGCGCCCCGCGCGCCGACGAGCCGGAGATCTCCTTCGAGGCACCCGAGCAGTCGGCGCCGCTGGGCGTGGTCTTCCCCGAGGCCGGCGAGCAGCGCCCCGAGCGCAAGGTGATCAGGGACGTCGCGGCCGGCACCTGGACGCTGGAGGTCGACCCCCGGTACGGCGGCACCCGGATCTACCCGGACGGGCTGGAGTTCACCGAGGACGCGCTGGAGACGTACCGCATCGACAGCGCCGACCCGGAGAGCGCCGCGACCCGCTCGGACTGGTCGATCCGGCTGCACCGGCCGGACCTGGGCTGGGACGCCCGGGTCCGGACCCGCTCGGAGATCACCACGGACGGCGGCGACTTCGTCACGGTGAACGAGGTCGTGTGCCACGACGGCGAGGAGGAGGTCTTCCGCCGCAGCTGGGAGCGCCGGATTCCGCGCACGGCGGTCTGAGCCGCGCCCGCCCGGGCCCCGTACGCCCGCAGTACCGTACGGGGCCCGGGGACGCGCGTCAGCCGCGCGTCCGCGCGAGGGACCCGGCGAGCCTCGGGGAGGCGAACTCCGTGCCGCACACGAACCGCATCACCGGGCCGTAGCTCGCCGCCGCCGGCAGCCCCGTGAAGTACAGCCCCGGCACCGACGACTCGAACCCGGCGCCCAGCCGCGGCCCGCCGGCGCCCACCGCCAGCTCCGTCCGCAGCCCCTGGCCGAGGAAGTCCAGCGCGCCGAGGTCCACCCGGTAGCCGGTGGCCGCGAGCACGTGGTCGGCGGACAGCTCGCCGTCGTACCCGTCGTCGCCGCGCAGCGACAGCACCGCGCGGCCGTCCTCGACCCGGGCCCGGACGATCCGCCGCCCCGCCGTCACCTGCACCCGGCCGACGAACCGGTCCCGCAGCCACCAGGCGCCCAGCGGCCCCAGCACCCGCTTGACCAGGAGCTGCCGGGCCGGCGCCGGCAGGTAGCGGAAACCGTCCGCGTGGTACGAGAAGGCGTACAGCGACCAGGCGTTGCCGAACGGCGTCTCGGGGCGCAGCTTCGGCTGCCGGTCCGGGGGCGCGCCGAAGCCGACGGCCTGCCGGCCCCTGGCCACCACGCGTACGTCGGCGCCGGCCTCCGCGAGCAGCACCGCGCTCTCCAGCGCCGACTGCCCGGCCCCCACGACCACGACCTGCCGGCCGGCGAAGCCGGACAGGTCGGCGTGCTGGGAGCTGTGCGAGATGGGCCCAGTGGGGGACGGTCCATCCGGTACGGCGTCCGCCAGCTCCGGCGGCAGGTACGCGAAGCCGGTGAGCCCGGTCGCCACGACCACCGCGCGCGCCGCGAACTGCTCGCCGCTGTCCAGCTTCAGCTCGAAGCCGCCCCGGTGCCGGTCGACGGAGACCACCCGGACCTCCTCCAGGTCCGGCACCTGCCGCTGCTGGAACCACTGCCCGTACCGGACGAAGGTCTCCACCGGGATGATGTCCCAGTCCGACTCGTACCGCCGCTCCCCCGCGGCAGCGCAGTAGTCGACCAGCGTGTGGCCGGGCTGCGGGGTGTCGATGCTGGAGGCCGCCGGCGTGGACTTGAGCAGCATCCCGGCCGGCATGTGCGCGCTCCAGCTCACCATCGGGCGGCCGAAGGTCCGTACGGGTATGCCGCGTGCGCGGAGGTGGGCGGCGGTGGACAGGCCGAAGGGGCCTGCGCCGATGACTGCTACCGGAGTGTTCACTCGGGTTTCCCTCCCCAGGGTGCTGCTGATGCGTCGTGCTGTGTACGAAGGGCCGGACAGGATGCGCGGCCGTGCCGCCCGGAAGCCGTGAGCTGCGGGATCGGGGCGGCGGGCCGTGCGGTCCGGTGGAGCGGTGCGGGCACCGCGGCTCAGCAGTCGTGGCGCCGGCCCGCCCGGCCGCGCCACATCTGCCAGAGGTGCTTGGCGCCCGGGCGGACGAACCGCGCGAGCATGGTGAAGAACGGCTTCATGTCGTCGGCGGCCAGCCAGGCCAGCTCCGTGCTGCGCGGCCGGTCGGGCACGTGCGGCGTGGTGTAGCCGCTGCGCCGGTAGGCCAGCCAGGCGGGCAGGTCGATGTTCTCCACGACGAAGCGGTGGCCGTCCCGCTGCTCGGCCTCCGGGACCGCGCGCCCGGTCAGGTCCAGGTGCTGGGCGCGGACGACGTCCACCCCCGCCTCGTTCTCGAACAGCCGGAACTGCGCGCCCATCCGCGGATTGAAGTCCAGCAGCTTGTAGCGGCGGTCCCGCCGGTCGTACCGCCAGTCCAGGTCGACGATGCCGCTGAAGCCGATGCGCTTGATGAACTGCGCGCTCAGCTCGGCGAGGTCGGGGTTGTCCACGACGTACGCGCAGGCGGTCATCCCGGCGTGCGGCGGCCAGGAACGGACCTTGACCCCGGTGAACATCGCCAGCGCCGCGCTGTCCGCGTCGAAGTACGCGTGCACGATCCAGTCCTCCGCGTCCTCGCGCGGGAGGTACTCCTGGAGGATCACACTGGGCTGCTGGCCCCAGTCCCTGGCGAGGTGCCGGAGGTGCGCGGCGTCCGCGATGCGCGTGGTGCCGTTGACCGCGGGCCGGCTGCGGCGCTGGAACGCCTCGCGGTTCTTGGCGACGACCGGGAAGCAGGCCCGCCCGGCGAACTCCTCGATGTCCGCCTGGGTCCGCGGGAAGGCCGCCCGGGGGGACGGGACGCCGTGTTCGGTGCACAGTTCGTGCAGGCCCTGCTTGCTGGCCACTCTGCGGGCGAGGCCCGGCGGGGTGCGCGGGAAGAGGAAGCGGTCGCCCAGCACGTCGGCGTGCTCGGCGATCAGCACGGCGGCCTCCTCGTCGGTCGGTATCAGGACCGACGGGCGGCCGATCCGGCGGCCGATCCGCAGCAGTCCGTCGACCAGCCGCTCCGGGTCCTCACGTCCGGTGGTCGGCCAGACGAAACGCCCGTGGAGGTATCGCGACGCCGCCGCCGGCGTGTATCTGTCCTCCGTGATCGCGTACATGGGCACGCCGAGCCGTCCCAGGCTGCGGATCGCCCCCACCCCGCCGTGGTGCAGCGGATAATCACCGATCTTCACGATGAGCCCCGGCACGGTCCGGTCGACCGTGAACCGCGTGCTGGCTTGTGCCACGTATCCCCCCTATGGCCACAGCCCCACCCCGGCCGCGCCCCGAAAGGACGCTAGGACTCTCGTGGGGCCCCTGCCAATCCATTTCCGGACATTGCTAACTCTTTAGCCATCTCTCGGAAGCCTGGTACCAAATGGGTGCATGCGGCGGAGGCGCAGGAGGTGGAGCGTGAGGCGAACGGGACGGTTGTCATGCGCGTGACTGCTAGCCTCACGCATCCTGTCCCACAACGGAGGAGACGTACGTGCGCAAGGCAGCGCAGATCGCCGGGGCGGCCGCCATCGCGGCGCTGTTGCTCAGTGGTTGCGGCAGCGGCGGAGGCGGCGAGGAGAGCAAGCCGAGCCCGTCCGCGTCCGCGGACGGCGCCGACAAGACCGCCAAGGGCCTCGACGGTGCGTGGCAGTCGAAGTCCGCGAACGGCACCGTCACCCTCGGGATCATCGGCGAGTCCGCGACCCTGGCCGCGGGCAAGACCGCCTGCCAGGGCGCGGTCCAGGACATGGGCACCACCATGCTCGCGCTGAAGTGCGACGGCGGCGACGACACCCGCTCGATGGGCACGGTGAAGCAGGCCGGTGGCAAGCTGACGGTCAGCTGGAAGAACGGTCCCACCGAGGAGTTCACCAAGGCCGAGGGCAAGGTGGAGATCCCCAAGCCCGACCTGCCGACCGGCGCCAACTGAACGGCGTCACCCGAGGAGATCAACGTGCGCAAGGGCATTCAGTTCGCCGCCGCGGCAGCGGTGGCCGCGGTACTGCTCGCCGGCTGCAGCAGCGGCGGCGACGAGAACGGCAGTGGCGCGAAGGGGTCGGCGACGCCGTCGCCGACCGCCTCGTCGGCCGGGGAGACGCCGGGCGGCGACGTCTCCCTGGCGTCCCTGGAGGGCGGCTGGACCACGCACGCCCGCGCGGCCGACCAGGGCCTGCTCATCCTCTCCGTCTCCAAGCGCGAGGCGGTGCTGATCGGGAAGAAGTCCTGCGGCGGCAAGGTCACCGGCGACAAGCCGCTCAAGCTCGCCTTCAAGTGCGCCGACGGCGACACCGAGCACGCCGAGGGCACGGTGCGGAGCCTCACGGGCAAGAAGCTCACCATCGCCTGGGGCTCGGGCAAGGAGGACGTCTTCACCCGGACCGAGGGCACCACGGACCTCCCGTCCATCGACCCGTCGTCGCTGGACGGCTTCGGGCAGGAAGGCTGACGCAGCCGCCCGTACCGCGTACGTACGCCGCTGCCCGGTACCCCCGCTGGGGTACCGGGCAGCGGTATGCGTACGGCCTTCGGCGGGTCAGCGGACGAACACGCCCGCCTGGCCCGCCAGGTCGAGGAAGTACTGCGGCGCGAGACCCAGCACCAGGGTCACCACGACGCCGGCCGCGATGGCCGTCATCGTCAGCGGGCTGGGCACCGCAACCGTGGGCCCGTCGGCCTTCGGCTCGTTGAAGAACATCAGGACGATCACCCGGATGTAGAAGAACGCGGCGATCGCGGACGACAGCACACCGATCACGACCAGCCAGCCCGCGCCGCCCTCGGCCGCCGCCTTGAACACCGCGAACTTCCCCGCGAACCCGGAGGTCAGCGGGATGCCGGCGAAGGCCAGCAGGAACACCGCGAAGACCGCTGCCACCAGCGGCGAACGCCGGCCCAGCCCCGCCCACTTGGACAGGTGCGTCGCCTCGCCGCCCGCGTCCCGCACCAGCGTGACGACCGCGAAGGCGCCGAGCGTCACGAAGGAGTACGCCAGGAGGTAGAAGAGCACCGAGGAGATGCCGTCCTCGCTGGTGGCGATCACACCGGCCAGGATGAACCCGGCGTGCGCGATGGAGGAGTACGCCAGCAGCCGCTTCACGTCGGTCTGGGTGACCGCGATGACCGCACCGGCCAGCATCGTCAGGATCGCCACGCCCCACATCACCGGGCGCCAGTCCCAGCGCATGCCCGGCAGCGCCACATACAGCAGGCGCAGCAGCGCGCCGAACGCGGCGACCTTGGTGGCGGCGGCCATGAAGCCGGTCACCGGGGTGGGCGCGCCCTGGTACACGTCCGGGGTCCACATGTGGAACGGAACCGCGCCGACCTTGAACAGCAGCCCCATGACCACCAGCGCGCCGCCGATCAGCAGCAGCGCGTCGTTGCCCATGGTGTCGGCGAGCGCCGGGTCGATCTGCTTGGCGCCGTCGCTGACCACCTCGGCGATGCCCGCGTACGTGACCGTGCCCGCGTAGCCGTACAGCAGGGCCACGCCGAACAGCAGGAACGCCGAGGAGAACGCGCCGAGCAGGAAGTACTTCACCGCCGACTCCTGCGAGAGCAGCCGCTGGCGGCGGGCGAGCGCGCACAGGATGTACAGCGGGAGGGAGAAGACCTCCAGCGCGACGAAGAGCGTCAGCAGGTCGTTGGCCGCCGGGAAGACCAGCATGCCGCCGATCGCGAAGAGCGCGAGCGGGAAGACCTCGGTCGTGGTGAACCCGGCCTTGACCGCCGCCTTCTCGGCGTCACCGCCGGGCACGGCCGCGCCCTGGGCGGCGAAGGAGTCCACCGGGCGGCCGTGCGCCGCGGGGTCCAGCCGGCGCTCGGCGAAGGTGAAGACCGCGATCAGCGAGACCAGCAGGATCGTGCCCTGCAGGAAGAGCGCCGGGCCGTCCACCGCGAGCGCGCCCATCGCGGCGATGTGCGCCTTGGTCGTGCCGAAGCCGCCGGCCGCGAGGCCGATGACCGCGGCGAACGCGGCGGCCAGCGCGACCACGGAGAGCAGCACCTGCGCGTAGTACCGGCCGCGGCGCGGCCAGAACGCCTCGACCAGCACGCCGAGCACGGCCGCGCCGAGCACGATCAGGGTGGGCGCCAGCTGGGCGTACTCGATGTGCGGCGCCGGGATCCGCCCCGGGCCGTCGGGGGCGAGGGAGCCGGCCGCCCCGTCCGCCATCGTCCACAGACTGTGGACCGCTGCCACGGATGTCACTTCGCGGCCTCCGCATCTCGATCGGTGCCGGCCTCACCGGGCACGGCGTTGACCCGGACGTCGGGCTTGGGGTCCTGCTTGTCCACGACGGACAGGGTGTGGTCCACCGCGGGGTTCACCAGATTGGTCAGCGGCTTCGGGTAGACGCCGAGGAAGAGCAGCAGCGCGATCAGCGGCGCCACCACGACCAGCTCCCGGGCCTTGAGGTCGGGCATGGACCGGACCTCGGCCTTGACCGGCCCGGTCATCGTGCGCTGGTACAGCACGAGGACGTACAGCGCGGCCAGCACGATGCCGACCGTGGCGATGATGCCGAGGACCGGATACCGGCTGAACGTGCCGACCAGGACCAGGAACTCGCTGACGAACGGCGCGAGGCCGGGCAGCGAGAGGGTGGCGAGGCCGCCGATCAGGAAGGTGCCGGCCAGCACCGGGGCGACCTTCTGCACGCCGCCGTAGTCCGCGATGAGGCGGGAGCCGCGGCGGGTGATGAGGAAGCCGGCGACCAGCATCAGCGCGGCGGTGGAGATGCCGTGGTTGACCATGTAGAGCGTCGCGCCGCCCTGGCCCTGGCTGGTCATCGCGAAGATGCCCAGGATGATGAAGCCGAAGTGCGAGATCGAGGCGTACGCGATCAGGCGCTTGATGTCCTTCTGGGCGACCGCGAGCAGCGCGCCGTACAGGATGCTCACCAGCGCCAGCACCAGGATCACCGGCGTCGCCCACTGGCTGGCCTCCGGGAAGAGCTGGAGGCAGAAGCGGAGCATCGCGAACGTGCCGACCTTGTCGACCACCGCGGTGATCAGCACCGCGACCGGCGCCGTGGACTCGCCCATGGCGCCCGGCAGCCAGGTGTGCAGCGGCCACAGCGGCGCCTTCACCGCGAAGGCGAAGAAGAAGCCGAGGAAGAGCAGCCGCTCGATGCCCGTGCCCATGGTCAGGTCGCCGGCCGCGCGGGCCTGGACGATCTGGGTGAGCGAGAAGGTGCCGGTGCCGAGCTGGTCGGCGGTGACGGCGTACAGGCCGGTCACCGCGGCCAGCATGATCAGACCGCCGGCGAGGTTGTACAGCAGGAACTTCACCGCGGCGGACGAGCGCCGGGCCGCGCCCTCCGTGGCGTCGTCGACACCCGCCCGGTCCCCGAAGCCGCCGATGAGGAAGTACATCGGGATGAGCATGGCTTCGAAGAAGATGTAGAAGAGGAAGACGTCGGTGGCCTCGAAGGAGATGACCACCATCGCCTCGACGGCGAGGATCAGCGCGAAGAAGCCCTGGGTCGGCCGCCACCGCTTGGTGGCGTCCTTCTCCAGCGCGTCGGCGTCGTGCCAGCCCGCCAGGATCACGAACGGGACCAGCAGCGCGGTCAGCGCGATGAGCGCCACCGCGATGCCGTCCACGCCCAGCTCGTACCGCACGCCGAAGTCGGCGATCCAGGCGTGCGATTCGGTGAGCTGGAACGGGCCCTTGGCGCCGGGCTCGAAGCGGACCGCGATGACCAGCGCCAGCGCCAGCGTGGCCAGCGAGAAGAGCAGCGCCAGCCACTTGGCGGCGGTGCGCTGCGCGGCGGACACGGCGGCCGTGGCGACCGCACCGATCGCCGGTACCGCCGCGGTGGCCGTCAGCAGGGGAAACGACATGGCTCAGACACCCCTCATCAGCAGGGTCGCGAACACCAGCACCGCGGCGCCGCCCAGCATCTGGAGGGCGTAGGAGCGGACGTAACCGGTCTGCAGGCGGCGCAGCCGGCCGGAGAGGCCGCCGACCGACACCGCGGTGCCGTTGACCGCGCCGTCGACGACGCTCTCGTCGATCCGGGCCAGCGCCCGGGTCAGTTCCTCGCCGCCGCGGACCAGGACGACGTGATTGAAGTCGTCCTGGAGCAGGTCGCGGCGGGCGGCGCGGGTGAGGAAGGAGCCGCGCGGCGCGAGCGCCGGGACGGGCTTGCGGCCGTACATCAGCCAGGCGATGCCGACGCCGACGAGCAGCACCACGATGGTCGAGGCGGTCACCACGGGGGCGCTGACCGGGGAGTGGCCGTGCGCGAAGGAGGTGACCGGCTCCAGCCAGTGCACGAACGCCTCGTTGATGCTGAACAGGCCGCCCGCGAAGACCGAGCCGAAGGCCAGCACGATCATCGGGATCGTCATGGACCTGGGCGACTCGTGCGGGTGGGGCGGCTCGTACTCGCCGCGGGTCTCGGCAGCGGGCTCCACGCTGGGCTCGGCCGGCGACGGGGTCGGGGCCTTGCGCCAGCGCTCCTCGCCGAAGAAGGTCATCAGCATCACGCGCGTCATGTAGAACGCGGTGATCCCGGCGCCCAGCAGGGTGGCCGCGCCCAGGATCCAGCCCTGGGTGCCGCCGCTGGCGAAGGCCGCCTCGATGATCTTGTCCTTGGAGAAGAAGCCGGACAGGCCCGGGAAGCCGATGATGGCGAGGTAACCGAGGCCGAAGGTGACGAAGGTGACCGGCATGTACTTCCGCAGGCCGCCGTAGCGGCGCATGTCCACCTCGTCGTTCATCCCGTGCATCACGGAACCGGCGCCGAGGAAGAGGCCCGCCTTGAAGAAGCCGTGGGTCACCAGGTGCATGATCGCGAAGGCGTACCCGACGGGGCCGAGCCCGGCCGCGAGGATCATGTAGCCGATCTGCGACATGGTCGAGCCGGCCAGGGCCTTCTTGATGTCGTCCTTGGCGCAACCGACGATCGCACCGAAGAGGAGCGTGACCGCGCCGACCGCGACCACGGCGGTCTGCGCGTCCGGCGCCGCGTTGAAGATCGCCCCGGAGCGGGTGATCAGGTAGACGCCGGCGGTGACCATGGTGGCGGCGTGGATGAGGGCCGAGACCGGGGTCGGGCCCTCCATCGCGTCGCCGAGCCAGGACTGCAGCGGCACCTGGGCCGACTTGCCGCAGGCGGCCAGCAGCAGCATCAGCCCGATGGCGGTCAGCATGCCCTCGCCGGTCCTGCTCGCCGCGCCCAGCACGGGCCCGAAGGCGAACGTCCCGAACGTGGTGAACATCAGCATGATCGCGATGGACAGGCCGACGTCACCGACGCGGTTGACGAGGAACGCCTTCTTGGCGGCCGTCGCCGCGCTCGGCTTGTGCTGCCAGAAGCCGATGAGAAGGTACGAGGCGAGGCCGACGCCCTCCCAGCCGACGTACAGCAGGAGGTAGTTGTCGGCGAGGACGAGCAGCAGCATCGCCGCGAGGAAGAGGTTCAGGTAGCCGAAGAAGCGGCGGCGCCGCTCGTCGTGCTCCATGTAGCCGATCGAGTAGAGATGGATCAGCGATCCCACACCGGTGATCAGCAGGACGAACGTCATCGACAGCTGGTCGAGCTGGAAGGCGAGGTCGGCCCGGAAGCCGCCCACCGGGATCCAGCTGAAGAGGTGCTGGTACAGGGTGCGGTCCTCGGCGCCCCGGCCCAGCATGTTCGCGAACAGCAGCAGGCCGATGACGAACGACACCACCGCGAGCAGGGTGCCGAGCCAGTGGCCCGCGCGGTCCAGGCGTTTGCCGCCGCAGAGCAGCACGGCCGCACCGACCAGTGGTGCCCCGACGAGCAGCGCGATCAGAGATTCCACGAGTGCGACCCCTTACAGCTTCATCAGGCTGGCGTCGTCGACCGAGGCCGTGTGGCGGGTACGGAAGATCGTGACGATGATCGCCAGACCGACCACGACCTCGGCCGCGGCGACGACCATCGTGAAGAACGCGATGATCTGGCCGTCCAGGTTTCCGTGCAGCCGCGAGAAGGCCACGAAGGCGAGGTTGCAGGCGTTCAGCATCAGCTCGACGCACATGAAGAGCACGATGGCGTTCCGCCGGATCAGCACCCCGGCCGCGCCGATGGTGAACAGCAGCGCCGCGAGATAGAGGTAGTTGATCGGGTTCATCGCGTGGCCTCCTCGTCGCGCTGCCGGGCCTGCTCACCGCGCCGCTGCTCCGCACCGCGGCCGGTGCCGCCGCGCTCCAGCCACTCCGCGGAGCGCTGCTCCAGCGCCGCCAGCTCGGCCAGCGACTCCCCGGAGACGTCCCGGACCTGGCCGCGCTCGCGCAGCGTGGAGATGACGGTGAGCTCGGAGGGGGTGCCGTCGGGCAGCAGCCCCGGAATGTCCACGGCGTTGTGCCGGGCGTAGACACCGGGCGCGGGCAGCGGCGTGACCTGGGTGCCCTCGCGCACGCGGCGCTCGGCCTGCTCGCGCTGGGACTTGGCCCGCTCGGTGCGCTCCCGGTGCGTCAGCACCATCGCGCCGACCGCCGCGGTGATCAGCAGCGCGCCGGTGATCTCGAAGGCGAAGACGTACTTGGTGAAGATGAGGGCCGCCAGACCCTGGACGTTACCGCCGGCGTTGGCCTCGGCCAGGCCGTTGAAGTGGCGCACCGAGGCGTTGCCGAGGCCGGCGATCAGCAGGATGCCGAAGCCGATCCCGGCGCCCGCTGCGAGCCACCGCTGGCCCTTGAGCGTCTCCTTGAGGGAGTCGGCGGCGGTGACGCCGACCAGCATGACGACGAAGAGGAAGAGCATCATGATCGCGCCGGTGTAGACGACGATCTGGACGATGCCGAGGAAGTACGCGCCGTTGGCGAGGTAGAAGACCGCCAGGATGATCATGGTGCCGGCGAGCGACAGGGCGCTGTGCACCGCGCGCTTCATCAGGACCGTCGACAGGGCACCGATCACGGCGACCGTGCCGAGGATCCAGAACTGCACCGCCTCGCCGGTGGAGGTGGCCGAGGCCGCGGCCAGGATCGCGGGGCTCATGCCTCCACCCCGTCCCGGCCGGGCGCTCGGCGGTGGGCGCGGGCGTCTCGGGAGCCGCGTCCGGGCCCTCCGGCCGCTCGCCCTTGCTGACGGCCACCTGCCGCACCGTGCCCGGCGCGGCCTCGGTCACCAGGCCGTTGTAGTAGTCCTTCTCCGTCATGCCGGGGAAGATCGCGTGCGGGGAGTCGACCATGCCCTCCTCCAGCCCCGCGAGCAGCTCCTCCTTGGTGTAGATGAGCGACTCGCGGCTGCGGTCGGCGAGCTCGTACTCATTGGTCATCGTCAGCGCGCGGGTGGGGCACGCCTCGACGCACAGGCCGCAGAGGATGCAGCGGAGGTAGTTGATCTGGTAGACGCGGCCGTACCGCTCACCCGGGGAGTAGCGCTCCTCGTCGGTGTTGTCCGCGCCCTCCACGTAGATGGCGTCGGCCGGGCAGGCCCAGGCGCACAGCTCGCAGCCCACGCACTTCTCCAGGCCGTCCGGATGGCGGTTGAGCTGGTGCCGGCCGTGGAAACGAGGCGCGGTCGGCTTCTTCTCCTCCGGGTACTGCTCGGTGAGCCGCTTCTTGAACATGGCCTTGAAGGTCACGCCGAAGCCGGCCACCGGATTCTGGAAGTCAGACACCGTTGTCCCCCTTTCCGTTCTCGTCACTGTCAGTATTGGCCCCGCCACTGACAATCAGCTCGCGATCTTGGTGGCGCGGTCGCCGGCGCGGTACCGGCGGCAGGGTCTGGCCGGGCAGCGGCGGTACGGGGAAACCGCCCGCCATCGGGTCGAAGGGCTCCTCGGCGAGAGGCTTCTCCTCCTCCTTCTCGCCCTTGCGGAAGAAGTCGGCGACGAGGGAGATCAGCAGCAGGGCGACGGCGGCGCCGCCGACGTACAGCACGATCCGCTGGAAGTCGTAGCCCTCGTTGCGCAGCGCCCGCACGGTCGCGACCAGCATCAGCCAGACCATCGAGACCGGGATCAGGACCTTCCAGCCCAGCTTCATGAACTGGTCGTAGCGGACCCGCGGGAGCGTGCCGCGCAGCCAGATGAAGAAGAACAGCAGCAGCTGGATCTTGATGGTGAACCAGAGGAGCGGCCACCAGCCGTGGTTGGCGCCCTCCCAGAAGGTGCTGATCGGCCAGGGGGCGCGCCAGCCGCCGAGGAAGAGGGTGGTCGCGACGGCCGAGACGGTGACCATGTTGACGTACTCGGCGAGCATGAACATCGCGAACTTGATGGAGGAGTACTCCGTGTTGAAGCCGCCGACCAGGTCGCCCTCGGACTCCGGCATGTCGAACGGCGCACGGTTGGTCTCGCCGACCATCGCCACGATGTAGATCAGGAAGGAGACCGGCAGCAGCGCGACGTACCAGGTGCTGTGCTGCCCGTCGACGATCGCCGAGGTGGACATCGAGCCGGAGTAGAGGAACACCGAAGCGAAGGCCATGCCCATCGCGATCTCGTAGGAGATCATCTGGGCGCACGAGCGGAGCCCGCCGAGCAGCGGGTACGTCGAGCCCGAGGACCAGCCCGCGAGCACGATGCCGTAGATGCCGACCGAGGCCGTGGCCAGGATGTAGAGCAGGGCGATCGGCAGGTCGGTCAGCTGCATCGGCGTACGGTGGCCGAAGATCGAGACCTCGTTGTCGGCCGGGCCGAACGGGATGACGGCGAAGGCCATGAACGCCGGGATGGCCGCGACGATCGGCGCCAGGACGTACACCGCCTTGTCGGCCCGCTTGACGACCACGTCCTCCTTCAGCATCAGCTTGATGCCGTCGGCGAGGGACTGGAGCATGCCCCAGGGGCCGTGCCGGTTGGGCCCGATGCGCAGCTGCATCCAGGCGACGACCTTGCGCTCCCAGACGATCGAGAAGAGCACGGTCAGCATCAGGAACGCGAAGCAGAAGACCGCCTTGATGACCACCAGCCACCACGGGTCGCGCCCGAAGACGCTCAGGTCCTCGGCGGCCAGCGCGATGCGGTCCGCGACAGGCGCCAGCTGTTCCGCGGCGAGGTTCATCATTCCGCCACCTCCGTGCCGTCCGCCGGGGCCGCCGGGCCCGCGGTCTTCGCGGCGACCGTCACCAGGTCACCGGGGTTCGCTCCGGTGTCGTGCGCGACACCGCCTCCCTGGGAGTTGAGCGGCAGCCACACCACCCGGTCGGGCATCTCGCTCACCTGGAGGGGGAACGTCACGGCACCGTGCGGCCCGGTGACCTCCACCTCCGCACCGTCCTTCAGGCCCGCCTCGGCCGCGGTGGCGGCGGACATCCGGGCCACCGCCGCGTGCCGGGTGCCGGCCAGCGCCGGGTCGCCCTCCTGCATCCGCCCCTGGTCCAGCAGCAGCCGGTGCCCCGCGAGCACCGCCTCGCCCGAGCCGGGGCGGGGCAGCGCCCGTGCCTCGGTACCGGCGAGCAGCCCGGCCGTGGCACGCGGCCCGTCCCAGCCACCGAGCCGGTCCAGCTCCGCGCGTACGGCACGCACGTCCGGCAGCGCCAGACCCGGTACCGCGTCGTCCGCCACGGACATCGCGTCCGCGAGCATGTGCAGCACCCGGGCGTCGGGGAGCAGGTGGCGGCGCGTCATCTGGTCCGGCTTGAGCGCCGCCTCGAAGGGCCGTGCGCGGCCCTCCCAGTTGAGGAACGTGCCGGCCTTCTCCACGACGGCGGCCACCGGCAGCACCACGTCGGCCCGCCGGGTCACCTCGCTGGGCCGCTGCTCCAGGCTGAC
>NZ_PQSQ01000010.1 GCF_002920575.1 Streptomyces sp. Ru73 | reverse complement strand
ACCGCGTCGAAGGTCGTGGCCGTACCGAAGTCCACGACCACCGCGGGGCCGCCGTACAGGTCGACGGCCGCGAGGGAGTTGATGATGCGGTCGGCGCCGACCTCCTTGGGGTTGTCCATGAGGATCGGCACGCCGGTCTTCACGCCCGGCTCGACGAGCACGGCCGGCACGTCGCCGTAGTAGCGGCGGGTGACCTCGCGCAGCTCGTGCAGGACCGAGGGCACGGTGGAGCAGATGGAGATGCCCTCGATGCCGTCGCCCAGCTCCTCGCCGAGCAGCGGGTGCATGCCCATCAGGCCGTTGAGCAGCACGGCCAGCTCGTCGGCTGTGCGGCGCGCGTCGGTGGAGATCCGCCAGTGCTCGACGATCTCGTCACCGTCGAACAGGCCGAGGACGGTGTGGGTGTTGCCGACGTCGATGGTCAGGAGCATCAGGCCCGCGCCTCCCCCGCGGCCTCGGGGGCGTCCTCGCGCAGGTCCAGGCCGATGTCCAGGATCGGCGAGGAGTGCGTGAGGCCGCCGACGGCGAGGTAGTCCACGCCGGTCTCCCCGTAGACACGGGCGTTGTCCAGGGTGAGGCGCCCGGAGGACTCCAGGAACGCGCGGCCCGCGACCAGCTCCACCGCCTCCCGGGTCTGCTCGGGCGTGAAGTTGTCCAGCAGGATCAGGTCGGCGCCCTCGGCGAGGATCGGCGGGATCTGGTCCAGCCGGTCCACCTCCACCTCGATCGGCACGCCGGGGAACTCGGTCCGTACGGCCCGGAACGCCTCGGCGACGCCGCCGGCGGCCACCACGTGGTTGTCCTTGATGAGCGCCGCGTCCGAGAGGGACATGCGGTGGTTGACGCCGCCGCCGCAGCGCACCGCGAACTTCTCCAGCGCGCGCAGGCCCGGCGTCGTCTTCCGGGTGTCGCGCACCCGCGCCTTCGTGCCCTCCAGGGCGTCCGCCCAGGCGCGGGTGGCGGTGGCGATGCCGGAGAGCCGGCACAGGATGTTCAGCGCGCTGCGCTCACCGGTCAGCAGGTCGCGGGTGCGCGCGGTGACCGACAGCAGCTTCTGCCCGGCCTCGACCCGGTCGCCGTCCTCGACGTGCCGCTCGACCGCGAACTCGTCGGTGCAGACCACCGAGAGGATCGCCTCGGCGATCCGCAGGCCCGCGACCGTGCCGGCGTCCCTGGCGGTGAAGTCGGCCGTGGCGACCGCGTCCTCCGGGATGGTCGCGACGGTGGTGACGTCCACGCCCTGGTCGAGGTCCTCCTCGATGGCCAGGTGCGCGATGTCCTCGACCTGTACGGGGTCCAGGCCGGCGTTCACCAGGAGCGCCGCCAGGTCCGGGTCCAGGCCGCACTCCATCGGGTCCAGCTCGAAGCCGTCACCGGAGCCGCAGCCGCAGCCGTCGCCGCAGCCTCCGGCGTCGGCGCTCTGGCCCGGACGGCCGATCTGGAGGAGGGGGAGGTCGTCGGGCGTGCTCACGGGTTCGGCTCCGTTTCGGGATGGACGGCGGGAAATGCGGCGGAGTCCGTGACCCGGAACTCCACGGTGTGCGGGGGGCGGAAGGTGACCACGGAATGGCGCTGCCAGACGACGTCGTCCCGGTCGGGGTGGTCCTCCCGCCAGTGGCAGCCACGGGTCTCCTCGCGGGCCCGGGCGCCGGCGACCAGGGCGCGCGCGACCAGCAGGAGGTTCGTGGCCTCCCATGCTTCCACGCCCGGTTCTGCGGCCTTGACCTCCCCGGTGCTCTCGGCCGGTACCCGGGAGGCCAGCCGGACGAGCGCCTGGTACGACTCCGCGATGCTCGCCGCCGAGCGCAGCACGCCGACGCCCGCCGTCATGATCCGCTGGATCTCGTACCGCGCCTCGGGGGCGAGCAGCGGCATCGGCGGGCCCTCGGGCAGCCGGGGCTCCCCGGGCCGCGGCAGCGGCCGCGCCCCGATGTCCGCGGCGATCCGCTCGGCGAAGACCAGGCCCTCCAGGAGGGAGTTCGAGGCGAGCCGGTTCGCGCCGTGCACGCCGGTGCAGGCGACCTCGCCGCACGCGTACAGGCCCGGCACGGTCGTCCGGCCGTGCAGGTCGGTGCGGACGCCGCCGGAGGCGTAGTGCGCGGCGGGCGCCACCGGGATCGGCTCGGTCACCGGGTCGATGCCGTGGCTGCGGCAGGCGGCCAGGATGGTCGGGAAGCGCTGCTCCCACATGCGCGCCCCGAAGTGCCGCGCGTCCAGGTACATGTGCGCGGTGCCCTGCTCCTGGGCGCGGCGCATGATGCCCTTGGCGACGATGTCGCGCGGCGCCAGTTCGGCCAGTTCGTGCCGGCCCGCCATGAAGCGCACGCCATCGCCGTCCACGAGGTGCGCGCCCTCGCCCCGCACCGCCTCGGAGATGAGCGGCTGCTGTCCCTCGGCGTCCGGGCCCAGGTAGAGCACGGTCGGGTGGAACTGCACGAACTCCAGGTCCGAGACCTCGGCGCCGGCCCTCAGGGCCAGCGCGACCCCGTCCCCCGTGGAGACGGACGGGTTGGTGGTGGCCGAGAAGACCTGGCCCATGCCGCCGGTGGCGAGCACCACGGCGGGCGCGTGCACGGCGCCCACGCCGTCGTGCTGGCCCTCGCCCATCACGTGCAGGGTGACGCCGGCGGTACGGCCCTCGGCGTCGGTCAGCAGGTCCAGGACGAGCGCGTTCTCGATGGTGCGCAGTCCCTGGGCGCGTACCGCCTCGACCAGCGCCCGGGAGATCTCGGCGCCGGTGGCGTCGCCGCCCGCGTGCGCGATGCGGCTCCGGTGGTGGCCGCCCTCGCGGGTCAGCGCGATGCCCTCGCCGTCCTCGGCCGGGTCGAAGCGCGCCCCCGTCTCGATCAGCCGCCGTACCGCGTCCGGGCCCTCGGTGACCAGCGTGCGCACCGCGGCCTCGTCGCACAGCCCGGCACCCGCGACGAGCGTGTCGTCCAGGTGCTGCTCCGGGGTGTCGCCCTCGCCGAGGGCCGCGGCTATGCCGCCCTGCGCCCAGCGCGTGGAGCCGTCGTCCAGGCGGGCCTTGGTGACCACGACCGTGCGGTGGCCGGCCGCCGCGCAGCGCAGCGCGGCGGTCAGTCCGGCGACGCCGGAGCCGACCACGACGACGTCCGCGTCGATGGCCCAGCCGGGCGCCGGCGCCTTCAGTCGTATGCCGGGCCCGGTCATCGGGTGGCTCCTGCGGTGATCATCGTGGCTCTCCTGCTGACGGGGGTCCGCTCTGCGGTACGGCGGGCCCGAAAGTGAGGCGGATGTTGTCTATGAGGCGGGTGGTGCCGACCCGCGCGGCGACGGCGAGCACCGCCTCGCCCTCGTAGCCGCCCTTGTACGGCCCTTCGTCGGGCGCCCGGTCGGCGTCCGGGACCGGCGTGAAGGTCTCCGGGTCGACCAGCTCCAGGTAGTCCAGCTCCAGCGGCGGGTCGAGGCGGGCCGCGTCGTCCAGGACGGCACGGGCGGCCGCACGGGCCACGGCGGGGCCCTGCGGGGAGTCCGCAGAGGCCGCGTACGCGAGGGCGTGCGCGTCGGCCGCCGCCCGGTCCTCGCCCATCGCCGCCAGCCCGGCGGCGCGCGCCTCGGAGTGCGTGCCGGCCTCGGCTCGCACCCGCAGCGCCTCCTCGGCGGCCAGCCGGTCGCGGGCCGCGAACAGCGCCCGGGAGAGGGCCAGCGCGGTCCTGCGCTCGGCGGCCGAGAGGTAGCGGTTGCGGCTGGAGAGCGCCAGGCCGTCGTCCTCCCGTACGGTCGGCACGCCGACGATCTCCACGGGGAAGTTCAGGTCGCGCGCCATGCGCGTCACGATGGCGAGCTGCTGCGCGTCCTTCTGTCCGAAGTACGCCGCGTCCGGCGCCGTGAGGTGCAGCAGCTTGGCGACCACGGTGGCCATGCCGTCGAAGTGCCCGGGGCGCGAGGCGCCCTCCAGCACGTCGCCCATGGGGCCTGCGCTGATCCGCACCTGGGGCTCGCCGCCCGGGTAGACCTCCTCGGCCGACGGCGCGAAGACCGCGTCGGCACCGGCCTCGGCGGCCACCACGAGGTCGGCGTCCAGCGTGCGCGGGTAGCGGTCCAGGTCCTCGCCGGCCCCGAACTGCAGCGGGTTCACGAAGACGGTGACCACGACCTGGCCCTCGGGGCCGACGTGCGCGCGTGCCGTACGGATCAGCGTCGCGTGGCCCTCGTGCAGCGCGCCCATGGTCATCACGACGGCGCGGCGGCCGCGGCGCGGCAGCGCACGCAGCTCGGCGGCGGTGCTCACCAGCCGGAGGCGGCCGGCGGACACGGGGGCGGGCGCCTTCCGGGCGGGCGCCTCGGTACCCGCGGGGTGGTGTGCCGTGGTGTTCATCGGGTGCCTCCCTCCGTGCGGTCCGTGACGTCGGAGAGCACACCGAGCAGGTCCTCGGCGAGCTCCGGCTTGAGCAGTCCGCTCGCGAGCGCCCGGTCCGCCGTCGTACGGGCCATCGCCAGGTATCCGGCGACCGCCTGCGGGGAGTGCCTGCGCAACTCGGTGACGTGCGCGGCGACCGTGCCGGCGTCGCCGCGGGCGACCGGGCCGGTCAGCGCCGCGTCCCCGGAGCGCAGGGCGTTGTCCAGGGCGGCGCCGAGCAGCGGCCCGAGCATCCGGTCCGGGGCCCCGACCCCGGCCTTGCGCAGCAGTTCCAGGGACTGCGCAACCAGGGTGACGAGGTGGTTCGCGCCCATGGCCAGGGCCGCGTGGTACAGCGGGCGGGCGGCCTCGTCGATCCACTCGGGCTCGCCGCCCATCTCGATGACCAGCGCCTCGGCGGCCATCCGCAGCTCCTCGGGCGCGGTGACCCCGAAGGAGCAGCCGGCCAGCCGCTGCACGTCGACGGGCGTGCCGGTGAACGTCATGGCGGGGTGCAGGGCCAGCGGCAGGGCGCCGGCCCGGGTGGCCTCGTCCAGCACGCCGGCGCCGAACCGCCCCGAGGTGTGCACGAGCAGCTGCCCGGGCCGTACGGCGCCGGTCTCGGCCAGCCCGGCGACCAGGCCGGGCAGCGCGTCGTCGGGGACGGTCAGCAGGACCAGCTCGGCGCGCGCCAGGACCTCCTCCGGCGGCACGAGGGGCACGTCGGGCAGGAGCGCGGCAGCGCGCCGCCTGGAGGCGTCCGAGACGCCCGAGACGGCTACGGGGCGGTGCCCGGCGAGCTGCAGTGACGCGGCGAGCGCCGGCCCTACGCGGCCCGCCCCGACGACGCCGACGGTGAGCCGGGCGGGGCGGTCCTGGGCCTCTGTCAAGGGGTTCTCATTCACGCGGCGATGGCCTTCCGTTCCAGTCCGCGGGGGGTACCGGACGTTTCCTGGTCATGCTACGCGGTGTTCCCTGCAGTCCCGAGGGACTGCGGCCCAGGTGAGACGGGCGTCTCGTGGCCCCGGGAAAAGCCGCTCGCCGTCGGCGTGCCCGTAGGGGATGATCGGGCCGCTGGGAGACCGTGCGGGCGGACCGGGGAGGCGGGGCGGAGATGACCGACCAGGAGGAGCAGGCGCGCAGGCTCGCCGCATGGCGCGGCTGCGAGCGGTCCCTGATGCCCGGCGCGAGGGACGAGACCGTCGCCGAGCGGCTGGCCCGGCTGGCCGCCGACGCGCCCGGCGCGTACGACCTGGACACCCCGGTGGACTTCTACGCCGACGAGGAGAGCGTCGTCGGCACGCTGGAGCGGCGCACGGCGGAACTGCTCGGCACCGAGGACGCGGTGTTCTTCCCCACCGGCACGATGGCGCAGCAGGTCGCGCTGCGCTGCTGGGCGGGGCGCACGGGCAGCGCCACCGTGGCCGGGCATCCGCTGTCCCACCTGGAGGTGCACGAGCGGGACGCGTACGCCGTGGTCAGCGGGTTGCGCATGATCCATCCGACCCGGGAGCCGCGGCTGCCCACCGCGGAGGAGGTACGCGGCCTGGACGAGCCCTTCGGGACGCTCGCGCTGGAACTGCCGCTCCGGGACGCCGGTTACGTGCTGCCCTCGTGGGACGAGCTGGCCGCCGTCACGGAAGCGGCGCGCGAGCGGGACGCGGTGGTGCACTTCGACGGGGCACGGCTGTGGGAGTCCGCGCCGCACTTCGGGCGCGCGCACGCGGAGATCGCCGAGCTCGCCGACAGCGTCTACGTGTCGTTCTACAAGTCACTCGGCGGCATATCGGGGGCCGCGCTGGCCGGCAGCGCGGACCTGGCCGACGAGGCGCGTGCCTGGCGCCACCGGTACGGCGGGCTGGCCTTCCAGCAGTGGCCGGCCGCGCTGGCCGCACTGGCGGGCCTTGACCGCGAACTGCCCCGGCTCCCGGAGTACGTGGCCCACGCCAAGGTCGTCGCGCGGGCGCTGGACGAGGGGTTCACCGAGCACGGGGTGCCCTGGTTCCGGGTGCACCCCGACCCGCCGCACACCCACGACTTCCGGGTGTGGCTGCCGTACGCCCCCGAGGTGCTGGAGGAGGCGAGTCTGCGGCTGGCCGAGGAGACCCGTACCGCGCTCTTCCGCCGCTGGTGGGGCGGTGGCGCACCGGGCACGGCGACGACCGAGGTCCATGTCGGCTCAGCCGCACTGGGCTGGTCTGCCGCCGATGTGCGGGGCGTTCTCGGGGAGTTCCTGGCGCGGGTGCGGGCCGTGGCCGACGGGCGCTGAGACGGGCGCGTGACGGCCGAGGAAGGCCCGTACGGCGCGCAGGAGCCGGGCCGGCAGGCGGTCGGCGGGCGCGGTGACGACGGCCTCGAAGCGCCGCCAGTCCCGTACGGCCCGCAGTGCCTGCACGTCGCCGGTGCCCGGCAGCGGCGGCGCTGCCTCGCCCCGCTGGGCGGCGCGGTAGGCGTCGATCATGTGCTGCTGCATCGCGTTCATGTCCTCCACGGTGGGCGGCGGGCGTCGTCCGGGGCACGTGGATTGACGGGAGCCGTCAAACGTCGGCGGGGACGGTTCGCAGGTCACGCATGATGGGCGTACCGGGCCGGCGACGGCGGGTACGCACAGGGGAGGACGCATGGGCATCCAGATCGACATCACCGGTCTGCCGGAGGAGCGCATCGTCTTCGCCCCCTCCCCGCTCGCGGAGCTGGGCACCGCCCTGCACACGCTGACGGAGCCGGGCCACCACCCGGGCCTGCACGGCTGGACCACGGCCACCTGCGCCGCACTCAAGCCGGACCTGGCGGACCGGCTGCACGAGGCGGACTTCCTGTGGGGGCCGACGTTCTCCGACATCTCGATGCCGTTCGCGGCGCTCGCCGACACCCAGGGGATGCCGGGGGCGACGCTCGCCCAGGACCTGGACCTGCTCGACCGGCTGGACGACGAGCTGTACGTGGCCGCCGCGCTGGAGATCTCCTGCGCCAGCCTCTACAGCCGGGGCGGCCCCTCGCCGCTGGTCGACCGGGAGGCGCGGGAACAGGCTCTGGAGCGGGCTGTGGCGCGGGGCCCGCGCCAGGCGGAGTTCGCGCGCCGGCTGCTGGCCGACCCGCCCGCCGTACGGGCCTGGATACGCCGCTTCTTCGAGGACTGCGACGAGGCGTTCTTCGCGGACGTCTGGCGGCGGGTACGCGTCCAGCTGGCGGCCGACGCGCGGCACAAGACGGAGGTGCTGCGCCACAAGGGGCTGGCCGACGCACTGACCGAGGTGTCAGCGGCGATCGCGGTGGACGAGGAGCTGACCCGGATCACGGTGGACAAGCTCAGCAACGGGCGCACCACGGCCGTGAACCCGGCGATCGGCGCCGGTCTGACGCTCGTCCCGACGTCCCTCGGCTGGCCGCACCTGATGGTGCTGCACGCGCCGGGCTGGCGGCCGGTCGTGCACTACCCGGTGGCCACGCCCGAGCTGTCCCGCACGTCCTCCGTGGACCTCCTCCAGCAGCGCCTCGAGGCGCTGGCCCACCCGATGCGCATCCGGATCTGCCGCAACCTGGCCAGGACCGCGTTCAGCACCGGCGAACTGGCCGCCGAGCACGGGATCAGCGCGCCCGAGGTCTCCCGGCACCTGGCCGTCCTGAAGAAGGCGGGCCTGCTCCAGACCCGGCGCCGCGGCCGCTACGTACTGCACCAGCTGGACCACCAGGTCGTCGCCCGGCTGGGCAGCGACTTCCTGGAGGGCGTACTGCGCTGAGCCCGGGTGCCGGGCGGGGGCGCGGCCTCTCGAAGTGCCGGGCGGGGCGCGGCCTATCGAAGTGCCGCGTCACTCATGAAGTGCCGCTTTCGCCGTCTCCCTAAGGGCCGCTTCCGCCGCCTTTCGAAGGGCCGTGTCCGCCGCACCATGAAGGACGGCGTCCGCCGCCTCAGGAGGCGTCGCGGCCGCGCATCCGCTCCCGCAGGGCCGCGCGCCACTCCTCGACGACCTCTTCGGGGTCGAGGGGGCCGATGCCCAGCGGCGGTCCCGGCGGCGGGTTCAGCAGCGCCTCCCGGATCCGGCCATTGATCTCCGCGACGAGCCGCCGGACCTCGCGCTCGGAGCGGGCGCCGCGCGCCGCGGCACGCGCGTCCTCGGCCTCCTTGCGCAGCGCGAGCGTGGGCGGCAGGTAAGAGACGCCCTCACGCGCCATCTTCTCCCGCACCCACCACAGTTCGTCGTACGGCTTGTTCAGCCCCGTCAGGGGCTTTCCGGCGCCCGGCAGGTCGTCGAACTCACCCCGTTCGGCGGCCTCCCTGATCTGGCGGTCGACCCAGGTCTCGAAGCTGACACCCGGCGGCTTGCGGTCGGTCACGGTGCCTCCCTCGGGGAGCGGCGGTCGGTTCCGTACGGCGCTGCGCCTCCATGGTCCCCCAGGTGCCGCGGCCACGGCACACGAACTGCCGCGGCGACGGCGTACGAATACCCGTCACCGGCCGCCCGCGGCACTACTCTCGGCCGCACGCAGACCCCGACCCGAAGAAGGCTGGACGTGCCACAGGGATCGACACGCAGCGGGGCCCGCGCGGCTGCCGCGTTCCCCGGCAACATCACGACACTGGTCTTCGACGTGCTCGGCACCGTCGTCGACGAGACCGGCACGGTGACCCAGGAGCTGGCCGACGCCTTCGCGGCGACGGGCGCCGGCCGGGAGCCGGCCAGGGCCACCGCGCAGCTGTGGCAGCAGCGGCTCGCGGGCCTCGTCGAGCGCGTGCGGCACGGCGAGGAGCCCTGGCAGGACAACGACACGCTGCGCCGCCGCGCCCTGGAGGAGGCGCTGCTGGCCGGCGGCGCGCCCGCGGTGACGGGCGAGACCTTCGAGCACCTCGCGCAGGTGGGGCACCGGCTGCGGCCCTGGCCGGACGCGCCCGCCGCGCTGGCCCGGCTGGCCCGGCACTTCGCCGTCGTGGCGCTCACCAACGCCGGCCTCGCGCAGGCCACCGACCTCTCGGCTGCCGGCGGCCTGACCTGGCACTGTCTGCTCTCCACCGACGAGCTGCGGACGTACAAGCCGGATCCGGCGGTCTACAGCCTGCCCATGGACCGGCTGGCGGTCGCGCCCGCGCACAGCCTGTTCGTCGCGGCCCACCCCTGGGACCTGGACGCCGCGCACGAGTGCGGATACCGCACCGCCCTCGTACGCCGCCCCGGCGCCGACCGCCCCGACGATCCCGCGCGCTACGACCTGCGCTGCCCCGGCCTCACCGCCCTGGCCGACCGGCTGACCGACGCGGTCGCGAACGGCGGGGCGGCGGCCGACGGCGCCGGTGGTACCGCGCCGTAGGCCCGCGTAGGGCCGCTTGCCCGCCCAGGGCCCGCGCGGGCCCGCCCCCGTCCGCCGGCTCAGGCCGCCGAGCCCCCGGCCCGGACGAGACCGGTCTCGTACGCCAGGACGACGGCCTGTACGCGGTCGCGGAGTTCGAGCTTGGTGAGGATGCGGCCCACGTGCGTCTTGACCGTGGCTTCGGAGAGGACCAGGCGGGCGGCGATCTCGCCGTTGGACAGGCCCTGCGCCACGAGGAGCAGCACCTCGCGCTCCCGTTCGGTGAGCCGTGCCAGCTCCGGGTGGCCGTCCTGGGGCGCGGCGGACGGCAGCATCGGGGTGAAGCGGTCCAGCAGGCGGCGGGTGGTGGACGGCGCGACCACCGCGTCGCCGCTGTGCACCGCGCGGATGGCGGCCAGCAGCTCGTCGGGCGGCACGTCCTTGAGCATGAAGCCGCTGGCCCCGGCCTTGAGCGCGGAGAAGGCGTACTCGTCCAGGTCGAAGGTGGTCAGGATGAGCACCTTGGGCGCGTCCTCCGCCGTGCCGTCCGCGCAGATCCGCCGGGTGGTCTCCACGCCGTCCAGGTTCGGCATCCGCACGTCCATGAGGATCACGTCGACCCGGGTGGACCGCAGCGCCTCCAGGGCGGCCACCCCGTCGCCCGCCTCCGCGACGACCTCCATGTCCGGCTGGGCGGCCAGCACCATCCGGAAGCCGGTGCGCAGCAGCACCTGGTCGTCGACGAGCATCACGCGGATGGTCATGACAGGGGTCCGTCCCTTCGGGGCATCGGTCAACAAGAGGGTGCGCCGGGCCGGCGCTCCCTGGGGTGGCGCGCCCGTCAGCGCACCGGTGCGAGCGGCAGCACGGCACTGATACGGAAGCCGCCGCCCGGCCGCGGCCCCGCGTCCAGGCTGCCGCCGACCATACCGACGCGCTCGCGCATGCCGATGAGGCCGTGGCCCAGCCCGTCGGCGCCGCCCTCGTCGTACAACTCCTGCCGTGCGCCGCGTCCGTCGTCCTCGACGAGCAGCTCCAGGCTGTCCTCCCCGTAGACGATGCTGACGGTCGCGCCGACGCCGGGCCCGCCGTGCTTGCGGGTGTTGGTCAGCGCCTCCTGGACGATGCGGTACGCGGTCAGCTCCACGCCGCTGGGCAGCGGCCGTTCCTCACCGCTGACCGTGAACTCCACGGGCAGGCCCGTACCGCGTACCTGCTCCACGAGGTCGGCCAGCTGCTCGACGCCGGGCTGCGGCACGTACTCGCCGCCCTCGGCGCCCTCTCCGGTCCGCAGCACGCCCAGCAGCCGGCGCATCTCCGCGAGCGCCTGCCGGCCGGTGCCGGAGATGGTCTCCAGCGCCTGCCGGGCCTGGTCGGGCGCCGACTTGAGGACGTACGCGGCGCCGTCGGCCTGCACCACCATCACCGACACGTTGTGCGCGACGACGTCGTGCAGCTCCCGGGCGATGCGGGCGCGCTCCGCCGCCACCGCGATCCGGGACTGGGTCTCCCGCTCCTTCTCCAGGCGCGTGGCACGCTCCTCCAGCTGCGCCCAGTAGGCGCGGCGGGTGCGCAGCGAGTCGCCCATCACCCAGGCCAGCACGAAGGGGATGGCCAGGAAGACGGTGACGACCACGTCCTGCCAGAGCGTGGTGTACGGGTCCGGCTCGCGCCAGCGGAGCCGGGACAGCACCGGCGCGCAGACGCCGCCGACCAGCGCGTACCGGGAGGCCCAGCGGACGTTGCCGCACGCCACGGTGTAGATGATCACCAGCATCGCGAAGTCCGCCGGGTTGGTCTCCACCCCGAAGACCAGCTGCGCCACGCCAGCGGCGGTCGCCAGCAGCAGCATCCTCACCGGGGCCCGGCGACGCAGCGCGACCACCGTGCACAGCGCCAGGACGACCAGCAGGCCCACCGCGTTCTGCCCGATGCCGTGCAGGAAGCCCGACGTCAGCCACAGCCCGGCGACCCCGAGGAGCAGCACCGCCCAGAAGGTGTCCACACCTGTCGGGTGCCTGCGGAAGAAGTCGTAGAGACGCTGCACGTAACCCAGCGTAGGCAGCGGTAATAGGTGTACGGGTCAACCGAAGGAGCGATCCTGTGCGCGCCTCCTACTCCCCAAGGTGGATGCCGGAGCGCACCCCGGCCGCCCGTACCGTGGTGCGGTGACGAACGAGTGGTGCGGCTGGCGGGACGCGACGGAACGGGCGCTGTACGGGCCCGGCGGCTTCTACACGCGCGCGGACGGCCCCGGGCCCGCCGGGCACTTCCGCACCTCGGTGCACGCCTCGCGGCAGTACGCGGGCGCCGTGGCACGGCTGCTGGAGCGCGTGGACGAGGCGCTGGGCCGCCCGGAGCGGCTGGACCTCCTGGACATCGGGGCCGGGCGCGGCGAGCTGCTCAGCGGCGTCCTGGCCGCCCTGGACGCCGGCTCCGGCGGGCGGACGGCCGGTGCCCTGCCCGGACGGCTGCGCGCGTACGCCGTCGAGAAGGCGCCCCGCCCCGAGGGGCTGGACCCGCGGATCACCTGGCTCGCCGAACTGCCGGCGCCGGGGACGCTCACCGGCCTGGTCTTCGCCAACGAGTGGCTGGACAACGTTCCCGTGGACGTCGTGGAGACGGACCCGGAGGGCGTACCGCGCCGCGTCCTCGTGCGCCCCGCGGACGGCGCCGAGCGCCTCGGCGAACCGGTGACGGGCGAGGACGCGGCGTGGCTGGCGGAGTGGTGGCCCCTGGGGAGCGCGGCAGACGCCTCTCCGGGGACCGCCACATCCGAAGCGTCCTCGGGGGCCGCATCCGACGCCTCCTCGGGGCCCGCCTCCCGAGCACCTTCGGGGCCCGCGGCCGGTGCCTCCTCAGGGCCCGCGGCCGAAGCGCCTTCGGGGCCCGCGTTTGGCACCTCCCCCGGGGCCGGCGCGCGCGCCGAGATCGGGCGGCCGCGGGACGCCGCGTGGGCGCGGGCCGTACGGACGCTGCGCCGCGGATTCGCGGTGACCGCGGACTACGCGCACGTACGGGAGGCCCGCCCGCCCTACGGCACGCTCACCGGCTTCCGTGACGGCCGCGAGGTGGCGCCCGTGCCGGACGGCGGCTGCGACATCACCGCGCACGTCGCGCTGGACGCCTGCGCCGCGGCCGGCGGCACCGGCGCGCTGCTGCTCACCCAGCGGGCCGCGCTGCGCTCCCTGGGCGTCGACGGCAGCCGCCCCCCGCTGGCCCTCGCGACCACCGACCCGGCCGCCTACCTGCGGGCACTCGGCGGCGCCGGGGAGGCCGCCGAGCTGACCGACCCGGGCGGCCTGGGCGCCTTCCACTGGCTGGTCCAGCCGGTCGGCGCGGAAGCGGAAGCTGTCAGACTGTCCCCATGACGGAGACGATGGTCGGCATTGGCGGTGCGGCGGAGAGCACGGACATGGTGCTCAACATCGGGCCCCAGCACCCCTCCACCCACGGAGTGCTGCGGCTGCGCCTGGTACTGGACGGCGAGCGCATCAGCCACGCCGAACCGGTGATCGGATACATGCACCGGGGCGCGGAGAAGCTCTTCGAGGCGCGCGACTACCGCCAGATCATCGTGCTCGCCAACCGCCACGACTGGCTGTCGGCGTTCTCCAACGAGCTCGGCGTCGTGATGGCCGTCGAACGGATGCTCGGCATGGAGGTCCCCGAGCGTGCCGTCTGGACCCGCACGCTGCTCGCCGAGCTGAACCGCGTGCTGAACCACCTGATGTTCCTCGGCTCCTACCCGCTGGAGCTGGGCGGGATCACCCCCGTCTTCCACGCCTTCCGCGAGCGCGAAGAGCTGCAGAACGTCATGGAGGAGATCTCCGGCGGCCGGATGCACTACATGTTCAACCGCGTCGGCGGCCTCAAGGAGGACCTGCCCGCCGGCTGGCTCGGCCGCGCCCGGGACGCGGTGGCCGCGGTCCGCTCGCGCATGGACGTCTTCGACCGGCTGGTGCTGGGCAACGAGATCTTCCGCGGCCGGACCCGCGGCGTCGGCGTCCTGACCCCCGAGGCGGTGCACTCGTACGGCGTCTCGGGGCCCATCGGCCGCGCCTCGGGCGTCGACTTCGACCTGCGCCGCGACGAGCCGTACCTGGCGTACGGGGAGCTGCAGGACACGCTCAAGGTCGTCACCCGCTCCGAGGGCGACTGCCTGGCCCGCTTCGAGTGCCTGCTGGAGCAGACGCACAACTCGCTGGACCTGGCCGACGCCTGCCTGGACCGGATGGCCGAGCTGCCCCCGGGGCCGATCAACCAGCGGCTCCCGAAGGTGCTCAAGGCCCCCGAGGGCGCGACGTACGCCTGGACGGAGAACCCCCTCGGCATCAACGGCTACTACCTCGTCTCCAAGGGCGAGAAGACGCCGTACCGCCTCAAGCTGCGCTCCGCCTCGTTCAACAACATCCAGGCGCTGGTGGAGCTGCTGCCCGGCACCCTGGTCGCCGACATGGTCGCGATCCTGGGGTCGCTGTTCTTCGTGGTCGGCGACATCGACAAGTGAGCGGCGGGGCGACGGCGGCCGCGGTGACGGGCCGGGCGTCGTCCGCTGTACGCCGGGTGACGTACCGGCCAACACCAACAGCGTTGTCCACAGGGTGTGGACAACTTTGCCGCCCGACCCGGCCCGGTACCTGAAACGCGGAACGCCCGCACCGGTCCCTGACCGGTGCGGGCGTTCGCGTACGCCGACCGCCGCCTACTGCGAGGCCGCGCTGCGCAGCTCCGCGACGTCGAACTGCTCCGTCTCGTCGTGCGCGGTCAGGTCGATGACCTCACCGGCGGCACGCCCCTCGGGCGCGGCATCGGACTCGCCCTCCGGCGCGGGCTCGGTTTCCGCCTCGGCGGCCTCGGGCGCGGCCGGCTCCGCGACCTCCTCCGCGACCGGCTCCGCGGCGGGCGCCGGCACGTCGGCGGCGGCGTCCCCGCCCGGCTGAGCGGTCCGCCGGGCCGTCGCGGCGCGGGCCGACTGCTCGGCCACGGCCTCGTCGCCCACCACGTCGGCCAGGTCCTCCTCCAGCGGCGCCGCGGGGGCGTCCTTGGGCACGGCGACCGCGCCCGAGGCGGCGACCGTGTCCGTGACGGCGGCCCGGGAGGTGGTGCCCGTACCGAAGAAGTCGAAGCCACCGGTGGTGCGCGGCGCCGGCCGGCTCTGCGGGGCCGGCGCGACGGCCGCGGCCGGCACCGGACGCAGCCCGGGGGCGGCCTGCGCCGCCGTACGGACCTGGGCGGCGGCACGGGCCTGCTCGGCGGCACGCTGCCGCTCGGCCCGCTCCCGCTCCGCGCGGTGGGCGGCGTCCCGGCGGGCGGCCTCCTGGCGTGCGGCGCTCTCGGTCAGCCGCAGCATCGCCTCGTCCGCCTTGCGGAAGTCGGCGGCGGTGGGAGCGGCGGCGGGAGCCGTGGCAGTGGCGGTGGCAGCCCCGGTGGCGGCGCGGCGGCCGTGAGCGGCGGCGCCGACGGCGGCCGGGGAAGCGCCGGGCGCGATGCCGGCGGCCGCCCGGCCGTCGGCGACGGGCGCGACAGCGGCGGGTGCCACGGCCGTCAGGCCCGGCACCGGCACGGCGTCGCCCGTGGTCAGCTCGCGGGCCGGGGCCGTGGACCCGATCGCGAGCCGGCGGCGGCCCTCCAGGGCGCTGGCCCGCTCGGTCTCGGCCGTGGCGTACCGGCGCAGCAGCGCGGCGTGCTCGTTCCGCAGCCGGGCCAGCTCGGCACGCTTGGCGCGGAGCTTGGTCTCCAGCGCGGCCCGGATCTCCCGGCCCTCCTCGACGTCCGTCTCCAGCTCGGCGATGCGCTCCTCGGTCCGCCATTCGTCGCGGACCCGGGCGCGGGTGAGGTCGGCGACCCGCTTGCCGGCCGTACGGTCCCAGCGGCGGGCCAGCACGGCGCCGCCGACCGCGGCCAGCGCCGCGCCGGCGACCAGGACCCGGAGCACCAGCGCATCACCGACCAGCCAGGCTCCGGCGGCGCAGGCAATTGACGCACCGGCGACCGTCGAAGGGGGAAGAAGCCTGTGCAGGGGTGGGGAATGGCGGTGGCGTCCTCGTGGCATGGCCTGAAATTTACCGTGCGTACGAGGCCGGTGGGGCCCCGCCCGGCAATCCGTTTCCCGCTGGTTACTTCTTGAGCAGCCCCTTCTCCTTCAGATAGGCCGTCGCGACATCCGCCGGCTTGCGCCGGTCGGCGTCGACCTGACGGTTCAGCTCGATCAAGTCCTTGGTCGTGAGGACCTTCGTGAGCTTGCCCAGCGCACTCGCGATCGCGGGGTCGCCGGCGCTCTTGGCATTCACCACCGGCAGCACATTCTCGGCGTTCTGCAGGTGCTTGTCGTCCTTGAGCAGCACGAGCCCGAAGCCGCCGAGGGTGGCGTCCGTGGTGGTCGTCAGGACCAGCTGGTCCGTGCCGTCCTTGACGGCCTGCTTGGCCTGCACGGTGCCCACGCCCTTGGGGTCGATGCCCGTGACGTCCACGCCGTACGTCTTCTTCAGGCCCGGCAGGCAGTACGGCCGGGTCTCGCACTCCTCGCCCGCCGCCAGCTTCACCTTCTGGCCGGAGTCGCCGAGGTCCGAGAGGGTCTTCAGCTTGTGCTTCGCGGCGAATTCCTTGGTGACCGCGAAGGCGTTCTGGTCGGTCGCCGAGCCGTGCGGCAGAACCTTCAGACCGCGCGGTTCGGCGAGCTTCTTCAGTGCGGCAACGGTCTCGTCCGCGTCGCTGGACGCGACGGACTTCGCCTTGGCGCCGTTCTTCTTGGCGTTGAGGAAATCGGCGAGCGTGGAGGCGTATTCCGGAACGACGTCGATCTCGCCCTTCTCCAGGGCCGGTTCGTAGAGCTCGCGATTCTTCAGCGTCTGCACGGACGCCTTGTACCCGGCATTGGAAATGATCTTGGAATAGAGCTCGGCGAGCACCTGCGACTCGGTGAATCCGGCGGAACCGACGACGATCGCGCCCTTCCCGCCCTCGCTCTTGCCGCCCTTTTCCTCCAGGCTCTGGCCGCCGCACGCGGAGAGCCCCGCGGCCAGTGCCAGCACCGTGCCCGCGACGAGGGCCGTCCGCCCGGTACGCGACGTGCTGTTCATCGGTTTCACCATCCAGTCGTCGATGCGGTCCGCCGGCCGTCCGCCGGTCCGTTCGTTGAGGTCGAGCAGTGGAGTACACCAGAGGGGCGGCCGGAACGGCAGTGCCCGGCACCGCCGCGGGCGCCTGACGCCCGATCGGACAGCCGGTAGCGGCCGGCCAGAAGCCCGGTGACGCCCGGTCAGAATTCCGATGACGCCCGGTCACACGGCCGGCGCCTCCTTGCGGGCGGCCCGTATTCCGCGGCGGCCCGTGCGCGCGGCCCGCTTGCCGCGCATCGGGTCGCACAGCCGCTCCACCGCCACCAGCACCCCCTCGACCAGCAGCGCCAGCCCGGCGACCAGCACCGCGCCGGCCACCACCTGCGGGGTGTCGTAATTGCCGAAGCCCGCCGTGATGATCCGGCCGAGCCCCCCGCCGCCGGCCAGCGCGGCCAGCGTCACCGTGGCCACCACCTGCACCGACGCCGACCGCAGCCCCGTCATGATGAGCGGGTACGCGAGCGGCAGCTCGACCCGGAGCAGCAGCTGCGGGCCGGACATGCCCATCCCGCGGGCGGCCTCGACCACATCGCGGTCGGCCTCCCGCATGCCGACGTAGGCGTTCGTCAGCAGCGGCGGCACCGCGAACAGCACCAGCGCCACGATCGTCGGCCAGTCCCCCGCCCTGCCCAGCGGACTGAGCGTCAGCAGCACCAGCACCGCGAACGTGGGCACGGCACGGCCGACGTTCGCGAGGTTCATCGCCAGCGCGCCGCCCTTGCCGATGTGGCCCAGGTACAGCGCCACCGGCAGCGCCAGCAGACAGGAGATGACCAGGCAGACCAGGCTCAGCTGCACGTGCTGGCCGAGGCGGTGCCAGACGCCGTTCTCCCCGGCCCAGTTGGCCGCCGAGCCGAGCCAGTCCCACGCACCCGTGATCGCGTCCATGGCTCAGGCCACCGCCTTCCGCTCGCGCCCGTACCGCCCGGTCCGTCCGGAGCCCGTACGACCGGTCCCCGTACTGCCGGCCCCCGTACGACCGGACTTACCGCCCCTGGACCCCGCCCGGCCGGCCCGGGTCCAGGGCGTCAGCGCCCGCTGGAGGCCCACCAGCAACAGGTCGGCGACCAGGGCCAGCAGCACGCACAGCACCGAGGCGGTCAGCACCTCCGCCTTGAAGAAGCCCTGCATCCCGCTGTCGATGAGATTGCCCAGGCCGCCGAAGCCGACGACCGCGCCGATCGTCGTCATCGCCACCGTCGAGACCGTGGCGATCCGCAGCCCGGCCATCAGCGCGGGCAGCGCCAGCGGCAGCTCGACCTGGAAGAGCAGCCGCAGCGGGCCGTACCCCATCCCGCGGGCCGCCTCGCGCACTTCCTCCGGGACCGCCTGCAGCCCCGCGAGTATGTTGCGCACCAGGATCGTCAGCGAGTAGAGCACCAGGCCCGTCACGACCACCGCGGCCGAGACCCCGAACACCGGGGTCAGCAGCGCGAACATGGCCAGCGACGGGACCGTGTACAGAATCGTCGTGAAGCCGAGGACCGGGCCGGCGGCACCGCGCCGCTGCCGGGCCAGCAGCGCCAGCGGGAAGGCCACCAGCAGCCCGATCGCCACCGAGAGGGCGGTGATCCAGATGTGCTGGACGGTGGCGTCCACCAGCTCCTGGCCACGGCTGCGCAGATACTCGCCGCAGATCCAGTCGTTGGCCTGCAGGCAGCTCCGCGGGCCCGCGGCCTGGATCGTCGCCGGGCCCGGGTAAGAACTCATGGGCGTGCTCACGCCACGTCACCTCCCCCGTCCGCTCTCTCACAAATCCGGTGACTGTCTGCGACCCTATCCCCCGCCACTGACAATCGGCCCGGACCGCCATCCACTCGCAACATCCCGTTCATCCCGCCCCGGGCGGACCGACGACAATGGGGAAGCATGATCCGTTTCGAGCACGTCACCAAGCGTTACGCGGACGGCACCACCGCCGTCGACGACCTCTCCTTCGAGGTCGCGGAGGGCGAGCTCGTGACGCTCGTCGGCCCGTCCGGCTGCGGCAAGACCACGACGATGAAGATGGTCAACCGCCTCATCGAGCCGAGTGAGGGGCGCATCTTCCTGGACGGCGCCGACATCGCCACCGTCGACCCGGTCGAGCTGCGGCGGCGCATCGGGTACGTCATCCAGCAGATCGGCCTCTTCCCGCACAAGACGGTGCTCGACAACACCGCCACCGTCCCGCACCTGCTCGGCAGGCCGCGCAAGCAGGCCCGCGCCCGGGCCGCCGAACTGCTCGAGCTGGTCGGCCTGGACCCGTCGGTGTACGGCTCCCGCTACCCCGAGCAGCTCTCCGGCGGGCAGCGCCAGCGGGTCGGCGTGGCCCGCGCGCTCGCCGCCGACCCGCCCGTCCTGCTCATGGACGAGCCGTTCGGCGCGGTGGACCCGGTCGTCCGCGAGCACCTGCAGACGGAGTTCCTGCGCCTGCAGTCCGAGCTGCACAAGACGGTCCTCTTCGTGACGCACGACATCGAGGAGGCGGTACGGCTCGGGGACCGCATCGCGGTCTACGGGTCCGGACGCATCGAACAGTTCGACACTCCGGCGACCGTGCTGGGTGCGCCGGCGACGCCGTACGTAGCGGAATTCGTGGGCGCCGACCGGGGGCTGAAGCGGCTGTCCGTCACGCCGATCGAGACCGGGGACCTCGAACAGCCGCCGGTGCTCCACCTGGACGACCCCGTGGGCGGGGCGCTGGCCGGGCTGGCCGCTGACGGTGCCCGCTGGGCGGTCGTGCTGGACCACGAGGACCGGCTGCACGGCTGGGTCGCCGCCGACGCGCTGGGGCGGGCGGCGGCGGACGGGACGGTCCGCGAGCACGCGCGGCGCATGGAGGCATGGCTGCCGGTCGGGGCGCCGCTGAAGCAGGCATTCAGCACGATGCTGCAGCACGACGCGGGCTGGATCGCGGTCCTGGACGGCGACCGCTTCCTCGGCGTCCTCACCCCGGGCCGCCTCCACGAGGCCCTGCGCCGCTCGACCACGGCCGACGCGGCCCACATCTCCCGCGCGGACGTGGCCCTGGAAACGGTCCTGGACGCCTGAGGACAGGCGCTGCGCTTACTGGTGCAGCCCCGCACTCCCCCACCTCGGGGGTTACCCAGAGGGAGCCGACGACGCACCCGCACCACGTCGGGTGCACTGGAAAGAGGGGGCGTGGCGAAGCCGGCCGCGCCCCCGCGTGGCCGCCGTACCGGGCGCTGGCGTTACGCCGCCCTGGCGCTACGCCTCCGTGGCGTTACGCCGCCCTGGCGCTACGCCGCCGTGGCCTTACGCCGCCGCCGCGCCCGCCTCGTCGTCATCGTCCGGGAGCTTGCAGACGCGCTCCAGGAAGACCGCCGCGGCGACCACCGCGATGCCCGCGAGCACCGCCAGGCCGGCGTACACCGCCTGGTTCGGGCGGCCCTGAGCCGCCGCAGCGGAAGTCAGCAAGAAGACCGTGACGCCGCCGTACATGCCGCTCACCAGCGACGCGACCAGCGCGCTGGCCTGGCCGAACAGCACGGCCCTGGCCGCCATCATCGGTTCCACGCCCTTGGCGCCCGGCTCGCGCTCGCGCTGCGCCTTCAGCCGGCTGCGCAGCGACAGGGCCGTCGCCGCCAGCACCGCGGCGATCAGCGCCAGCACGATGGGAGCCGCCAGCGGCACGCTGGGCAGGCTGCCGAGCGCGTCCCACAGACGGGCGCCGGCCCACGCCAGCACACCCGCCACCACGAACAGCCCGACCAGCACTTTGATCCGTAGCTGCTTCACCGAGCTCTTCGCCCCTCACACCGTCCCGACCACACACGCCACGCGGGCGCGGTGGCCATCATGTCCACCGGATCATCATCCCTCTACGGGCCCTCGCGGGCCGTACGGACAACGATCACTCGGGCAGCCGCAGTTCCAGGTCGGCGCGGGCCGCGACGCCCTCCCGGCCCACCGCCTCCAGCAGCTCCACCACGGGGCCGTGCCCGGGCACCTTGGCCTCGGGGTCGATGTCGTGCCACGGGACGAGGACGAAGGCGCGCTCGTGGGCGCGCGGGTGCGGCAGGGTCAGCACCGGGTCCTGCGAGACGACGTCCTGGTACGCGACGATGTCCACGTCGATCGTGCGCGGGCCCCAGCGCTCGTCGCGGACCCGCTCGAAGGCCTCCTCGATCGCGTGGCCGCGCTCCAGCAGGGAGTCGGGCGGCAGCGTCGTCTTGAGGATCACCACGGCGTTGAAGTACGACGGCTGGGTGCCCGGCTCCACGCCCCACGGCTCCGTCTCGTACACCGGCGAGACGGCCTTCACCCGCACGCCGGGGGTGTCCTCCAGGGCGTCGACGGCGCCCTGCAGGGTCTCCAGGCGGTTGCCGAGGTTGCTCCCCAGGGAGATCACGGCGAATTTGGGGTTGGTCAGGGTCACGTCCGCCGCGTCGACCTGCTCCACCACGGAAGCGGGCACCGGCTGTACGGTCGGGTCACTGCTGGTCATACTCGGCTCCGGGTGATGGTGATGGTCACGTCGTCAAAGGGGACCGTGATCGGGGCGTCGGGCTTGTGGACGACGACCTCGACCTCCTCCACCCCCTGGTGCTTCAGGCACTGGGCCGCGATCCGCTCCGCGAGCGTCTCGATGAGGTCGACGGGCTCGCCCTCGACGATCGCCACGACCTCCTCCGCCACGATTCCGTAGTGCACGGTCTTCGCGAGGTCGTCGGTCGCCGCCGCGGGACGGGTGTCCAGGCCGAGCACCAGGTCCACGACGAACTCCTGGCCCGCCTCGCGTTCCTGGGCGAACACCCCGTGGTGTCCCCGGGCCTTCAGCCCGCGCAGCGCGACACGGTCCACGCGAATCACTCCCACTGGTACCACTGATCGTCGGATTACCGGGCACGCGCCGGACACCGTCCGGAACACCACCCGGTTTCGAATCTACCTGCGAACACCGACAGCGCTCGCCCACGGGTGCCACGGACGGACGCGCCGCACAGCTGCCGCACAGGCAGGTCCCCGTCCGCGCGGCCACTTACCCCGCGCCTCCGCGCCCCACCCCTACCCGGGTACGACTTGGCTCGAACGAGTACTCCACCGGTCACCCGGCTGACCCCGGCCGCTGACAGCCGGCGCGCTGCTCACAGGCCGCCCGGCAGCCCGCCCACGCCCTCGTCATCGTCGTCGGGGCCGTCCTCGTCGTCCTCGTCGTCCCGGTCGGCGAGGACCGGGGACCCGTGGTGCGACCAGACCCGCCAGCCGTCCTCCGTGCGCCGGAAGACGTTGGTGGCCACGACCAGCTGCCCGATCAGCGGGCCCACCGAGCCGTCCTCCTCGGCGGGGCCGCCGCTGAGGATGTTCTCCGTGCAGGTCACGAGCGCGGTGTCGGCCACCACGTCGATCTCCACGTCGGTGAGGAAGAACTGGATGTACTCGGTGTTCGCCATGATCAGCGCATAGGAGCGCAGCACCTCGCTGCGGCCGCGCAGCACCGGCCAGCCAGGATGCACGACACTGACCTGGCCGTCCAGCCACAGCTCGGACATCGCCTCATGATCACCGCGCTCGATGGCCTCGTAGAACGCGGTGTTGGCCTGCTCCACCAGCTCGATGTCCGTACGTGGGCTCAATCCGCTCACACCGCTCCCGTCGTGGTCCTCGTGCGTATTTCTGGACTTGTGCAGGCATGCACGGATCCGTTCCTGCGGCGGTGCACCGGGCGCCCCGTGCGCCGCCTGGCTGCCCTGTGCCCTGCCGGACCCCGTTCTACGCCGCTCCCGGGGCACCGGAACGCGCGGCCTCCACGGCCCGCGCGACCCGTACCGCGTCGGCGCTCGCGCGCACCTCGTGCACGCGGACCGCCCAGGCGCCCTCACGCGCGGACAGCGCGGTGACCGCCGCTGTCGCCGCGTCCCGCTCCCGGGCCGGCGGCACCGTGGCCGAGGCGCCGGAACCGGCCAGTACACGGCCCAGGAACCGTTTCCGCGAGGCGGCCACCAGCAGGGGCCTGCCCAGCTCGTGCAGCCGCTGCAGGTCCGCGACCAGCGCGAGGTCGTGCTCGGCGGCCTTCGCGAAGCCCAGCCCCGGGTCGATCACGATGCGCTCGGGGTCGATGCCCCCGGCCACCGCGCGGTCCATGGCGGTCCGCAGCTCGGCGACGACCTCGCCGACGACGTCGTCGTAGACCGCCCGGTCGTTCATGTCGACGGACTGGCCGCGCCAGTGCATCACCACGAACGGCGCGTTCGCCGCGGCCACCACGGGGATCATCGACGGGTCGGCGGCGCCCGCGCTGACGTCGTTGACCAGGTGCGCGCCCGCCTCCAGCGACCGTTCGGCGACGGAGGCCCGCATGGTGTCCACGGAGACCACCACGCCGGCCGCTGCCAGCTCGCGTACGACGGGGATCACCCGGCGCAGCTCCTCGGCCTCGTCCACGCGCGCGGCGCCGGGGCGGGTGGACTCGCCGCCCACGTCCACCAGGTCGGCCCCCTGGGCGACCAGGTCCAGGCCGTGCTTGACGGCGAGGTCGGTGTCGAACCAGTCGCCGCCGTCGGAGAACGAGTCAGGGGTCACGTTGACCACGCCCATGACCGCGCACCGGTCCCACTCGGGAAGACCGGCCACCCGGCCACGCAAGGTACTCATACTTCCAGCCTAGGCGCTGTGACCGGGCTCCTCGCCGCGCGCACCCGGCGTACCTGGGCGAACGCGGACGTATGGGAACGCCCGTACGTCCGCGTGCGTGCCCGTCCGCCGCTCCGCGCGCTGCCGCGGAGGCCGCCGCCGGACGTCACCGCGCCCGCCCGCGGACTCAGGCGGCCCGCTCGACCGACGCGCCGCGGAGCCCCTTGTGCTGGTGCGCGCACGGCCGCGCGGCGGGCTCGGAGCGCCGCCGGCGCAGCAGGGGCAGCCCCAGCTGGACGAAGCCCTCGGCCTGCATCGCGGCGAAGCCGATGCGCGGCAGGTCGCGGGTGTTCCGGAAGACCACGAAGCGCGGCTCCCAGCGGGGCTGGAACTTGGCGTTGAACTTGTACAGCGATTCGATCTGGAACCAGCGCGAGAGGAACACCAGCAGCCCGCGCCACGTCCGCAGCACCGGTCCGGCGCCCAGCTTCTCGCCGCGGGCCAGGGCCGAGCGGAACATCGCGAAGTTCAGCGACACCCGGGCCACGTCCAGCTTCGGCGCGGCCTGCAGCGCCGCGACGATCAGCAGCTCGTTCATGCCGGGGTCGGCGCTGCGGTCGCGCCGCATCAGGTCCAGCGACATGCCGTCCGCGCCCCACGGCACGAAGTGCAGTACGGCCTTGAGGTCCCCGTACGGGCCCTCGGCCTCGCCCTCCTCGGGCGCGCGGTGCGCGGTGGCGATCACCGCGTCGCCGTCCCGCGGGTCGCCGATCCGGCCCAGCGCCATCGAGAAGCCGCGCTCGGTGTCGGTGCCCCGCCAGTCCTCGGCCGCCCGCTGGACCGCCTGGATCTCCTCCGGGGACAGCTCGGCCACCCGGCGCACCTTGGTCTCGTACCCGTTCCGCTCGATGCGCTTGACCATCTGCCGTACGTTGCGCATCGCGCGCCCGGACAGCGTGAAGTCCGCCACGTCCACGATGGCCTCGTCGCCCAGCTCCAGGGCGTCCAGGCCGGTCTCCCGGGTCCACACCTCGCCGCCGGTCTCGGAGCAGCCCATCACGGCCGGCGTCCAGGAGTGCGCCCTGGCCTCCTCCATGAAGCGCTCTATCGCGCCGGGCCACGCCTCGACGTCGCCGATCGGGTCGCCGCTGGCGAGCATCACGCCGGAGACCACCCGGTAGCAGACCGCCGCCTTGCCGCTGGGCGAGAAGACGGCGCCCTTGTCCCGGCGGAGCGCGAAGTGGCCGAGGGAGTCCCGGCGGCCGTGCTTGGCCAGCAGCTCACGCAGCCGGTCCTCGTCCTCCTCGGTGAGCCGCGCGACGGGCTGCTCGGGCCGGAAGGCGAGGTACGCGGTGGTGGTCAGCGTCAGCAGGCCGAGCGCGCCGAGGGAGTACCCCACGGTGTAGTCGACGTGGTGGGTGAAGGCCACCGGGCCCTCGAAGCCGAACAGCCCGACCACGACGTGCTCCAGCTCCGCCCAGACCGACGGGTCGCCGACGGTGCGGTCGGGATGGGAGTTGACGATCACCATGCCCAGGGTGATGCTCACGCCCCCGAGCACGACGAAGTTCAGCAGCGCCTTCCAGCGGCTGCGCGGGTCCGGCAGCGCGGCGAACTCGCGCCGGTGCCGGACGAGGTAGGCCAGCAGCGCCAGCGAGAGCACGGCGCCGATGACGGAGTGGCGGTACACGAACTGCGCCACGGCCCCCACCGGGAGCAGCGCGACGGCCGCGATCCACACCCGCCGCTTGCGCCGCTTCAGGCCGTGGGCCAGCAGCAGAAGCAACAGGCCCACCACGATGGACGCGGCCGCCGCCAGCGGGCTGACCGCCCCCGGCAGCACCTCCGCCAGTGCGTGCATGCGGCTGTGCCGGAAGCGCGGGAACACCCCGGCCGCCACGTTGAGCAGACCGATCAGCGTGCAGGCCGTGCCGACGGCCGTGGGCACCGCTTCCGGGCGCGGCCCCCGCACCCAGCGTGCGCGGCGCCACGCAACCTGTCCGGACTTTTCGCCATCTAGCCTGTCAGACATCACTTTCCCGTCGCCCGCTCCTCAGGTCGCCTGGTGTTCAGAACGCGGAGCATCAGTCGCCGTTACCTGGACAATTCGCGCCCTGTAGGACGGCGCTTCAGGGCCCGGGGTTCCATCAGGCGTCCGGCCGTCCGGCCGCCCGGCAGGAAGTGGACATGGATCTCACCAGTAAGACCGTTCTGTTGCTCACCGTGCTGGTCGCGGTGGCACTCTTCGCCTTCACCGTGCTGCTGTGGCCGCGGCTCGCACACCGTACCTGGCGTGCCGTGACGGGCCGGATCGGGCTGCTGCTGGCGACCCAGTTGACCCTTTTCGCCTCGGTGGGGCTGATGGTCAACAATGCTTTCGGTTTCTACGCTTCCTGGGCCGACCTCTTCGGCCAGGAGACCGAGGCCGGCGTCGTGGTCGACCATCCCACCGGCCGGCACGGCACGGACCCCGGACGGCAGGGCGTCGAGCGGACCGGCCTGCCGCACGACAACCGGCGGGCCGCCGTCGCGGGCCGGCTGGACAAGGTACTGGTACGGGGCGACGACACCGGCATCACCAGCCCGGCGTACGTCTATCTGCCCCCGGAGTACTTCCAGCCGCAGAACGCGCACCGCCGCTTCCCCACGGCCGTGGTCCTCACCGGCTACCCGGGCACCGCCGAGGCGCTCTACTCCAAGCTGCACTACCCGCAGACCGAGCGCCGGCTGGTCGCCAAGGGGAAGATGCAGCCGACGATCCTGGTCATGCTGCGCCCGACGGTCGCCCCGCCCCGCGACACCGAGTGCATGGACATACCGGGCGGCCCGCAGACCGAGACGTTCTTCACCAAGGAGCTCCGCGCGGACATCGCGGCGCACTACCGGACCGGTACGGAGGCCAGGAACTGGGGCGTGATCGGCGACTCCACCGGCGGCTACTGCGCCCTGAAGATGACCATGCGCCACCCGGAGGCCTTCTCGACGGGCGTCGCGCTGTCCGGCTACTACAAGGCCCCGATAGACCCGACCACCGGCGACCTCTTCGGCGGCGACGCCCGGCTCCAGCGCGAGAACGACCTGCTCTGGCGCCAGCGCCACCTGCCGCCCCCGCCCGTGAACCTCCTGGTCACCACCAGCAAGCAGGGCGAGGCCAACTACAAGGACACGATGCGCTTCATAGAGGGCACCAAGTCCCCCACCGAGATCTCCTCGATAATCCTCGAAAGCGGCGGCCACAACTTCAACACCTGGCGCCGTGAGATCCCCCCGGCCCTCACCTGGCTGAGCAGCCGCCTGAGCGCCTGAACCAACCCAGTCGGCTCAGCCCCCGTTTTTCCACCCACCACCGACGGGAGGGGACGGGCCGGAGCGGGTGGGGGGTCCGGACGTAAAGCGAAGCAGTCCGGACCCCCTACCGCGGAGGCCCGGCCCCGCACCATCAAGCCCCGCGCAGCGGCAAAGCCCGCCACAGGCGAAACGACGCCGCACCCGGCACCGCACGGCGAAGCCCCCGCGGCAGCGAGGCGTACGGCGAAGCCCCCCGGCAGCGCTACCGAGCCAGGATCAGACTCATCGCCTCGGCGCGAGTAGCCGCATCCCGCAGCTGCCCCCGCACAGCCGACGTGGTCGTCTTCGCCCCCGGCTTCCGCACCCCGCGCATCGTCATGCACATGTGCTCGCACTCCACCACGACGATCACGCCGCGCGGCTCGAGTATCGCCATCAGCGAGTCCGCGATCTGAGTGGTCAGCCGCTCCTGGACCTGGGGGCGGCGGGCGTAGACGTCCACCAGCCGGGCCAGCTTCGACAGCCCGGTGATCTTCCCGTCGGACGACGGGATGTAGCCCACATGGGCGACGCCCACGAACGGCACCAGGTGGTGCTCACAGGAGGACACCACCTCGATGTCCTTGACCAGCACCATCTCGTCGTGGCCGAGGTCGAAGGTCGTGGTGAGGACATCCTCCGGCTTCTGCCACAGCCCCGCGAAGATCTCCTTGTACGCCCGCGCCACCCGCGCCGGGGTCTCCAGCAGGCCCTCGCGGTCGGGGTCCTCACCGACCGCGATCAGAAGTTCGCGCACGGCGTTCTCGGCACGCTTCTCGTCGAATTCGCCGATCTTGCCCACGCCGTCCAGCGTCACCGGGTCGGTCATCTGGTGCCTCGTTCCCTCTTCACCCCGCTACGAACGCGGAATGCCGCGCCCCCAGGCTAAAACCTGCGGGGCGCGGCATTCATTCCGGGGCCGGTGTGGTGGCCGGCGGCCGGATCAGCTCTCGCTGCTGCCGGAGTCCTCCGGGTGCTCGACCTTCTCCGTCGAGACGGTCGGCGTCACGCTCGTCGCGCCGTTGGCCGCCGCCAGCTCCTTCGGTGCGAGCACCGGGGGGCGGGTGGAGGGCGTACGCCGCGAGGAGCCGGTCCACGCGGGGCGGGACGGGCGCTTCACGATGTGCTTGAAGATCTCGGCGATCTCCTCCTTGCCCAGGGTCTCCTTCTCCAGGAGGGCCAGGACGAGGTTGTCGAGCACGTCGCGGTTCTCGACGAGGATCTCCCACGCCTCGTTGTGCGCGGTCTCGATCAGCTTCTTGACCTCCTCGTCCACCAGTGCGGCGACCTCTTCGGAGTAGTCGCGCTGGTGGGACATCTCGCGGCCCAGGAAGGGCTCGGAGTTGTCGGAGCCGAACTTGATCGCGCCGAGCCGCTCGGTCATGCCGTACTGCGTGACCATCGCGCGGGCCGTGGCGGTCGCCTTCTCGATGTCGTTCGCCGCGCCCGTCGTCGGGTCGTGGAAGACCAGCTCCTCCGCCGCGCGGCCGCCCAGCATGTATGCCAGCTGGTCGAGCATCTCGTTGCGCGTGGTGGAGTACTTGTCCTCGTCCGGCAGCACCATGGTGTAACCGAGCGCACGGCCGCGGGACAGGATCGTGATCTTGTGAACCGGGTCGGAGTTCGGCGAGGCCGCCGCGACCAGGGCGTGGCCGCCCTCGTGGTACGCGGTGATCTTCTTTTCCTTGTCCGACATGATCCGGGTCCGCTTCTGCGGGCCCGCCACGACGCGGTCGATCGCCTCGTCCAGCATGTGGTTGTCGATCAGCTTCTTGTCGCTGCGGGCGGTGAGCAGCGCGGCCTCGTTGAGGACGTTGCTCAGGTCCGCGCCGGTGAAGCCGGGCGTACGGCGGGCCACAGCGCTGAGGTCGACGTCGGGCGCGACCGGCTTGCCCTTCTGGTGGACCTTGAGGATCTCCAGCCGGCCCTGCATGTCGGGGCGGTCGACGGCGATCTGCCGGTCGAAGCGGCCCGGACGCAGCAGCGCCGGGTCCAGGATGTCGGGCCGGTTCGTGGCGGCGATCAGGATGACGCCGCCCTTCACGTCGAAGCCGTCCATCTCGACGAGCAGCTGGTTCAGCGTCTGCTCGCGCTCGTCGTGGCCACCGCCCAGGCCCGCACCGCGGTGCCGGCCGACGGCGTCGATCTCGTCGACGAAGACGATCGCCGGGGCGTTCGCCTTGGCCTGCTCGAAGAGGTCACGGACACGCGAGGCGCCGACACCCACGAACATCTCGACGAAGTCGGAGCCGGAGATCGAGTAGAAGGGCACGCCCGCCTCGCCCGCGACGGCACGCGCGAGCAGCGTCTTGCCCGTACCGGGCGGGCCGTACAGCAGCACACCCTTGGGGATCTTGGCGCCGACGGCCTGGAACTTCGCCGGCTCCTGCAGGAACTCCTTGATCTCATGGAGCTCCTCGACGGCCTCGTCCGACCCGGCGACGTCGGAGAACGTCGTCTTCGGGGTGTCCTTGGTGATGAGCTTCGCCTTGGACTTGCCGAAGTTCATGACCCGGGAGCCGCCGCCCTGCATCTGATTCATCAGGAACAGGAAGACGACGACGATCAGCACGAACGGCAGCAGCGAGAGCAGCATGCCCACGAAGGGGCTCTGCTTCTGCGGCGAGACGGTGTACCCGTCCTTGATGTCGCCCGTCTGGTACTTGGCCTGCAGGGTCTTGGCGAGCTCGACGCCCTGGTCGCCGATGTAGCTCGACTGGATCTTGTCGGAACCCTCGACCTTGTTGTTGCCGGAGAGCTCGACCTTGATCTTCATTTCGTCGCCGGTGGTCAGCTCGGCGGACTTGACCTTGTTGTCCGTGATCGCCTTGACGACCTGACCGGTGTCCACCGTCTTGTAGCCGCCGGACGAACTGACGACCTGCATCAACACGACCACGGCGAGGACGGCCAGCACGATCCACATGACCGGCCCACGGAAGTATCGCTTCACGTCCATCCATACGGAGCCTTGAGGCCCCGTCCCTCCTGCCACAGTGAGGCACTCCAGCCCTCGGGGAGGTCTGGTCGTGCGTACGGTGTATTACTGGCCCGAAAAAGACTGACCTTCGGACGGTACCCCAGCATTGTCACCCGACGCCGCTGCCCGTGGTGAACAATGCGAGCTGGATTCCGCCCTCCCTGCTCCAACGGCGGGAGACCGCCAAGGGTTCCCGCCGTCCGTCGCGAGGGGCTTTCCGGGCCCTTTCCGACGCTGCCGACGAGGCGTCAGCCGCCGTAGACGTGCGGCGCGAGCGTGCCCACGAAGGGCAGGTTGCGGTACTTCTCGGCGAAGTCCAGGCCGTAACCCACCACGAATTCGTTGGGGATGTCGAAGCCGATCCACTTCACGTCGATGTCCACCTTGGCCGCCTCCGGCTTGCGCAGAAGGGTGCAGACCTCCAGCGAGGCCGGCTCGCGCGAGCCCAGGTTCGACAGCAGCCAGGACAGCGTGAGACCGGAGTCGATGATGTCCTCGACGATCAGGACGTGCTTGCCCTTGATGTCGGTGTCCAGGTCCTTGAGGATCCGGACCACACCCGAGGACTGGGTGCCCGCGCCGTACGACGACACGGCCATCCAGTCCATCGTGACGGGGGTGGACAGCGCACGCGCCAGGTCCGCCATCACCATCACGGCGCCCTTCAGGACGCCGACGATGAGCAGCTCCTTGCCCGCGTACTCCGCGTCGATCTTCGCGGCCAGCTCGGCCAGCTTCGCGTCGATCTCTTCTTTGGTGATGAGCACCGACTGAAGGTCGGAACCCATGTCCTTGTCGTCCACCCGTGCCACTCTCGCTCGGTTCGGTGTCATGAGACTCGTCCGGCCGGGCGACCCCGCGCGGCTCAGCCCTGCCGGATGACCAGTTTGCCACCCTGCCGTCGCACACCCACCAGCCCGGGCAGGTCGATGGCTCCCTGGCCGCGCCAGGCGGTGATCAGCCGGTCGACCTCCTCGATGTGCCGGGCGAAGAGCGAACCAGCAGGTGAACCGGCGCGCAAGAGGGCGCGGCGGAGCACTCGGCGGCGGACGGCGGCGGGCAGCGCGTAGAGCGCGGCGACGTCCAGCGCGCCGGTGGCGTCGGCCACACCTCTCTCGGCCTCGACGGCCCAGGAGTCCAGCGCGTCGGCATCGTCGCGGGAGAGCTGGGCCGTCCGGGCGAGGGCTTCGACGACGCCCTTGCCGAGGGCCTTCTCCAGGGCGGGCAGGCCCTCGTGGCGGAGGCGCGAGCGGGTGAAGGAGGGGTCGGTGTTGTGCGGGTCGTCCCACACGGGCAGCGACTGGATCAGGCAGGCCTTGCGGGCGGTCTGCCGGTCGATCCCCAGGAAGGGGCGGCGGTAGCGGCCGTCGGTGCCGGAGACGGCGGCCATGCCGGACAGCGAGCGGGTACCGGAGCCGCGCGCGAGGCCGAGGAGGACGGTTTCGGCCTGGTCGTCACGGGTGTGGCCGAGGAGGACGGCGTCCGCGCCGTGCCGCCGGGCGGCGTCGTCCAGGGCCGCGTACCGGGCGTCGCGGGCGGCCGCTTCGGGGCCGCCGTCCCGGCCGACCTCGACGGCGACGGCCTCGGCCGGGTCCAGCCGGAGCGCCTGCATCCGGAGGACGACCTCCGCCGCACGGGTGTCGGAGCCGGGCTGGAGGCCGTGGTCGACCGTGATGCCGCCGGCACGGACGCCGAGGCGCGGGGCTTCGAAGGCGAGCGCGGAGGCGAGCGCCATGGAATCGGCGCCGCCCGAACAGGCGGCGAGCACCAGGGGAGGCGGCGCATCGGGGCCGGACCGCCGGCTGTGGGACGTCAGGACGTCGTGGAGTACGCGGCGGACCGCCAGGCGTATCGCGGCGACCGCTGGATGGGGACCCATGTCCGTTTCCAATCGTTCAGCTGGGGGAGCCTCGGGCCGGGCGGCGCGTGCCGTCCGGTCCACCGGAGCATCTCGGGGTGCGGGCGCCGGGGGTCGCGCCGGGCGACCCCCGGGGCTGTCACTCAGAGTGTCTCGATGGTGACAGAGACGAGCGGTTACCCGAGCATTGCACGCCTCTCCCCGAGCCACGGTCCCTCAGAAGGGTGATTGAGGGGGCGTTCTTTCGTCCCAGGGCGCGGTCACGCCGGTCCGTATGCCTAGGGCGCACCGTCCGTCTTGCGGTGCACCCGCGCGACCCAGTCCGCCGGTTTGGCGATCTCCTGCTTGGTCGGGAGGGTGTTCGGCGAGGTCCATACGCGGTTGAAGCCGTCCATGCCGACCTCGTCGACGACGGCCCGTACGAAGCGCTCGCCGTCCCGGTACTGGCGCAGCTTGGCGTCCAGGCCCAGCAGCTTGCGCAGCGCCTGGTCCAGCCGCCCCGCACCGCTCGCCCGGCGCTGCTGGAACTTCTCCCGGATCTCGGTCACCGACGGCACGACCTGGGGGCCCACACCGTCCATGACGTAGTCGGCGTGCCCCTCGAGCAGGGACATCACGGCGGTCAGCCGGCCGAGGATCTCGCGCTGCGCCCTGGTCTGCACGAGGTCGACGATGCTGCGGCCGCCGTCCTCCCCCGCCTCGCCCTCGGGCCTGGCGCCCACGAGCGACTGGGCGGCCTCGCGCAGCCGCTCCAGGAGCGTGCCCGGGTCGATCTCGGTCTCGGCGAGGAACGCCTGCACCTCGCCCTCGATGTGGTCGCGCAGCCAGGGCACCGCGGTGAACTGCGTACGGTGCGTCTCCTCGTGCAGGCAGACCCACAGCCGGAAGTCGTGCGGCGCCACCTCCAGCTCGCGCTCGACGTGGACGATGTTCGGCGCGACGAGCAGCAGCCGGCCGCCCTTGGCGCCCGCCGGCAGGTCACGGGTGGGCGGCGCGAACGTCTCGTACTGGCCGAGCACGCGCGAGGCCAGGAACGACAGCAGCATGCCCAGCTCGACGCCGGTCACCTTGCCGCCGACCGCACCCATCACCGAGCCGCCGGGGATCGAGGAGCGGCGCTCCTGCATCTTCTCCAGCAGCGGCTTCAGAACGGCGCGGAAGCCCGCCACGTTGGCGCGGATCCAGCCGGGCCGGTCCACCACCAGTACGGGCGTGTCGTACGCCGCCGCACCCTCGCTCCCGGGCGGCGTCATGCGGGTGAAGGCACGCACGTGCTCCTCGGCGGCCCTGGCGTGCCGGCGCAGCTCGGCGACGACCGCGCGGGCCTCGTCGCGGCTCACCTCAGGGCCTGGCCGTACGAAGCGGGAAGCGGTCGTCACCGCGAGATTCCAGTCGACCATCTCGGCACCACCGATGCTCGTCATGACTTCACGGTACGGGTGTGCCCGGGCAGGGGGTAGCCGATTCGCGGCGCTCGGCCGTACCCGGCCGCCCCAGCCGGACGCGCGGCGGTCACCGGCAGCCGCAGTTGGCCACCGCCGAGGCGAGCCGGTCCAGGGACTGCTGGGCCGCGCTCCCGTCGCCCGCGCCATTGGTCATGAAGGCGAAGGTCAGCAGCCGGCCGTCGGCGTCGACGACGGTGCCGGCGAGCGTGTTGACCCCGGTGAGCGTGCCGGTCTTGGCGCGTACGGCCCCGGCGCCCGCGGCCTCGTCGGCGTACCGGGCCTCCAGGGTGCCGGTGAAACCGGCCACGGGGAGGCCGGTGAGGACCGGGCGCAGCTCCGGGTGGTCCGGTGCGGCGGCGAGCAGCAGCACACGGGAGAGGAGGCGGGCCGAGACCCGGTCGTCGCGGTCCAGGCCGCTGCCGTCGGCGAAGACGGTCTTCGCCACGGGGACGCGGAGCTGCCCGAGGGTGCGCTGCACGGCGCGGCCGCCGCCCCTGAAGGTGGTGGGCTGCCCGGTGGCCACGGCGGTCTGGCGGGCCAGCTGCTCGGCGATGTCGTTGTCGCTGTGCGTGAGCATGCGCTCGACGATGGAGGAGAGCGGCAGGGAGGGCGCCGCGGCCAGCCGGGTGGCGGTGCGGCGGGCCTCGGCGTCCGAAGTCCGCCCGGTCACCTGGATGCCGTGGGCCCGCAGGTCGTCGGCGAAGGCGCGGGCGGCCTCGGCGGACGGGTCGGTGGCGCGGGGCGCGGGGCCGTGGTCGCTGCGGTCCAGGCGGGCCTCGTCGGCGGTGAGCGCGGTGACGGGCGCGAGGTTCTCGTTGGGGCCGATCGGGTGCAGCGCCGCTCCCTCGTACAGCGAGTCGTCGTAACGGAGCGTGACCTTCTTCGTGCCGTGCTTCTTCAGGGCGCGTGCGGTGTCGGCGGCGAGGTCGCCGAGGGCCGCGGGGCGCTGCGCGGCCGGCGTGCCCCGCCCGGGCGTACGCGCGGTCAGGGTGGGGTCGCCGCCGCCGACCAGGACGACCCTCGGGGTGCCGTCCTTCGTGCGGCCGTCCTGCACGGCCTTCGTGGTGAAGCGGTGGTCGGGCCCGAGGGCGGTGAGGGCGGCCACGGCGGTGCCCAGCTTGATCGTGGAGGCGGGGGTGGCGGGCCGGGCCGGACGGCTGGCGAAGACCTCGCGGCCGGTGGCGACGTCCACGACCGAGGCGGTGCGCACGGGGCCCAGCGCCGGAGCCTTCAGGAGGGGCGCCAGGGCGTCGGCGAGGCCGTCGCCGGTGGGCGGCGGCGCGCCGTCCCCGCCGCCCTTCACGGGGGCGCCCAGGGCCGCCAGGACGGGTGCGGCGCCGGGTGCCGCGGGTCCGTCGCCGTGACGCTCGCCACCCCTGCCGTCCCAACGGGCGGCGCGGGCCCGTTCGGCCGTACGCTGGCCGGAGTCCCACGGACCGGCCGCAGCCACCGCTCCGGCCGCCACCGCGAGACCGGCGACGGCGGACCCCGCCGTCACCTGCCACGTGCGTTTCCGCTGGACAGGAGTCTGCCGCCACCACTTGCGCGCGAAGTACCACTCGTCGGCGGCGAACTGTGCGGCGCCCCGGCCCACGCCGGCTGTCGCCCGTATGCAGGACCGGCACCGGCCGACCCACCTGACCTGCCACGACCTGGTCTCAGGCACTTTGGACCCAGCCCCTTTCGCCACCACACACCTGCGTGGGGGACACTTAATCACCAGACGTATGTGTTGATCATGGAGGAGCCACCCGTGGAGTTCGACGTCACCATCGAGATCCCGAAGGGTTCGCGGAACAAGTACGAGGTGGACCACGAGACCGGTCGGATCCGCCTGGACCGTCGACTCTTCACCTCGACCAGCTACCCGGCGGACTACGGCTTCGTCGAGAACACCCTCGGCGAGGACGGCGACCCGCTGGACGCGCTGGTCATCCTGGACGAGCCGACCTTCCCGGGTTGCCTCATCAAGTGCCGCGCCATCGGCATGTTCCGCATGACGGACGAGGCCGGCGGCGACGACAAGCTGCTGTGCGTCCCGGCGAGCGACCCGCGCGTGGAGCACCTGCGCGACATCCACCACGTGTCGGAGTTCGACCGCCTGGAGATCCAGCACTTCTTCGAGGTCTACAAGGACCTGGAGCCCGGCAAGTCCGTCGAGGGCGCCAACTGGGTCGGCCGCAGCGAGGCCGAGGCCGAGATCGAGGCCTCGTTCAAGCGCCTGGAGGCGCAGGGCGGCAAGCACTGAGCCACTGAGCCTGTTCGGCTCGGTTTTCCGACCGGAACCGGGCTGCTGGCGGGCAGTACCGATGGGCGGGCACCCGCGGGTGCCCGCCCATCGGTGTACAGGATGTCCTGAGGCTCCCCGGCCACCACCGGGAGGTGCCCCCAGGACCGGCTTGATTCCGGCTGCGTCAGAAGCCGCGGGTGCGCTTCGCTGCGCGGCGGGTGGCCGCTTCCTCGCCGCTCGGGGCCTTGATGAAGAGGCGGGCCACCTCGGCACCGAGGTTCACCCCGACCGCGATGGCCAGGGCCAGCGAGACCGCCTTGATGAGCGAGGAGATGCCGGGGTCCAGATGGCCCTGCGCGAAGTTGAGCAGCGCGAAGTACGTCGCGCTACCGGGCAGCAGCGGGCCGATGGCGGCCGTGACGTACGGCAGCGCCGAGGCGTAGCGGTACCGGGACAGCAGCTGGCCGAAGAGGCCGACCAGGCCCGCCGCGACCACGGTGGCGACCACCGGGTGGACCTTGGCGTGCACCAGGACGCCGTACACCACCCAGGCCACGCCGCCGTTGAAGGTCGCGAACAGCACGGTGTGACGTTCCTGCTGGAGCAGCACACAGAAGGCCAGCGCCAGCAGCAGCGCCGCGATGGTCTGCGGCACCGGCTCGTCGTACGTGCCCAGCGCCTGTTCGGGATTGAGCGTGCGGGCGCTGACCTGGACACCGATGTACAGCACGCCGAGCACGCCGATGACGATGCCGACGATCAGGTAGCCGACTTCCAGCAGACGGGCCGCGGCGGTGATGTAGTAACCCGTCAGGCCGTCCTGCACGCCCGAGACCAGGGCCCGTCCCGGGATCAGCGCGAAGAGGCCACCGGTGATGACCGCGGACGCCGGCACGCCGATGTCGGCCATGCTCAGCGCCACGCCCATCGCGGCCGGCGGCATCGCCGCCGCCACGAACTGGTAGAACTCCGGCAGCCCGCGCCCGGACGCCAGCCAGGCCAGCCGGTCGCCGAGCATCGACCCTATGGCGGCCGCGAAGAACACCGTCACCCCGCCGCCGACCAGCATGCTCGCCGCGCCGGACAGCAGGCCCGACGCCACGGTCAGGGCCCAGCTGGGGTACGGGTGGCGGTTGCGCCGGATCTCGGCGAGGCCGCGGTACGCCTCCTCCAGCGTGATGCCTTCGGAGGTGATGTCGTCGACGAGCCGGAAGACCGCGGACAGCCGGGTGTAGTCCACGCCGCGCCGGCGGACCGTGCGGCTCGCCGTGACCGGGTCGTCCACCAGCGACGGCTGGTGCGAGATCGACAGCAGCGTGAAGGTCACCGTCGGCTCGACACGCTCCAGACCGTACGCGTGCGCCACGCCGAACATCGCGGCCTCGACGTCCTCGGCCCCCTCGCCGCCCGCGAGCAGGATCTCGCCGATACGGAGCGTCAGGTCGAGCACGCGAGGCACGGCCGGGCCCGACTCGTCGGCGCGCTCGATCCGCTCCGGGGCCGGGCGTTCGGTGACCGGCATCCGCAGCATCGTGCGCATCCGGTCCTGCCACGGGACGTCCTTGGTCAGGCTGATGACCGGTATGCCCTGGGGCGGGGTGAAGGCGGGCCAGCCGGCGGGCGTGGTGGGGAGCTGGTGGGTGCCCGTGGTGGTGGACTCGCCGCCACCGCCGGCCGCACCGCTGCCCGGCGGTGCGAACGCCGAGCCCTCCGGCTCGGCCGGCGCCTCGGTCCGCATCCCCTCGGGGACGGTGAACTCCGAGGTGGGGTGCTCGTCATCGGGGAGTGGGGGGTAGGGCACGCCGAGCGGCGGAGTGAACGCGCTCCGCGCCTCGTCCGTCTGTGGTTTGCGGTCCTCGAAGGACTCCGCGTCCGACGCCACTGCTCCTCGCTCCTCGTGCGCCTCTGCCGTCCGTCGTCAAGTGACACCATGCCTGATCGCCGCCCGTGGCGCGCGGGGCGGGGGTTCGGGTGGTGGTGATGGGGGGTGAAAAAGCCGCCCTGGACGCCGTGAAGGCGCCCCTGGGCCGCTCCGCGGCGTGCGGAGGCGGCAGGGACGCCGGAGGGCGGTGCGGTACGGGATGAAGGGTGCGCAGCCGGTCAGCGCTTGGCGTGGCGGCCACGGCGGCCGTCACCCGGGGGCTGTTGCTGGTCCTGCGGGTGCGGCTGCTGCGGCCCCTGCTGAGGCTGCTGCGGCTGAGAATAATACTGCTCCGGCCGGTCCCCCTGCTGCGCGGGACCGCCGTACGGAGCGTCTTCCGGCCGGCCGCCGTACGGCGCCTGCGGGGACTGCTGCGGCTGCTGTCCGTAGGGCGCGCGCGGGGGCTGCTGACCGCCGTACGGAGGCTGCTGCGCCTGCTGCCCGTAGGAGGGCTGCTGACCGCCGTACGGCGCCTGGCCCTGCGCCCCGCCCCGGCCGTACGGGTCCTGCGGCCGGCCGTACCCCTGCTGCCCCTGGTCGTAGCCCGGCCGACCCTGGCCGTAGGACGCCTGGTCCCCGCCGTACGACGCCTGTTCCCCGCCGTAGGGCGGCTCCTGACGGCCGTACGGCTGCTGCTGGTGGCCGTACGGGGGCTGCTCCTGGGCGTAGGGGGGCTGCTCCTGGCCGCCGCCGTACGGGGAGGCGGCGTGGCCGTCCCGGCCGCCGTAGGGGGCCTGCTGCCGGCTGTCCGGCGCGCCGTACGGAGCGCGCTCCCCGCCGTCGTGCGGCAGGCGCGGCATCGGCTGGGTGGCGTCCGCCGGGCCGCCCGCGACCGGGCCGGACGTCGCCGGCTCCGCGCCCTCCGCTGCCGCCTTCTTGGCCTTGCTGCGGCCGCGGAGGTACTCGATGGCGATCGGCACGACGGAGATCAGCACGATGAGGACGAGGATCGCCTCGATGTTCTTGTGCACGAACTCGATGCCGCCCAGCGCCGCGCCGAGCAGCGTCACGCCCGCGCCCCACAGCGTGCCGCCGATGACGTTGAAGGTGATGAAGGAGCGGTAGTTCATCCGGCTGACGCCCGCGATGATCGGCGTGAACGTGCGCACGATCGGCACGAAACGGGCCAGGATCAGGGACTTCGGGCCGTGCTTCTCGAAGAACTCGTGCGCCTTCTCGACGTTCTCCTGCTTGAAGAGCTTGGAGTCCGGCCGCTTGAACAGCGACGGCCCCACCTTCCGCCCGAAGAGGTAGCCCGCCTGGTCACCGAGGACCGCGGCCAGCACGATCAGCAGACACACCAGCCACAGCGGCCGGTCCAGCTTGCCCGCCGTGACCAGCAGGCCCGTCGTGAACAGCAGGGAGTCGCCGGGCAGGAAGAAACCGATCAGCAGGCCGGACTCCGCGAAGACGATGACCAGCACGCCGAGCAGGCCGAACGTGCCGATCAGGTAGTCCGGGTCCAGCCACTGGGGGCCGAGCGCGAGGGTGTTCACGGTGTGCAGGGCTCCTGGGTCGAGGGCGCCGGATCGGGCAGTCGCGGAATGCGGGGTACAGGCGCATTGTGCGGCCCAAAGCTATCAACGCCGTGTGCCGCCCCTTGGTTCCAGCTGTCCGGCCGGGCCGTTCCGCGCCCGGCCGGACGACTGGGTACCCCTCGTGAGCGGCGCCACACCCTCCCCGGGAGTGCCCCCGGGCGCGGCCCTCAGGAGTGGCGTGCCGCGTTCGCCAGCACGGCGTCCCGCATGTACACCGCGAGCCCCGGCCGGATCCCGTCGTACATCGCGGCGAACCGCTCGTCCGCGACGTACATCTCGCCGAGACAGCTGTGCAGCTCGTGCGAGCACTCGTAGTGCCGCCGGCAGATGAAGGTCCGGTGCTCCTCCGCGACGTCCATCGCCGCCTCGGAACCGGCCGGCACCCCCTGTGCCAGCAGCTCGGCCATCCGGCCGTGGATCGCGTCGAGCTCAGCGGTCAGCCGCTTCCAGTCCTCCTTGGTGTAGCCGGCGGCGCGCCGCTGCGACTCCTTGTACGCCTCGGTGTCGCCCCAGCGCCGCTGGACCTCGTCGGCGTACTGGTCCGGGTCGTGGTCCCCGAAGACCTCGAACTTCTCCTCGGGGGTGAGGTTGATGCCCATCCTGCGTGCCTCCATCGCGGTCTCCACGGCCGCGGCCATCTTCTGCAGCTTCTCGATCCGGGCGGTCAGCAGCTGGTGCTGGCGCCGCAGGTGCTCCTGCGGGTCCGCTTCCGGGTCGTCGAGCAGGGCCGCGACCTGGTCGAGCGGAAAGCCGAGCTCCCGGTAGAACAGGATCCGCTGCAGCCGGTCGAGGTCGGCGTCGTCGTAACGCCGGTGTCCCGCACGGTTGCGCGCGCTCGGCGAGAGCAGTCCGATCTCGTCGTAGTGGTGCAGGGTGCGCACGGTGACGCCGGCGAACCCGGCGACCTGTCCCACGGAGTACGTCATCTCCGCTCCCTCCTCGGTACGCCCCTCACGATGGCTCCTCACGTCGCGTGAGGTGCAAGCCCGCCGCTCGCCGGAGCCCGGCGTCCGCATTCCGGAAAGCGGATGAGCCGTCCCGCCGGCGGATGGCATCCTTCGCCCATGCTGGGGATAACCGATCTTCCGACGTACCTCGCGGGCCTCGCGCTGATCATTCTGCTGCCGGGCCCGAACTCGCTGTACGTCGTCTCGGTGGCGGCGCGGCGCGGCCCGAAGGTGGCCTATCGCGCGGCCGCCGGCGTGCTGTGCGGCGACACGGTGCTGATGACGCTCTCGGCCGGCGGCGTGGCGTCGCTGCTGCAGGCCAGCCCGCTGGCCTTCGGGATCGTGAAGTTCGCGGGCGCGGGCTATCTGACCTGGCTGGCGATCGGAATGCTGCGCGGCGCTGTGGCGATGTGGCGCGGCCGGGAGGCCCGCAAGGCCGCCGAGGAGGGCGCCGGGGCGCGGCCCAAGGAGGAGACCGAGCGGCCGTACCGCCGCGCCCTCGTGGTGAGCCTGCTCAACCCGAAGGCGATCCTGTTCTTCATCTCCTTCTTCGTGCAGTTCGTCGACCCGCACTACGCGCACCAGACGCTGTCCTTCCTGGCGCTCGGCGCGTGGGCCCAGCTGTTCAGCCTCACGTACCTGTCGATCCTGATCTTCAGCGGTACGTACCTGGCGGCCACCTTCCGCAAGCGCCGCCGCCTCACCGCGGGGCTGACCGCTGGCGCCGGCGCGGCCTTCCTGGGCTTCGCGGCCAAGCTGTCGATGGCCGGGACGGGCTGAGCCGGAGGTTCCGTACCGGCCGGGCGGCGGGGCGGCGGGGCCTGCCTCAGCCGCCGGGCCGGAAGGGCGGCTTGTCGGCGAACGGGTTCTCCGTGCCCTCCGGGAGCACGCCGACGAACGGCTCGCCCTCGCCCGCGAAGACGTACGCACCGCCCTCGATGCGGGCGATCAGGGAGCGGGCCCAGGCCACCCCGGTGTCCGCGGCGTGCACCCACATGTTCATGATCTCGCCGATGTGGCCGAGCTGCTCCGGGCCGTCCTCGGGGACGTAGTGCCCGGTGACCTCGGCGCGCCAGGCCGCCAGGTCGCGCACCCGCTCCCGCAGGAGGGCCACCGCCTCCTCGCGCGGCAGGTCGACCATGAAGCCGATGCCCGCGCTCAGCACGTCCAGCTTCTGGTCGTGCCGGGAGAGCGCGGCCCGCAGCAGCGCGAAGTACTCCGCCTCACCGGCGTCCGTCAGCTCGTACTCCGTGCGCGGCGGGCCGCCGGCCGTGCTGGGCGCGGTCTCGTGCGCGTGCAGCAGTCCCTGCTTCGCCATCTGCTTCAGCGCGTGGTAGATCGATCCCGGCTTGGCGTTCGACCACTCGTGGGCTCCCCAGTACTCCAGGTCGTTGCGCACCTGGTAGCCGTGGGTCCGGCCGTGCTGCCGCACGGCTCCCAGTACCAGCAGCCGGATCGCCGACATCGCTCAGCGCTCTCCTCGTCCCCGGACGTGACCTTGCGGTCAGCACGCTACTGCCCGGCGGCGTCCGCGCCCTGCTGCCCCTCCTTCTCGCGCAGCGCCCGCTCCTCGTCGACCAGTGCGAAGGCGGTCCGGCCGTCCAGGGACTCGCGGACGATGTCGGCGTGGCCCGCGTGCCGGGCGGTCTCCTCGATCAGGTGCAGCACCAGCCAGCGCATGGACTGCCGGGCCTGCGGCGGGAACCACGGCGCCGCGGGCAGCGGGAAGGTGTCGTCCAGGCTGGGCACCGCGCGGATGAACTCCTCGGTCTCCCGGGCCACCCGGTCGTAGAAGGCGAGCATGCCGGCGACCGTCTCGCCCTCCTCCAGCCGGAAGCTGAGGTGCCAGGTGCTCTCGTCCCGCTGGATGGAGCGCGGCCGCTGCTGGGCCATGTCCAGCCAGTTCAGCTCGGTCTCCGCGACGTGCTTGAGCAGTCCGGACAGGGACAGTTCGCTCGCGCTGGGGCGGCGCGCCGCCGCCTCGTCGGACAGCCCGAGCAGCGCGCGGCGGATGCCGCCGCGCTGGGCCTCCAGGAACGCCAGGAGCGCGCCGCGCTCGTCGCCGGTGGTCTCGGCAGGCACGTGAGTGGGCATGGCAGCCGCCTTTCGTCGCTTCGCGGTGCCGGGGAGGGATCTCTCCGGCACCGCTGAAGCTACGGGCCTTTGCGGTCAGATTCTGTCCGCAAGGGCAGGACGCTCGGAAAGCGCCGGGAAAAGGCTCAGAACGGGAACAGCGTCCGTTCGTGCTGGATCGACACCCACTTCTGCGTCGTGAAGGCGTCCACGGTCGAGTCACCGTTCAGCCGCCCGACGCCGGACGCCTTCTCGCCGCCGAAGGCCACCAGGGGCTCGTCGTGCACGGTGCTGTCGTTGATGTGGATCATGCCGGTCTCGATCTCCCGCGCCACCCGGGCGCCGCGCTCCACGTTGCCCGTGTGCACCGCGCCGCTCAGCCCGTACGGGGAGTCGTTGGCCAGGCGAATCGCTTCTTCCTCGCCGTCGAAGGAGCCGAGCAGCACCACCGGGCCGAAGATCTCCTGCCCGTGCAGCGGGGAGTCGGCCGGCAGCCCCGCCAGCACCGTCGGCTCGACCAGGTTGCCCTGCGTACGGCCGTGCACGAGGGGCGTGGCCCCTTCGGCGATCGCCCGCTCCACCAGTGCGGTCAGCGCCTCGGCCTGGAAGCTGTTGATGAGCGGGCCGATGTGGGTGTCCGGGTCGCGCGGGTCGCCGGTCTTGAGCTTCTTGACCTTGGCCACGAACTTCTCGGTGAACTCCTGCTCCACGCGGCGGTCCACGAGGATGCGGTTGGCCGCCATGCAGACCTGGCCCTGGTACACGAAGCGGCTGAAGACCGCGGCGTCCACGGCGTAGTCGAGGTCCGCGTCGTCCAGCACGATCAGCGCGCTGTTGCCGCTCAGTTCGAGGATGGCGCGCTTGAAGTGCCCGGCGGTGACGGCGGCGACGTGGCGGCCGACCTTGTCCGAGCCGGTGAAGGAGATCACCCGGGGCACCGGATGCTCTATCAGCGCGTCCCCGATCTCCGCGATGTCGGTGACCAGGACGTTCAGCAGGCCGGCCGGCAGGCCCGCGTCCTCGAAGATCTTGGCGATCAGGCCGCCGCCGACGACCGGGGTGTTCTGGTTCGGCTTGACGACCACGGCGTTGCCCAGCGCCAGCGCGGGCGCCACCGACTTCAGGGTGACCAGGAACGGGAAGTTGTACGGGCTGATCACGCCGATGACGCCGACGGGCAGCCGGTAGACGCGGTTCTCCTTGCCCTCCACGGGGGACGGCACGATGCGGCCCTCGGGGCGGAGCGCGAGTTGCACCGCCTCGCGCAGGAACTCCTGTGCCGTGCGCACTTCGTAGGCGGCCTTGACGCGCGTGCCGCCGAGCTCGACGACGATCGCCTCGATGATCTCTTCCTCGCGCTCCTGGACGATGCGCAGCGCGTTCTCGAATATCAGCCGCCGGCTGTACGGATTGGTCCGCGCCCACTCGCGCTGTGCGCGTTCGGCGGCCCGGTACGCCTCGTCGACCTGGTCCACGCCCGCGACGGTGACCGACGCGAGCTTCTCCTGGTCATAGGGGTTGAAATCGATGATGTCCCACGAGCCGCTGCCGACCCGCCACTCACCGTCGATGTACTGGAAGGCCAGGTCGGAGAAGAAGGACATGGTCGTTCCTACTCTGTGCGGGCGCCTGTGGGGTGGCTGATCCGACGGCATTCTACTGACGAGTCACGTGAGTTGGAGCAGTCCACGAAGAAGATCCCGGGTCCGGGCCGGATCCAGGCTCTCCTCCTGCAGGCTGGTCATCACCCGCTCGTACTGCCCGACTTCCTCGGCCTTGTCCAGGTACAGCGCACTGGTGAGCTGTTCCAGGTAGACGATGTCGGAGAGGTCGGACTCGGGGAAGCGCAGCACGGTGAAGGCGCCGCTCTCGCCCGCATGGCCGCCGAAGTTGAAGGGCACGACCTGCAGCCGCACGTTCGGACGCTCCGAGATGTCGATCAGGTGCTGGAGCTGTCCGCGCATGACGGCGCGGTCCCCGTAGGGGCGGCGCAGCGCGGCCTCGTCCAGTACGCAGTCGAACTGGGGCGCCCGCTCGGCTATGAGGAGCTTCTGCCGCTCCTGGCGCAGCGCGACGCGGCGGTCGATCTCGGAGGCAGCGGCCCCCGGCATGCCGCGGCTGACGACGGCGTGCGCGTACCCCTCCGTCTGCAGCAGCCCGTGCACGAACTGCACTTCGTACGTGCGGATGAGCGAGGCGGCGCCTTCCAGCCCCACATATGTCTGGAACCAGCCGGGCAGCACATCGCCGAAACTGTGCCACCACCCCGCCACATTGGCCTCCCGTGCCAGCCCGAGGAGGGAATCACGCTCGGCCTCGTCGGCCACGCCGTAAAGGGTGAGCAGGTCGGCCACGTCCCGCGCCTTGAAGCTCACCCGCCCCAGTTCCATGCGGCTGATCTTCGACTCCGAAGCGCGGATCGAGTATCCGGCCGCCTCACGTGTTATCCCGCGGGACTCTCGCAGCCTCCGCAGCTGCGACCCCAGCAGGATGCGCCGCACCACAGATCCGCTCGACTCACTTGCGGTCACAACTTCGACCCTCCCGTGACCCACCCCGTCCAACAGTGAGCGGCAGTCTGCCACGTCCGGGCTCCGTTGCGTGCTCAACCGGTTACGGATATGAGCCCCTTCTCGCACCGCCGGTAAAGAGCTGGACAAGAGGGCGTAGGAAGAATTACGTCGCTATACATACGGCAGTACACAAAGTGGACGTCTGCACGTGCATCTGCCCTTGCATCTGCCGTAGGCATTCGGAACCATGGACCTCGCACACATGCACGCTCGTGAAAGACCCGCGAGATCTGGGCACACCCGTCTGGATCGTGACGTCCGCGAACGCCAGGAGTGCCTCGCATGGGGACCAAGGTTTCGGCCATGCTCGCGCCGTTATGGCAGGGGCTCCCGCCAGTCGACCCCGCAGCCATCTCCGGCTCCGTCACCTGGACCCTGCGACCGCAGTACGAGTCCGTGCGCGGCGCCCGCCAGTTCACCCGCGAGACGCTGCAGCGCTGGAACATGGACGAGCTCTTCGACAGCGTCGCGCTCGTCGTGTCCGAGCTGGTCACCAACGCGCTGCGGCACGCGGCACCGGAGCGGGACGCGACCGCGGACGGGGCGGCGTACGAGGCCGCTTACGGAGCCGAGGACCTCACCCCGCCGAAGCTGCACCTGATCCGCTGGGCGGGCCGGCTGGTCTGCGCGGTGCGGGACGGCAGCGACGCCTCACCGGTCGAGGGCGAGGCAGACTTCTCCGCCGAATCCGGGCGCGGGCTCTACCTTGTGGACTCCTTCAGCGACAGCTGGGGCTGGCACCGGCTGGAGGACGCCGCGCACGGCAAGGTCGTCTGGGCGGTCTTCGACGTGCCCCGGGTCCCTGCCCAGGCGGCGGCACCGGCGTCCCGGGCGAGCTGAACCTCACACGTCACGGCACGCGCATGCGCCTTCATGCGCCACTTGCACGCGCACCCGGCGCATGAAGGTGCAGAGACCCGCCGCTCGGTCACGTACGCGGCGGCAGGAGCAGTCCCGTACCGGGCGTCGGGTCAGTCCCGCACGAGGTGATCGAACTCACCGTCCTTGACGCCGAGCAGCATCGCCTCGATCTCGGCCGGCGTGTAGATCAGCGCCGGACTGTCGGGGAAGCGGGAGTTGCGCACCGCCACGTCACCGCCGGGCAGCTTCGCGAACTCCACGCAGGTTCCGTTGGAGTTGCTGTGCCGGCTCTTCTGCCACACCACTCCGTCGAGATCCGATGCGGCCATGCCGTTGTACGCGTGGGGCACAGGTCTCTCCCGGTGAGAAATGGTGTCAACTGCCCGGGATCATAACTCTGTTCATATGCCGATGCTCGCGCAGATGCACGTGCACGACAGCGTGTGGCCGGCCCGTCACAGCTCGTCGGACCCCTCCGGTCCGCCGGGCTCCCTTCCCCGCCTCCCCCTCTCCCATGCCCGGCGGAGTACGGTCACCGGGACGCGTAGGGCAGCAGCGCCATCTCCCGGGCGTTCTTGATCGCCGCGGCGATCTGCCGTTGCTGCTGGGCAGAAACCCTGGTGATGCGGCGGCTGCGGATCTTCCCGCGGTCGGAGAGGAACTTCCGCAGCAGGTCGGTGTCCTTGTAGTCGACGTAGGTGATGCCGGCCGCGTCGAGCGGGTTCGGACGCGGCGCGCTCTTCTTGCGCGGGTCGGGGCGGCGGGGCATGAGAGACGTTCCCTTATGGACTCGTACGGTCAGAAGACGACCGAGAATTGATGTAGTTGCATGACGCACTCGTATTGCGCTTGACGGACGCGGCCTACGGCACCGGGTCGAGGAGTTCGTCGAACGCGGTGGACAGCCGGCGCCAGTGGTCGCGGCCCCGCGCGTACTCCTCGTCCGTGAGCAGACAGGACTCCAGCAGCGCCGTCAGCCCCTCCCGGTCCAGGCCGGGCGAGGTGAACACAAGGTGCTGCGCCCGGTCACCGTGCTCGGGGTCCCAGTCCAGCGCCGCGGCCGCCCGGCGCACCGGCGGCACCATCTCCCACGCCGCGTCCGGCAGCGCGGCCAGCCAGGGCCCGGTGTCCTCCACGCAGAGCGCGCCGCCCGCCGCGTCCCAGGACAGCAGGGTGTCCGGCCGGTCGGCCAGCCAGAAGCGGCCCCGGCTGCGCGCCGCGGCACAGCACAGGTCCTCCAGCGCGGCGTGCAGCCGGCCCGGGTGGAACGGCCGCGTACGGTGCCACACCAGGGTCGAGACGTCTTCCTCGTCGGCCTCCTGCGGCAGCAGCGCACAGGCCGGGTGCTGCCGCGCGGCGGCCGCCGCCACGTCGAAGCCGGCCACCGCGGCGGCCGCCAGCTCCGGCGACGCCACCGGGATGCGCAGCGCGGTGGGGTGCAGCTGAGCCAGCAGCGCGTCGTCCGACGCGTCGCCCGGCTCCTCCCCCGGCGCCACGACCAGCACCGGCGGGTACTCCAGCTGGCGCGCCCAGGTGTCCGCCACGGTCCGCTGGTCGGAGGCGGCGGCCGCGAGGCCCGCCTCGGCCAGGTCGTCGCCGCAGCCGAGGTACGGCAGCAGCAGCGCCGGGTCGACGGCCGTCATGACGCCGGTCAGCACCAGCGACTCACCGCCGCAGGCGTCGATCACCTCGGCCATCGCCCGGGGCTCCACGGAGTCCCACAGCTCCACGACGGCCAGTCGGCAGGTCCGGCCGTCCGCCAGCCGCTCCAGCTCGGGCACCAGGTCCTCGCGCAGCGCGCAGCACGCGCAGTCGTTGACCAGCGGTGCCTCGCCGCTGTCCAGCAGGCCCGTGGCGTCCCGCACGGTGCGCAGGACTCGGCCGTCGGCGGCGGTGGCGAGGTCGTGGTGGAGCGCGACGCTGCCGGGCACGGTGCGCAGCAGCCGCTCGACGGTGGCCCGGCGGGCTTCCGCGTGCAGCCCGCCGACGATCACCACGGAGAGCCGGTCGCCGCCCATCAGCGGTCCCCGCGCTCACCGTCGGCCGCGCGCGGGCCGCCGGGCGTCCGCTTGCCGTACCGGCGCTCGAAGCGCTCGACGCGGCCCGCGGTGTCCAGTACGCGCGCCGTCCCCGTGTAGAAGGGGTGGCTCGCCGACGAGATCTCCACGTCGATCACCGGGTAGGTGTGGCCGTCCTCCCACTCGACGGTCTTCTCGCTGGTGGCGGTGGACCGGGTGAGGAAGGCGAAGCCGGCGGCCCGGTCGCGGAAGACGACGGGCCCGTACGAGGGGTGGATTCCGGGCTTCATGACGCTGCTCAGCGCTCCTCTCGGAAGTCGACGTGGCGGCCGGCGACCGGGTCGTACTTCTTCAGCACCAGCCGGTCGGGGTCGTTACGGCGGTTCTTGCGGGTGACGTACGTGTAGCCCGTGCCGGCGGTGGACCGGAGTTTGATCACGGGGCGTATCTCGTTGCGGGCCATACGGGCTACTATACAGAAACGAAACTCATTTTCATTAAGGACTCAGTAGGAGGTAGCTCACGTGTCCGCCCACTGCCAGCTGACCGGCCGCGCGCCGGCCTTCGGCAACTCGATCTCCCACTCGCACCGGCGTACGTCCCGCCGCTTCGACCCGAACATCCAGCGCAAGCGTTACTGGCTGCCCAGCGAGAACCGCTACGTCCGGCTGCGGCTGAGCGCCAGGGCGATCAAGACCGTCGACACGATCGGCGTCGAGGCCGCCGTCGCCCGCATCCGCGCCCGTGGGGAGAAGGTCTGACATGGCGAAGAAGAGCAAGATCGCGAAGAACGAGAAGCGCCGCGTCGTCGTCGCCCGGTACGCGGCGCGCCGGGCCGCCCTGAAGGCGGTCATCCGCGACCCGAAGACGCCGGACGAGGAGCGCCTGGCCGCCCAGCGCGAGCTGCGCCGCCAGCCCCGCGACGCCAGCGCCACCCGGGTGCGCAACCGCGACAGCATCGACGGCCGGCCGCGCGGCTACTTCCGCGCGTTCGGCCTGTCCCGCGTCAGCCTGCGCGGCCAGGCGCACGCCGGGCATCTGCCGGGCGTGACGAAGTCCAGCTGGTAGACGGACCCGCGACACCGGGGCCGGGCCGCGTTCACCCGCTTCTCGGCCCCGGTTTCCCTTTCGTACCGCCGTACCGGGCATACTGATCGGAACGTCCGATTCCGTACCGCGCGTACGGGCGCGCGGCTGCGGCCCCCACGGGAACGCACCCCTACGAGAGCGAGCCCCCATGTTCCGCAATGCCCTCGAACCCTGGCACCTGGTGCTGATCCTCGCGGTCGTCGTCCTGCTCTTCGGCTCGAAGAAGCTCCCGGACATGGCCCGCGGCCTCGGCAAGTCGATGCGCATCCTGAAGTCCGAGGCCAAGGCCATGAAGCACGAGGACCAGCCCCACCCCGCCGACCGGAAGGCCGTCGGCCAGGAGTGACGCCCCCGCCGGGGCAGCGCTCAGAACTCGCTGGTGTCCAGGTCGAACCCGAGCGGTTCGGGCAGCGTGAGCACCTTGGAGAATTCCACCGTCTCCACGCGGCCGTAGTGGTCCCCGGCCGGTTCCGTACAGAGGACGGCCGATCCGGCGGTCCGGTCGATCAGCAGGTAGCAGGGGATGCCGGCCCGGGCGTATCCCTGCAGCTTCTTGATCCGGTCATTGGCCGCGGTCGAGTCCGAGGTCACCTCGCCGACCAGGAGGACGGGGCCGGGGTCGTGCCAGAGCGCGTCGGTGTCGAAGCTGCCCTTCGGAGCGATGATCAGGTCGGGGATGACCTTGCCGGTGCCGGAGGCGCGGGGAATGTGCAGGCCGATCCCCGTATAGGTCCGCAGGGCCCTGTCCTTGCGGCGACCGGCCACTTGGTCCACGACCTCTGTCACGATCTCTTCGTGCCGGCCGTTCGGCGGTGGCACCACGTGGATCTGTCCTTCGATCAGTTCCACGCGCCACCCCTTGGGGGCAGCAGCGCTCAACGCGTCGAAGGCGTCCTCGACCGAAGCGGCCACGCGCTCGCCGGGCTCGTACAGATCACTCTCAGGAACAGGCAGTGCCACGGTGGACCTCCTTCGTGCGGAGCGACTCTGTCAGGCTGATCGGCCGTTCCGGCCCCCAGAGGAACATTCCTCACTCGATCGTGTGTTCAGTGACGTTTCTGCAGGTCAGAACGTCCACAGGAACTCCTCCATCACCGTGGCCAGGGCCACCGGTGTCTCGTGCATGGGGTAGTGGCCGGCGCCCGGGAGGGTGAGGACCTCGGCGTTCGGGTACCAGGTCTGCCATGTGGCCCGCATGACGTCGGCGGTGAGGGCGAGGTCGTGCTCGCCGACCACGACGCGTACGGGGACGGGGTTGCCGCGCACCGCTTCGGAGAGGTCCAGCGTGTGCCAGCTGGCGAGGTAGCGGGCGTGCGCCTCCGGGCGGGACGCCGCCATCGAACGGCGGACCATCTTCTGCTGCCACACCCGGCCCGTGCGGTGGCCGGTCACGAGGTCGAGGATCGTGCGGCGCTTCTCGGGGTCCTCGGACGCTCCGTAGAAGAGGGCACGCGTCGGCTCGTCCATCGGGTACGGCCCCGCGGGCACGGGGGCGAGGCCCAGCAGCCGGGTGACCCGGCCGGGCGCCCGGACCAGCACCTGCTGGATCGCCTTGCCGCCCATGGAGTGGCCGACCAGCGCGAACCGTTCCCAGCCGAGCTGGTCGGCGAGGGCCAGCACGTCGTCGGCGATCTCGGCGAGGTCATAGCGGCCGGGCACGTCCCTGCGCTCGCCGTACCCGCGGTAGTCGAGCAGCGCGTACGTGAAGGCGTCACCGTCGAGGTACTCCAGGGCCGCGCCCCAGGCCGCACACGTGTCGAACCAGTCGTGCAGCACGATGACGTGGCGCGGCCCCGAACCGACGAGGCGGTGCGTGACGGACTGCTCGGTACGGGTCATACGGCGGCTCCCTCGTCGGTGTCCTGTCCCGTGGTGCTCACCTCGTATGGTCCCGCTGTCCACGCCCCGAGGACAGACGCCGGAGGCCGGCGACCGCCGCCGTCCGGAGCCGCCGGCCCGCGGGCTGCGGGGGATTGTCGTACCCCGGTGCGAAACTCGGGCACATGCGGTGGCTGGTGGGTGACGCGGGGAGCGGGGGTGTGCGGCTGTGCCCGGTGGACGGCGAGGGCCGGCCCGCCGGGCCCGTCGTCGAGGAGCCGGACCTGGTCACGGCGGTGCGGGCGCGGCCAGAGGCGGAGCGCTGGGTGTGGCGGTCCACGGCCGAGTCGTACCGGAAGCTGCTCGCGGCGGGCGTGCGGGTCGAGCGGTGCTACGACGTCGAGGCGGCCGAGGCGCTGCTCATCGGGTACGAGGAGGGCCAGTCGGGCCAGCCGCGGTCGCTCGCGGCGGCCTGGGCGCGGCTGCGCGGCCTGCCGGTGCCCGAGGATCCGCCGGTGCGGACCGCGGACACCCAGCCCTCGCTCTTCGACGCCGGCCCGGTGCCGCTGCCGCCCGGCACGGACGAGTTCACGGCGCTGCTGGAGGTGTACGCCGGGCAGCTGGCGCGTACGGAGAAGACCGAGCGGCCCGAGCGGATGCGGCTGCTGCTCGCCTCGGAGTCGGCCGGGATGCTGGTCGCCGCCGAGATGCGGCGGGCCGGCGTGCCCTGGCGTGCCGACGTGCACCGTGCGCTTCTGGACGAGCTGCTGGGCGAGCGCTATCCGGGCGGCCTGGAGCCGCAGCGGCTGGCCGAGCTGGCGGACGAGGTGTCCCGCGCCTTCGGGCAGGGCGTGCGGGTCCGCCCCGACCTGCCGGCCGACATCATCCGGGCGTTCGGGCAGGCCGGCATCAAGCTGTCCTCGACCCGCAAGTGGGAGCTGCTGCGCATCGACCATCCGGCCGTCGCGCCGCTGCTGGAGTACAAGCGGCTCTACCGCCTGCACACCGCGCACGGCTGGTCCTGGCTGCAGCAGTGGGTGCGCGGGGGCCGGTTCCACCCGGAGTACCTGCCCGGCGGCACGGTCTCCGGGCGCTGGGTCACCAACGGCGGCGGCGCCCTGCAGATCCCGCGGGTGATCCGGCGGGCCGTGCGCGCCGACCCCGGGTGGCGGCTGGTGGTCGCGGACGCCGACCAGATGGAGCCGCGGGTGCTGGCCGCCGTCTCCCGGGACCGGGGCCTGATGGAGGTCGCGGGCAGCGGCCGTGACCTGTACGCCGACCTGGCGGCGCGCGCCTTCGGGGGCGACCGCGCGCAGGCCAAGCTGGCGCTGCTCGGCGCGATCTACGGCCAGACCTCGGGCGACGCGCTCAAGCACATGGCGGACCTGCGGCGCCGCTACCCGGCGGCGGTGGCGTACGTGGACGACGCGGCGCGGGCGGGCGAGGAGGGCCGGCTGGTGCGCACCTGGCTCGGCCGGACGTGCACCCCCGCCTCGGTGGCCGCGCCCGACGAGGCGGGCCTGCCGCAGGAGGAGGCCCCGGCCGCGTACGGCAGCACGGCGGCCGCCCGGGCCCGCGGCCGCTTCACCCGCAATTTCGTCGTACAGGGCAGCGCCGCCGACTGGGCGCTGCTGGTGCTGGCCGCACTCCGCCGGTCGCTGCACGAGGCCGGGATGCGGGCCGAGCTGGTCTTCTTCCAGCACGACGAGGTGATCGTGCACTGCCCGGCCGAGGAGGCCGAGGCCGTCGCGGACGCCATCGCGGCTGCCGCCGACCTGGCCGGACGGATCGCCTTCGGGCCCACGCCCGTGCGGTTCCCGTTCACCACGGCGGTGGTGGAGTGCTACGCGGACGCGAAGTGAGCCGCGGTACGGTGCGGCGCCCGGAGCGCGGTGACCCGAAGGGGGCGCTGCCGGGCCGGGGAAAGGCGCCCGGACAGGCTCTAAACTCCGAGGAGGCCCCGGTGCGGCCGCCGGGCCGTGCGCACGTGGACGACCGCCATCCGGGAGAGGACCAGCGTTGACCGGTACCGAAGGGACAGCCGACGGCACTGCCGAGGAGACGCCGGACGCCGCGCCCCCGGCCGACGACGCCGGGTCCCCGGCCAAGCTCAGCCCCAAGGACCGCCGGAAGCGGATCGCGGACCGGGTGCTGTCCGAGGGCCAGGTCAGCATCGAGGACCTGGTCAAGGAGCTGGGCGTCAGTCAGATGACGGTCCACCGCGACCTGGACACGCTGGAGCACCAGGGCTGGCTGCGGAAGGTGCGCGGCGGCGCGACCGCTGCGCCCAACGCCCTGTTCGAGTCCAACGCGCGCTGGCGCGGCAGCGAGCACGTCGCCGCCAAGGAGGCGATCTGCGCGGCCGCGCTGGCCATCGCGGAGCCCGGCCAGGCAGTGATCATCGACGACTCCAGTACGGCGCTGCCGCTGGCCCGTTCGCTCTCGGGACGCGGCGCGTACACCGTGATCACCAACTCGCTGCAGGTGATCAATGAGCTGGCCGACGAGCCCGACATCCGGGTGATCGCGCTGGGCGGTGAGTACCACGCCGCGTTCAACGCCTTCCTCGGCATGTCCACCGCCGACATCGCGCGCAGCTTCCGCGCCGATGTCGCCTTCCTGTCCACCTCCGCCGTCGACAACGGCCACTGCTACCACCAGGCCCAGGAGAACGTCCTGGTCAAGCGGGCCCTGATGGCCGCGGCCCGGCGCAAGGTGCTGCTGGTGGACCACTCCAAGTTCAGCCGCCAGGCGCTGTACGAGCTGGCGCCGCTGGCCGACTTCGACCTCGTCATCTCCGACCAGGATCTTCCCCAGGAGGAGCAGGAGGCGCTTCAATCGCTGGGTGTGCGCTACGAATTGGTGGCGACCGACGGCTGAGGCGGAGGCGCGGACGTGCGCGGAGCGCGGGACGGAGCGGCACATGAGTGAGCTGGAGCGGATCAATCCCCCGCAGCTGTCCCCGCCGGCCGGCTTCAGTCACGCCGTGCGGGCGGCGTCCGGCACCCTCGTGCTGCTCGCCGGGCAGACCGCGCTGGACGGGGCGGGCCGGATCGTCGGCACGGACGTCGTCGAGCAGTTCGAGCAGGCGCTGACCAATCTGCTGGCCGCCGCCGAGGCGGCCGGGGCCGGCCCCGGCGACCTGGGCAAGCTGACGGTGTACGCGGTGGACGTGGCCGACTACCGGCGCAACGCCGCGGCCATCGGCCGGGTCTGGAAGCGGCTGGTCGGCACCGACTACCCGGCGATGGCCGTGATCGGCACGACCCGCCTGTGGGACGAGGCCGCGCTCGTCGAGATCGAGGGCATCGCGGTCGTCTCCTGACCACGGCGTACCGGGCCGCGACGGCGGTCCGGCCGGCGGCCCTCAGTGGCCGTACCAGCCCACCAGCGTCTTCTCGTCCGCGTCCGTGAGCGTGATGCGGAAGACCTCGGCGAGCACCCGCGGCAGCTCGGCCGCGGCCACCTCGCGCACGTCCCGGGCGTAGTCGGTGCCGGTCAGCGTGAGTTCCGTACCGATCAGGGTGCGCCGCAGGCCGTGGTCGGGGCGCTGCACGACCAGCCGCTGCACGAACGGCGAGCGCGGGTGGGTGGCCATGTAGTGGCTGACGACGGCGAAGTCGGCCGGGTACCGCGCCTCGCTGCCGAAGGAGTACAGGTCGAACCAGCCGTCGGGGTGCAGCGAGCGCACCACCCACGTGCGCTCCCCGCCCGGCTCCTCGGGGTCGCGCCGGACGAGGCCGAAGGTCCAGCCGCCCTGCCGCTCCTGGTACCCCTCGACCAGCGGCAGCGGCGCGAGCAGCGCCTCGCCGCCGAAGCCGGTGTCGGTGATCCAGTCCGCGCCGTCCAGCCGTACCTTCAGCAGCGCGTGGGTGGTCGGGCGTATCGTCTCCTCGCCCATCCGGATGCGGGCGCCGAGTCCGGAGACGGCGAAGCCGAGCCGCTCCAGGGCCGCGGCGAAGAGCAGGTTGTGCTCGTAGCAGTAGCCGCCGCGGCCGGCGCCGACGAGCTTGTCCTGGAGGCTCGGCACGTCCAGCGCCACCGGGCGGCCGAGGAGGACGTCGATGTTCTCGAAGCCGATGGCCGTGACGTGCGCGGCCTGGAGCGCGCGCAGCGTCTCCAGGGTGGGCGCGCGGTCCCCCGCGTAACCGATGCGCTCCAGGTAGGCGTCCAGGTCCAGTTGTTCACCGGACCAGACCGACTCGGACATGGTGTTCCCTCCGGACGACGACGGGGCCCGGTCCGCGCGCGAACCGGGCCCCGGATGGCACGGGCGATTCTGCCCGGCCGTCATGTCACTTCCGGTGGCGGGCCACCTCGGCGGCGTCCTTCTTGAACGCCCAGGTCATCTTGGGTTCCATCGCCCACCGGAACATCCGCTGCACCGGCGGGGTGCACAGGGCCGTGATGATGCTGCCGGCGATCAGCGTCAGCGCGATGGCGCCGAGCGGGGTGTGCATCCAGTGGTAGTCGTCGTACCAGCCCCAGAAGCGCGACCCCTTGGCCAGGAAGCCGTGCAGCAGGTAGCCGTAGAGCGTGCCGGCGCCGAGCACCGTGAACCACATCTTGCGGCCCGGGACCCAGGCGAAGAAGCAGGCCACCAGGACCAGCGAGCAGCCGAACATGGCCAGCGTCATGACCGCGCCGGACCACCACGGGGCTGCCAGTTCCTGGGCGCTGTCGCGGTGGTAGAACCACGCGGCGTTCATCCGCGGCGCGGCCCAGTAGGCGAAGACCAGTGCCGCGGCGAAGACCGGCACCGCCAGCATCCGCGCCCGCTTGTTGCGCACCAGCAGGAAGTGCTCGGGCTTCAGGCACAGGCCGATGACGAAGAACGGCAGGAACTGCAGCACCCGCTGGAGGTCCAGGTCGTCACCGATGTCCGGTGAGACGGACGCCAGCACGGCGATCGCGAGCGCCAGCGGGACGGGCCAGCGCACGACCTTCCAGATCGGCGTGGTGAGCCGCCAGATGAACAGCGCGACCAGGAACCAGGTCAGGTACCACGGGTCCAGCAGGCTGATCGGGTACGTCGGGTCGTCGTCCGCCACCCGCTTGAACAGCGTGTACGCCGTCTCGAAGAGGATGTACGGCACGGCGACGCCGGTGATCAGCCGCTGCAGCCGGTCCTTGCGCATGTCGAAGCTGCGCGAGAAGTAGCCGGAGATGATGATGAAGGCCGGCATGTGGAACGCGTACACCGTGATGTACAGCGCCGCCGCGGTGCGGCTGCCGTCCCGCAGCGGTTCCCACGAGTGGCCCATCGCCACCAGCACGATCGCCAGGTACTTGGCGTTGTCGAAGAAGGCGTCGCGCTGCTTGCCGTTCTTCGACGGCGCTGCCTGCTTCCGGCCGGCCTGCCGTGCGCCGCCCGTGACCGCCGGGTCCTGCACCGCGGTGCCCGCGGGCTCGGCGGTCCGGGTGGGCGGAAGAGGGGTGCGTCGCTCGCTCTGCGACTGCGCGAGATTGTTCACGTCCCCTCCCCCAGGCAACCCAGGGAGAGAATTCTCCGTCTTACCGGAATTGCGGGGAGCGAGGCAGCTGAGAACATCAGAGGCACCCTAGCCCGGAGCGCCGAATCCCGTAAATCGTCTCCTCACATGCTTCACATGCCATGTACGTCACACGGGCAGTGGCTGTGCGGAAGGCGCAGGTCAGAGGATGACGCCGTCGATGCCGTACGCGGCGAACGCCCGTTTGGCCTGCCGGGCCGACACGCCCCAGGTGTGCACTTCCATGCGCTCGGCGTGCGGGCCCCACAGGCTGTGCACAGCGGACACATAGGAGGAACTGAGGCCCTTGTAGGGCGGATTGATCCAGTCGGCGAACCGGGCGTACTCCGGCAGCTTCGCGCGGCTCGGCGTGCCGAGCACCGCCGTGCGGACGTCCGGCTGCTGCGAGTGGACCGTGCGCACCGCGTCGACGCCGAAGCTCTGGACGACGAGCCGGTCCATCACGTGCTCGGCGTCGAGCCAGCCGGAGGAGCGCAGCTGGGCGAGGACCTGCTTCTCGATGCCCGGGTACTTCTCCGGATTCTTGATCTCCAGCAGGAGGCTCTGGTCGTTGCGGTCCACCCGCTTCAGATACGAGGCGAGGGTGGGCACCCGCTCCTTCGCGAACTTCTTGCCGAACCAGCTGCCGGCGTCCAGCCTGGCGATCTCGGCGGCGGTGAAGTCGCCCACCCGCCACGGCGACCGGTTCGGATAGACCTTCTCGGCGTCGGTGGTCCGCTTGAGCGTGGCGTCGTGGATGACCACGAGCTTGCCGTCCTTGGTGCGCTGCACGTCGTTCTCGACCCACTCGACGTCACGCCGGTCGGCCTCGTCGACCGCGGCGAGGGTGTTCTCGGGGGCGTACGCGGCGGCCCCCCGGTGCGCGATCACCGTGGGGCCGTCGAGCGGGAGCCCCTTCTGGGCGGAGACCAGACGGACCGGGGCCGGCGGCGCGGCGAGACCACCGCCCCCGGCCCCTGCGTCGGCGGCGAGCACCGCCGCGAAGAGAAGGACGAAACCGACTGCGGCGCTGCGGACGGCGCTTCGGAGCATGGGGCCTCCTGGACGCTGGCGGCGGACTCGCGTGCCGGGCGGAGCGGAGCACCCCTGCCAGGTACCGGAGCCCATGACAACTCACACCACAATTGCACCAGTTTATCCGTTTTCCCATTTGTGTGCGCCAGCCGGGCTAAGGGCCCTCCGCGGGCCGGGAAACGAAGGGCCGCGAGCAGCGGTGAGCACATGAGGTCATTCATTGGCCATGAATTGGCGGCTCCAGGCCCACCACGTCATACGAGAGAACGCAACTCCGGCAGCACGGCGGCGTCCGTACCGTCCAGCGCGGCCAGCGACAGCCGCCACTGCTCACCGGACTCCGCGGTGCGCCCGAGAGCGCGCAGCACATGGCCGTACTCGTAGCGTGCCTTGCCCGCCGTGTACGCGTCGCCGCGCATCTCGGCCAGGTCCAGCAGCGCCTCGCACTCGTGCGCCGCCCGCTCCGTGCGCGCCAGCCCGCGCAGCGCGCGGATCAGCCCGAGCCGGCTCTCGGAGACCGTGTGCCAGTCGGTGACGCCGTCCAGCGGGCGCAGCGCCGCCTCGAAGTGGCCCACCGCCGCCTCCGGTTCACCGAGCATGAGGTGGGCGCAGCCGATATTGCAGCGCGCCGTCTGCTGCAATCGTGCGCTCTCCAGCCGTACGCCCGCCTCCAGGCTCCGCCGGTGGTACTCGATGGCCTTGCGCGCGTCGGTGAGTTCGTAGAGGTTCCCCAGGTGGCTGAGGCAGATGGCGACCGCGTGGTCGTCGCCCAGCCGGTGCGCGTACGCCAGCGCCTCCTCCTGCGCCGCCGCCGACTCCTCGTGCCGCCCCAGCACGTACAGGAGCAGACCACGGTTGCCGAGCACCCGCTGCAGCCACTCGTCGTCGCCCAGCAGCCGGGACCGCGCGATCGCCCCGTCGATCAGCCCGAGCGCCTTCTCGTACCGCCCCGACATGAAGTACGCGCCGGCCAGGTCGCTCATCGCGACCATCTCGGCGCGGGCGTCCCCCGCCTCCCGCGCCGCGTCCCGCGCCAGGCGGCTCAGCTCGGCCATCTCCTGTGTCCTGCCGCGCTGTTCCAGGTAGGGGACGAGCAGCCGTACCAGCGTCACCGCGGCGTCCCTGACACCGCCGGCGTGGATGTGCCGCGCCACCAGCCCGCGCAGGGCGGGCAGTTCACGGTCGCCCCAGGCGAACGCCTCCTCGGCGCCCGCGAAGGGCGGTGCCGCTTCCGCCGGTTCGTCCGCCAGCCGCAGCGCCCGGTAGCGCGACGCCGGCAGGAAGGTCCGCACGGACTGCGCGGCACGGGCGGCGAACCACTCCACGCCGCGCCGCACGGTGGCGGCCCGCTCCGCCGCGTCCTCGTGCCGTACGGCCAGTTCGCGCGCGAAGTCCCGGACGAGGTCGTGCGGCGCGTACCGGCCGAGCGCGACCTCCTCCAGCAGCGCCACGTCCACCAGCCGGTCCAGCGCGGCTCCGGCCCGCCGGACGCCGGTCTCCATCAGGCGCGCGGTCAGCGCCGTCTCGTATACGGGCAGGTCCAGCGCGCCCATCCGGCGCAGCGCCAGCGCCGCGTCCCGGTCGGCCGGCCGCTCCGAGGCGACCAGCGCGTCGTACGCGACGGCCAGCGAGCGCCGCACGCTCAGGTCGTCGTACTCCAGGTGGTCCAGCCGCCCGTCCTGCCCGTCCAGCAGCTCCACCAGCGCCTCGACGGTCAGGGCCCGGCGGGCCGCCAGCCGGGCCGCGACCACCCGCAGCGCCAGCGGCAGCTGCCCGCACAGCTCCGCCAGCCGCCGGACCGCCGGGCTGTCGGCCGCCACCCGGCCCTGCCCCGAGACCGTGCCGATCAGCGCCACGCTGTCCCGCTCGGCGAGGCGGGCCAGCGGCAGGTGCACCGCGCCGTCCAGCGCTGCCAGCGGCGGCCGGCTGGTGACCAGCACCGCGCAACCGGGGTCCGCCGGGAGCAGCGGGCGCACCTGGGCGGCGCCCGCCGCGTCGTCGAGGACGAGGAGCACCCGGGACCCGGCGAGCGTGGAGCGGAACAGCGCGGAGGCGGCGTCCACGTCGTCCGGTACGCGCCCGCCCGGCACGCCGAGGTCGCGGAGCAGCGCCTCCAGCGCCTGGAGCGCACTGAGGGGCGCACCTCCGGGGTTGGCGCCGTGCAGGTTCAGGAAGAGCTGCCCGTCCGGGTAGCGCTCACGCAGCCCGTGGGCGACGTGCACGGCCAGCGCGCTCTTGCCGACCCCGGCCATGCCGCTCACCACGGCGGTGGCGGGCCGGCCGGCGCGCGGCGCCAACGCCTCGTGCAGCACGGCCACCTGCGCGTCCCGGCCGAGGAACGGCACGGGCGGGGGCGGGAGTTGCGCGGGACGGGGGGCGGGGTCGGCCGGGTCGGCCGCTGCGCTCTCGGGTGCCGCTTCGCTCCCGGGTGCTGCTTCCGCTGCGCCTCCGGAGGCTCCGACCGCAGCGCCTCCGGGTGCCGCGTCCGCAGCACCTCCGAGTGCCGCGATCGCAGCGCCTCCAGATACCGCGAGCGCAGCTCCCTCAGGTGCCGCCCCCTGGTTACGCGCCGCTCCTTGGGCAGGGACGCGCGCCTCCGGTTGCGGGTCCTCCCGCAGCACTTCCTGGTACGCCTCCTGGACCGCCGCGCCCGGTTCGACGCCCAGTTCGTCCACCAGCCTGCGGCGCAGCGCGTGGAAGACCGACAGCGCCTCCGCCTGGCGGCCCGTACGCCGCAGCACCAGCATCAGCTGCCGGTGGAAGGACTCGCGCAGCGGATGCTCGGCGACCAGCCGGGACAGCTCGGGCGCCAGGCCGCCGGGCCGTCCTAGCCGCAGCTCCGCGTCGTACCGCCACTCCAGCAACTGGAGCCGTTCCTCCTCCAGTTGCCGCACGAAGGGCTGGGCCTCCAGGGCCTCGGACACCTCCTCGGGGAGGCCGTCCAGCGGCCGGCCGCGCCACAGGCCCGCCGCCACGCCCGCCTCCCGGACCACCGCCGCCCAGTCTTCGTGCGCGTACGCCTCGCGGGCGCGCCGTACGGCCGCGGTGAAGGCGTCGCTGTCCAGCTCGCCCGGGCCGACCCGCAGGAGGTAGCCGGGGGCCGCGGAGCGGAGCCGGCCGTCGTCGTCCGCGCCGAGCGTCCTGCGCAGCCGCGTGACGTGGTTGTAGAGCGAGGCGTTGGCCGAGGCGGGCGCCCGCTCGCCCCACAGCGCCGCCTTGAGCACCTCGACCGGTACGACGCGGTTCGGGCGCAGCAGGAGGGCGGCCAGCAGCGCCCGGCCCTTCGCGCTGTTCAGCGGCCGGAGCCCACCCGCGTCGTCGTGCACCGTCAGCGGGCCCAGCAGGCCGAACCGCATGTTGCTCCTCCGTACCGGCCGACCCGTCAGCCGCATGGTTGGCCACATGTTAGTCAGCCGTTGGACCCGTCCGATGAGATCGTCACATCGGATCCGGCCCGTCGGTGCGCCGGCGCGCACACCGTCGTCGGGGGAGCGCAACCGCCGAGCCGGGTCCGCAGCAGCACCGCCGTCGCCCGACCGCCGGCACGGGGATTCCCGGCCACCCGGACGGAGGTTCTCGGCCACCGGCACGGAGGTTTTGGCCTCGGCCGAAGAGTGACAGGCTCTGGGGGACCGGTCAGTCTCGACAGGGAGCCTCGCTTGGACAGCGACCACAGCGGCAGCGGCGACGAGGGCAACGGCGCCACGCCGGACGAGGCCGTACGGCAGCGGGCCGTCGCCGTCGTCCAGCGCATCCTGGACGGTGCGTACGACGGGGAGGCCGAGCTCTACGCCCATCTGGACTGGCTGGAGCAGGTCCTGCGGTGCCGTTACGTCAGCGACCTGATCTTCTGGCCGGACGTGCCGCCCAGCGCCCAGGAGGTCGTTCGCCAGGCGCTGTCCTTCGGGCCGGCCATCCCCCGGCCCCGCGGCTGCCCGCCGGACCGCACGAACATCCGGCGCTGACGGCCCCGATCAGACCGCCGGGCCCCGCTCGCGACGCCGGGCCCGCCGCTCATAGCGGGCACGAGGCCGACGCCGCGGCCCGCCGCTCACAGCGGGCACGAGGCCGACTCCCGCCACGACCCCGGGCCCGCCGCTCAGAGCGGGCGCGAGGCCGGTACCGGGCGCGGCGCGACGGGTACCGGACGGGGCGCGACGGGCACCCTGCCCACCCGCGCCATCGGTGCCCGCGCCGGTGCCACGGCCGGCAGCCGCGTGGCGGGCGGTCCGGCGGGGCGTCCCGAGGCAGCGGGGCGGCCCGGAGCGGCAGGACGCCCCGGCGCACCGGGCCGGACGGGAGCGCCGGGCCGGACGGGGCCGCCGGGTCCCTGACCGGTGCCGCGCACCGTGACGTCGTGCGGCCATCCGGCGGCGGACCGCCGGAGCGCGCCCGCCCGCCACTCGGCCAGCAGCCGGTCGTAGATCGGGGTCGGCTCCACCCTGGGGCGCGGCGCGGCTCCCGGGCGCTGTCTGTCGAGAAAGAGCTCCACGCCCGGGTTCAACTCGGGGCCCCGGCGGCGGGTTGCGGCCCGCACCCGTACCGGGTACCGAATACGCCTGCACCGGGGACCTCGCGGAGATACGTTCCCTCGGTCTCCGAACAGGCCGTTTTCGAACGGGAGGCGGGACGGTGCCGGAGGGTGAAGGACGGCACCGTCCCGCGAAGGCCCACGCATCACGGCCGGTGACACGCTCCGCCACACCCAGTGCAACGCCACCGCGGCCAAGAGGTAATGATCCCGGGCCCGCTGCCACCCGCCCGGACACCGCGGCAGGCCCTCTGGCCTGCGCGCGGCCCGCGGCGGCCGTCGTCGGACGCCACGAATGGCCGCAGCGCGGGCGATCCCGCCACCCGGGGTGAAACCACAGGTCAGACAATGTGACCGGGAGCAACGGCCGTTCACTGGCGGTAGTTGATGAATTGCGCCGGGCGACCGCCCTTTGCACCGTGACGGTATTCCCGCGTCGCCCGACGCACCGCTCGGCAGTGCCCTTCGCAGGTACCGCCGTGCCCACCACCGACCGACACGACCGGTCACCCGAAAGGACCATCATGCGCATGCTCCGGAAGCCCGGACTCGTCGTCACCTCCGCCGTCTGCGGTGCCCTCGTCCTCGGCACGGCCGGCCCGGCCGCCGCGGCCGACACCGGACGGAACGCCGCGCCTCCCGACACGGCCGCCGCGGCTCCCGGCGCCGACACCCCGCAGAGCAGCAACGGCTCGGGCGGCCTGCTGGGCGCCCTCTCCGACGTGCTCCACGTGGTCGGCGACGCACTCAAGAACGACGACAAGAAGTCCGACGCGGAGAAGAAGGCCGAGGCCCAGGCCATCGCCGACGAACTGTCCAGGCTCCAGGGCCGCGACCTGATGTCCGCCCAGGAGTACCCGGCGAGCCAGTCGGGCCTGACCGGCACGGACGCACCGGCCGACATCTACACGAAGGCCGATCCCTACGCCCCGACCGACCACGCCGACGCGGACTACCGCGCCCCGGCGCTGCCCGCCGACCGGGCGCCGTCCCCCGAGATGCCGCAGGAGCAGGCCATCGGGCTGCTGCACAACAAGCTCCTCGGGCTGGTGAGCGCCCTCGGCTCGGACGACCGGGAGGACCTGACGACCGCCGCGGGCGAGACCGTCTCCGCCACCACCAACCTGGCCAAGACGATCCTCGGCGGCATCCAGCAGCCCTTCGGCCAGGACACGCCCCAGCAGCCGCCGTACGCCCCTGGCACGGCCGCCAGCACCCCGGACGTGGACTACTGAGCGTCTCCCGTCCCCGCCCTCCCGGCGGGCGGACTGACTCGTTCGGCCCACACCCGCCATAACCCGCGGCCGGTGCCGCCGGTTGTACGTGGACGTGGACATGAAGGACGACGACGAGCACGCGGACCGGCAGCCGCCCCACGTGCCCCGGCCGGGCCGCTGGGTGCGGGAGGAGCCGACGCCGATCTACGACCGGCTGCTGGCCGAGTGGCACGCGCGGGGCCCGTTCCCGCCCCGCCGCGAACTCCCCGACGAGACCGGACCGCAAGCCGGTCCGCGCGTACCGCCGGTCCGGGCGCCGCGGATGCCCGACCCGCCGCGCCGGCCGCCCCGCCAGCGCCCCTACGAACTCTGACCGCCGAGCGCCGCCCCGGCCGCCGCCCACCCGCGGCGTCCGGGGCCGTCGCCGTGCCCGCACGCCGCCCGTGCGCCCCCGGGACGCCGGTACGCCCCGGGAACGGAGGTACCCGCCCCGGGCAGCAGGAAGCCCGGACCGCACCCGCGAGGAGTGGACGGCCCGGGCTTCCCGTGGCACTCAGTGGTTGCCGGTGCCGTTCGCCGACAGGACCGGGATGTTGTCGAGCAGGTGCGACAGCGCCTCGTCACCCTTGTTCTGGGTGGAGTTCTCGACGCACTGCTGGTTCTGCGGCGAGGACAGGACGTTGATGTCCTGGACGGTGATCGGGATGAGGCCGATCAGCGAGCCGAGGTTCGCCTTGGCCGGCAGGCCGATGCAGGGCTTGTTGAGCGAGCCCTGGATCAGACCGATCTGCGGGCTCATGTTGCCGTGGGTGGTGGAGTTGCCGTACGACTGCGACGCACCGTTGCCGCTGAGCGCGGTGGCACCGCCGTCGTCACCAACAGCCATCGCCTGCGGGGCGGCTGCGGCCGAGACACCGACGATGGACGCCGCAACTGCGGCCGAGGCCATGAACTTCTTGATCACGATTCACCCTTCTTGTTACTGAATGCCCGCATCCGGAGCGCTCTGCCCAACTCATCTCAGCGGGTTTGGTTTTGCACTTTCACCCATATGGTTCTTGGCCCGGCCCCCGAATTCACCGTTACGGCACAGCTGTACGGAGGAATTCACGCCGGGCGTTCACCCGTACGTCCGCGAAATACCGGACACCATCCGCGGAAAGCCGGGCGGCGGCTCGCATCCGCCGTTCGACGGTAAATTCTCCGATGCGCCGGATAACGGACCGGAGCAAGGTATGTTGAACGAGCGGCCGATCAGCGGGGGCGATTCCGATCCCCTTCATCCAGGAACCGTCCTCGCGGTCGCGGGCCCGGACGGGCCGTACGCCGTCCCGCTGCACGGCGGCTGATCCTTGCGCCGGATCGGCCGCCCGGCGGTGCGGCGGCGTCACTTCCCGAGCGGCAGCCCGGCCAGCGGAAGGTGTCCCGCGAGACCGGTGGCACCGTCCAGCAGGCCCTCGGCGTCCCCGGCGGCCGCCGCGTGCGTGACCTTGTGCGCGTTGTCCACCACCGGGTCGACCTCGGCCTTTCCCGCGTTGGCGAGCGCGTCGTTCAGCCCGGCGTTCAGGCTCATGCTCGGAGAGGTCGAGGGGTGGTCGGTCGCGGCGAAGGCGGGGGTCGCGGCCCCCAGCGCCACCACCGATCCGGCGAGTACCGCCGCGGTCTTCGCGAGCTTCATCTTCAGCGTTCCTTTCCGCAGCGGCGAGGGCGACGAGGACGCCCTGCGCGTCGCGCAGGCAGATTGGCGTGCCGTACGTTCCGCCGCTGTCGCCATGCGTAACGACCCGGCCGCGGCCCGGAAACTGCGGGCCCGGCCCTTTTTCCCGCACGATCCGATTTCCACGTACCAGCCGGTCGACGGGAATTCCAGCGGACACCGCCGCGGCACCGGCTCTTTGTCCGGCACGGACGAACAGCACCCGCCCGTCAGTAAATCGGAATATCTCTCCGCCGCTATCCGGAATTCCCCGTGGGCCGCCGCCCGGTGCCGGGCGCGGCACCGGGCGGCGGACGTCACCGCCGGGCGTGCCGGGCGCGGCGGTACAGGATCGCGCCACCGAGCACCAGCGCGGCGCCGGCCCCGGCCACCGCCCCGATCTGCTCGGTACCGGTGTGGGCCAGCTGCGTTCCGAAGGACTCCGGCTCGGCGGCGTGCGGCGCGGTGGCCTGGTGCGCCGGCCGGGTGCCGGTCTCCGCGCCGGCCCGCGGCTGCTCCGGTGCGGCCGGCCGCGGCGCCTCGGGCGTCACGTGGTGGGGCACGGACTCGTCGGCGTGCTGCTGCTCCTGCTCGTGCGAGGAGTCGCAGTGGTTGCCGAAGACGGGGTTCAGCAGCCCGACGACGTCCACGGTGTTGCCGCAGGCGTTGACCGGGACGTCGACGGGGGCCTGGGCGTTGTTGCCCGACCCGACGCCCGGCGAGTTCTGCGCCGACCCTGCCGCGCTCGCGCCGCCGCCGTTGCCGCCGCCGGTGCGGTCGTCGCCACCGCTGCGCGTCGTGCTGCCGGTGTCACCGCCGCCGCTCAGCGCCGAACGCTCCTGGTGCGCTCCCTGCGCGGGCCGGTCGTGGCCTCCCCCGTCGCTGGCACAGCCGTTGCCGAAGGACGGGTTGAGCGCCCCGATGACGTCCACGCCGTTCCCGCAGGCGTTCGCGGGCAGTTCCACCGGTGCTTCGACGGTGTTCCCGGAGAGCACGCCCGGGGAGTTGCTGCTCTCGCTGCTCGCCCCCGCGTCCGCGAACGCGGCGCCTCCGGTCACCCCGAGCACACCCGTGGTGGCCGCGGCGGCGAGGAGACCCTTTGCCAGGACCTGTCGCATTGGTCTTCCTGTCTTCGCTTGCCGTCGCGTAAGGGCCTGCTGCCCGTACGCCCGTAACTACGAGGCGGCCCCGGGGCGCATGGCATGCGTCCCGAGGCCGTCCGGGGAGAACACGCACCTGCGTGCGTCGCGGACGTCAGTCGTTGGCGCAGGTGTTGCCGAAGGCGGGGTTCAGCAGGCCGATGACGTCGATGGTGTTGCCGCAGACGTTCACCGGGATGTGAACCGGAATCTGGGCGACGTTGCCGGACAGCACGCCCGGAGAGTTGTTGGCGGCTCCGCTGGCACCCGAGTCGGCGAACGCCGGCGCGGCGGCGCCCGCAGCCATGAGCGTTCCAGCGGCGACCGCGGCGACCTTCGTGTACTTCACTTTCAGCCCTTTCTGCAACGGAGTACGTAACGGCTACGACCTTCGTGCCGCACGAGCGCTGTTCAGATCGCCCGTAACTACGCTGCCGTGACTGGTAACGAGCACTGGGACGAATCGAAACCCCACCCGCGGAACTTTCCGCAGAACCCCCTCTAATGACCCAACGCCTCGGCCCGACGTAATGCTTGTCTGAATTTCTGCTGGTCGCCTCTTCGGTGTGCAATTCCCTTGTCCGGGCGGCCCCTTCGGGCGCGCTGGACGCACGAAAAGGCCCGGACCGCCCAGGAGGAGAGGACTGGCGGTCCGGGCCTTTCGCGGCCGGTACGGATCAGCCGTTGCCGTTACCGTTCGCCGACAGCACCGGGATGTTGTCGATGATGTGCGACAGCGGCTCGTCGCCCTTGTTCTGCGTCGAGTTCTCGGAGCACTGCTGGTTCTGCGGGTTGGCCAGCACGTTGATGTCCTGGACGGTGATCGGGATGAGGCCGATCAGCGAGCCGATGTTGGCCTTGAGCGGCAGGCCGACGCAGGGCTTGTTCAGCGTGCCCTGGACCAGGCCGAGCTGGGTGCTCATGTGGCCGGCCGTCGTCTGGTTGCCGAACGACGTCGAAGCGCCGTTGCCGCTCGCGGACTTGGCACCGCCGTCGTCACCGAGCGCCAGCGCCTGCGGGGCAGCCGCCGCAGACATACCCACAATGGACGCCGCCACGGCACCCGTGGCAAGAACCTTCTTGAACACGATTCACCCTTCTCAATACGGAATGCCCGTAGTCGGAGCGAACTGGACAACGGGATCGAGTGGGTTTGGTTGCGTGCTGTCACCCGAATGAACGCGGAACGGCGCGGCGGCCTGACGCCCACTGAGGGCTATCAGGCCGCCGCGCCGGAGAAAGTCGGTCCGCAGCCGTGCGGCGGGGCGGCTCGATTGCCGCCGGCCGGAATGCGCGTCAGCGGTTGACGCAGGGGGTGCCGAAGACCGGGTTGAGCGCGCCGATCACCGTGACGGTGTTGCCGCAGGCGTTCACCGGCACGTGCACGGGGGCCTGGACGAGATTGCCGGAACCGACACCCGGGGAGTTCTCGGCGGCGCCGAACGCACCCGAACCGGAGGTGGCGGAGGCCATACCGGAAGCGCCGAGCACCGCGGCTCCGGCCACGGCGGTGAGCAGGGCGGTCTTGGCAACGCGCGACATAGGAGTACCTCTTCACTGAACAGCGGACGGTGACGTCGGCTTCGATTTCCGTCGCCCAGTTGGGCTAACAAACCGATCAACGCATCAACAGCCCGACGGGTGCGGTTCCCATCGGGTGAATCACTGGTCAGGTGTACGGACCGCAACACGCCGAAGGCCACTTCGGCGACCGATGCACACTCCCGCGTTCCGGACCGGCCAGAATTCAGAACGCAGCCGATCGGCCCCCGCACATTCAGCGCATTGAGCCGATCGAAGGTTTATCGGCGGCTGCCCGTAGCCGATGAGCCGGTGCTGCGTTCAGCACGATGCGGCGCCCGTCCGGAGCCGCGGTAACCATCCCTGGAGGGATTCCCCATGAAGAATGCCCACAAGGCCGCTCTGGTCCTGGCCGCCGCCGGCCTCGCCACGGGTGCCGCTTCCGGTGCCGCGATGGCCGACAGCGGCGCTTCCGGTGCCGCCGTCGGTTCGCCGGGCGTGCTGTCCGGCAACGCCGTGCAGGTCCCGGTGCACGTGCCGGTGAACGTCTGCGGCAACAGCATCAACGTCATCGGTCTGCTGAACCCCGCCTTCGGCAACACCTGCGTCAACGACTGACGTCGCAGGCGGCAGACACGGCGGCAGGGCCTCGCATGCGCGGGGCCCTGCCGCTTTCCGGTCCGTGTCGACCCACGCTACGGCGCGCTCCTCACTCAGAGGAGGTTGATCCCGCCGACGTCGATGAGGTCGTTGTCGGAGTAGTAGTAGTGGTCGTGACCCCAGCCCCAGCAGCTCTGGAACCAGCAGGGTCCGGCCGCCGACGTGGTCGCGTGCGATGCGGCCGCCTCCTGCGACTGCGCCGAGGCCACCCCGGAGAGCGGGACGACGGCTGCTGCGGTGAGCGCGGTGACGGCGGCGAAGCGTCCAATGAACTTGCGCATGGTTCTCTCCTTTTGCGCAGAAGTGGGACACAAAAATCATTACAGCCGCACCCCATTGGCCGCTCGCTCAGCCGTACGAATAACTCCGCCGGCCCAATCCGCCCGTTCTTCTCGCGCGCCCTCGCGCGCAGCGATTTACGCTGCCCCGCAAGGGCGTTTCGTTTGACCATTCAATCGAACGCCAGTCCCGTAGCCACCCGGACGGCCGACCGGCGAAAAAGAAAATCGCCGCGGATTCCAGGGCGGCGGCCACGAGGGCCGGAAAGGCCGGCGAGGGGTCGCCGCCGGGTACGTGAGTCGGCTCCGGCGGCGACCTTGCGCGAGAAGGCGTGGCTCCCCGTCCCCGTCTTCTGCGCTGTTTCGCCCGTCACCGGCCGCCGGGGGCGCGGGATGACCCCGACGGGACTAAGTCCGGGAGGGCGGGGCCGGAAGACCGCGACGTCGCCGCAGACTCGGCGGATCTCCGGCCGTCTGTGGGCCCGGATGTCGATCTCGGGGGCTCGGAGATCCAAGTCCTTGCAAGCGGTGCCTGTACGCGAACGGCGCCTGTACACGAACTCCGTTACGCGAATTCCTGCACCTTCGAGCCTACGACCGGCGCGCCCGCCCGCACAGCCCCCATTCACGACATCCCGCAGCCCTCCCGCCGAGCCCCCCGCACCGCGGGCCCCCACCCCCGGACACACGAGAGGGCCAGGTCAGAAGCTTCTGACCTGGCCCTCTCACCGAGCCGCCTAAGGGAATCGAACCCTTGACCTACGCATTACGAGTGCGTCGCTCTGGCCGACTGAGCTAAGGCGGCGTGGTGCGCGGCCCAGTCTACACATGGCGGAGGGGTGGTTCGTAATCGGATTCGGCGGGGGCGGTCGTGGTCAGGAGCAGCGCTTGTTCTCGGCGGGCGGGGTGCCCTCCAGCAGGTAGGTGTTCACCGCGGTGTCGACGCAGTCGCTGCCGCGGCCGTACGCGGTGTGGCCGTCGCCCTCGTACGTCAGCAGGCGGCCCGAGGAGAGCTGGGAGGCCAGGCCGCGGGCCCAGGGGTACGGGGTCGCCGGGTCGCGGGTGGTGCCGACGACGAGGATCGGGGCCGCCCCCTCGGCCTCGATCCGGTGCGGCTCACCGGTGGCCTTGACCGGCCAGTACGCGCAGTTCAGCGGGGCCCACGCGAAGTTGTCGCCGAAGACCGGGGAGGCCTTACGGAAGGCGGGCAGCGCGGCCTCGACCTGGGCGGGCGAGGAGAAGGCGGGCGGCAGGTCGAGGCAGTTCACCGCGGGGTTGGCGAACATCTGGTTGGCGTAGCTGCCGTCCGGCTCGCGCTCGTAGTAGGAGTCGGAGAGGGCGAGCAGGCCGCTGCCGTCGCCCTTCATCGCCTTGCCGAGGTACTCGCGCAGCAGGGGCCAGGCCGTCTGGTCGTACATGGCGGCGATCACACCGCTGGTCGCCAGGGACTCGGTGAGCTTGCGGGACTCGCCGGTGGCGACGGGGCGCGCGTCCAGGCGGCGGAAGAAGGCGGACAGCTGCTTGCCGGCGTCCGCGGTGCTCTTGGTGCCCAGGGGGCAGTCGCGCTTCTTGATGCAGTCGGCGGCGAAGGAGGTGAAGGCGGTGTTGAAGCCGGCGGTCTGGTCCTCGTTGAGCTGCCGGGAGTTCAGCGAGGGGTCCATCGCGCCGTCCAGGACGAGCCGGCCGACGCGGGAGGGGTAGAGCCCGGCGTACGTCGCGCCGAGGAATGTGCCGTACGAGGCGCCCACGTAGGTGAGCTTCCGGTCGCCCAGCGCGGCCCGGAAGATGTCCATGTCGCGGGCCGCCTCGATGGTCGAGACGTGGCCGAGCACCTTGCCTGCGCGGGCCTTGCAGCCGTCGGCGAAGTTCTTGAACGCCGTGGTGAGCTTCTTCTGCTCCGGCTTGTCGTCCGGGGTCTGGTCGACCTCGGTGTACGCGTCCATCTGCTTGTCCGTGAGACAGCGCACCGGCTCGCTGCGGGCCACCCCGCGCGGGTCTATGGCGGCCATGTCGTACCGGGCCTTCACGGCGGCCGGCTCCGGCGCGTACTGCTGGAGGTAATTGATCGCGGAGGCGCCGGGGCCGCCCGGGTCGACCAGCAGGGAGCCGATCCGCTTCCCGGGCCCTGTGGCCTTCTTGCGGGAGACGGCGAGCTTCAGGTCGGTGGCGCGGCTGGGCTTCGCATAGTCCAGCGGGGCCCTGAGCGTGGCGCACTGGAAGCCCTTGGGGCCGCAGGAGTGCCAGCTGAGCTTCTGCTCGTAGTACGGGCGCAGGGCCGCCGGTACGGCCGTGGGGAGCGGTTCGAGGGGCTTGGTCGCCTTGTCGCTCTCCGGGCGCGCGTCGGGGCCGTTCTGGGCCGGTGAGGCGACGGTGTCGCCGTCCGTGCTCGCGGACGAACTGCAGGAGACGAGCAGCGCGGCGGCCGCGAGCAGGGCGCCGGAGGTGCGGAGCAGACGGCTGGTGTCCATGGATACGTCCTCGGTCGGCAGCGGTGACGGGACCTGGCTCGGTGACGATCGGTGACCAATGGTGACAGTTGGCTACAGCTTTGGGGAGCGTATCCGCACCCGACGATTCGTGCCCGGACCATGGCCCGGACCATTCCCCTCGTACGGGTGACTTCGGCCGCCGGGCGACAGGGCTGCGGCCCGGCCGGCCGGGAACGCGGGAGTGGACCGTTCGGGGTCCGGCCAGGGCGACCGACCGCGCGGCTCGCGGGGCCACCGACCGCGCGGCTCGCGGGGCCACCGACCGCGCGGCTCGCGGGGCCACCGACCGCGCGGCTCGCGGGGCAGCCGTCCCTCGCCGAGCAGCCGTCCTCCGCGGGGCAGCCGTCCCTCGCGGGGCAGGCGTCCGGGGCGCGGGGACCGGAGGGGTACGGCCGTACGGGGCCGGCGGGGCGGGGCCGACCGGGGCGGGGTGGCGCGGGTCGTCAGCCCGCCCGGAGGGCAGCGGCCATCGCTTCGACCGCGAGCAGCGGGGCGACGTTGCGGTCCAGGGCCTGGCGGCAGGCGATGACCGCTTCTATGCGGCGCAGGGTGCGCTCGGGGGTGGAGCCGGCGGCGATGCGCTGGACGCTGTCCCGTACGTCCTCGTTGGCCAGCTCGGCGGCGGTGCCGAGCTGGAGGGCGAGGACGTCGCGGTAGAAGGCCGTCAGGTCGGTGAGCGCGAGGTCCAGGCTGTCCCGCTGCGTACGCGTGGCGCGGCGCTTCTGCTTGTCCTGCAGGTCCTTCATCACGCCCGCCGTGCCGCGCGGCAGCCGCCCGCCCGTGCCGGCGGCGGCGCCCAGCGCGGCCCGCAGCTCCTCCGTCTCCTTGGCGTCGACCTCCTCGGCGACCTGCTTGGCGTCCTCCCCCGCCGCGTCGATCAGCTCCTGCGCGGCCTTGAGGCAGCCGCCGATGTCGTCGATGCGGAGCGGCAGCTTGAGGACGGCGGCGCGGCGGGCACGGGCCCGCTCGTCCGTCGCCAGCCGGCGCGCCCGGCCGATGTGCCCCTGGGTGGCGCGGGCGGCCGCCGCGGCGGCGGCCGGCTCGATGCCGTCGCGCCGCATCAGCATGTCGGCGACGGCCGACGTGGGAGGCGTCCGCAGGGTCAGCAGACGGCAGCGGGACCGGATCGTGGGGAGCACGTCCTCGATGGACGGGGCGCAGAGCAGCCAGACCGTGCGCGGCGCGGGCTCCTCCACGGCCTTCAGCAGGACGTTGCCCGCGCCCTCGGTGAGGCGGTCGGCGTCCTCCAGGACGATCACCTGCCAGCGGCCGCCCGCGGGTGACATGGAGGCACGGCGGACCAGGTCCCGCGTCTCCTTCACGCCGATGGACAGCAGGTCCGTACGGACCACCTCGACGTCGGCGTGCGTCCCGACCAGCGTGGTGTGGCAGCCGTCGCAGAAGCCGCAGCCGGGGGCGCCGCCGAGGGCCCGGTCCGGGCTCACGCACTGCAGCGCCGCGGCGAAGGCCCGGGCCGCGGTGGCCCGGCCGGAACCGGGCGGCCCGGTGAAGAGCCAGGCGTGCGTCATCCGGGACGCACTCATGGAGGCCGGGGCGGATGCGGCCGCCGCGCCGCCCTCCTCGGCCGTGACCAGGGCGTCGGCGTCGCGCGCCGCGGCGGCGAGCTGCTCCGTCACCCGCTCCTGGCCCACCAGGTCGTCCCACACCGCCATTGCGCTCCGCCGTCCTGTCCGTGTCCTGCCGTGCCGTCGTCGTGCCGTGCCGCCGCGAGTGCGCCCCCGGCACGCGACCGGATCGCCGTGCCACCGCATCGCGTGGGCGGCCCGTCGCATTCCATTGTGGTGGACGGGACCGACACTCCCGTCCACCTGTGGATAACTCAGGGCCGATCGACCCGGCAGCCCTGCGCATGCGGCCGTGCGGCCGCGCGCCTGACAGCCCCCGGCCCTGCCAGGGCGGCGGGACCGGCAGCCATCGCCCCGCGAGCCGAGCCCCCCCCCGCCAAACGCCCCGGCCCCCGGCACGCTCGCGCGTACCGGGGGCCGGAAGCCGGGAAAACGGTGATCAGCGGCGGCCCCAGCGGCCGCGGCGCTCCTCCTCTTCCTCCGTGTCGCGCGGGCCGAGCAGTTCGTCCGCGAGGGTCGGGAGATCGTCCAGCGGGGTCTCCTCGGCCCACTCCGGGCGGCGCCGGCCGGCCGGCCGCGGCTGCTGCTCGTACTGCGGGTGCGGCTGCTGCGGCGCGTACGACTCGTACGGGGACTGGCCGGCGGGGCGGCCGTGGACCGGCAGGCCCGTCGCCGGGTCGATCTGCGGCAGCTCGGCCGTGCGCTCCACGCTCGACTCGGCCGCCGGCCGCCGGGTGTCGCCGTCCTCCGGACGGAACATCCACGACGGCACCCGGTCCTCAGGCCCCTCGGGCCGTACCGGCGGCAGGACGGCGGTCTCGTCGGCCGCACGGTCCTCCTCCGCGGGCCGTACGGGCGGCAGCACGGCCGTCTCGTCGGCGGCGCGGGAGCCAGCGGCGGACGGCCGCCGCTCCTCGGACCGGTCGTCGTCCGCTTCCGCCGCCTCGGGCTGCGGCAGGACCGCGGTCTCCTCGGAGTCCGACCCGGACCGGTCGTCCCGGTCCTCGGCGCCCGTACCGGAGCGCGGGGCCGCCTCCTTGCGCATCTCCACCCGCGGCGTCCCGCCGGGGACCGTCTCCGCCGCGTCCGAGGCGCTCTCCTGCGCGGCCCGCCGGGTGTCCTCCTGCGGCTCCTTGCGCATGCTGATCACCGGCGTCTCGGTGGTCGGCGCGTCGGCGTCGTGCACGCCCTCGGCCGCCGAGGCGGCGGCGAGCCGGGCCTGCTCGGCGCGGAGCAGCGCCTCCTCGGCCTTGCGCTGCTTCTCCAGGCGGCGCTCCTCGGCCTCCTTGCGGAGCCGCTTCTCCTCCTCGTGCTGCCGGCGCAGCCGCTCCTGCTCGGCCTGCCGGGCTGCCTCCTCGGCCTCCCGGCGCTTGCGCTCCTCCTCGGCCTGGCGGCGGGCCTCCTCGGCGCGCTGCCGGGCCTCCTCCGCCTGCCGCGCCGCCTCGCGCGCCTTGGCCGCCTCGATCTCGCGGCGCTTGCGCTCCTCCTCCTCGGCGCGCAGCCGGGCCAGCTGCTCCTGGCGCTCGCGCTCCTGCCGCTCCTCCTCGGCCTTGCGCGCGGCCTCTTCCTCGGCCTTCCTGCGCGCTTCCTCCTCGGCGGCCTTGCGGGCCTCGGCCTGGGCCTTGATCTCGGCCTCGGACAGCGGCAGCACCTGGTCCAGGCGGTGCCGTACGACCGTGGTGACGGCCTCGGGCTCCAGGCCCGCGTCCACCACGAGGTACCGCGCCGGGTCGGCGGCGGCCAGCGTCAGGAAGCCCTTGCGCACCCGCTCGTGGAACTCGGCGGGCTCGGACTCCAGCCGGTCCGGCGCCTCCGTGAAACGCTCCCGCGCGGTCTCGGGGGACACGTCCAGCAGCACCGTGAGGTGCGGGACCAGGCCGTCCGTGGCCCAGCGGGAGATGCGGGCGATCTCGGTGGGCGCGAGGTTGCGGCCCGCGCCCTGGTACGCCACCGAGGAGTCGATGTACCGGTCGGTGATGACGACGGCGCCGCGCTCCAGGGCCGGCCGGATCACGCTGTTCACGTGCTCGGCGCGGTCCGCGGCGAACATCAGGGCCTCGGCCCGGTCCGACAGTCCGCTCGTGGAGACGTCCAGGATGATCGAGCGCAGCCGCTTGCCGATGGCGGTGGCGCCCGGCTCGCGGGTCACCACGACCTCGTGGCCCTTGGCCCTTATCCAGTCCGCCAGCGCCTCGACCTGCGTGGACTTGCCGGCCCCGTCGCCGCCCTCCAGAGCGATGAAGAAGCCGGTCGCCGCCGGTGCCTGCGCCGGGTCGCCGCCGCGCAGCGCCTCGCGCAGGTCGCGGCGGAGCGGTACGCCCTGCCGGTCGTCGGTCTTGCCCAGCACCCACGCGGCGACCGGCAGCAGCAGCGCGCCGACGAGCATGAGCGTGAAGGCGGCGCCGCCGTGCGCGAAGACGAACGAGCCGCTGCCGAGATGGTGCGGGCCGATGCCGGCGGCCAGCAGCGGCCCGACGATCGCGGCGGGCGCGACGGCGAGCCGTACGACGGCGTGCAGGTGGTCGGTGGTGCGGGCGGCGCGGAACTCCTCGGCCTCCTGGTCCAGGAGGGCGTGCCCGGTGTTGGCCGCGATGCCCGCGCTCACGCCGGCGAGCAGCGCCAGCAGCAGGACGGTGGTCGTGTCGGGCACGAGGCCCATGGCCAGCAGCGCGAGGCCGGTGACGGCGACGGAGAGCGCGAGCAGCCGGCGGCGCGAGAACCCGGGCAGGACCTTGCCGGCGCAGCGGATGCCGACGACCGGGCCGCCGCTGAGGGCCAGCACGAAGAGGGCGTACCCGACCGGGCCGCCCCCGAGGTCGCGGACGTGCAGCACGCTCAGCGCGACGGCCGCGGCGATCGCGGCGGCGACCGCGGCGCAGGCCAGCACGAGGAGCGGGATCGCGCCGGTACGGCCCTTGTCGACGCCGGTGCCGGTCTTCGGGCGGCGCAGGCCCTCGAGGGGCGAGCGCGGACGCGGCGTACGGGAGCCGGGGAACGCGAGGAAGTACACGATCGAGACGGACGCGGCGAACAGGCCGGCGGCGACGTACGAACCGAGCGCCGCCTGGTGGGTGTGGAACCAGTCGATGCCCGCACCCAGCGCGTTCCCGATGAGGGTGATGACCAGCAGCCCGGCGGCGGCGATGGGCAGCGACACGAAGCCGGTGCGCAGGAAGAGGCGGCGCAGCGCGTCGTGGTTGTCCGGCTGCGGTCTCACGGCGTCGCCCTCGGCGGGCGGCGCGGGCAGCAGCGCGGGGGCCGCGCTCTCCCGGCACACCGTCCAGAAGCGCTCGGCGACGCCGGCCACGAAGGCCGTGATCAGCACGCAGGCCAGGGCGTTGTCCGGGAGCCAGTCGATCCAGAGGGGGGCGACGATGAGCAGTACGGCGCGGAGACCGTCCGCGGCGATCATCGTCCAGCGGCGGTCCAGCGGCCCCTCGGGGGCCGTCAGCGCGGAGAGCGGGCCGAGCAGCACGGCACCGAACAGCAGGGTCGACAGCAGCCGCGCCCCGAAGACGGCGGCGACCGCGAAGGCCGCGCCCCGGTATCCGCCGCCGAAGGCCGCGGTGCCTCCGTGGGGGGTGAAGACCGCCGCCTGGAGTGCGAGCAGGACCAGGACCAGAACGCCGAGGGCATCACCGATGCCGCCGACGAACTGGGCGCTCCACAGCCGTTTGAGGGGAGGGAAGCGCAGCAGGGCTCGCACGGCGCGCTCGCGGGAGTCCGCGGCGAGTGCGCCTGATGTGGGGGTCACGACCGTTGGCTGCTCGGTACGCGTCATTCCGCCAGCCTAGCGGGACCCGGTGACACACCGGGTCCCTGGCCGAACACGGGTGCGGTCGCGGGGCGACCTGCACCACCGGGGCTGCGCCCCCTGTCGCCCTTCGGGCTCGTCCTCAGTCGCCGGACGGGCTTGATTTGGCCGCTGTCTTCTTCGCAGCAGCGGTCGTCTTCTTCGCCGTCGTCTTCTTGGCGGTCGTCTTCTTCGCCGCCGTCTTCTTGGCCGCGGTCTTCTTCGCCGGGGCCTTCTTGGCAGTGGTCTTCTTGGCCGCCGTCTTCTTCTTGGCCGGGCCCTTGGCGCGCTTCTCGGCGAGGAGTTCGAAACCGCGCTCGGGGGTGATCGTCTCGACGTCGTCGTCCCGGCGCAGCGTCGCGTTGGTCTCGCCGTCGGTGACGTACGGGCCGAAGCGGCCGTCCTTGACCACGACCGGCTTCTCGCTGACCGGGTCGGTGCCCAGCTCCTTCAGCGGCGGCTTGGCCGCTGCGCGTCCGCGCTGCTTGGGCTTGGAGTAGATCTCCAGCGCCTCGTCGAGCGTGATCGTGAAGAGCTGCTCCTCGCTCTCCAGGGAACGCGAGTCCGTGCCCTTCTTCAGGTACGGGCCGTAGCGGCCGTTCTGCGCGGTGATGTCCACACCCTCGGCGTCCTGGCCGACGACGCGCGGCAGCGACATCAGCTTGAGCGCGTCCTCCAGCGTGACGGTGTCCAGGGACATCGACTTGAACAGCGAGGCCGTGCGCGGCTTGACCGCGTTCTTGCCGGTCTTCGGGGTGCCCTCGGGCAGGATCTCGGTGACGTACGGGCCGTAGCGGCCGTCCTTGGCCACGATCTGGTGGCCGGTCTTCGGGTCCGTGCCCAGCTCGAAGTCGCCGCTGGGCTTGGCCAGCAGCTCCTCGGCGTACTCCACCGTCAGCTCGTCGGGCGCCAGGTCGTCCGGCACGTCGGCGCGCTGGTGGTTGTCGGTGTCCTTCTCGCCGCGCTCCACGTAGGGGCCGTAGCGGCCCACCCGGAGGACGATGCCGTTGCCGACCGGGAAGGAGGAGACCTCGCGCGCGTCGATCGCGCCCAGGTCCGTGACCAGCTCCTTCAGGCCGCCGAGGTGGTCGCCGTCGCCGTTGCCCGCCTCGGAGGCCGCGCCCTCGGGGCCGCCCTCGCCGAAGTAGAAGCGGCGCAGCCACGGCACGGACTGGGCCTCGCCGCGTGCGATGCGGTCGAGGTCGTCCTCCATCCTGGCGGTGAAGTCGTAGTCGACGAGCCTGCCGAAGTGCTTCTCCAGGAGGTTCACCACGGCGAAGGACAAGAAGGACGGCACGAGCGCCGTGCCCTTCTTGAAGACGTAGCCGCGGTCCAGGATGGTGCCGATGATCGACGCGTACGTCGACGGGCGGCCGATCTCCCGCTCCTCCAGCTCCTTGACCAGCGTGGCCTCGGTGTAGCGGGCCGGCGGCTTGGTGGCGTGGCCGTCCGCGGAGAGCTCCCGGGCGGTCAGCGCGTCGCCCTCGGCGACCTGCGGCAGCCGGCGCTCGCGGTCGTCCAGCTCGGCGTTCGGGTCGTCGGCGCCCTCGACGTACGCCTTGAGGAAGCCGTGGAAGGTGATGGTCTTGCCGGACGCGCTGAACTCGGCGTCCCGGCCGTCGCTCGCCGTGCCGCCCAGCTTGACGGTGACGCTGTTCCCGGTGGCGTCCTTCATCTGGGACGCGACGGTGCGCTTCCAGATCAGCTCGTACAGCTTGAACTGGTCACCGGTCAGGCCCGTCTCGGCGGGCGTGCGGAAGCGGTCGCCGGAGGGGCGGATCGCCTCGTGCGCCTCCTGGGCGTTCTTCACCTTGCCCGCGTAGGAGCGCGGCTTGTCCGGGAGGTAGTCGGCGCCGTAGAGCTGCGTGACCTGGGCACGGGCGGCCGCGACGGCGGTGTCGGAGAGCGTCGTGGAGTCCGTACGCATGTAGGTGATGAAGCCGTTCTCGTACAGCTTCTGGGCCACCTGCATGGTCGCCTTGGCGCCGAAGCCCAGCTTGCGGCTGGCCTCCTGCTGCATCGTGGTCGTGCGGAACGGCGCGTACGGGGAGCGCCGGTACGGCTTGGACTCGACCGAGCGGACGGAGAACCGCGTGTCCTCCAGCGCGGCGGCCAGCGCGCGGGCGTTCGCCTCGTCCAGGTGCAGCACCTGGTCGGACTTGAGCCGGCCGTCGGCGCCGAAGTCGCGGCCCTGGGCCACGCGGCGGCCGTCGACGGTGGTCAGACGCGCGCCGAAGGTGCCGGGGTCGCTCGCGTCGCCCTCGCGGCCGGTGGCGAAGGTGCCGGTCAGGTCCCAGTACTCGGCGGAGCGGAAGGCGATGCGCTCGCGCTCCCGCTCGACGACGAGGCGGGTGGCGACGGACTGCACGCGGCCGGCCGACAGCCGGGGCATGACCTTCTTCCACAGGACCGGCGAGACCTCGTAGCCGTAGAGGCGGTCGAGGATGCGGCGGGTCTCCTGGGCGTCGACGAGCTTCTTGTTCAGCTCGCGCGGGTTCGCCACGGCGTCCCGGATGGCGTCCTTGGTGATCTCGTGGAAGACCATGCGGTGGACGGGGACCTTGGGCTTGAGGATCTCCTGCAGGTGCCAGGCGATGGCCTCGCCCTCGCGGTCCTCATCGGTGGCGAGGAAGAGTTCGTCGGACTCGGCCAGCAGCTCCTTGAGCTTCTTGACCTGGTCCTTCTTGTCGCTGTTGACGACGTAGATCGGCTGGAAGTCGGCGTCGACGTTCACGCCGAGGCGCGCCCAGGACTCGCCCTTGTACTTCGCCGGGACCTCGGCGGCGCCGTTCGGAAGGTCACGGATGTGCCCGACGCTCGCTTCGACGACGTATCCAGGGCCGAGGTAGCCCTTGATCGTCTTCGCCTTGGCAGGCGACTCGACGATGACGAGTCGGCGGCCGCCGCCTTGTGCGGTGTCGCTGGTCGGGGACAACTTCGCTCTTCTCTCCGGTCGGCGCTGGGGGGTACCTCGGGACGGTGCTCCCGAGGGCGACTCTGCGGTGACGCTGCGGAGTGTGACGGTACATCCCGCCCCCGTGTCAAACGGAAAAAGCCCACAACGCCACTCGAACGGTAACCCGAGTCCAGCCCTTCGTGCCGCCCGGACCTCGCGCCGCCGCCCGCGGCACGCTCCGTGATCACCCGCCGCGCGGGAGGCCCGGCGCGGGCCGCCGAGGGGCGGTCGCGGACCGCTCCGGCACGGAAGGGAACGCTCCGCATCCGGCTCCGCGCGTCCCGCCCGAACTGGAACGGAAGGGGCGCCGGGCATATTCCGTTTCCGGCCCCGTGCCGCGCCGGGGAGGGGCCGGGCCGCGGTCCCCGCCGGGGCTCCCCGGGCCGGTGCAGGGGCGGCTGGCAGGATGGTGGCGGGTCACACAGATATACGTCTTCGGGGGGCACCGGCCATGGCGGAGGAGTACGGCGGCCACGCCGGTGCGGCAGGGGCCGCGGCGGCGCCGATGTCCGCGCCGGTCCCGGGCGCGTCGCCGTACGCCGCACCGGGCGCGCCGGCCGACGCCCGGCGGGTGCGGCGGACGACCCTGGGCGTCGCCCTCGCGGTGACCGGTCTCACGGCCGCGGCCTGCGCCTATCTGTGGCACACCGATCCGCACCAGCCGGGGCAGGCCCTGCCGCGCTGCCCCTTCAACGTCATGACCGGGCTGCTCTGCCCGGCCTGCGGCGGCACCCGCATGGTGTACGACCTGCTCCACGGGGAGCTGTCCGCGGCCTTCCACGACAACGCCGCGCTGCTCGTCCTCGGAGTGCCGCTCGCCGCGTACGTGGGCGGGCGGCTGCTCTACGAAGGGCTGCGGGGACGCCGGTACCGTGTCCGGCCCACGCCGCGCACGCTCGCCGCGGTGCTGGCCACCGCGCTCGTCTGGGGCGTCGTACGGAACGTGGTGGGCTGACCGGCTCCGCGCGCCCCGCCGTCGGGTGCCGGGCCCGGCCGTCAGGCGGTGGTGAGGAGCCAGCCGCCGGCCGCCAGGAACAGCGTGCCGAAGAGCGCGGTCATGGTCACCGCGAGCGGGCGGCTCACGCCGTGGGCGACCGGCGCGCGGTGACTGACGCGCGCCGCCAGCCAGAGCAGCAGTCCGCCGCCGAAGAGCGCGAAGGCGGCACCGGAGAACAGCGCGGGTCCACGTTCCATACGGGCAGCCTGGCACTCCCCCGCGACCCTCGGGCGAACAGCGGGTGAACGCGCGCGCCCGCTCCCCCGTACGGGCTCCCCACGGTCTGCGCGGGCGCTCCACACCGCCCACGCGCCGCGTCACTGAGGGCCCGTACCCGCGTGCTCCGTACGGGCCCCGCGTCCTCAGCCCTCCGTCGTCGCGTCCGCGTCCGCCTCCGGCGCCCCGCCGACCGGGTCCAGGAAGCCCTGCTCGACCAGCATCCGGATCGCCTCCGGCGTGCGGTCCCGCAGCATCACGGGGTCCTCGCCGACGAGTTGGGCGATGGCGTCCAGGATGCGTCCGGCGGGCAGCGTGCCGTCGCACACCCCGGCGAAGCCCGCGCCGACCGTGTCGACCTTCGTGGCCCGCCGCATGCCCCGGTTCTGACGGAGCACCACGTGCTCGGGGTCCTCGGCGCCCGGCAGCCCGACCTGCTCCTGCACGACCTCGGGGGCGAGCTTGAACCGTCCGGCCAGCAGCGCGGCGTCGTCCGTCTCGCGCAGGTAGTCCTGGCGCGCGAAGTGGCCGAGCACGGCGGGGCCGAGCGGCTGCTCGACGGCGTGCGGCCACTCCTCGATGGTGATCGAGGGATCGTCGGCGCCGGACTTGCGCAGCGTGATCCACCCGAAGCCGACGGCCCTGGTCTTGCGCGCCTCGAACTCATCCAGCCACGCCTCGTACCGCGCGGCGTACTCCTCGGGGCCCGCGCGGTGGTCGCCGGCGTCCCGCAGCCACAGCTCGGCGTACTGGGTGACGTCCTGCACCTCGCGCTGCACGATCCAGGCGTCGCAGCCGCGCGGCACCCAGGCGCGCACCCGGTCCTTCCAGTCCTCGCCCTCGACGTGCTGCCAGTTCGCGAGCAGCTGGCAGTAGCCGCCGTCGTTCAAATGGCCGGCGGCCTGCTGCACCAGCGTGCGGCACAGGTCGTCGCCGCCCATGCCGCCGTCGCGGTAGGTGAGCCGGGCGCCCGGCGAGATCACGAAGGGCGGGTTGGAGACGATCAGGTCGTACGTCTCGTCGCCCACCGGCTCGAACAGCGAGCCCTGCCGCAGATCGGCGGCCTGGGCCCCGGAGAGCGCGAGGGTGAGGGCCGCGATGCGCAGCGCCCGCGGGTTCACGTCCGTCGCGGTGACCCGGGTGGCGTACTCGGCGGCGTGCAGGGCCTGCACACCGGAGCCCGTGCCGAGGTCGAGGACGGAGTCGAAGTGCGGCCCGGCGGCCGGGGCGCCGGCCTGGGGGCGCAGCATGAGCCCCGCGAGGGTGGTGGAGGCGCCGCCGACGCCGAGGACCAGCTGGGAGCGGTCCACGTCGGCCGGGCCGCGGCCGATGCCGCCGGCGCCGCCGACCGCGCAGCCCAGGTCGGAGACGATCCACCAGTCCTGGCCCTCGGGACCGCCGTACGGGCGCACGTCCACGGTCGCGCGCACCTCGTCGCCGTCCCGGACGAGCCAGCCGTCGGCCAGGCAGTCGTCCAGGGGCAGCGCTTCGCCCGCGCGCGCTGCCGCGACCGGCTGCTGGAGCAGGAAGAGCCGCACCAGGGCCGCGAGCGGGCCGTCGCTTCTGGTGGCGCGCAGGGCCGGCACGGTCTCGCTGCGGGCCAGCGCGGCGTAGGCGGTGGCGCCCAGCAGTTCCAGCAGGCCGTCGGCGGTGAAGCCGGCGGCCAGCAGCGCCTCCCGCAGCCGGGCGGTGCGGGCGGCGGACTCGGGGTCTCGGTCGTCTGCGACGGGGAGGTGCGTACTCACGCCCCCATTGTCAGGGCAACCGCCGACGGCGAACCACCGGCACGACGGCGGCGCCCCGGCCGGTCCCGTACGGACGAGCCGCCGGGGCCGGGCCGGCGCCGCGTGCGAGCGGCCGCGGTCAGGAGCTCTTCTGCGGCGAGGCGGACGCCTTCTGCGTCTGGCAGCCCTTCTGACCGGCCATCGCCTTGCCGACGTCGCCGGACTCCAGCTTCTTGAAGGCCGCCTCGCTCTTCTTGTTGAGCTTGTTGATGCCGTCCGACAGCGAGCGCAGCCCGTCGGCGAACTTCTGCTTGTCCTTGGTGTCGAGCCCGTCGACCTGCTTCTTGAGGTCCGCGTAGCCCGCGGAGAGCCCCTTCAGCTCCTTGACGGCGTTCTTCTTGTCGGCGCTGCCGCCCTCGACCGGGGGAGCCCCCGCCTTGTCCAGCGACTTGGCCAGCGAGCCGTAGGCGTCCGAGATCTTCTGGAACGCCTGGGAGTCGGTCTGCTGGACCTTCTTGGAGTCGGTGGTGCCGTCGTCCGCGGTCTGCATCGACGCGTTGGCGTCCTGGATCTGCTTGAACTGAGCCTGCGCGGGGTCGCAGAAACGCTTGGCCCAGTCATTGAGCTTCTTGTTGCTGTCGTCGCTGCAGCCGGTCAGCGCGAGCACCAGTGCCGCACCGCCGGACAGTGCAGCCACAAGCTTCTTGTTCACCGGATTGGTCCCTTCCATGGCTCTCGGCCCCGGAACATACACGCCCAAAGGGCTTTGACCATGAGACGAGCATCCCGTACGACCCGCATTGAAGCCATTTGCACCAAGGGACGGTGACCGATACCTCTCGCTTCCGGCAGACGTACGGGCGGGTGGACGAGGCACGCAAAACGCCTCGCCCACCCGCCCGTTGAGCGGATTTCTCAGCGGCCCGTCAGGAAACGACCGCCGGGTCGGCCGTCTGAGCGACCTTTCCCGAGTTGTCTTCGTCACCCACGGCGATGCCGCGGCGCTTGGAGAGGTACACCGCGCCCACGATGATGATCAGCGCGATGACCGCCGCCACGATCCGTACGCCGACGTTCGCGTCGTTGCCGTAGCTGAACTTGACCACGGCAGGCGCGATGAGCAGCGCCACCAGGTTCATCACCTTCAGCAGCGGGTTGATCGCGGGGCCCGCGGTGTCCTTGAACGGGTCGCCCACGGTGTCACCGATGACAGTGGCCGCGTGCGCCTCACTGCCCTTGCCGCCGTGGTGGCCGTCCTCCACCAGCTTCTTGGCGTTGTCCCAGGCACCACCGGAGTTGGCGAGGAACACCGCCATCAGGGTGCCGGTGCCGATCGCGCCGGCCAGGAAGGAGCCGAGCGCGCCGACGCCGAGCGAGAAGCCGACCAGGATGGGCGTGAGCACCGCCAGCAGGCCGGGGGTGGCCAGCTCGCGGAGCGCGTCCTTGGTGCAGATGTCGACGACCCGTCCGTACTCCGGCTTCTCGGTGCCGTCCATGATCCCGGGCTTCTCCCGGAACTGCCGGCGGACCTCGAAGACCACCGAACCCGCCGAGCGGGACACGGCATTGATGGCCAGTCCGGAGAAGAGGAAGACCACCGCGGCGCCCAGGACGAGGCCGACCAGGTTGTTCGGCTGCGAGATGTCCAGGCTCAGGCCCATGCCCTTCGCCGCGTCGCCCACGTCCCGTACGGCCGTGGCGATCGCGTCCCGGTACGAACCGAACAGCGCGGCCGCCGCGAGCACCGCCGTGGCGATGGCGATGCCCTTGGTGATGGCCTTGGTGGTGTTGCCCACGGCGTCCAGGTCGGTGAGCACCTGCGCGCCGTCGCCCTCGACGTCACCGGACATCTCGGCGATGCCCTGCGCGTTGTCGGAGACCGGCCCGAAGGTGTCCATGGCGACGATGACGCCGACCGTGGTCAGCAGGCCCGTACCGGCCAGCGCCACCGCGAACAGCGCCAGCATGATGGACGCGCCGCCCAGCAGGAACGCGCCGTACACGGCTAGGCCGATCAGCACGGCCGAGTAGACCGCCGACTCCAGGCCGATGGAGATGCCGGAGAGCACGACGGTCGCGGGGCCGGTCAGCGAGGTCTTGCCGATGTCCCGTACGGGCCGCCGGCTGGTCTCGGTGAAGTAACCGGTCAGCTGCTGGATGAGCGCGGCGAGCACGATGCCGATGGCGACCGCGACCAGGGCCAGGATGCGCGGGTCGCCCGCCCGGCCGGCGATCGCGTCGTCGCTGACGCCGGTCAGGCCCGCGTAGGTGGACGGCAGGTACGTGAAGGCCGCGACGGCCACCAGGACCAGCGAGATGCCCGCGGAGATGAAGAAGCCGCGGTTGATGGCGGTCATGCCGCTGCGGTCGGAGCGCCGGGGCGCCACGACGAAGATGCCGATCATCGCCGTGATCACGCCGATGGCCGGGACGAGCAGCGGGAAGGCGAGCCCCGAGTCACCGAAGGCGGCCATGCCCAGGATCAGCGCGGCGACCAGGGTGACCGCGTACGACTCGAACAGGTCGGCCGCCATGCCGGCGCAGTCGCCGACGTTGTCGCCCACGTTGTCCGCGATGGTCGCGGCGTTGCGCGGGTCGTCCTCGGGGATGCCCTGCTCGACCTTGCCGACCAGGTCGGCGCCGACGTCCGCGGCCTTGGTGAAGATGCCGCCGCCGACTCGCATGAACATGGCGATCAGCGCCGCACCGAGGCCGAAGCCCTCCAGTACCTTCGGCGCGTCGACCGCGTACACGAGGACGACACAGGACGCGCCCAGCAGGCCGAGGCCCACCGTGAACATGCCGACGACCCCGCCCGTGCGGAAAGCGATCTTCATCGCCTTGTGCGAGACGGCCGTCAGATCACGGGCGGCCGTGTCCCCTTCGGCGGGAGTGGCTTCCCGCGCCGCCGCGGCGACTCGCACATTGCTGCGCACCGCGAGCCACATGCCGATATAGCCGGTGGCCGCGGAGAATGCCGCGCCGATCAAGAAGAACGCGCTGCGGCCGATGCGCTGCGTCCAGTTGTCCGCGGGCAGCAGCATGAGCAGGAAGAACACCACGACGGCGAATACGCCGAGGGTGCGCAACTGCCGTGCGAGATAGGCATTGGCGCCTTCCTGCACGGCAGCGGCGATCTTCTTCATACTGTCGGTGCCCTCGCCGGCCGCGAGCACTTGCCGTACCAGCACGGCCGCGACGGCGAGCGCCGCCAGGGCCACGAGGGCGATCACCAGCACGATGCCGCGGTTGCCGCTCGTCAGTGATGGCTCGGCCAGGTATGTGGGGGTGTCGAGCATCTGAGGGGTGTAAGGCCCCGCCATTCGTCCTCCTTGACGTTTGGCACATGGGCGCGCGAATGCACGCTCAGGCGTCCTGAGCAAAGATGTGGACGGATTGTAGGGAGCCGCACTAGATCAAAACAGTACGCGTCAAAGGGAATTCGCCTGCAGCCGCGAAGATCAATAGGTGAGCGCCGCAGAAATTCGCCCGGACGACGGAATGCAGCAAATTCGCTGACCGCGTCAGGATGATCTCGCTGTCCTATTGAACGCCGCTGCTCAGAGAGGCGCGCGAGATCCTTTTCGGGCAGCCCGCACGGGGCGCGCGGCGGAGCCGCTGCCTCCGCTCCGGACCCGGGCGCCGACGCGACGGCCCGTGTGTGCGTACGCGTACGAACATGTAGGCGTAGGCGTAAGCCCACCGGTACACCTGCGCCCGGCCCCGGCCACGCCCGTACGGCGGGCAGGCGCTACGACACCGGCAGGAGGGCACGGGGGCCCGTGCAACGCGCTCGGCGAGCCACATGACTGAGACGCGGCCAGGGCGCGGCTGGGGCCGGTTGGGCGTGGGCGCGGCCCGGTTGGGCGTAGGTGGGGAAGGCCGGGGGCGGCGTACGGGGGGGGTGGGGGCCGATCGGGGGCCGATCGCCTGTGCCTCGCCGGGGCGTGGTCGCCCGGCGGCGGAGGGAACGGTGAAGCCGTTCCTGCGGGGGTACGGCCGCTGAGACCAGGTGACTCGGAGCGTCGGAGGTGTGCGGCGCGGGTCCGACGGGGCGCACCGGCGGGGCGCCGGGGCCCTCGGGCGAGGCTGTCGGCGCCTCAGCGGCCGGCAGGCAGGCGCGGTAAGGCCGAGACCGACAGCCGCGGCAGGCCGACGGCCGCGGGGCGGCTTCGGGGCGGCCGCTACGGCAGGACGGGGTCCGGGACCGTCGGCCAGCTCATCCGGATCACGCCGCCGGTCTCGCTGGAGGACACCTCGACGTCGTCGACCAGACCGCTGATGACCGCGAGGCCCATCTCGTCCTCGGCCTCGTCGGTGGTCGCGGACTCCGCACCGTCCGGTTCGCCGCCCGCGACGCCCGGCACACCCGGCGCCGCCCCGGCGGTCGCCCCCGGCACCTCGTCGCCGACCTCGATGGAGAACTTCTTCTCGTCCTCGATCAGCATGACGGTGATCGGCGAAGTGACGTCATTGCTGCGGTGCAGTCCCACGGCGCGGCTGCACGCCTCACCGACGGCGAGGCGCACCTCGTCGAGCACCGCCTCGTCCACCCCGGCCCGCCGCGCCACGGCGGCCGCGACCAGACGCGCGGTCCGGACGTGCTCGGGAAGGGCGCTGAAACGAAGTTCGACGGTGGCCATTGCCATCCCCCTCGGTAAGCGGGCGTGCTACGCAGGGGGCCGGACGCGTTGTCCGGTACCCCCCACTGCTTCCTGCCCCCGCGCACGCGGCACGGGGAACCGGACAGCTGTCAGTCGGTGGCCGCGACGGCCTCGTCGACCGAGGTGTGAATCGGGAACACCTTCGTCAGTCCGGTAATACGGAAGATCTTGAGAATGCGCTCCTGGTTGCAGACCAGGCGCAGCGAGCCCTCGTGGGCACGCACCCGCTTCAGGCCACCCACCAGAACGCCGAGCCCGGTGGAGTCGAGGAAGTCGACGCGCTCCATGTCCACCACGAGGTGGTAGCTGCCGTCGTTCACGAGCTCGACCAGCTGCTCCCGCAGCTTGGGCGCGGTGTATACATCAATCTCGCCACCGACGTCGACGACCGTACGGTCGCCAACGGTACGGGTCGACAGGGACAGGTCCACGGATCCTCCAGCACCTTGCTATCGAGCGGTCGCCCCCCATGGATCGGCAGCCGCGATGGCATTCAATCACTTACCAGCAGGCGCGCACGACGCCTTATGAGCATTGTCCGTCACACCGGTGACACACTCGGTGCCGATGGCCTCCAATCGACTGCCGCCGGATGCGGATGCGCACCCCTCCCCGGGCATGGTCCTCGACCGTCTCGCCAGGGGAGAGATCCGCGCTACGCGCATCACTCATACGGAGCACTTGCCCCCGCGGATCGGCAGCCATGCCGACTGGCCCGGATCGATCCGCACGGAAGTGATCGACGCCATCCGCACCGCCGGCATCGAGCGCCCCTGGACACACCAAGCCCGGGTCGCGGAGCACGCGTTGCGCGGTGACTCGGTCATCGTCGCCACCGGCACCGCATCCGGCAAATCGCTGGCGTACCTCGCCCCGGTGCTGTCCGGACTGCTGGACGGCTCCGAGGCCCCCAACGGCCGCGGCGCCACCGCGCTGTACCTCGCCCCGACCAAGGCGCTCGCCGCCGACCAGCGGCGCTCCGTACGCGATCTGGCCGCCCCGCTGGGCACGGCGATCCGGCCGGCCGTGTACGACGGCGACACGCCGGTCGAAGAACGCGAATGGGTGCGCCAGTACGGCAATTACGTCCTCACCAACCCCGACATGCTGCACCGCGGCATCCTCCCGGCCCACCCCCGCTGGTCCTCCTTCCTCCGCGCGCTGCGCTACGTGGTCATCGACGAGTGCCACACCTACCGCGGTGTATTCGGCTCGCACGTCGCCCAGGTCATCCGCCGGCTCCGCCGGATCTGCGCCCGTTACGGCGCGGACCCGGTCTTCCTGCTGGCCTCCGCCACCTCCGCCGAGCCGGCCGAGTCCGCCGCGCGGCTCATCGGCGCGCCGGTCGTGCAGATCACCGAGGACACCTCCCCGCGCGGCGAGGTCGTCTTCGCCCTGTGGGAGCCGCCGCTGACCGAGCTGCACGGCGAGCAGGGCGCGCCCGTACGCCGTACCGCCACCGCCGAGACCGCCGACCTGCTCACCGACCTCGCCGTGCAGGGCGTCCGCAGCGTGGCCTTCGTCCGCTCCCGGCGCGGCGCCGAGCTGATCGCCCTCATCGCCCAGGAACGACTGGCCGAGGTCGACCGGTCGCTCCCCGGCCGGGTCGCGGCGTACCGGGGCGGCTATCTGCCCGAGGAGCGCCGCGCCCTGGAGCGCGCCCTGCACACCGGCGACCTGCTGGGGCTGGCCGCGACCACGGCGCTGGAGCTGGGCATCGACGTCTCCGGCCTCGACGCCGTCCTCATCGCCGGATATCCCGGCACCCGCGCGTCCCTGTGGCAGCAGGCGGGCCGCGCCGGCCGGGCCGGGCAGGGCGCGCTCGCCGTGCTCGTCGCCCGCGACGACCCGCTGGACACCTACCTCGTCCACCATCCCGAAGCCCTCTTCGACCGGCCGGTCGAATCGACCGTCCTCGACCCCGACAACCCGTACGTGCTCTGGCCCCACCTCTGCGCCGCCGCGGCCGAGGTCCCGCTCGGCCCCGAGGACCTGGCCCTCTTCGGGCCGGAGGCGCCGGACGTCCTCGCGGGCCTGGAGCGCCGCCGGCTGCTGCGCCGCCGCGGCAAGTCCTGGTACTGGACCCGCCGCGAACGCGCCGCCGACCTCACCGACATCCGCGGCCAGGGCGGTTCCCCCGTCCAGGTCGTGGAGGCCGCCACAGGACGGCTCCTGGGCACGGTCGACGAGGCCGCCGCGCACTCCACCGTCCACGAGGGCGCGGTCCATCTGCACCAGGGCCGCTCGTACCTGGTGAAACACCTGGACCTGGAGGACAGCGTCGCCCTCGTCGAGGAGGCCACGCCGCCCTACTCCACGGTCGCCCGTGACACCACCGCCATCTCCATCCTGGAGACCGACACCGAGGTGCCGTGGGGCGACGCGCGCCTGTGCTTCGGCTCGGTCGAGGTCACCAACCAGGTCGTCTCCTTCCTGCGCCGCAAACTGATCACCGGCGAGGTGCTCGGCGAGACCAAGCTCGACCTCCCGCCGCGTACGCTGCGTACCCGCGCCGTGTGGTGGACCATGACCGAGGACCAGCTGGACGCGGCCCGGGTCAATCCGGAACAGCTGGGCGGCGCCCTGCACGCCGCCGAACACGCCTCCATCGGCATCCTTCCGCTCTTCGCCACCTGTGACCGCTGGGACATCGGCGGCGTCTCCGTGCCGCTGCACCCGGACACGCTCCTCCCGACGGTCTTCGTCTACGACGGCCACCCGGGCGGTGCGGGCTTCGCGGAACGCGCCTTCCACACCGCCGCCGACTGGCTCGCCGCCACCCGCAAGGCCATCGCGTCCTGCGAGTGCGACGCCGGCTGCCCGTCCTGCATCCAGTCCCCCAAGTGCGGCAACGGCAACGAACCCCTGCACAAACGAGGCGCCATCCGCCTGCTGACGGAACTCCTCCGCGGAGCGGAAGCCGCGGGCGCGGCGGGCCAGGCGGGCGCCGCAGGTGCGGCGGGCCCGGCGGGGGCGGCGGGCCAGGCGGGCGCCGCAGGTGCCGCGGAAGGCGCGGAAGATGCCGGGGAGGCGGAGGCCGCGGAAAGCGCCGGGGAGGCGGGCCGAGGGGCGGGGCGGTGACGTCCGGCGGCGGCCCGGGGGCGGGAGCTGGTGCGGAGCCGGATGCGGGTGCGGGCGGGGGCCCGGGGGCGGGACCGGGTGCGGGGGCTGGTGCGGAGCCGGATGCGGGTGCGGGCCGGGGCCCGGGCACGGGCCCAGGATCCGGTGCGGGCCCGGGCGTGGGCCGGGGCCCAGGCGCGGGACCTGGTGCGGGCCCGGGCGCGGGACCTGCTGCTGGCCCGGGCGCCGGACCTGCTGCTGGCTCCGCTGCGGGACGTGCTGACGCGGAGCCGGCTGCGGGACACCCTGATGCCGACCCTGGTGCGGGGCCGGGCGCAGGACCTGACGGCCGGGCAGCGGCGCCCGAGGGGACGCCCAGGGCTGACCCGCGCCCGGTTACCGGGACGCCGGAGTCACTGGGGCTCCGGCGTTACCGGAGTCATCGGGGCTCCGCAATTGCCGGGGTACCGATGCCACCGGGGCTGCGGAGTTACCAGGAGTGCCGATGCCACCGGGGCTCCGGAGCTACCGGGGTGCCGATGCCACCGGGGCTCCGGAGCTACCGGGGTGTCGATGCCACCGGGGCTCCGGAGTTACCGGGGAGCCGTCCTCACCGGGGCCGGGATCACGGCGGTGACGGGATCCCGGCAGGTGTCGGCGTCACCGGGCCGACGGCCACCCCCGCCTCCGCGGGGCCCGCTCGGGAGCGGATGCGTGGGGTGAACGGTCCCGCCCGCGCCTCCGCCGACACGTCGGCGACCTCCGCCCGCAGCGAGCACCTGACCAGTCGGGCGTGCTGCGCCGCAGCGACCCGGCGGGCCGCGCCACACGCGTCGGCCTCCCCGTACAGGCTCCGTTCCGCGGCGGCGAGCGCGGCCAGGTCGGCCGCCGCGCCTGCCCTGTGCCGGGCGATCGCCGCCTGCCCGAGGGCGATCACCATGGCGAACACCGCGCACAGGGCCATGGCACTCATCGCGGTCCAGACCGTTGCCGACCCCCCGTCACCTCGCCGCCTGAGGCCCGCCCCCTCATCAGCTCTCCTTCTCCGGCCCGTCCCTTCGCCGAGCCTCCGTCTCGGGCCCGTCTCTTCCCCGAGCCTCCGCCTCGGTCCCGTCCCTTCGTCAGCCCTCCGTTTCCGATCCGGTCCTGCCTCGTCTCTCCTCCGACGCGGCTCGCCGCTCCGCTCCCCTCGCTGCTCACCGGCCCACCGTCTCTTCGGCAAGGGCGACCGCCTCCCCCCTGAGCGTCATGTTCAGCGGCCCCAGCGCCGGCGCCGCCGCCTCGACCCGTACGCGGACCAGGTCGCCCTCCCGCACCAGCCGCACCCGCGCCCCGCGCGGGGCGACCGACCGGGCGGCCGCGAGCGTGCTTCCGTCGGCCTCCGCGCGTGCCGCCGCCCGGGCCCCGGCGCGGGCGGCGTCCACGCACTGGATCTGCGCGCACGCCGCCATCAGCCCCCACAGCAGCATCGCCACGAACAGCACCAGCGTCGGAATGGCCACCGCCGTCTCGGCCGTCACCATCCCCCGGTCCTGGGCGCTGCCCCGCGCAAGGACGGCCGGGTCAGACCGGGACATGGAGTGCCCTGCCGATCAGTGAACTCAACGCCGAACTCACCGACCCGCTCGTCACGACCTTGTAGAGCACCGCCGCGAACGCACAGGCCGCCAGCGTCCCCATGGCGTACTCCGCCGTCGTCATCCCCCGGTCCAGCCGCTGCCGCAATGCCGCTCCCCTGCTTCGGCACCAGCCGGCCCGAGCCCCGATGATCCGGCGCCTCGCCTCGAGCCGTTTCTTGACCGTGCCGAAGTCGAGGCGGGCCGCCGCCCAGGCGGCCCACCCCTCGGGCCCACCCGGCACCATCACCCGTTCCCGGCCGTCCCGTGCGGCCACCGCTCGCGCACGCCTCGCCCCGCGTGCCGCCTCACCGGCCACGACTGCCCATTCGGGCACGGCAGTACGGACTACGGCGGTACGGCCAGTACACGCTTCCGGCGGCGCGGCTCCGCGTCCGCTGCTCGCCAACTCCCCCGCTGCGTCGTCCCGTACGCCCTCCCCTGCGCCTGCTCCCTTCCTCGCTTCTTCCGTCGCTCCGCCGGACGTCCCGGTTGCCCCCAAAGCACCAGGCACCCCAGATGCCCCAGATGTTCCGGGCACTCCGGATGATGTGTCCCGCACTGTCGTGTTCATGAGATCCCCCTGCTTGCTTGCTCGTTGCTTGATCGGTTGGTGGGTTGACTGGTTGGTGGGTTAGCGGATCGGTAGGTGGTGGGCTGGTGATGGTCGGTTGCATTCCGCGCGCCGCCCCGCCCCGCTACGGCCTCAGGTCGGCGGCAGCAGCCCCTGCGCCAGCCCGACGAGCACCGGGGCGACCCCGATCGTCAGGAAGGCCGGCAGGAAGCACACCGCCAGCGGCAGGGTCACCAGCACGCCCGCCTTGCGTGCGGACTCGGTTGCCGTGCGGCCCCACTCGGACCGCAGGTCGGCCGCGATGCGTGCGACCGAGTCGACGGCCGGTGCACCGGATGTACCGGCGCGCGCCAGGCAGCGCCCGAGCTCCCGTGCGCCGGGCAGTTCGCCGAATCGCCCCCAGCTCGCCGCCGCTTCGCTGCCAAGACGGAGCTCTGCCGCGGTGTGGCACAGCCGTTCGGCGACCGGGTCGCTCAGGGACTCGCCCACCGCGGCCGCCGCGGCACCGGGACTCGCACCTGCCGCCAGGCAGCCGGCCAACAAATCGGCCGCCGTGGCAAGTTGCTCGCGCACTGCCGCCTCCGCCGCGCGGACGGCGGACCGGGTTCTGGCCTGCTGCCGTCGGCGCCGCGTGGCGTACGCGCCCACGGCCCCCAGCACTGCCCCGGTGATGCCGCCGACCAGGACGGCGCCGGCACCGGCCGCGGCGAGGACCACGGCCCACTCCCGGACGACCTCGTTCCGCCGTTCGGTGCGGGCCCGTTGCTCCCGTCCGCGGCGAGACGCACCGCGCTCCGGCAGGAGGCCGGCCGTCGCGTCGGCGGCTGAGAAGATACGGGTCGCGCGCCGCCGGGCCGCTTTCGCGTGGACTGCCCGGCGGACGGCCACAGCCGTGCAGACCACGGTAGCCGTGAGCGAGAAAACCATCCCCAGGCTGTGGATAACTTCAGCGGTCGTCATCGGCCCGCCGCCCTTCCGCCGCGCGGACGATGCGGGCGGTCCAGAGCACTCCGGCCCACTCCAGCAGTCCACCGACCGCCAACAGGCCCCAGCCGACCGGCGTATGGAGGAGGACGTGGAGCGGGTCCGCGCCCAGTCCGCTCCCCATCAGCAGCCCGAAGGACGGGAGCAGGGCGAGCATGAGGGCGGTCGCCCGAGTGCCCGCCAATTGGGCGCTCAGCTCCCGCTGTTGATCGCGCTGGCCCCGGAGGCCGGCGGTGACGCGCTCGATGCCCGCGGCGAGTCCGACGCCGCCCTCCACCGCGACCTGCCAGCAGGCGGCCGCCCCGGTCAGCCCTTCGGCGCCCGGCAAGCGGGCCGCCTCACGCAGCGCGCTGGGCACGTCTCCGCCGTACCGCGCGGCCGCCAGCACTGCTGCTCCCGCGTCCCCCCATCCGCCCGGGCCCGCGTCCGGCACCGTCTCCGTGATGGCCAGCACCAGGGCCTGTCCCGGCTGGCGTCCCGCACGGAGTTCGGCGGCGGCCGAGGCGCAGAGCGCGATCACGTGATCGCGGCGCCGGTCGTGCTCCCGCCGGGCGGCGCGGCGGGCCAGGTGGCGGTGGGCGACCGGCACGGCCAGCGCGCCGAGCGCCACCGGCAGCGGCGACCGGCCCACGAGGCCGAGCAGAACGCCGAGGGGCAGGCACCACAGGGCGTGGCCCAGCCCCTGCAGCCGCGTCAGCCCCGCCCGGCACCGGCGGACCAGCCATTCACCGCGGGCCGGAAGCCGGTCGGCGCGTGGCCGTTGACCGGCACTCCGTCGCCGTACGGCAGGGTCGGAGCCGACCGACTCGGCGCCGGCCAGCAGCAGGCGTGCCCGGCGTACGGGGTCGTCCCGGTCGCCGATCCTCCAGAGGCCCGCCCCGGCGCACAGCAGGGCCGCGCACACCGGTGTCATCGTGTCCGCCGCGAACTGCGTACTCATGACGCGCCCCCGCTCGTCCCGCTCCCCCGGTCGCACAGGGCGGCGAGGCGGGGCCAGCCCTCGGCCCGCCGGAAGCCGGTCGGGCTCCAGAGCGCGGCGGGCGTGGTGGTGACCAGGCCCGCCGGGTCCCGGGCGAGGACATGGATCTCGGCGATACGGCGATGGCCCGTACGGTCGCGCATCACGTGGAGGACGACCGAGAGCCCGGCGGCCAACTGGCTGTGCAGTGCCATGCGGTCCAGCCCGGCCGTCGAGCCGAGCGCTTCGAGGCGGGCCGGCACATCGGCCGCCGCGTTGGCGTGCACGGTGCCGCAGCCGCCCTCGTGCCCCGTGTTCAGCGCGGCCAGCAGGTCGGTGACCTCCGGGCCCCGCACCTCGCCCACCACCAGCCGGTCCGGGCGCATGCGCAGCGCCTGGCGCACCAGGTCCCGCAGGGTGACCAGGCCGGCGCCCTCCTGGTTGGCGGGGCGGGTTTCCAGGCGTACGACGTGCGGGTGGTCGGGCCGCAGCTCGGCGGAGTCCTCGGCCAGGACGATCCGCTCGTCCCTGCCGACCAGGCCGAGCAGGGCACTGAGCAGCGTGGTCTTGCCGCTGCCCGTGCCGCCGCTGATCAGGAAGGACAGCCGGGCGGCAAGGACCGAGCGGAGCAGCCGGTCGCCGCCGGGCGGGACCGTGCCCGCCGCGGCCAGCTCGTCCAGCGTGAACGCCTTGGGGCGCAGCACCCGGAGCGAGAGACAGGTGGAGCCGACCGCGACCGGTGGCAGCACGGCGTGCAGCCGGGTCCCGTCGGGCAGCCGCGCGTCCACCCACGGGTGCGCGTCGTCCAGGCGCCGGCCGGCCACTGCCGCCAGGCGCTGGGCGAGCCGGCGGACGGCCGCCGCGTCGGGGAAGCGCACCTCGGTGCGGCGCAGTCCGCCGCCGCTGTCGACCCACACCTCGTCCGGCGCGGTGACCAGGACGTCCGTCACCTCAGGCGCGGCGAGCAGCGGCTCCAGGGGGCCGCTGCCGACCATCTCGGAGCGCAGTGCCGCGACCACGCCGAGCACCTCGGCGTCCCCGAGCAGCCGCCCCTCCTCGCGCAGCGCCACGGCCACCCGGGCGGGCGTCGGCTCGGCGCCGGCCCTGGCGAGTCGCAGCCGTACGGCTTCCAGGAGCTTCTCGCCGGTGCCCCCGTGCCTGCCGGGCTCCTGCCGCGCGCCACTGATGCCGGGCGGGGACGGCGCCATATGGACCGGCTCCGTCCTGCCGGGCCGGGACGCCACCCCGGACGGGGGCGCCACCCCGGACGGGGCCGGTCCCGCGAACCGGCCGACGGTGCCCTTCATGAGAGCCCGCCCTCGTCGGTACGGGGAGCAGCACCGGAGCCGTGTCCGGCGTACGTCCCGTACGGACCCTCGTGTGCGGAGCGGGGCCGCGCGGGCTCCCGTCCGTCCAGTACGCGTGCCCAGAACTCCGTACAGAACCGGGCCAGTGGTCCTCGCGGGTCCGCACCCGGTGGAAGACGGCGGGCGAGGGCGTCGGCGAGCTGCGGGTCCCACGGCAGGGTGCCGACCGGGGGCAGCGAGAGGAGCCGGGCCGGCTCGGCGTCCGGCAGCCCGGGCCCCGGTGTCTCGCGGGTCACCACGCGCAGGTCGTGCAGGAGCGAACGGGCCGAGGCGGCGACGCGCCGGGCCGCCACCGTGGCGCGCAGCTCGGCGGGGACGAGCAGCAGTCCCACGTCGATCTGCATGAGCGCTTCCGCCACGGCGCCGTCGAAACCACGCGGCAGGTCGACCACCACGACGCCGCCGCGCCTGCGCGCCGCCGACATCACCGCCCGCATGGCCTCCGGCGGGATCGTCACCGAGTCGCCGCGGTCCCAGCTGAGGACGCGCAGCGCGTGCAGCCGCGGGAGGGATTCGGCCAGGGCGCCGCCGCCGACCCGGCCGCGGGACTCGGCGAAGGCGGGCCAGCGGAGGCCCTTCTCCCGTTCACCGCCGAGCAGGACGTCGAGGCCGCCGCCCAGCGGGTCGGCGTCGATCAGTATCGTCCGGTGGCCCTGCCGCGCGGCCGTCACGGCCAGGGCGCAGGCGAGGGTGCTCGCGCCGGCGCCGCCCCGTCCGCCGAGCACGCCCACCGTGAGGGCCGGGCGCCCGTCGCCCTCCACCGCGTCGGCGATGCGGTCCACGAGCCAGCTCTCGCCGTCCGGCAGTCCGAGCACCCGCTCGGCGCCGATGTCGACGGCCTGCTGCCACACCTCGGTCTCGTCCGGGTGCTGTCCGATGAGGACGACGCCGGGCCGGCGCGCGAGACCCCGCAGCCGGTGGACGCAGTCCTCCCCGACGATCACCAGCGGGGCCGATCCCCAGCCCGCAGTGCCAGCACTGCCGCCGTGCGCCACGGCCGGCAGCGTGCCCGCCGCCGCGCAGAGCCGCAGAAGATCATCGAGAAGGTTTTCGTCCTCCGTGATGATCAACGGCCCGGAGTCTTGCGCGTCCCGTTCCGTCCCATCCGAATCGTTGCTTCCGGCCACGTTCTGTCCCCCTGTCGCTACACAACTCGCACATCCGCGAACTTCGCGGACTTTCACGGTGCAGCGATCCGGAAAATCCCGTGGATCTTGGTCGAAAACTGTGGACAACTACTGGGGCTGTGAATATCCCGGTCACCTATACCAGCGACTATGGAAAACTTCCTGAGAGCAGTCTTCTGATTACGGTAAGTTACGAACCGTAGGCATGACGCCGCGCGGCGGCCTGCCGCCGAAGGAAGATCAAATAGCTGCCCCCGCGCCCCGAAAATGGGTCCGGACATGCGACGACCCCCGCCGGGGGGGAGAGCGGGGGTCGTCCCCACGGCCGACTCGGGGGGGGAGGAGTCGGGCCGGGTTAGCACGGTCGCGAACGATCCGTGACTTCCATGGTGTACCCGAGAGCCTTCTCAGGCAAACCCACGCGCCACACCTTACGCCGAATGGTGCCCCCCTATGCTCGCCTTGTGGAAAACCGAAGCTCGCTTCCTTCAGCGCCCCACTCGGCCCCTCGGACGGCCGCGTTCTTCGACCTGGACAAGACGGTCATTGCTAAGTCGAGCACGCTGACCTTCAGCAAGTCCTTCTACCAAGGCGGCCTGATCAATCGGAGGGCCGCGCTGCGCACCGCGTACGCCCAGTTCGTCTTCCTCGCGGGCGGCGCGGACCACGACCAGATGGAGCGGATGCGGGAGTACCTCTCCGCCCTCTGCCGTGGGTGGGACGTGGCCCAGGTGCGGACGATCGTCGCCGAGACCCTCCACGACCTCATCGACCCCCTCATCTACGACGAGGCGGCCTCCCTCATCGAGGAGCACCACACCGCGGGCCGGGACGTCGTCATCGTCTCCACCTCGGGCGCCGAGGTGGTCGAGCCCATCGGCGAGCTGCTGGGCGCCGACCGGGTGGTGGCCACGCGCATGGTCGTCGGCGAGGACGGCCGCTTCACGGGCGAGATCGAGTACTACGCCTACGGCCCCACGAAGGCCGAGGCGATCCGGGAGCTGGCCGCGTCCGAGGGGTACGACCTCGCGCGCTGCTACGCGTACAGCGACTCGGCGACCGACATCCCGATGCTGGAGGCCGTCGGCCATCCGCATGCGGTCAACCCCGACCGGGCACTGCGCCGGGAGGCCGCAGCGCGCGACTGGCCGGTGCTCACGTTCAACCGGCCGGTGCGCCTGAAGCAGCGCATCCCGTCGCTCTCGATGCCGCCGCGGCCCGCGCTGGTCGCCGTCGCGGTGGGCGCGGCGGCCGCCACGGCGGGGCTGGTCTGGTACGCCAGCCGGCGCCGCAGTGCACCGGCGCGCGCCCTCTCCGCCTGAGGGACCGCCCCGGCTCCACCCCCGTACAGGGGGCCGGGAAACGAGCGTCCGATACGCCCTGTTTGAAGGTAAAAGTAAAGATGTGCAGCTAGGGGTTCCGCTTGTCGCGGCGCAGGAGTACAAAGGAATTAACGGCCCGCGAGACCAAGGATCTCCGAGAGGAAAACCTGTAGCGCACGAAGGCCCCACGGACCGAGCACGATCAACGGGAACCCACGCGACGCCGACCCGTCGATTACGGGCCAGCCGCATCAGGTGACGGACAAAGACTCCGACCTGTCGGCACCTATCGAGCACGCCTGGTAACCCGCTGAGAGTGCCACGCGGCGGTACCGAGCAGGACCAGGTACCGCCGCAACCCTTTGCCGGGGCCCGTCGAGACCCCCGCCGTCGGCGGACCGCCTACGCGGCGCCCCGCTGCAGCGCCTCGCACACCGCCGTGCTCTCCCGTGCACCCAGCTCGACCGCGCGCCCGCAGTGGGCGATCCATGCGGCCATGCCCTCAGGGGTGCCGGAGACGTAGTTCTCCAGTGCCGCCACGTACGCCGCCCGGCCCAGCTCCGCGTAGCCGACCTCCGACGGGCAGATGGACTTCGGGTCGAGGCCGCTGCCGACCAGGACGATACGTTCCGCCGTGCGCGCCACCAGGCCGTTGGAGGACCCGAAGGGCCGCAGTGCGAGCAGCTCGCCGTGCACCACGGCGGCCGTCACCAGCGCCGGCGCCTCGGTCCCCGCGAGGAGCAGGCGGGCCAGTCCGTCCAGCCGCCCGGCCACCTCGTCGGCGTCCGGCAGCGGGAGTTCGATCAGGGGCTCCTCCACGGCCTCACCCGCCAGGCGCGGCCGGCCCACGCTCTCATCGGGTACGTCGCCGCCCGCCGCCACCAGGTGCAGCCGGGCCAGCACCCGGAGGGGCGACTGCCGCCACACACTGAGGAGCTGCCCCGCCTCGGCCGACAGCCGCAACGCCGCACCTACGGTGCGCGCCTCACCGTCACCACTGAAGTCCGTGCGCCTGCGCACCTCTTCCAGCGCCCAGTCGGCACCCGAGAGCGCCGCCGAACCGCGCGCGCTACGAAGGGCCGCCTCCGCGGTGACCTCGTTGCTGCGGCGCCGCATGATCCGGTGCCCGTAGACCCGGTCGATGCTCTTCCGTACGGAGTCCACGCTGTCGGCGACACCGGGGAGCGAGGCGAGGGTCGCGAGCGGGTCGGCTGTCGTACTCATGGGGACGACCCTACGCACCACAAGGGCGAACCCCTCGTTGGAGTGGTCTTCTTCACGCAAACCCCTCACGTAAGGCGATTCGGCGGTTACGCTTCGTGAACATGAAGATCGCTTTCGTAGGCAAGGGCGGCAGTGGCAAGACCACGCTGTCCTCGCTGTTCATCCGCCACCTCGCCACCGCCGGCGTGCCCGTCATCGCCGTGGACGCCGACATCAACCAGCACCTGGGCGCCGCCCTCGGCCTGGACGAGGGCCAGGCGGCCGCACTGCCCGCGATGGGCGCCCATCTCCCGCTCATCAAGGACTACTTGCGCGGCAGCAACCCGCGCATCGCGTCCGCCGACACAATGATCAAGACGACGCCGCCGGGCGCGGGCTCCCGGCTGCTGCGCGTCACCGAGGACAACCCCGTCTACGCCGCCTGCGCGCGCGAGGTGCGCCTCGACGACCGCACGGTCCGGCTGATGGCCACGGGGCCGTTCACCGAGTCCGACCTCGGGGTGGCCTGCTATCACTCCAAGGTCGGCGCGGTGGAGCTGTGCCTGAACCACCTCGTGGACGGCCGGGACGAGTACGTGGTCGTCGACATGACGGCGGGCTCGGACTCGTTCGCCTCGGGGATGTTCACCCGGTTCGACATGACCTTCCTGGTCGCCGAGCCGACCCGTAAGGGCGTCGCCGTGTACCGCCAGTACAAGGAGTACGCGCGGGACTTCGGTGTCGCGCTGAAGGTGGTCGGCAACAAGGTGCAGAGCCCCGACGACCTCGCGTTCCTGCGCGACCAGGTGGGCGACGACCTGCTCGTCACGGTCGGCCAGTCCGACTGGGTGCGGGCCATGGAGAAGGGCCGTCCGGCGCCCTTCGTACAACTGGAGGACGCCAACCGGGAGGCGCTGCGCACGCTGCACACCACCGCCGACGCCGCGTACGAGGGGCGCGACTGGGAGCGCTACACGCAGCAGATGGTGCACTTCCACCTGAAGAACGCCGAGAGCTGGGGCAACGGGAAGACGGGCGTCGACCTGACGGCCCAGGTCGACCCGGGCTTCGTGCTCTCCGAAACCCCGGCGACGACCGCGCCGCAGCCCGCCTGACGGCCGTACGGCGGCCCGCCCCGGATTTTGCCGCCCACCGGGGCGCCCGCCGGCCCTCAGAGCCGCCCACAGCGCCTTCCGGCCGGACCGGCGGCCCGCGGACACCCGCCCGTCCGCGCGGCAACGCACACGCCGGACAGAGGCGCCCGCGTTCACCTGATGGGCGGAACAATCAGCCCATTCGCCCGTCGCGGCTCCGTGGTGACCCGATACGTCATTACGATCTCTTTACCGACATCGAAGAGTCACCGGGCCGTCACCCACCGCAAGGCATCCCGGCCGGCTCAGCCCCGCAGTACACCGCCGCCCCACGGCCGCCTCCCTTGAGCGCGGCCGCGTCGCCCCGGAGGAGACGGGAATGCCGCAGCCCCACGCATCCGAGCCGGCCACGCCGCGGTCCCAGGACCCGCGTACCGCTCCGCAGGACCACGACCGACAGCCGCCCGCGGAAAGGCGGCCCACGGCGTTCCGGCGCCCCTCCGGCGAGGACTGGCGCCGGGACCTGGGCGCCTCCTTCGTCATCTTCCTGATCGCCATCCCGCTCTCCCTCGGCATCGCGCTGGCCATCGGTGCGCCCCCGCAGGCCGGGCTCATCGCCGCGGCCGTCGGCGGCCTCGTGGCCGGTCTGCTGGGCGGCGCGCCGCTCCAGGTCAGCGGCGCCGCCACCGGCCTCCTGGTCGTCTCCGCCGACCTCGTGCAGCGGTACGGCTGGCGCACCACCTGCGCCATCACCGTGCTGGCCGGCCTCGCGCAGCTCCTTCTGGGCACGCTCCGCGTGGCCCGTGCGGCGCTCGCCATCAGCCCCGCCATCGTGCACGGCATGCTCGCCGGCATCGGGGTGACCATCGCGCTCGGCCAGCTCCATGTGGTGCTCGGCGGAGACGCGCACAGTTCCTCGCTCACCAACATCGCCGAGCTGCCCGGTCAGTTGGCGGGCCTGCACGGCGTCTCCGTACTGATCGCCGCGGTCACCGTCGCCGTCCTGGCCGGCTGGCCGCGGCTGCCCGGCCGTCCGGGCCACACGCTGCGCAAGATTCCGGCGCCGCTGCCCGCCGTGGCCCTCGCCACCGCCCTGAGTACGGGCTTCACGGTGCCGCGCGTCGAGCTGCCCTCCTGGCGCGCACCCGAACTGCCCGCGCTCCCGGACACGCCACTGCTCGGCCTGGCCGCCGCCGTCCTGACGGTGACGCTCGTGGCGAGCATGGAATCGCTGCTGTCGGCCGTCGCCGTCGACAAGCTGGCCACCGAGCAGCCGGGCCCCGGCCCGGCGCCCACCCGCCTGGACCGCGAGTTGCTGGGCCAGGGCGCCTCGAACGTCCTCTCCGGGCTGCTGGGCGGCCTGCCGATCGCCGGCGGCGCGATGCGCGGCTCGGCGAACGTGAAGGCGGGCGCGACCGGGCGCGCGTCGACGGTGCTGCACGGCGTCTGGGTGGTGCTGTGCTCCGGGCTGCTGGCCGGGGCGCTGGAGCTGATCCCGCTGGCCGCGCTCGCCGCACTGGTGATGCTCGTCGGCGTACGGATGGTGAGCTTCGCGCACATCCGGCACGTGCAGCGGCACCGGGAGTTCCCCGTCTACGCCGTCACGCTGGGCGGTGTGGTGGTCTTCGGGGTGCTGCAGGGCGTGGGCCTGGGGATCGCCGTCGCCGTCTTCCTGGCGCTGCGCCGGCTCACCCACACCCGGGTCTCCGTCATCGAGGACGGCGACCAGCACCGGGTGCGCGTCAGCGGCCAGTTGACGTTCCTGGCCGTACCGCGGCTGACCCGGGCGCTCGCGCAGGTGCCCGGCACGGCCCGTGCGGTCATCGAACTGCACGGCTCCTTCATGGACCACGCCGCCTACGAGGCCCTGCAGTCCTGGTCCAGCGCGCACCGTGCGCGCGGTGGCGAGGTAGTCCTGGGCGGGCGCGGCGGGCGGCCGATCGCCGAGCCGGCCGGTACGCACGCCTGCCGTCCCTGGACGCCGTGGCGCAACCACCACTGCACGCGCCCCGAGCGGCCCACCGGTACGGACGACGCGCAGCTCCTGGGAGGCGGCCGGCTGCTGGGCGGGGTGAGCGCCTTCCAGCGGCACACGGCCCCACTCGTGCGCGAGGAGCTGGCCCGGCTCGCGCGGGAGGGGCAGCGGCCCACGAACCTCTTCCTGACCTGCGCCGATTCCCGGCTCGTCACCAGCATGATCACGACGAGCGGCCCTGGCGACCTCTTCACGGTGCGCAACATCGGCAATCTGATGCCGCCGCCGGGCACGGAGGCCGCGTGCGACTCCGTGGGCGCCGCCATCGAATACGCCGTCGAGGTGCTGAAGGTAGGCTCGATCACCGTGTGCGGGCACTCGGGGTGCGGCGCGATGCAGGCCCTCCTGAGCACGCACCACCACGAGCCCGGCGCGCAGACCCCGCTCGCGCGCTGGCTGCGGCACGGCCGCCCGAGCCTGGACCGGATGGCGCGTCCCGAAGGCGCGCAGGTCCGGCTGGCCGACCGTCCGGTCGCCGACGACCTGGAGCGGCTGGCGCTCGTCAACGTCATGCAGCAGCTGGACCACCTGATGACACATCAGTGCGTGGCGCGCCGGGTGGCCGAGGGCTCGCTGTCGCTGCACGGCATGTACTTCCACGTGGCCGAGGCACAGGCGTACGTGCTGGAGCACGGCTCGGACCGGTTCTCGGCCGTACGGCCCGGGTCCACGCCCGTCACCGCGTGACCCGTTCGGCCGCGGCATCGCGGAAACTGCTGTGACCTGCGGCGCTCCATGATCCTTACGGCGCGGCGGCGAATGCGGGCCGCGTTCCCAAGGGAAGCAAAAGGTCTACACCAATTTTTATCAACAGCCCTTGTCAGAGCGGCCCATCGGCTGATGAGCTATGGCCCGGGACACACCGGACGCCCTGAGACTGGGAGATGCCGTGAGCAACGAGAGCCTGGCCAATCTGATGAAGGAGGAGCGGCGGTTCGCACCGCCCGCAGACCTGGCCGCGAACGCCAACGTCAAGGCGGTGGCGTACGAACGGGCCGCGGCGGACCGGCTGGGCTTCTGGGCCGAGCAGGCGAAGCGTCTGACCTGGGCCACCGAGCCCACCCAGACGCTGGACTGGACGAACGCGCCCTTCGCGAAGTGGTTTGCCGACGGCAAGCTCAACGTCGCGTACAACTGCGTCGACCGGCACGTGGAGAACGGCCTGGGCGACCGGGTCGCCATCCACTTCGAGGGCGAGCCCGGCGACACCCGCGCCATCACCTACGCCGAGCTGCAGCGTGAGGTCTCCAAGGCCGCCAACGCGCTGACCTCGCTGGGCGTCGAGGCCGGCGACCGGGTCGCGATCTACATGCCGATGATCCCGGAGACGGTCATCGCCATGCTGGCCTGCGCCCGTCTGGGCGCGCCCCATTCGGTGGTCTTCGGCGGCTTCTCGGCCGACGCGCTGGCCACCCGCATCCAGGACGCCGACGCCCGCGTCGTGATCACCTCCGACGGCGGCTACCGCCGCGGCAAGCCCTCCGCGCTCAAGCCCGCCGTCGACGAGGCGCTGACCAAGCCCGGCACGGAGAACGTGCGCAGCGTCCTCGTGGTCCGCCGTACCGGCGAGGACACCGCGTGGACCGAGGGCCGGGACGTCTGGTGGCACGAGCTCGTCGAGCAGCAGAGCGACCAGCACACCCCGCAGGCCTTCGACGCCGAGCACCCGCTGTTCATCCTGTACACCTCGGGCACGACGGGTAAGCCCAAGGGCATCCTGCACACCACGGGCGGCTACCTCACCCAGGTCTCCTACACCCACCACGCGGTCTTCGACCTCAAGCCGGAGACCGACGTCTACTGGTGCACCGCCGACGTCGGCTGGGTGACCGGCCACTCGTACATCACCTACGGCCCGCTCTCCAACGGCGCGACCGAGGTGCTCTACGAGGGCACGCCCGACACCCCGCACCAGGGCCGCTGGTGGGAGATCGTCCAGAAGTACGGCGTGACGATCCTGTACACCGCGCCGACCGCGATCCGCGCCTGCATGAAGTGGGGCGATGACATCCCCGCCAAGTTCGACCTGTCGAGCCTGCGCGTGCTGGGCTCGGTCGGCGAGCCGATCAACCCCGAGGCGTGGATCTGGTACCGCAAGCACATCGGCGGTGACCGCACGCCGGTCGTGGACACCTGGTGGCAGACCGAGACCGGCGGCATCATGCTCAGCCCGCTGCCCGGCGTCACGGCGGCCAAGCCCGGCTCCGCGCAGGTGCCGCTGCCCGGCATCGCGGCGACCGTGGTCGACGACGACGCCAACGAGGTGCCCGACGGCGCCGGCGGCTACCTCGTGCTGACCGAGCCGTGGCCGTCCATGCTGCGCACCATCTGGGGCGACGACCAGCGCTACCTGGACACCTACTGGTCCCGCTTCGAGGGCAAGTACTTCGCGGGCGACGGCGCGAAGAAGGACGAGGACGGCGACATCTGGCTGCTGGGCCGGGTGGACGACGTCATGCTGGTCTCCGGGCACAACATCTCCACCACCGAGGTCGAGTCCGCGCTGGTCTCGCACCCGAAGGTGGCCGAGGCGGCCGTCGTGGGCGCCACCGACCCGCAGACCACCCAGGCCATCTGCGCCTTCGTGATCCTGCGCGGCGGCGTCGAGCAGGACGAGGCGCTGGTGAACGAGCTGCGGGCGCACGTCGCCCAGAGCCTCGGCCCGATCGCCAAGCCCAAGCGCATCCTGCCGGTCCAGGAGCTGCCCAAGACCCGTTCCGGCAAGATCATGCGCCGGCTGCTGCGGGACGTCGCGGAGAACCGCGACCTGGGCGACGTCACCACCCTGACCGACTCCTCGGTCATGGAGCTGATCCAGTCCCAGCTGCCGAGCGCGCCGAGCGAGGACTGACCGGCCCGGACCGCAGCTGACCGGTCCGCGCCGTACAGGGGCGCCCCGCCGAGCACCGGCGGGGCGCCCCTTCGCCGTGTGCGGGCCCGGACGGGGCGCGCTCACGGGCGCACTGTGACGTACGCCCCCGGAACGCCGCTCGCCGGATCGTTTGTGCGCCACCCGGGTAGAGTGAAGAACGCGTCAAGAAACGCACGGAATATCGAGGGTGCGCCGGGAAGTCTGGTCGGCAACTGCAACAGCCATGTTCAGCTGCCACCGCCCGGAGGTCACCGCGTGAAGTCCCCCGCCCCCCGCCGCAACGTCCTGCTCGGCCGGATCTCCCTGCCCGAGCGGAACTACCTCGCGGACCTGCTCCGCACGGAGACCGTGGGCGGCGTCCTGCTCCTGGTGGCGGCGGTCGCCGCACTCATCTGGGCCAACACGCCACTCGGCGACGGTTACGAGGCGGTACGCGGCTTCCACTTCGGCCCCGCGGCGCTCGGCCTGGACCTCTCCGTCCAGCACTGGGCGGCCGACGGCCTGCTCGCCGTCTTCTTCTTCGTCGCCGGCATCGAGCTCAAGCGCGAGCTGGTCGCGGGCGAGCTGCGCGACCCCAAGGCCGCCGCACTGCCCGTCGTGGCCGCGCTGTGCGGCATGGTCATGCCCGCGGTCGTCTACACCGTGGTCAACACCACGGGCGGCGGCTCCCTGGGCGGCTGGGCGGTGCCCACCGCGACGGACATCGCCTTCGCGCTCGCCGTCCTGGCCGTCATCGGCACGTCCCTGCCGTCCGCACTCCGCGCGTTCCTGCTGACCCTGGCCGTGGTCGACGACCTGTTCGCCATCCTGATCATCGCCGTCTTCTTCACCTCGACGATCAACTTCTGGGCGCTCGGCGGCGCGGTGCTCGGGCTCGCGGTCTTCTACGTACTGCTGCGCAAGGGGGTGCGCGGCTGGTACGTGTACGTGCCGCTCGCCCTGGTCATCTGGGGCCTGATGTACAACAGCGGCGTGCACGCGACCATCGCGGGCGTGGCCATGGGCCTGATGCTGCGCTGCCACCGGCGCGAGGGCGAGCCGCACTCCCCCGGCGAGCACATCGAGCACCTCGTGCGCCCCCTGTCGGCCGGCCTCGCCGTCCCGCTGTTCGCCCTCTTCTCGGCCGGCGTGTCCGTCTCCGGCGGCGCGCTGCACGACGTCTTCACCCAGGCCGAGACGCTCGGCGTGGTGCTCGGCCTGGTCCTCGGCAAGACCCTCGGCATCTTCGGCGGCACCTGGCTGACCACCCGGCTGACCAGGGCCTCGCTCAACCCGGACCTGAAGTGGCCGGACCTCTTCGCGGTGTCGGCGCTGGCCGGCATCGGCTTCACGGTCTCGCTGCTCATCGGCGAGCTGGCGTTCTCCTCGGACCCGGTGCTCACCGACGAGGTCAAGGCCGCCGTGCTGACCGGCTCGCTGGCGGCCGCCGTCCTGGCCACCGTGCTGCTGAAGATCCGCAACGCCAAGTACCGGCGGCTGTACGAGGAGGAGAACCGCGACGAGGACCAGGACGGCATCCCGGACGTCTACGAAGAGGGCACCCCGGAGTACCACTTGCGCATGGCTGCCCTCCTCGAGGCCAAGGCGGCCGAACACCGACGCCGGGCCGAGGTGGCCGCCGCCTCCGACGCCGGGCAGGATGGTCCGGCATGATCTGAGAGGTAATCAACGGGAGACCGAGAACGGGAGCAGTCGATGAGCACAGCAGACGACGGCACGGCCGGCGGCACGGACCGCACCCTCGGGCAGCTGGTGGCGCACGCCACCACCGAAGTGTCCGCGCTGGTCCACGACGAGATCGCGCTCGCCAAGGCGGAGCTGCGGAACGACGTGAAGCGGGCCGGCGTCGGCGGGCTGGCGGGCGGCGCGGCGGCGATCGTGCTGCTCTTCTCGCTGCCGATGCTGAGCTTCGCGCTGGCCTACGGCATCCAGGCCTGGAGCGGCTGGCACCTCTCGGTCTGCTTCCTGCTCTCCTTCGCGGCCAACGTGCTCGTCGCCGGGCTGCTGGGCCTGATCGCCCTCGTCTTCTTCAAGAAGGCCAAGGCCGGCAAGGGCCCGCAGAAGACCGTCGCGTCCGCCAAGCAGACGGCGGCCGTCCTGGGGAACGTCAAGCCGCACCCGCGGCCGGCCGTGGAGGAGCACCCGGCGGTCGAGAGTGTGACACGCTCGGCCGTATGACGGCTTCCGAATCCTCGCCGGCCCCCTCACCCACCTCGGTGGTACGGCTCGACCTCCCGGGCGGGCACGAGGTGACGCACCGGGACGTGGCGGCCAACGGCGCGCGCTTCCACATCGCCGAGATGGGTGACGGGCCGCTGGTACTGCTGCTGCACGGCTTCCCGCAGTTCTGGTGGACCTGGCGGTACCAGCTGCCTGCGCTCGCCGAGGCGGGCTACCGGGCGGTGGCGATGGACCTGCGGGGCGTGGGCGGCAGCGACCGCACGCCCCGCGGTTACGACCCGGCCAACCTCGCCCTGGACATCACCGGCGTGGTGCGCTCGCTGGGCGAGCCGGACGCCGCGCTCGTCGGGCACGACCTGGGCGGTTACCTGGCCTGGACGGCCGCTGTGATGCGGCCCAAGCTCGTCCGGCGGCTCGCGGTGGCCTCGATGCCGCACCCGCGGCGCTGGCGCGCGGCGATGCTCGCGGACGTCAAGCAGAGCCGCCGCTCCTCGCACATCTGGAGCTTCCAGCGGCCCTGGCTGCCCGAGCGTGCCCTGGTGGCCGACGACGCGGCGCTGGTCGGGCGGCTGATCCGGGACTGGTCCGGGCCCCGGCTGCCCGAGGACGACGCGATCGAGGCGTACCGGCGGGCGATGACCATCCCGTCCACGGCGCACTGCTCGATCGAGCCGTACCGCTGGATGGTGCGGTCCATGGCGCGGCCCGACGGCATCCAGTTCAACCGCCGGATGAAGTGGCCGGTACGGGTGCCGACGCTGCACCTGCACGGGTCCCTCGACCCGGTGATGCGCACCCGCAGCGCGGCCGGCTCCGGGGAGTACGTCGAGGCGCCGTACCGCTGGCGGCTCTTCGACGGGCTGGGGCACTTCCCGCACGAGGAGGACCCGGTCGCCTTCACCACCGAGCTCATCAACTGGCTCAAGGACTCCGAGCCGGACCGGTGACCCGCCGCAGGTCCGTTTCTGCGGTGCCCGGGGGACGGAAGTGACGCACCGCCGAACGGATACGAACGTCCGTCTGACGAGCAGCCACTTGCCTCGCGCATAGGCCAATTGACCGACACCGGTGCGGTTACGGACCGCGGGGCACGGGCAGAGTCGAGGGTATGGGCTGGACGCACGACTACCGTGACGTGGCACGCAACCGCCGCAGCAACGCCGCTGCGCTGGGCACCAAGGAGAGGAGCGCCCCGGACCTCCGGGCGGGCGGACCTCATGAGCTCGCCGATCCACTCGGCATCCCGCGCATCCTGCGCCGCCGTGCGCGCTGGGTGACCGCGCGGCTCCGTCACCCGCGGGGCTGACGCGCCGGGCCGCCGGTGCCCGCCGCCAGGAGCCCGCTGGGCGGACTCGCGGGACGGCGGGCGCCCCCGAGGGCCCGGCGGGCCCCGGAAGGCGGCAGCGGCCGCTCGGGGCCCCTTCTCACATCGCGCAACCCTGACTGTCGGCCTGCCGCTGTGCCGTGCGGCCCCGCTGCACGTCGGTGCGGACCTCGTCGGCCGTCAGGGCGTACCCCGTGCTGTCGTCGTCCAGGGACTTGGCGAAGACGACGCCGTAGACCTCGCCGCGCGGGGTGAGCAGCGGGCCGCCGGAGTTGCCCTGCCGGACGGTGGCGTAGAGGGAGTACACGTCGCGGGCGACCGTGCCGCGGTGGTAGATGTCCGGGCCGTTGGCCTGGATGCGGCCGCGGACCCGGGCCGAGCGGACGTCGTAGCCGCCGTTCTCCGGGAAGCCGGCGACGATGGCGTTGTCGGCGGTCCGCGCGTCCTGGTCCGCGAAGCGCAGCGCGGGCGCCCGCAGCGAGGGGACGTCCAGTACGGCGATGTCGCGCCGCCAGTCGTACAGCACGACCTTGGCGTCGTACCGCTGGCCCTCGCCGCCGATCTGCACCGTCGGCTCGGTCACGCCGCCGACGACGTGCGCATTGGTCATGACGCGGTGCGGGGCGAAGACGAAGCCGCTGCCCTCGAGGACCTTGGCGCAGCCGGTGGCCGTGCCGACGACCTTCACGATGCTGCGCTTGGCGCGGGCCGCGACCGGGCTGCCGGCCAGCGCCGGGTCCGGCGGCCGGACCTCCTGGATCGGCTCGTTCGAGAAGGGCGTGAAGACCTGCGGGAAGCCGTTCTGCGCGAGTACGGAGGAGAAGTCGGCGAACCAGGTGTCGGCCTGCGCCGGGATCACCCGGGACACGCCGAGCAGCACCTTGGAGTTCCGCACCTCCTTGCCGAGCGTCGGCAGCGAGGTGCCCGCGAGGGCCGATCCGATGAGCCAGGCCACCAGCAGCATCGCCACGACGTTCACCAACGCGCCGCCCGTGGCGTCCAGGGCGCGCGCCGGGGTCCAGGTGATGTGTCTCCGGAGCTTGTTGCCCAAGTGGGTGGTGAGCGCCTGCCCCACGGAGGCGCACACGATCACGATGGCGACCGCCGCGATGGCGGCGAAGGAGCCCGGTGTGGCGTCCTCGGTCACTTCGTTCCAGATCACGGGCAGCAGGTAGATCGCGATCAGACCACCGCCGAGGAAGCCGATCACGGACAGGATGCCGACGACGAAACCTTGGCGATAACCGACGACCGCGAACCACACGGCAGCGACCAACAGCAGGATGTCCAGGACGTTCACGCCCGCCACCGTCTCATGAGCGCCAGTCGAGCGGGACCTGCTTGTCGCGGTCCCAGGGCACTTCCCACCCCGCGTAATGCAGGATGCGGTCGATGAGACCGGCGGTGAAACCCCAGACCAGGGCCCCCTCGACGGTGAAGGCCGGGCCGACGTGGCCACTCGGATGGCGGGACGTCACCCGGTGCGCGGGGTCCGTGAGATCGGCCACGGGAACCGTGAACACCCGGGCCGTCTCCGCCTGGTCGACCACGCCGACCGGGCTGGGCTCGCGCCACCAACCGAGCACCGGCGTCACCACGAAGCCGCTCACCGGGATGTAGAGCCGGGGCAGCACACCGAAGAGCTGCACGCCGGAGGGGTCCAGGCCGGTCTCCTCCCAGGCTTCGCGCAGCGCGGCCCGCAGCGGACCGTCACCGTCCGGATCGCCGTCCTCCGGGTCCAGCGAGCCGCCCGGGAAGGACGGCTGGCCCGCGTGCGAACGCAGCGTCCCGGCCCGCTCCATGAGGAGCAGCTCGGGACCGCGCTCGCCCTCGCCGAAGAGGATCAGCACGGCCGACTGCCGGCCGCCGGACGGCGGCGGCAGGAAGCGGCTCAGCTGGTGCGGCTTGACCGTCGCCGCCGCCTCCGCCACCGGGCGCAGCCACTCCGGCAGCCCCTCGGTCGTCAGGCGCACGTCCCCGGTGGCCGCCCCCGCGCCGGCCGTCCGCTGCCCGTACGCCTCCCGTCCGTCCGCCGGCCGCGCACGGGCGTCCTCGCCGTACGCCCCGCGCGCCGTCTCCTGTGCTCTCGTCATCCGCGCCCCCTCAGGCCCTCGCTGCGATGGTCACCCACGTGCCGGCCCCGGGGCCGTCTCCCGTCACCCGGCCGTCACGCGGCCCCCAGGGGCGGCGCGGGCTCGCCGGGGAAGTCCGCCGGGGGCCGCAGCCGCTGCCCCGGCTTGCCGCCCATCTCGTACTTCAGCAGCTTCTTCGCCTTCTCCGGGTCGGTCTCGCCCTCTCCGTACGACGGGCACAGCGGCGCGACGGGGCAGGCACCGCAGGCGGGCTTGCGGGAGTGGCAGACGCGGCGGCCGTGGAAGATCAGGCGGTGCGACAGCATCGTCCACTCGCTCTTGGGGAAGATGTCGGCGATCTCCGCCTCGACCTTCTCCGGGTCCTGCTGGGTGGTCCAGCCGAACCGGCGGACCAGCCGCCCGAAGTGGGTGTCGACGGTGAGCCCCGGGACGCCGAAGGCGTTGCCGAGCACGACATTGGCCGTCTTGCGGCCCACGCCGGGCAGGGTGACCAGGTCCTCCAGCCGGCCGGGCACCTCGCCGCCGAAGCGGTCGCGCAGCGCGGCGGACAGACCCAGCAGGGACCGCGCCTTGGCCCGGAAGAAGCCGGTCGGCCGGATCAACTCCTCCAGCGCCTCGGGGTCGGCCGCGGCCATGTCCTCGGGCGTGGGATACGCGGCGAAGAGGGCCGGGGTGGTCTGGTTGACCCGCAGGTCGGTGGTCTGGGCCGACAGGACCGTGGCGACCAGCAGCTCGAAGGGGTTGCGGAAGTCCAGCTCGGGGTGGGCGTACGGATACACCTCGGCGAGCTCGCGGTTCATCCGGCGGGCCCGGCGGACCAGCGCGACCCTGGACTCGTCCTTGCGGACGGCGGGCGCCGGGGCGGCGGGGGCCTTCTTCGCCGCGCTCTTCTTGGCGGTGGTCTTCTTCGCCGCGGCCTTCTTGGCGGTGCTCTGCTCGGCGGTGCTCTGTCCGGCCGCGGTTTTCTTGGCCGCGGACTTTTTGGCCGGGGATTTCCTCGCGGTGGTTTTCTTCGCGGCGGTTTCTTCGCTTCCGGCGGGCTCCGCGGCCGCTTTACGCGCGGTCGTCCGCTTCGTGACGGCAGCCGTCCGCTTCCCGGCCGCGGCCGTCTTCTTCGCCGCTGACCTGGGCTTCTTCGCTCCGGGAGCGGTCTCCTCGGCGGGCACCGCCGACTGCCCGGCGGTGGCCGGTTCCTTACGGGACCGCGCCGCGCCGCGCGCGGGGCCGGCGGCGGCCGGTCCGGACGCTTCCGGCACCTCCGTCACCCCGGCCTTCTCCGCCGCAGGTGCCCTTTTGGCGGTAGCGGACCCCACCAGCTTCGCGTCCGCTTTCGAGGGCTTCGCGGCATTCGCGCCCGCCTGTTCGCCCACAGCAGAATCGCGGCCTGCGCTCACTCGTCCAGCCCCCTTGTCCTGTGCTCTCACCGGCGTATTGGACACTCGGCCAGACTAAGGCCACCCACCGACATCCGGCCCGATCGCCAGGAATCGCGCCCCCAATCGGCCCCCTGCCTTATGGCGGCGGACACCTGTCCGGCATCCTTGTGATTGATCGCACTGTTTTGCATTCCGGCATGATGGGGACCTACGTCACCCGGAGCATGTCGACAAGGAGAGAACTCGTGGACGACGTTCTGCGGCGCGCACCGCTCTTCGCGGCGCTCGATGACGAGCAGGCTGCCGAGCTGCGTGCCTCGATGACCGAGGTCACGCTTGCCCGTGGTGACGCCCTGTTCCACGAAGGGGACCCGGGCGACAGGCTGTACGTGGTCACCGACGGCAAGGTGAAGCTGCACCGCACCTCCCCCGACGGCCGCGAGAACATGCTCGCCGTCCTCGGCCCCGGTGAGCTCATCGGTGAGCTGTCCCTCTTCGACCCGGGCCCGCGCACGGCCACGGGCACCGCGCTCACCGAGGTGAAGCTGCTGGGCCTGGGCCACGGCGACCTGCAGCCCTGGCTGAACGCCCGGCCGGAGGTGGCCACGGCTCTGCTGCGCGCCGTCGCCCGCCGGCTGCGCAAGACCAACGACCAGATGTCCGACCTGGTCTTCTCCGACGTGCCCGGCCGCGTCGCGCGCGCCCTCCTGGACCTCTCGCGCCGCTTCGGCGTGCAGTCCGAGGAAGGCATCCACGTCGTCCACGACCTCACGCAGGAAGAGCTGGCCCAGCTGGTCGGCGCCTCCCGCGAGACCGTGAACAAGGCGCTCGCGGACTTCGCCGGCCGCGGCTGGCTGCGCCTGGAGGCCCGCGCGGTGATCCTCCTGGACGTCGAGCGCCTCGCGAAGCGCTCCCGCTGACGCACCCGCCCGGTACGCAGCACGCGTGCCGCGGCGCATACGAAAGGGCCCCGCTCCGGCGGGGCCTTTCGTATGCCCGGGCCCGGCCCCCTCGTATGCGCGGGACCGGCCCCCTCGTGTGCGCGGCCCCGCCGGAAGGCCGTCAGACCAGGCCGTGCTCGCCCAGGTAGTCCAGCTGGGCCCGTACGGACAGCTCGGCCGCCGGCCACAGGGAGCGGTCGACGTCCGCGTACACGTGGGCGACGACGTCGGCGGCCGTACGGTGGCCCGCCTCGACCGCGGTCTCCACCTGGGCCAGCCGCTTGGCCCGGTGCGCGAGGTAGAACTCCACGGCGCCCTGTGCGTCGTTCAGCACCGGCCCGTGGCCCGGCAGGACCGTGGTGACGCCGTCGTCGACCGTCAGGGAGCGCAGCAGCCGCAGCGAGTCCAGGTAGTCGCCGAGGCGGCCGTCCGGGTGCGCCACCACCGTCGTGCCGCGCCCCAGGATCGTGTCGCCGGTGAGCACCGCCGCGTCGGCCGGGAGATGGAACGAGAGCGAGTCGGCGGTGTGCCCCGGGGTGGGCACGACGCGCAGCTCCAGACCGCCGGTCGTGATCACGTCCCCGGCGGCCAGCCCCTCGTCCCCGAGGCGCAGCGCGGGGTCCAGGGCCCGTACCGGCGTACGGGTCAGCTCGGCGAAGCGCGAGGCGCCCTCGGCATGGTCGGGGTGCCCGTGGGTGAGCAGGGTGAGCGCGACCCGCCGGCCGGACCGCTCGACGGTGTCGACGACGGCCTTCAGGTGGCCTTCGTCGAGCGGGCCGGGGTCGATGACCACGGCGCGGTCGGAGTCCGGCTCGGCGACGATCCAGGTGTTCGTGCCGTCCAGCGTCATCGCTGACGGATTCGGCGCCAGCACGCAGTACGCGCGGTCGGTCGCGGCGCCCGTGGCGATGCCGCCGCGCGGCTGGCCGGGGAGTGCGGCTGCGTCGGTCATGCGGCGGGCCCTTCGGGTGAGCCGGACGCGCCGCCGTGGCCGGCCGCCGCGCCCGAGGGGATGTGCTTGGTGAACTCTTCGTGGCCGGGCCAGCTGAGCACGATCTCGTCCTCGACGAGCTCCGCGCGCGCCAGTACGGGCGTGAGGTCCTGCCGCCCGGATGCCGCGAGCGCCTCGGCCGCCGTGCCGTACGGCTCCAGGGTGCGCAGCGTGGCGATGGTCGGCGGCATCATCAGCAGGTCGCCGCGGTCGTAGCCGGCCGCCGCCTCGGCGGGCCGGGTCCACACCGTACGGTCGGCCTCCGTGGAGGCGTTGCGGGTGCGCTGGCCCTCGGGGAGCGCGGCCACGAAGAACCATGTGTCGTAGCGGCGGGGCTCGAACTCGGGGGTGATCCAGCGCGCCCACGCCCCCAGCAGGTCGCTGCGGAGCACCAGGCCGCGGCGGTCCAGGAAGTCGGCGAACGACAGCTCGCGGGCCACCAGCGCGGCCCGGTCGGCCTCCCAGTCCTCTCCGGTGGTGTCGGCGACGACGGTGCCGGCCGACGGCCCGGCGAGCAGCACGCCGGCCTCCTCGAAGGTCTCGCGGACCGCCGCGCAGACCACCGCCTGTGCCACGGCCTCCTCGACGCCCAGCCGGGCGGCCCACTCGGCGCGTGAGGGCCCGGCCCAGGCGACGGGGCGCTCGTCACGGGGGTCGACGCCGCCGCCCGGGTACGCGTACGCACCGCCCGCGAAGGCCATCGAGGCGCGCCGGCGCAGCATGTGGACGGCCGGACCCTGGTCGGAGTCCCGCAGGAGCATGACGGTCGCCGCTCTTCGGGGGGCGACCGGCGTCAGCTCCCCACTGGCGAGCGCCCGGATCCGGTCCGGCCATTCGGGCGGATACCACTGGCCATTGGTCGTCGTCGACATGGCCGGATGCTATGCGTTCACGCGCGGATGTTCGAGAGGGCACCGGCGTGCCGGACGCCCTCCTTCCGGTGCGCTGCCCACAGCACACGAGGGGGCGGCACACGCACTGTCCGGAAAGCAGCGGACGCAGCGTCTGAAGGAGCGGCACACGCAGCGTCCGGGAAGCGGCTTACGCAGCATCCGAGGGAGCGGCGTACGCAGCATCCGAGGGAGCGGCGTACGCAGTGTCCGAGTGGAGCGGCGTACGCGCGATACGGGTGCGTCGCGCCGCGCACAGCACGAGGGCGGTACGGCCGCGACGCCCGCCGCGATCCGTACCGCCCTCGAAGCCCTTCGGTCCATTCGGCCTGATCGGTCCGTTCGGTCCGTTCGGTCCGTTCGGGCTGACTGTCCGCTCAGTCCGCGATCTCGACCTGGAGCTCGACCTCGACCGGCGCGTCGACCGGCAGCACGGCCACGCCCACGGCGGAGCGGGCGTGCACGCCCTTGTCGCCGAGGATCTCGCCGAGCAGCTCGCTCGCGCCGTTGACGACACCGGGCTGGCCCGTGAAGTCCGGCGCGGACGCCACGAAGCCGACGACCTTCACGACCCGGACGATCTTGTCCAGGTCGCCGACGACCGACTTCACGGCGGCCAGCGCGTTCAGCGCGCAGACGCCGGCCAGCTCCTTGGCCTGCTCGGCGTTCACCTCGCCGCCGACCTTGCCGGTGGCGGGCAGGGCACCGTCCACCATCGGCAGCTGGCCGGAGGTGAACACGTAGTTCCCGGAGCGCACGGCAGGCTGGTACGCGGCCAGCGGCGGCACGACATCGGGGAGCTTCAGGCCGAGCGACTCGATCTTGTCCTCGACCCGGCTCATGCCTGCTTCTCCCGCTTCAGGTAGGCCACCAGCTGCTCGGGGTTGTTCGGGCCCGGCACGACCTGGACCAGCTCCCAGCCGTCCTCGCCCCAGGTGTCCAGAATCTGCTTTGTCGCGTGCACCAGCAGCGGCACGGTCGCGTATTCCCACTTCGTCATGGGGCGAGCGTAATGCCTGTACAGCGCGCCCGAGGACGCGCGCCCGCAGCACCCTCGTGCACGCCCTCCCGGCCCCCCGGGGCGCGCCGCCGACCGAGGCATACGGGACAGGCCCGCCGTCCTGTGCGTAGCCCGGAGGCGGACTGGTTAGGCTCCATGGCGTGAGCAGGCTCCATGTCGTCAGCGGCAAGGGCGGTACCGGCAAGACCACGGTCGCCGCCGCCCTCGCCCTCGCCCTGGCCACCGAGGGGCAGCGCACCCTCCTGGTCGAGGTCGAGGGCCGGCAGGGCATTGCCCAAGTGTTCGAGACCGAAGCGCTGCCCTACGAGGAGCGCAAGATCGCCGTCGCGCCCGGAGGCGGGGAGGTGCACGCGCTGGCCATCGATGCCGAGCGCGCGCTGCTGGACTACCTCCAGATGTTCTACAAACTCGGCAGTGCCGGGCGCGCCCTCAAGAAGCTCGGCGCGATCGACTTCGCCACGACCATCGCGCCGGGGCTGCGGGACGTCCTGCTGACCGGCAAGGCGTGCGAGGCCGTCCGCCGCAAGGACAAGCACGGGCGGTTCGTGTACGACGCGGTCGTCATGGACGCGCCGCCCACGGGCCGCATCACCCGCTTCCTGAACGTCAACGACGAGGTCGCGGGGCTCGCGAAGATAGGGCCCATCCACAATCAGGCACAGGCCGTCATGCGGGTGCTGAAGTCGCCCGAGACGGCCGTCCATCTGGTGACGCTGCTGGAGGAGATGCCGGTCCAGGAGACCGTGGACGGCGTCGCCGAGCTGCGCGCCGCCGGGCTTCCGGTGGGCGGCGTGGTCATCAACATGGTCCGGCCCTCCGTGCTCGGCCCGGAGGACGTGGACCTGGCCGCGAACGGCGCCCGTGCGGGCATCGCCGCCGCGCTCTCCAGCGCGGGCCTGGGCGGGGCGCGCCGCGGCGGCCGGGCCGAGCGGCTCATCGATCCGCTGCTGGAGCAGGCCCGCGAGCACGCCGAGCGGGTCGCGCTGGAGCGTGCGGAACACACCGAGATCACCGGGCTCGGGCTGCCCACGTACGAGCTGGAACTGCTCCCCGAGGGCGTCGACCTCGCCGGGCTCTACCGGCTGGCCCGTGACCTGCGGACACAGGGACCGATATGACATCGGAGTACACGACCTTGGACGCTTCGGCTCCGCATCTGGACGTGGACGCGCTGCTCGACGACCCGCAGACCCGCATCATCGTCTGCTGCGGCGCGGGCGGCGTCGGCAAGACCACCACGGCGGCCGCACTGGGCGTGCGCGCCGCCGAGCGCGGCCGGCGCGCCGTCGTCCTCACCATCGACCCGGCCCGCCGGCTCGCGCAGTCGATGGGCATCTCGGAGCTGGACAACATCCCGCGGCAGGTGAAGGACGTACGCGGCCCCGGGGGCGGCGAGCTGTTCGCGATGATGCTGGACATGAAGCGCACGTTCGACGAGATCGTCGAGGCGCACGCGGACAAGGAGCGGGCCAGGGCCATCCTGGAGAACCCCTTCTACCAGTCCCTGTCGGCCGGGTTCGCCGGCACGCAGGAGTACATGGCCATGGAGAAGCTGGGCCAGCTGCGCTCCCGCGACGAGTGGGACCTGATCATCGTCGACACTCCGCCGAGCCGGTCGGCGCTGGACTTCCTGGACGCGCCGAAGCGGCTGGGGTCCTTCCTGGACGGCAAGTTCATCCGGGTCCTGATGGCGCCGGCGAAGGTCGGCGGCCGGGCCGGGATGAAGTTCCTGAACGTCGGCATGTCGATGATGACCGGCACGCTCAGCAAGCTGATGGGCGGCCAGCTGCTCAAGGACGTCCAGACGTTCGTGGCCGCCATGGACACCATGTTCGGCGGCTTCCGCACCCGCGCGGACGCCACGTACCGGCTGCTGCAGGCGCCCGGCACGGCGTTCCTCGTGGTGGCTGCGCCCGAGCGGGACGCGCTGCGCGAGGCGGCGTACTTCGTGGAGCGGCTGGCCGCCGAGCAGATGCCGCTGGCGGGCCTGGTGCTGAACCGCGTACACGGCAGCGGCGCCGACCAGTTGAGCGCCGAGCGGGCGCTCGCGGCGGCCGAGACGCTGACCGACCTGGCCGGAACCGAGAACTCCGTTTCAGCGGGCGGGGAAGCCGCCGAAAATCTTGCCGACGACGGAATTGTGGATCTCGGAGGCGGGAAGGCTGGATCACGTACCGCCGACGCGCCCTCCCCCGCTGCGCCGGCGCTGCACCAGAACGACCCCGGCACACCTCCCGAATCGAAGCAGTCCCCCGAGGCCCGGTCGGCCCGGATCGCCGCCGGCCTGCTGACCCTGCACGCCGAGCGCATGCAGGTGCTGGCGCGTGAGCGACGCACCCGCGATCGCTTCACCGCGCTGCACCCGGAAGTACCGGTGGCCGAGATCGCCGCACTGCCCGGTGACGTCCATGACGTCGCGGGACTGCGCGAGATCGGCAACCGCCTCGTCTCCCGCCACGGGGACGACGAGGAGAACCGCGACGACGCGAGCGCGAGCGACGCAGGCTGAGCGCAGGCACCCGCTCGCGGGCCGCGAGCCCGTGCTGACCGCTCATGAGGAAGGACGCGCTCGCGCACGCCGTACGGGCACATGGCAGACGGCCGGCCGGCAAGTCCACTGCCGGCCGCCTGAGGAAGTGTCTGCCGCGCCTCCGCGCCCTGGGGCGACGCGACGGCACAACAGCGTGGGGGCATAACGAGGAGAGACCCGGCATCACCTGGTGCTGACGAGCGCGACACAGCGGCAAGGCGACACAGCGACAGACGGTCGCCGTCAGGCATACAGACCCGGCGTCATGGCGCGATCACGCGCACGCCACGCCGATCTCCGTACGCCCGAGCGAGCCAACAGCCCACTCGACCGCCCATGCGGCCCATCACCGTGCCGGTGACACGCCATGCTGGTGAGACACCACGCTGGCGAGCGAACCACCGCGCTCGTGCAGGCACTGATCGCGCGCCGACTCAAGCGCCGGCGGCCATGCCGCAACCGGCGCTCACCCGACCCGGACGATCACGCACCGGGTATCCATGACCCGGCCGAAGGGCCGGGCGCCACGGGCCGGCTCAGCCGACCGCGGCGAAGTTGTCGAACTCCTCTTCTTCGCAGTCCACGAGGATTCCCGCGCTGCGTTCGTACTCCGTACGAGCCGTCTCCAGCAGCCGACGCCACGAGGTGACGGTCGGGCGGCGGCGCAGCAACGCCCTCCGCTCGCGCTCCGTCATCCCGCCCCACACGCCGAACTCGACGCGGTTGTCCAGGGCGTCGGCAAGGCACTCGGTCCGCACGGGGCATCCGGTGCAGACCGCCTTGGCGCGGTTCTGTGCTGCCCCTTGAACGAACAGCTCATCCGGATCGGTCGTGCGGCAGGCTGCCTGTGCACTCCAGTCGGTTACCCAGCTCATGCTGGCGCCGTCCTCTCCCGAATCGAGGCTCCCCCACGGCGGCAAGCGGCATATTCACCGTTGCCAGTTGAGGACGTTACGGAAGGCAGGCAGGGCGCAACACCCCCTTCGGGCCCAATCTTGAATGGTCCGAACGGACTATGCGTATGCGGCAGATCACCCAACGGAGTGAGCGCAGGGCATACGTCGCTTTTCTGGCAGGCCAGGACAGTTCAGGGTGTTTCCCACAGGCCACGGGCGCGCGCGAGCGACGCTCACGGGCAATTCGGTCACCGGCCCGGCGGCAGGAAAAGGTGAGGTGCTGGTGCGGAACCACGTTCGAGTGACAGGCGTGAACAGAGTAAGCGAACAGATGCGCCCCTGTCCGGTGATTGAGAACGTAGGGTGCCCTCATGGGTAAGAAGCGCGACGGTGGCGGCCTCACCGCGACCCAGCAGGCCGCGAAGTTCCTCGGCGTCAGCGTGCTGGCCGGAGCCGTGCTGGCGGGCCTGGCACTCCCCGCCGCCGGCGCGCTGGGCCTCGCCGCCAAGGGGACGGTCGAGGGATTCGACGACATCCCGGCCACGATGAAGACGCCGCCGCTGAGCCAGCAGACCAAGATCCTGGACGCCAATGGCGGCGAGATCGCCAAGGTCTACTTCCGCAACCGCACGGTGGTGGACCTCAAGGACATCTCGCCGTACATGAAGAAGGCGATCGTCGCGATCGAGGACTCGCGCTTCTACCAGCACGGCGCGGTCGACATGAAGGGCATCCTGCGCGCGGTCAACAAGAACGCGCAGTCCGGCGGGGTGTCGCAGGGCGCCTCGACGCTGACCCAGCAGTACGTGAAGAACGTCTTCGTCGAGGAGGCGGGCAACGACCGGGAGAAGGTCGCCGAGGCCACCCAGCAGACCATCGGCCGGAAGATCCGCGAGCTGAAGTACGCGATCCAGGTCGAGAAGGAGCTGGGCAAGAAGAAGATCCTGCAGAACTACCTGAACATCACCTTCTTCGGGCAGCAGGCGTACGGCGTGGAGGCCGCGGCCCAGCGCTACTTCAGCAAGCCCGCCAAGGACCTGGACCTCCCCGAGGCCGCGCTGCTGGCCGGCATCGTGCAGTCGCCGAGCCGGTACGACCCGGTGAACGACCCGGAGGAGGCCACCAAGCGGCGCAACACCGTGCTGCAGCGGATGGCCGACGTCCACGACATCACCCAGGCCCAGGCCGACGCGGCCGCGAAGAAGCCGATCGAGCTGCACACCAGCACCCCGCGCAACGGCTGCATCACCGCCGTCGACGGCGCCGGCTTCTTCTGCGACTACGTCCGCGAGGCGTTCCTGAACGACCCGGTCTTCGGCAAGACGGCCAAGTCCCGGCTGGCCCGCTGGCAGCGCGGCGGCATGACGATCCGTACGACGCTGGACCCGCAGGCCCAGAAGGCCGTGCAGAAGTCGGTGAGCGAGCACGTCTACGACTCCGACCCGGTCGCCACGGCGGCGGCGCTGGTCGAGCCGGGCACCGGCAAGATCCGCGGCATGGGCCAGTCCCGGCCGTACGGCTTCAAGGGCAACCAGACCCAGATGAACCTGGCCGTGGACGGTGACATGGGCGGCGGCGCCGGTTACCAGCCCGGCTCGACCTTCAAGCCGGTGATCGCGGCGGCCGCGCTGGAGCAGGGCGTCAGCCCGAACAAGGTGTACCCCTCCCCGTACCGCATGCAGTATCCGAGCCCGGTCTCCACCTGCAAGGGCATGTGGAAGGGCAGCGCCCCGGTGGAGAACGAGAACCGGAGCGAGAAGGGCCCGTACGGCATGAAGGAGGCGACCGCGAAGTCGGTCAACACCTACTTCGTGTCGCTGATCAGCGACGTCGGCATCTGCCCGGTCACGAAGATGGCCGACAAGATGGGGATCAAGCGGGCAGACGGCAAGGACATCGACCAGGTGCCCTCGATCACCCTGGGCACCCAGGAGATGTCGCCGCTGACCATGGCCGCCGGGTACGCGACGTTCGCCAACCGCGGCGAGTACTGCACGCCGGTCGCCATCGAGTCGATCACCGGCCCGGACGGCAAGGCGATGAAGGTCCCGCAGACCAGCTGCCGCCGGGCCATGTCGGAGAAGACGGCCGACACCATAAACACGCTGCTGCAGGGCGTCGTCGAGGACGGCACCGGCAAGGAGGCCGGGCTCAACAGCCGGCCCAGCGCGGGCAAGACCGGTACGACGGACGGCCGTTACGCCGCCTGGTTCGTGGGCTACACCCCGAACATGGCGGGTGCGGTGTGGGTCGGCGACCCCGAGCACAAGCGGCGGATGGTCGACATCAGCATCGGCGGCCGCCCGTACGACAAGGTCTTCGGTGGCCAGGTGCCGGGCCCGATCTGGCGGGACGCGATGGCCGGGGCGCTCGCCGGCAAGCCCGCGCCGGGCTTCCACACGGTGCCGATCCACGACCCGAAGAGCAAGAAGAAGAACCGGGCCAAGCCGCCGGCCCGCACGGACGACAAGCCGGGCGGCGGTGTCGACCTCCCCGACCTGCCGGACCTGCCCGACGTCATCGGGGGCGGCGACGGCGGCTGGAACTGGCCGGGCGGCGGCCACGGGCACGGGCACAACAGGTGAGTCCGGGCCGCGCGCACGACGGGCGCGTGCGGTTCACCGGGCCGCGCAGGGCATGACCACGCCGCGCACTGCATGACGAAGGGGCGCTTCCCTCAGGGAGGCGCCCCTTGGCGCTTCAGTGCGCGGCCGTGCGGGTCAGCCCGCCAGCAGCTTCTTCACCGCGGCGGCCACCCGGCCGCCCTCGGCGCGGCCCGCGACCTTCGGGTTCACGATCTTCATGACCGCGCCCATGGCCTTCGGGCCCTCGGCGCCGTTGCCCACGGCCTCCGCGACCGCCTCGGCGACGATGTTCTCCAGCTCGGCGTCGGTGAGCTGCTTGGGGAGGTAGTCGGCGAGCACCTCGCCCTCGGCCTTCTCGCGCGCGGCCTGCTCGGCCCGGCCGCCCTTCTCGAACGCCTCGGCGGCCTCCCGGCGCTTCTTCGCCTCGCGCGCGATGATCTTCTCGACCTCGCTGTCCGACAGCTCGCGGGCCGTCTTGCCCGCGACCTCCTCCTTGTTGATCGCGGTGAGCGTGAGGCGGAGGGTGGAGGAGCGCAGCTCGTCGCGCGCCTTGATCGCTGCGGTGAGGTCGTCCTGCAGCTTCGTCTTGAGCGTGGTCATGACCCAAGTTTGCCAGGGCCCGACCGGTACTGCGCGGAGTTATCGGGCCGAAGCGCCTCCGTACGGCGCTCCACGGGCAGCCCCGGGGCCCCGCGGCAGCAGCCGCTCGCCCCCGCGGGCGACCTCGGCCCTCCTCCGGCCGCCCGCCCGCCTCGCGCAGCAGCAAGATCATCCCCCGTGATGTGGCCACCCTCCGCTCTCTGCCACGATGGGTCCATGCGCGCGCGATACGGAGTACCCCTGTCCCTCACGGCGGTCGGCGCGGCCGGCATCGCCTACGCCGCCGGCATCGAAGCCCGCTCCTTCCGGCTCCGCCGGGTGACGATCCCGGTACTCCCGCGCGGCATGCGGCCGTTGCGGGTGCTGCAGGTCTCGGACATCCACATGGTCAGCGGGCAGAACAAGAAGCGCCGCTGGCTGCAGTCGCTGGCCGGTCTCCGCCCCGACTTCGTCGTCAACACCGGCGACAACCTCTCCGACCCCGAAGGGGTGCCGGAGGTGCTGGACGCGCTGGGCCCGCTGATGGAGTTCCCCGGTACGTACGTCTTCGGCTCGAACGACTACTACGGACCGAAGCTGCGCAATCCCGCCCGCTACCTGCTCGAGAAGTTCCAGGGCCGACACGGTCTGAACGGCAATCCGCCGGCCGTCGGCGTCGTCCACAACCCCTGGGAAGAGCTGCGGGACGCCTTCGACGCGGCGGGCTGGGTCGGCCTCTCCAACACCCGCGGCCGCCTGAAGCTCGACGGCATCGAGATCGCGCTGACCGGCCTGGACGACCCGCACATCAAGCGCGACCGATACGCCGAGGTGGCCGGCGGCCCCGAGGACGGCGCCGACCTCTCGCTCGCCGTCGTGCACGCCCCGTACCTGCGCGCGCTGGACGCCTTCACCGCCGACGGCTACCCGCTGGTCCTCGCCGGGCACACCCACGGCGGCCAGCTCTGCATCCCCTTCTACGGCGCCCTGGTCACCAACTGCGACCTGGACACCGGCCGGGTGAAGGGCCTGTCCACCCACACCGCCGGCGAGCACACCTCCTACCTGCACGTCTCCGCGGGCTGCGGCGCCAACCGCTACACCCCCGTGCGCTTCGCCTGCCCGCCCGAGGCGACCCTGATGACGCTGACCGAACGGGCCTGAGCGGCAGGGCCACCGGGAGCCGCACGCCCACGCGCCGGCTCCCGGGCCCCGGTCGCTCCCGGGCTCGGGCCCCGGGACGTCCTCGGTACAAGGCCGTGCATACCGGTCCCCATCGCCCCACGATTTGTCTAGCGTGGAGAAATGATCGACCCGACCCGGTCCGACCCCACCCGTTCCTCGCACTACGCGACCGGCCCGGCCGGCGCCTCGGCACTCACCCCGTCGTCGGCGGTCGCCCCGCACGTCCGCCGCCCGCTCGTCGCCGTCCTCCGCGTCCTGCTCGCCGCCGCGGCCATCATCGGCATCGCCCTGGAAGCCGGCCGCTCCACCGGCGCGGCCCGCCTGTTCAGCGACTTCTCGGTCCAGGCCGGCGCCGCGTTCGCGGTCTGCACGCTGTGGTCCGCGTACCGGGCCGGCAGCGGCCGCCGCCCCGTCTCCCCCGGGATCACCCGCGCACTCCTGCTCTACGTGCTCGCCGCCGCCGTGCTCCACCACACCCACCTCGCGCCCGGCCCCGGCAACTCCTCCGCGGCCGGCACGGCCGCCGGGCAGCTCCTGCACACCGTCGTCCCGCTCGGCGCCGTACTGGACTGGCTCCTGCTGACCCTGCCGCGCCAGTACCGCCTGCGCCACACCTGGCAGTGGCTCGGCTACCCCTTCCTCTACCTCGTGTTCGCCGTCGTCCGCGGCGCGCTGATCACTCCCGGCACGGCGGACCGCTCCCCCTGGCCCTTCGTGGACGTGACGACCCACGGCTACCCGGCGGCCCTGACCGTCGCCGCGATCGTCCTCGCGGCCCTCTTCGTGCTCGCCGCGGTCCTCCTCGCGATCGACCAGTTCAGGCCCGCTCCCCCGCGCCCCGGATACCGGATTTCACGTTCGCGGATCGGTCCGCTAAAGTAGAGCTCGTTGCTTCGGGGTGTAGCGCAGCTTGGCAGCGCGCTTCGTTCGGGACGAAGAGGTCGTGGGTTCAAATCCCGCCACCCCGACTGAAGAAACACAGGCCAGGGGCCTGATCCGCGAAAGCGGGTCAGGCCCCTGACTGTTTGTGCGGCGCTTCGGGAGACGCCGGGAGGAAGTCAGCGCGGTGCGTCCTCCCCGTGACGGGAGTCACAGTGCCTCAGCCGCGGTTTCCGGAGCGGCCTTCGGCGATCACGGGCTTGAGCATTTCGCGCAGTTGCTGTTCGCCGAGCGGCCCCATTGCCCGGGCAGCAATCCGGCCCCGCCGGTCGATGACGACGGTCGACGGGATGAACTGCGGATTGATGCTGCCCTTGGGGATGCGCAGCATGAGCTTGCCCGACGGGTCGAAGAGGCTGGGGAACGGGAGCTTGTGCTGCTCCTCGAACCGGATGGCCTGTGCGGTGCCGCTGTCACGGGTGTTGATGCCGACGAACTGCACCCCCTTGCTCCGGCTCTCCCCGGCGACCTTGGCGAAGCCCGGCGCCTCGGCATCGCACGGCCCGCACCAGGAGCCCCAGATGTTGAGGACGACGGCCTTCTTCCCCTTGTAGTCGCCGACGTCCAGCGGTGTGCCGCGCGTTGTCGTGCCCTGGATGCCGGGTGCCGGTGCGCGTTCGGCGGCCGGGAAGGCGTCGAAACCGTGCCCCGCCGTGCCGGTTCCGGCGCGGGAGCCTCCGGTGGAGTGCTCGTCCGCGCAGCCGCTCAGGGTCGACGCGGCGGCGCAGGCGGCGAGCAGAGCGGTGAGTCCGCGAACGGCCGGGCGGGTGCCGGGCCTGCTCCTGGGGGTCATCTCGGCAGTTTCGCACGCCACTTGAGGGCCGTTCCGGCCGGTACCGCACCGCTCCCGAGGCGGCCGCCGGGGTCAGGGCAGCGGCATTTCGTTGATGCGCGGGGCGAGTTCGCGGGAGAGGGTGGTGGCCAGGGCGCGGAAGAGGGCTACTTCGGGATTGCGGTCGTCGGCGCGGGCGGCCAGGTAGCTGGATTCGTGGGGCGCGTCGAGTACGGGGACGAAGACGGCGCCGGGCCAGTTGTAGTAGCGGGCGAAGGAGCGCAGGCCCGAGCCGGCGCCGTGGCCGGTGAGGACGCCGGTGAGGACCTCCTGCGGGAAGAGGGCGACGCTGCGTCCGCGGCGGGCGGCCTCGTTGCGGAAGTAGAGGTAGTCCTTGAAGATCGCCGGCGTGTGGTCGGGGACCCGGAAGATCGGCAGGTCGGCCAGGTCGGCGACGCGTACCCCCTCGGTGCGCGCGTCGGCGAGCCGGGCGGACTCGGGGACCACCACGATGCGCTGCTCGGTGAGGAGGACGTCGCCGACCAGCCGGTCGTCGTCGGGCATCGGCCGGATGAAGGCCAGGTCCACCCGGTCCTCCACGAGCGCCGTGACGTGCTCGGTGAAGTTCAGCTGGGTCACCTCGACGGGGACCTCGGGGCGCGCCCTGCGGTAGGCGTTCACCGCGGCGGGGGTGATCTCCGCCGAGCCGTGGCCCATGATGCCGATCCGCAGCGGGCGGGTGGTCCGCTCGCGTTCCCTGCGGACCGCCTCGTGCACGTCCTCGACCGCCGCGTCGGCCGCGGCCAGCAGGGTGCGGGCGTGCTCGGCGAGGCGTACGCCCGCCGCGGTGGGCCGTACCGGGTTCCGGTGCAGCAGCGGGGTGCCGAGCTCGCTCTCCAGGCGGCGGACGTGCTGGGTGACGGCCGCCGGCGAGAGGTAGAGACGGGCCGCCGCCCGGCCGAAGTGACGTTCCTCGACGACGGCCAGGAACGACGGGAGCAGCCGGAGGTCCATGGTGGTCCAGCGTACGACGCGGCCGCTATCGGGGCGTATGTCCGTTCACGATTCGTGAATGCGGGCGGTGGGGCGTGCGGGGTGGCTCGTACAACGGGGAGGTGACCGATACCGCCGGACTGTCTCCGACCCCGACCCCGACCTGCCCCTCCCCCGCACCGCCTGCCCCGCGCCCGTACGGCCGGCGGACGGCGCTGATGATGACCGCTTCCGGCTGGAGCGCCAACCAGTTCGCCGCGCTCCTCGGCGCCTATCGCACCGCCGGGCTCTCCGACGCCGCGGTGAACGCGCTGCTCGCGGTATACGCGGTGGGGCTGATACCCGGGCTGCTCGTCGCGGCCCCGCTCGCCGACCGGTACGGCCGGCGGCCGGTGGCGCTCGGCGCGCTGCTCCTCAATCTCGTCGCGACGCTGCTGCTGATGCTGGGGGCCGGTGCGGCGTTCTGGCTGGCCCCCGGGCGGCTGTTCACCGGTATCAGTGCCGGGGCGCTGCTGGCGGCCGGCGGCGCGTGGGTGAAGGAGCTGTCCTCGCCGCCGTACGTGCCGCCGGGAGCGGAGACGGTGGCCGCCCGGCGCGCCGGGGTCTTCGTCTCGCTCGGGTTCGCTTCGGGCGGGCTGTGCGCATCGCTGATCGCCCAGTGGGCGCCGCGGCCGATGGTCCTGGCGTACCTGCCGCACCTGGTGCTGGCGGTGCTCGCCTGGCGGTTCGCCCGACGGAGTCCGGAGACCCGGCCGGAGCGGTGTGCCGGGGCAGGACCGGCCGCCGGCCGTGCCCCTTCCGGAGCGGCCTCCGGGCGCGGCGGCACCGGCTTCTGGCGGGCCGTCCTGCCCATGGCGCCCTGGGTCTTCGCCGCGCCGATGGTGGGCTTCGCCACCCTGCCGGGGCTGGTGGACGGCGGGCTGACCGGCTGGCGGGTGGTGTACGCGGGGGTGGCGACCGCGGTGGTACCCGGTGCGGGGGTGGCGGTGCAGCCGCTGGCCCGGTGGCTGGCAGCGCGCGGCCGGCTGCGTACCGGGGCGGCGGGCCTGCTGGTGATGGCCGGGGGCTTCGCGCTCGCCGTGCCGGCCGCCGGGCACGGGCAGCCGGTGCTGGCGCTGGTGGCCGGGGCCGTGCTCGGTGCCGGGTACGGGCTGGCCCTGACGTACGGGCTGGCCACCACCGCCGCGCTCGCCGCGCCGACCGCGCTGGCCCGCCTCACGTCGTACTTCTGGAGCCTCGCGTACCTCGGGATGTTCGCGCCGCTGCTGATCAGCACGCTCGCCGCCGCCTTCCCGGTGCCGCGGCTGCTGGCCGCGGCCGCGGTGCTGGCGGTGCTGTGCTGTGCCCTGCTGGTGCTCCTCAACCGGCCCCGAACCGGCCGGCCCGCCACCCGCCGTACGTGAGAGCCGCGCACCGGCCCGCGGGACGACGGCCGACGGCCGCGGGCCCGTGGCCGCCGGTCACCGCTCGCCAGCTGCCGACCGCAGGTCAGTGGCTGTCGGCCAGCTCCCCGCTCAGCGTGCCGTGCAGGCGGGCGCTGGGCTCGTTCAGACCGGTGATCTCGACGGTCTTGCCGCGCTGGGCGTACTTGTTCTCCACCGCGTCGAGCGCGGCGACGGAGGACGCGTCCCAGACGTGGGCGGCGCTCAGGTCGATGACGACCTTGTCGGGGTCGCCGGCGTAGTCGAACCGGCCGACCAGCTCGTTGGAGGAGGCGAAGAACAGCTCGCCGGTGACGGAGTACACGACCTCGGTGCCGTCGGGGTCGGTGACGGCGGTGACCTGCACGAGGTGGGCAACGCGGCGGGCGAAGATGATCATCGCGGTGACCGAGCCGACGACGACGCCGATGGAGAGGTTGTCGGTGGCCACGACGACGGCGACGGTGATCACCATGACGGCGGTCTCGCCGGCCGGCAGCCGCTTGAGCGTGGCGGGCTTGATGGAGTGCCAGTCGAAGGTGCCGACGGATACCAGGACCATCACGGCGACCAGCGCGGCCATCGGGATCTCGGAGACGACCGGGCCGAGCACGATGCACAGGATGAGGAGGAAGAAGCCCGCGAGGAAGGTCGAGAGCCGGGTGCGGGCGCCGTTCTTGACGTTGATCATCGTCTGGCCGATCATCGCGCAGCCGCCCATGCCGCCGAAGAAGCCGGTGACGATGTTGGCGATGCCCTGGCCGACGCACTCACGGGTCTTGTTCGAGCGGGTGTCGGTGATCTCGTCGACCAGTTTGGCCGTCATCAGCGACTCCATCAGTCCGACCAGCGCCATCGCCAGCGCGTAGGGCGCGATGACGGTGAGGGTGTGGGGGGTGAAGGGGACGTCCGGCAGGCCCGGTACGGGCAGCGACGACGGCAGCTTGCCCTTGTCGCCGACCGTGGGGACGGCGATGCCGGCGGCCACGGTGATCACGGTGAGGATCACGATGGAGACCAGCGGCGCGGGCACCGCCCTGGTGAGCCGGGGGAAGAACACCATGAGCAGCAGACCGGCCACCACCAGCGGGTAGACCGCCCACGGCACGTCGCGCAGGTTGGGGATCTGGGCGGTGAAGAGCAGGATGCCCAGCGCGTTGACGAAGCCGACCATCACCGAGCGCGGCACGAAGCGCATCAGTTTGGCGACGCCCAGCGCGCCCAGCGCGATCTGGAAGACGCCCGCGAGGATGACGGTGGCGATCAGGTGGCCCAGGCCGTGTTCGCGGGTGACCGGGGCGACCACCAGGGCCACGGCGCCGGTGGAGGCGGAGATCATCGCGGGCCGGCCGCCGACGAAGGCGATGGTCATGGCCATGGTGCAGGCGGCGAACAGGCCGACCTTGGGATCGACCCCGGCGATCACCGAGAAGGAGATCGCCTCCGGGATCAGCGCGAGGCCGACGACCAGGCCGGCCAGCACCTCGGTACGGAAGACCTTCGGGGTCAGCCAGGGCGGGCGGGCACCGCGCAGCCGCGCGGCCGGGGAGAATACGGAAGAGGACAAGGAGGAAGGCGCCTGTCGGGTTCGGGCGCACCCGGTAAGGTGCGCGGATCTGCAGCAGGGGCGTGCTCCCGCATCATGGGAGCGGAGGCAGCGCGGACGTCCCCCGGACACCCAGCAACTCTACCCTCACGTAAGGGTAGAGATCGGCGCCGAGTCCTTGTGAGATCGGTGACAGACAGGAGAGGCGACCAGGTGAGCAGCGAGCACATGCAGATCGGCGAGGTCGCCGCGCGTACGGAGCTGTCGCTGCGCACCATCCGGCACTACGAGGAGACCGGACTGGTCATCCCGTCGGCGCGCTCGCAGGGCGGCTTCCGCCTCTACACCGAGGCCGACGTGGCGCGGCTGATGGTCATCCGCCGGATGAAGCCGCTGGGCTTCTCCCTGGACGAGATGCGCGCGCTGCTGGAGGCGACCGACCGGCTCGACTCCGGCGATCCGCTGCCCGCCGAGGAGCACGCCGAACTGCTGGCGCGGCTGCGGGGCTTCGAGGAGGCGGCGCAGCAGCGGGTGGCTGACCTGCGGACCCAGCTGGCGCGGGCCGAGGAGTTCGCCGGCACCCTGCGCGAACGACTGGACCGGGCCCCGGCGCGGTAGCCGGGGCCCGGTCTTCGGACTTCGGTGGCCGGGGCCGGGGGCGCTCAGCCCCCGGCGGCCCGGCCCGGGGCGGTCAGCCCTCGCCCTCCAGTTCGCCCTCCGTCTCCAGGAAGACCTCCCGGAGCGCCTCGATCGCGGCCGGGTCGGGCTCGGCCCACATCCCGCGGGACTCCGCCTCCAGCAGCCGCTCGGCGATGCCGTGCAGCGCCCAGGGGTTGGCCTCCTGGAGGAACGCGCGGTTCTCCGGGTCCAGCACGTACGCCTGGGTGAGCTTGTCGTACATCCAGTCGGCGACCACGCCGGTGGTGGCGTCGTACCCGAAGAGGTAGTCGACCGTCGCGGCCAGCTCGAACGCACCCTTGTAGCCGTGGCGGCGCATCGCCTCGATCCACTTGGGGTTCACCACGCGCGCCCGGAAGACGCGCGAGGTCTCCTCCACCAGGGTGCGGGTGCGGACCGTCTCCGGGCGGGTGGAGTCGCCGATGTACGCCTCCGGGGCGGTGCCCCGCAGCGCGCGCACGGTGGCGACCATGCCGCCGTGGTACTGGAAGTAGTCGTCGGAGTCCGCGATGTCGTGCTCGCGGGTGTCGGTGTTCTTCGCGGCGACGGCGATGCGCTTGTACGCCGTCTCCATCTCCTCACGGGCCGACCGGCCGTCGAGGCCGCGGCCGTACGCGTAGCCGCCCCACACCGTGTAGACCTCCGCGAGGTCGGCGTCGGTGCGCCAGTCACGGGAGTCGATCAGCTGCAGCAGGCCCGCGCCGTACGTCCCCGGGCGGGAGCCGAAGATACGGGTGGTGGCGCGGCGTTCATCGCCGTGCTCGGCGAGGTCGGCCTGCGCGTGGGCCCGTACGAAGTTCTGGTCGGCCGGCTCGTCGAGCCCCGCGACCAGGCGCACCGCGTCGTCCAGCAGCCCGATGGTGTGCGGGAAGGCGTCCCGGAAGAAGCCGGAGATGCGCAGCGTGACGTCGATGCGGGGGCGGCCCAGCTCGTCCAGCGGCACGGGCTCCAGACCCGTGACGCGGCGGGAGGCGTCGTCCCAGACGGGGCGGACGCCGAGCAGCGCGAGGGCCTCGGCCACGTCGTCACCGGCGGTGCGCATCGCGCTCGTGCCCCAGAGGGACAGCCCGACGGAGGTGGGCCAGTCGCCGTTGTCCGTCTTGTACCGCTCCAGGAGCGAGTCGGCGAGGGCCTGGCCGGTCTCCCAGGCGAGCCGCGAGGGCACGGCCTTGGGGTCGACGGAGTAGAAGTTGCGGCCGGTCGGCAGGACGTTGACGAGGCCGCGCAGCGGCGAGCCGGACGGGCCCGCCGGCACGAAGCCGCCCTTCAGGGCGTGGACGACGTGGTCCAGCTCGGCCGTGGTGCCGGCCAGGCGCGGAACGACCTCGCGGGCCGCGAAGTCGAGGATGTCGGCGACCTGCTGACCGTGGTCAGCGGCGACGGACGCCACGGCGGCCGGGTCCCAGTCCGCGTCCTCCATCGCCTGGACCAGCGCACGGGCCTGTTCCTCGGCCGCGTCGGCGGTCGTACGCGTCGCCGCCGACTCGTCCAGGCCCAGCGCCTCGCGCAGGCCGGGCAGCGCCGAGGTACCGCCCCAGATCTGCCGGGCGCGAAGGATGGCGAGGACCAGGTCGACGCGGGGCGCGCCGGTGGGCGCGCCGCCGAGCACGTGCAGGCCGTCGCGGATCTGCGCGTCCTTCACCTCGCACAGCCAGCCGTCGACGTGCAGCAGGAAGTCGTCGAAGCCGTCGTCGTCCGGACGGTCCTCCAGGCCCAGGTCGTGGTCGAGCCGGGCGGCCTGGATGAGGGTCCAGATCTGTGCGCGGATGGCGGGCAGCTTCGCCGGGTCCATGGAGGAGATCTGCGCGTACTCGTCGAGCAGCTGCTCCAGGCGCGCGATGTCGCCGTAGGAGTCGGCGCGTGCCATCGGCGGCACGAGATGGTCCACGAGGGTGGCGTGCACGCGGCGCTTGGCCTGGGTGCCCTCGCCCGGGTCGTTGACCAGGAACGGGTAGATGAGCGGCAGGTCGCCGAGGGCCGCGTCGGGGCCGCAGGCGGCGGAGAGGCCGGCGTTCTTGCCGGGCAGCCACTCCAGGTTGCCGTGCTTGCCCAGGTGGATCATGGCGTCGGCGCCGAAGCCGCCGTCCTCGCGGGCCGCCGCGATCCAGCGGTAGGCCGCCAGGTAGTGGTGCGAGGGCGGCAGATCGGGGTCGTGGTAGATCGCGATCGGGTTCTCGCCGAAGCCGCGCGGCGGCTGGATGAGGATGAGCAGGTTGCCGCGGCGCAGGGCGGCCAGCACGATGTCGCCCTCGGGATCGCCGCCGTGGCCCACACGGCTGCGGTCGAGGAACATCTCGCCGGGCGCCGGGCCCCAGTGCTCCTCGACGGCCTTGCGCA
>NZ_PQSQ01000009.1 GCF_002920575.1 Streptomyces sp. Ru73 | reverse complement strand
AAGGAGCTGGCGCGCTGGGCCGAGACGTACCTCGCGGACGGCGGCCAGTGTCCGGAGCAGTTCCGGGACTGAGACCCGGGGCCGGGCGGGCCGAGTCGTGCGCGCTCGGGGGTGTACGAGGTGGAGCGGACGGTTCCTGCGGGCGGAGAGGCTCGTCGTTCGGCTTGTCTCCGGGGCTGTGGGTTGTCGCTCCTGCTCGGATCAAGCGGGACTCAGCCCAGCTGCTGCGCTTCGTTGTAGCGCAGCAGGTACGAGGCGAAGCGCTCCAGATCCGCGTCGTCCCAGTCGGCCAGCCGGTCCGTGAAGGCCTGGCGGCGCTGCGCGCCCGCGCTGGCGAGCACCTGCGCGCCGCGCTCGGTCGGGTGCAGCACCTGGACGCGGTGGTCGTCGGGGTCGACGCGGCGCTCGACGAAGCCCAGCCGCTCCAGTGCCGCGATCTGCCGGCTCACCGTCGATTTGTCCAGCATGTAATGTGCGGCGAGATCGGTGGCCCGGCAGCCCTTCTGATCGTCCAGGTGGGCGAGGAGGGTGTACGAGACGAGCGACAGCTCGGGATGCATCCGGGCCGCGGTCGCACGGGCCCGACGCGCGAACGCGGTCAGCTCCTGCTGGATGATTCCGACGGATTCGTCTCGCTCTGCCACTTTCTTTGGCCCTTCCTCGCGGTGGTTGTATAGTACAACCCGATTGAGGGTTGTATAAGCCAACCATGAAAGTTGTAAAAGCCAACTTGAGTGAAGGGGGCGAGCCGGGGCGGGGCCGGGGGGACGGCAGAGCCGGTCGTGCCGGTGCGACTGCCGACTCCCGTGGTGACTTCGGTGACTGCTGCGGCGACTGCTTCTGAGCTCCCCCTCCCGGATCACTGGTGGCTTCCCCAGCCCTCGACCACCGAGTGATCAGAGCATCAGAGCGCTCAGAGCCATCGAAGTGCTCAGAGCGATCAGAACGATCAGAGCCATCAGCTGGAGAAGGCTGCCCATGAACTCCCCCTCCCCCGCCGGGCCCGCGCCCGCCGGGCACCGGAACCCGCACGCCGCCGGGCTGCGCCACGTCCTGACGCACCTGGTCACCCCGTTGCTGATGTGCATCGGGATGGGCCTGGCCTACCTGGGCGCGTTCGCCAACCCGTCCCCGCACCACCTGCCCGTCGCCGTCGTCGGCTCCGGGCAGAGCGCCCAGGTGCTCGCCCAGACCCTCAATGACCGGAGCGGCGGCGACCTGGCGGTCCGTACCGTCACCGACCGCGCTCAGGCCGTCGACCAGCTGCGGCACCAGGACATCTTCGGCGCATACGTGATGGCTGCGCAGCCGGCGGACGCCGGGAAGGCCACGGACAAGGGCAAGGTCAAGGGAGAGGCCGCGGAGGGTGCCGGTGCGGCACGGGGGCCGGAGCTGCTGGTCGCCACGGCCGGTTCGGACACCACCGCCTCGGCTGTGGAAAAGACCTTCACCCCCGTAGCGGCCCGGCAGGGACAGCCGCTGAAGATCACGGACGTCGCGCCGACCGCGCCGGACGACCCGACAGGACAGGGCATCTTCTTCCTGCTCGTCGCCATCAGCATCGGCTCGTACGCGTCGGTGGCGGTGATCGGTGGCGCCGGGTCCGTACTGCCGATGCGGCTCCGGGCGCTGGTAGCGGCCGGGACGTCGCTGGTGGTGAGCGTCATCGGCGTGCTCCTCGCCGGCCCGGTCTTCCATCTCGTGGAGCACGGCCTGTGGGGCCTGTGGGCGATGGCGTGGCTGTACTCCGCCGGCATCCTCGGCATCGGTATCGGGCTGCACACCTTCCTCAAGCGCTGGACCACGCTCGGCGTGATGGCCCTGTTCGTGATGCTCAACTTCACGTCGTCCGGCGGCGTCTTCCGCCCGGAGCTGCAGAACGGGTTCTTCGCGGCGCTGCACTCCTTCTGGAACGGCGCGGGCTTCGTCGAGGGCGTCCGCAGCCACGTCTACTTCGCAGGACACGGGCTGGCCGGCCATGCGGTCACGCTGGTGCTGTGGCTGCTGGTGGGCGCCGCCATGGTCGCCGTGGCGGCTGCGGCGGAGGCCGGTCGGCGCCGCTCCGAGGAGGCCGCGACCGCCCGGGCCGCGGCGGTGGCGGCGGCCGCGGTGGCCGCGACGGTGCCGGAACCGCAGCCGGCCCGGCCCGGCGGCCGGGGCCCGCACGGCACCGGGGCGACCCCGGCCGAGCGGGCGGCGGAAGAGGAAATGGAGGAGACGGTGGCCGTCTGAGCCGCCTCCCCTCACCCTCCAGCCGAAGTTGTCCACAGGCCCTGCCACACGGCGGGGCCTGTCTGTAGCGTCTTTCCCACCAAGGCCCCGCGCCTGGTTGGAGGACCTGGGGTGGGGGCGAGGGGCGGGGGCGAGGTGCGGGCTCGGAAGTTCTTGGGGGGTGTGGGGTGGTGGGGGCGGGGGGAGGCCCCCGGGGTGAAGAGGGGGACGGCGGTCGGCGGCTGCGCCCTGGCAGCCCCCTGCCCCCCGGCCCCCGCCACCGCGCCCCCGGCCCTCACCACCGCCCCCCGCCACCGCACCCCCCGGCTCCGCCCCACCCCGCCCCACCCCGCCCCGCCCGCTTCACCCCCGCCCTCCGCCGCTGCCCCGCCCCCGCTCGGCTCCCGCCCCCATCCCCACCCCCACGCTCCCGCCCTCCGCCGCTGTCTCGCTCTCGCCCCCAAGCCCGCACACGCTCCCGCCCTACCCACCCACCACCCGAAGGACCCGCCCATGGACACCCAGCGGCTTCCGTACGTCGACGGCTTTGCGTGGCGTGGTGATGACGGGCCTCAGCCGAAGGCCGTCGGCAAGGCGTTGCGGGAGAGGGTTCCGCGGTCGGCGCACGCGGACCTGGTTGTCGGGGCCGGCCGTCCCGGTGCCGTGGCGGCGGTGGAGGAGTCCAACGCCGGGCGGCTGCCGGAGCTGGTTCCGATACGGGTGGGGCGGATGGCGGCCTCGCCGTTCGCCTTCCTGCGCGGTTCGGCCGGGCTGATGGCGTACGACCTGATGACCACGCCCGTGACCGGCATCGCGGCGCAGATATGCGGTGACGCGCACGCCGCGAACTTCGGTCTGTACGCCGATGCGCGCGGGCGACTGGTGATCGACCTGAACGACTTCGACGAGACGCTGCGCGGGCCCTGGGAGTGGGACCTGAAGCGGCTGGCGGCCTCGCTCGTCCTGGCGGGCCGGGAGGCGGGGGCCGGTGAGGACACCTGCCGGGAGGCGGCGCGGGACGCGGTGGGCTCGTACCGCCGCACGATGCGGCTGCTGGCGCGGATGCCCGCGCTGGACGCCTGGAACGCGATCGTGGACGAGGACCTCGTCGCGCACGCCGACGCGCGGGATCTGGTGGGCACGCTGGAGCGCGTCATGGACAAGGCGCGGAAGAACACCAGCGCGCGCTTCGCCGCGAAGGCGACGGAGGAGGTCCCGGCCGAGGACGCCGGCGGTAACGACGACTCTGCGGGCGGGGGTACGGGGTCCGGCCGTCGCGGTGGGGTGCTGCGGCGGTTCGTGGACGCGCCGCCGGTGCTGTGGCGGGTGCCGGACGCGGAGGCCGCCGCGGTGGTCCTGTCGCTCGAGGGGTATCTGCGGACGCTGCCCGAGGACCGGTTGCCGCTGCTGGCCCGGTACGCGGTGCACGACGTGGCCTTCCGGGTGGTGGGCACGGGGAGCGTGGGCCTGCGGTCGTACGTCGTCCTGCTGCTCGACCACTTGGGCGAGCCGCTGGTGCTGCAGGTGAAGGAGGTACGTCCGTCCGCGCTCGCGCCGTACGTGCACAAGGCCGGGTTCGAGGCGGCGCTGGTGGAGCACGAGGCGCGGCGGGTGGTGCTGGGCCAGAAGCGCATGCAGGTCGTGAGCGACATGCTGCTGGGCTGGACGACGGTGTACGGCGCGGAGGCGGCGGACGGGCGCCGGGAGGGGCTGCCCTTCCAGGTGCGGCAGTTCCGCAATCGCAAGGGCAGCGTCGATCCGGCCGCGCTGCCGGCGGACGAGCTGGACGATTACGCGCGGATGACCGGTGCGCTGCTGGCCAGGGCGCATGCGCACAGTGCCGATCCGCGGATGATCGCCGGGTACTGCGGGAAGAACGGGGCGCTGGACGACGCGGTGGCCGCTTTTGCGGTGGCGTACGCGGACCGTACGGAGGCGGATCACGCGGAGCTGGTGACGGCGGTGCGCAACGGGCGGCTGGCCGCGGAGCCGGGGGTGTGAGCCGGGCCGTAGGGTGGCCGGGTGACGAACTCGCAAGCGGAGAACGGGCAGGACGGCCAGGCAGCCGGCGGTGGCGGAGGTCCGCAGGGCCCGGCGGCGGGCGGTCCTGAGGGACAGGACGCGGGTACCGCACGGCTGGCGCAGGCGGTGCGGGCGGCCGAGCAGGCACTGATCGAGTTCGAGATCGCGGTGGAGACCTTCCGGGTGGAGGTGGAGAACTTCTCTCGCCTGCACCATCAGCGGCTCGGGCCGATGTACTCGCGGCTGGACGAGCTGGACGCGCAGATCGCGGAGGCCCTCGCGGCGCGGTCGGGCGATCCGGAGGACGTGCGCAGGGCGCAGGAGCTGCGGGCCGCCGTGCTGCCGATGCCGGGTGTGGAGGAGCTGTTCCACGGCTGGATGGGCACGGAGGGGCTGTGGCCGGAGGCGCAGGCGATGCTCACGGACCAGCCCGTGCGGCCGCCGCAGAAGGTGCGGCCGAGCGAGGAGGCCCGCAAGGTGTACCGGGATCTGGCGCGCAAGGCGCATCCGGACCTGGCGCAGGACGAGCGGGAGCGGGAGCGCCGGGAGGCGTTCATCGTGCGCGTCAACGCGGCGTACGCGGCGGGTGACGAGGGCGCGCTGCGGGAGCTGGCGGCGGAGTGGGAGGCCGGTCCGGTGCCGCGGGAGCGGATGCTGAGCGAGAGCGAGGAGCTGTACGCGCGGCTGGAGTGGCTGGCGGAGCGCAAGGAGCTGCTGACGGCGCTCGCCGCTGAGCTGGAGGGCAGTGCGATCGGTCAGATGCTCAAGATGGCGCCGGAGGATCCGGACGCGTTGCTGGCGGAGATCGCCGAGAAGCTGCTGGCCGATGTGGCGGAGCGTGAGGAGCGGCTGGCGCAGCTGGTCGGGTAGTACCGGAAGCGTGCCGGGGAGGCAGGCGGTCAGCTTTCGGAGCGTGTGACGGAGCGCGGCCGGGTAGCGCCGGGAGCGTGCCGGGAGGCCGGTCGGGTAGCGTCGGGGCCATGCATTTTGGTTCTGTGCCCACGGTCGATGTCGATGCGGTCACGCCGGCGGATTTCCTGCTGGACGTGCGGGAGAACGACGAGTGGGAGGCCGGGCACGCCGAGGGCGCCCTGCACATCCCGATGAGTGACTTCGTCGCGCGCTACGGCGAGCTGACGGAGAAGGCGCCCGAGGACGGCAAGGTGTACGTGCTGTGCCGGGTGGGCGGTCGTTCGGCGCAGGTGACGCAGTACCTGGTCCAGCAGGGTGTCGACGCGGTGAATGTCGCCGGTGGCATGCAGGCGTGGGAGGCCGCGGGGCGTCCGGTGGTCACCGACCAGGGTGGTCCCGGGGCGGTCATCTGACCCTGGGGCAAAGGCTTTTCGAGGCGGCGCTCTGTTTCACGTGAAACAGAGCGCCGCCTCGTTTCACGTGAAACGGGGAGCGTGCCCCCGACGACTCCCGGTGCCGGGATGACGCGGTGCCGCCGTGCTTCAGCCCAGCGGGTACGTGGCCAGCAGATCTCCGAGAGCTTCTTCGTGGGCCGGGGCGGGGCCGAGGGCGAGCTCCAGCTGCTTGGCCCAGGCGTGGTAGCGGTGCAGCGGGTAGTCGGTGTCGGCGCCGAAGCCGCCGTGGAGGTGCTGGGCGGTCTGTACGACGCGGCGGACGCCTTCCGCCGCCCAGATCTTGGCGACGGCGACGTCTCCGGCCGGTGGCAGGGCGCCGGATGCGTCGGTGCCGAGGCGCCAGGCGGCCTGCCAGAGGGTGGCCTCCATGGCGCGCAGGTCGGTGTACCGGTCGGCGGCCTGCACGGCGACGGCCTGGAACGTGGCGACGGGGTGGCCGAACTGCTCGCGGGTGCCGGTGTATGCGGCGGTCATGGTGAGGACGCGTTCGCCGAGGCCCAGGGCCTGGGCGCAGGTGCCGACGGTGAGGAGCAGGCGCAGCCGTTCCCAGGCGTCCGGGTCGGTGATCATCTCGCGGTCGGTGAGGTGTACGGCGTCCAGGCTGACCTCGGCGTAGCGCTCTCCGTTGGTGGAGGTCTGGTCGGCGGGGGCGACGCCGGGGTGGTCGCGGGGGACGAGGGCGAGGACGGCGTTGCCGTTGCGGGTGTGGGCGGGGAGGAGGATCCGGTCGGCGCTGGGGGCCCAGGGCACGGCGCTGTGGGTGCCGTCGAGGGTCCAGTGCTCGCCGTCCCGGGTGGCGGTCACGGCCAGTTCGGCGGGTTCGTGTCCGGTGCGGCCTGCGGTGGCGCAGGTGAGGACCAGTTCGCCGCGTCCGATGCGGGGGAGGGTCTCTTCGCGGAGCGTGGGGTCCGCGTACGTCTGGAGGACGAGGGCGGCGGCGGTGGTCTCCAGCAGGGGGACGCGGGCGAGTGCCTTGCCGGCTTCGCGCAGGACGAGGCAGAGGGCGATTGGGTCGAGGCCGGCGCCGCCGTGTGCGGGGTCGAGGCAGAGGCCGAGCAGGTCGGCGTCGGCCAGGGTGCGCCACAGGCCGCGGTCGATGTCGTCGGCGACGGCTCCGGGGGTGAGGGCGGGTGAGGGGACGGTGTCGGGGGCGACCCGGGAGAAGACGGCTCCGGCCGCTTCGGCGGCCGCCTGCTGTTCCTCGGTGAAGGTGAAGTCCACTGCCTGTCCTTCCGCGCGCACCGTTGGGGGGCTGCAAGGTAGAACAGGCCGCGGGAATTGGGAATGGCGGCGGGGGTCCGTGCTGCGCCCGGCGGCGTACGGGCGGGGCGCCGGGGGCGCGCGGGAGGTGTCGAGCCTGTGGACAACCGGGGGAACGCTGTCGCCGCGCGCGCCGCCTGGGTACGGTTCCGTGGCGGGACAGCGCCGCACGGGACCGGGGAACGGGGCAGGAATGCAGTCATACGGGGATGAAACGCGACCGGAGAGGTCGCCGGCTGCCGTGCTCTCCTTGCCGTCGCGGATCGTGCTGGCGGTCGCGGCGGGTGGCGTCGCGGTCGCCGTACTGGTCCACCTCGCGATGATGTTCCTGCACGTCGCCCCGTCCAACACGCTCACCAAGGCGCACGGTGCCGCGGTCGACGACTACGTCTACCCGGAGTACGAGCAGAACTGGAAGCTGTTCGCGCCCAACCCGCTGCAGCAGAACATCTCCGTACAGGTCCGCGCGGAGATACGCCCCGGGGACGGCGGCAGCGCCCGGACGACCGGCTGGACCGACCTGACCGCACGTGACGGCCGGGCCATCCACCACAACCTCTTCCCCAGCCACACGGAGCAGAACGAACTGCGCCGCGCCTGGGAGTCCTTCGTCGGCTCGCACGACGCGCAGAACCGCCCCAGCGGCGTCCGAGGTGAGCTCTCCGAACGCTATCTGCGGCGGATCGCCATGGGGCGTCTGGGCCAGGAGTGGACGGCGCGGGGCGGCACGGTGGCCCGGGTGGAGTTCCGGTCGGTGGCGACGCCCGTCGGGCCGCCGCCGTGGAGTACGGAGAAGTCCGAGATCAAGCCCGTGTACCGCGTGCTGCCCTGGTGGCCGGTCACCGTCGACGACCTGCCCGAGGGGGCGAGCAACCAGTGACCACGCATGCCGGGGACGCCACGCGCACCGACGACTACGTCCTGCAGGACACCTGGATCGAGCGCGCGATCAGCCGCGGGTTCGCCCGGGTCACGGCCGGCCCGTTCGCCCCGTACCAGACCGCGGTGATCCGTATCGGCTTCGCCGCCACCTGGCTGCTCTTCCTGCTGCGCGAGTGGCCGAACCGCCACGAGCTGTACGGACCCGACGGGGCCTGGAGCCTGGACATGGCCCGCCGGCTGCTCGGGAACAACGGGGCCTTCTCGGTCCTGGTCTGGTCCGACGGGCGCGGCTGGTTCGAGCTGGTGTACGTGCTGGCGATGGTTTCCAGCGCGCTGCTGCTGGTCGGCTGGCGCACCCGCACCATGTCCGTCCTGTTCATGATCGGTGTGCTGTCGCTGCAGAACCGCAGCATCTTCCTCGGGGACGGCGGCGACAACGTCATCCACCTGATGTCGATGTACCTGGTCCTGACCCGGTGCGGCCGGGTCTGGTCGCTGGACGCCCGGCGCGAGCGGAAGGCGGCAGCGGCCGGGGCAGGTGACGTGCCGGGCCGGGACGTGACCGGCGTGGTCCTGTGGGCCGTCCTCGGACTGGTCCTGGCCCTCGCGCAGCTGCTGGGGCTGTACGGGCTGGGGTGGTCGGCCGACGGCCCGTTCCCGCACGTCGGCTGGGGTCTGGCGCTATGGGTGCTGTGGCTGGCGCACGGCGTGTGGTGGTGGGTGCGGCGCTACGCGCCGGGGGAGCCGCGCACGGTCCTGAACACCATTGCCGACCTCGTGCACAACGGTGCGCTGCTGGTCATCATGGTCGAGGTCTGTCTGATCTACGCCACGGCCGGCTGGTACAAGATCCAGGGCAGCCGCTGGCAGGACGGCACCGCGGTCTTCTACCCGATGCACCTGGACTACTTCTCGCCGTGGCCGGAGCTCTCCCACGTGCTCGCGGGCAGCGGGCTGATGATCATGCTGATCACCTACGGCACGGTGATCGTGCAGGTCGCCTTCCCGTTCACGGTGTTCAACCGGCGCCTGAAGAACGTCCTGCTGGTCGCGATGATCCTGGAGCACCTGTCCATCGCGTTCCTGCTCGGGCTGCCGTTCTTCTCCCTGGCGATGGTGGCCGCCGACGCGGTCTTCCTGCCGACGAACTTCCTGCGGTGGCTGGGCGCACGGGCGACCGCCCTCCGCGAGCGACTGCTTCCCGGTGGTGGCGCGCGGCCCGCGGCCGAGGGCTCGCCCGCGGCGCCGGAGGCCGGGCAGGCGCCGGCCGGCGGTCCGGGGTCCCGTACGCCGGAGTCCGGCGGTGGTCATACGCTCGTGGGGTGAGCAGCGAGAACACCGCCCCCGGCAGCGGTCAGGAGACCGGGCAGCGCACCACGGGCCCGGCGACGATCCTCCCCGACGAGTCCGCGCGGACCGCCGAGCCCGTCCAGTACGACGAGGGGTTCGCGACGGTGGTCGGCGTGGGGCCGCACCCGGAGCCGTGGCCGCAGGACGAGCGGTACGACCCGGAGCTGCTCGCGCACGGCGACCGGCGCAACGTCGTCGACCGCTACCGCTACTGGACCCGGGAGGCGATCGTCGCGGACCTGGACGCCCGCCGCCACGACTTCCATGTGGCCGTGGAGAACTGGGGACACGACTTCAACATCGGCTCGGTCGTACGGACCGCCAACGCCTTCCTCGCCAAGGAGATCCACATCGTCGGGCGGCGGCGCTGGAACCGGCGGGGCGCGATGGTGACCGACCGCTACCAGCACGTGCGGCATCACCCGGACACCGCGGACCTGACCGCCTGGGCGGCCGCCGAGGATCTGCCGATCATCGGGATCGACAACCTGCCCGGCGCCGTCCCGCTGGAGACCACGGAGCTGCCGCGGCGCTGCGTGCTGCTCTTCGGGCAGGAGGGTCCCGGGCTGACCGAGGAGGCCCGGGCGCACGCCGCCATGGTCTGCTCGATCGCGCAGTTCGGCTCGACCCGCTCGATCAACGCGGGCGCGGCGGCCGCCATCGCCATGCATGCCTGGATCGGCCGCCACGCCCGGATCGAAGGGCCCGCATAGGACTCGCCGGGTCAGGCCGGCCGCCGCACCTCCACCGTCCGGAACCGGCTCGCCACGAACGCCCCGTCGCACAGCGCGGCGTTGGCCGCCGGGTTGCCCCCGGAGCCGTGGAAGTCGGAGAACGCCGCGGTCTGGTTCACGTACACCCCGCCCGTGAGGTTCAGCGAGAGCTGCGCGCACTCCTCCAAGCAGGCCTCCTCGACCAGCCGCTCCACCTCGGAGGAGGTGGTGTACGCGCCGACCGTCATGGCGCCCTTGTCGCGCAGGGTGCGGCGCAGCAGCTCCACGGCCTCCGGCGTGGAGTCCACGGCGACGGCGAAGGAGACCGGGCCGAAGCACTCCGAGAGGAAGGGCGGCTCGGCGTCGGCGCTCTCCCACTGCTTCCGCTCACCGTCGGCCTTGACCAGCACGGGCGTGCGGACCGTGGCACCGGGGAAGTCGGGGTGCGTCACCTCACGGGAGGCCAGCGCCACCTCGCCGAGCTCCGGCGCTGCCGTTATACGCGCCGCCACCTGCGAATTCACGATGGCGCCCAGCAGGGCGTTGGCCCGCGCGTCGTCACCCAGCAGCCCCTGCACCGCGCCGGCCAGGTCCGCCACGACCTCGTCGTACGTCTTGGGCCCGGCGTCCGTGGTGATGCCGTCCCGGGGGATGAGGAGGTTCTGCGGGGTGGTGCACATCTGGCCGCTGTAGAGGGACAGCGAGAATGCCAGGTTGGACAGCATGCCCTTGTAGTCGTCCGTCGAGTCGATGACGACGGTGTTGACGCCGGCCTTCTCCGTGAAGACCTGGGCCTGCCGGGCGTTCTCCTCCAGCCAGTCGCCGAAGGCGGTGGAGCCGGTGTAGTCGATGATGCGGACCTCGGGGCGCAGCGCGAGGACCTTGGCCAGGCCCTCGTCGGGGCGGTCCACGGCGAGCGCGACGAGGTTCGGGTCGAAGCCGGCCTCGGCGAGCACCTCGCGGGCGGTGCGGACGGTGAGGGCGAGCGGCAGGACGGCCCGCGGGTGCGGCTTGACCAGCACGGGATTGCCGGTGGCCAGGGAGGCGAAGAGGCCCGGGTAGCCGTTCCACGTGGGGAAGGTGTTGCAGCCGATCACCAGCGCGACGCCGCGCGGGACGGCCTGGAAGGTCTTGCGCAGCTCCAGTGGGTCGCGCTTGCCCTGCGGCTTGGCCCACGGGGCCTCGCCGGGGGTGCGGGTCTGCTCGGCGTAGGCGTACGCCACCGCCTCCAGTCCGCGGTCCTGGGCGTGCGGCCCGCCGGCCTGGAACGCCATCATGAACGCCTGGCCGCTGGTGTGCATCACCGCGTGCGCGAACTCGTGGGTGCGGACACTGATCCGCGCGAGGATCTCCAGACAGACGGCGGCGCGGGCCTCGGGCCCGGCGTCGCGCCAGGCCGGCATCGCCGCGCGCATCGCGGGCAGCAGGACGTCCGGGTCGGGATGCGGATAGCTGATGCCCAGCTCGATGCCGTACGGCGAGATCTCCTGGCCGGTCCAGCCGTCCGTGCCGGGCTGGTCCAGCTCGAAGCGGGTGCCGCGGAGGGCTTCGAAGGCGGCCTGGCCCTCGGGCGCGGCATTCTCGCCGTACGCCTTGGGGTGCTCCGGATGCGGGGACCAGTACGCCCGGCTGCGGATGGTCTCCAGCGCCTTGTCGAGCGTGGGGCGGTGCTTCTCGATCAGCTGCGTGGTGGTCGGGTCGGCGGCCATCGGGGAACCAACTCCTCGTCGATCAGGCTGGGAGCGGACAGGCAACGGGGCTAGAGTAACCGAACGATCGGTCGGGGCAAGGGGGCCCGGGAAGCCTGTGGAAAACTCGCGGCGGGGCGGGCCGTCACGGCGGTGCGCACCGGCCCCGGACACCCGCCGCTCCCCCGCCGGCCGCCGCTCCGTCCCGCTCCCCGGTCCGCTGTGCGGTCCCGTCCGGAAAGCTGCTGTAATCATGACCATGGCCAAGCGCGACACCTACACGCCCGATTCGCTGCTCGCGGTCGCCGTCGAGGTGTTCAACGAGCGCGGGTACGACGGCACGTCCATGGAGCACCTCTCCCGGGCCGCCGGCATCTCCAAGTCCTCCATCTACCACCACGTGCGCAGCAAGGAAGAGCTGCTGCGACGGGCGATAAGCAGGGCGCTGGACGGCCTCTTCGGCGTTCTCCAGGAGCCGGGCGCGACACGGGGGCGGGCGATCGAGCGGCTGGAGTACGTGACCCGGCGCGTGGTCGAGGTGCTGATCGCGGAGCTGCCGTACGTGACGCTGCTGCTGCGGGTGCGCGGCAACACCGACACCGAGCGGTGGGCGATGGAGCGCCGCCGTGACTTCGACAACGAGGTCGCCGAGCTGCTCAAGGAGGCGGCCGCCGAGGGCGACCTGCGGCCGGACGCCGACATCCGGCTGGCGACGCGGCTGCTCTTCGGCATGATCAACTCGATCGTCGAGTGGTACCGGCCGGGCCGCGGCGGCTCGGCGAGCAGCCAGGAGGTGGCCGACGCCGTGGTACGCACGGCCTTCGCCGGCCTGCGCAACGAAGGCTGACACCGGCGGCACCCCGGGGGGAATCGGGTGCCCCGAAGGCGCGTGGCGCTCAGCCCTCCGGTTCGAGGTCGGTCTCCTCGAAGACCAGCAGCGTGCGGGTGGAGAGCACTTCCGGTATGGCCTGGATGCGGGTGAGGACCAGCTCCCGCAGCGCCCGGTTGTCCTTGGTGTGCACCAGCAGCAGGACGTCGAAATCCCCGCTGACCAGGGCGATGTGCGCGGCGCCCGGCAGCGCCTGGAGCGCCTCGCGGACCGTGCGCCAGGAGTTCTGCACGATCTTCAGCGTGATGTACGCCGACGCGCCCTGGCCCGCCCGCTCCTGGTCCACCCGGGCGCTGAAGCCGCGGATGACGCCGTCGTCCAGCAGCCGGTTGATCCGCGCGTAGGCGTTGGCCCGGGAGATGTGCACACGGTCGGCGACCGACCGTATCGACGCCCGGCCGTCGGTCTGGAGCATGCGCAGGATGTCGCGGTCCACGGCGTCCAGCGCGCGGACGGGCTGCCGTCCGGCGGAATTGACCATCTGTTCGTCCGGCATGCCGCCCTGTCTCCCCTCCTTGGACGTCCTGACTCCATTCCAGGCTGTGCAGAACCGATTGTCCACAGGCTCGCCCCGCCTGTAGCCAAAATGTGTCGGCAACCGAACAATCGGTAGGGAGGAGTCCGGCCCACCGGCCGGGTGCCCTCGCAGCGCAGTTTTCCCGCCAGCCGCCCGTTCCCACCCCGTACGCGGCGCACAGCGCCACCCCTTCGACCGAGGAGGTGCCCCTCATGACGGTCCTCGAGCAGCCCGGCAGCAGCAGGCACGGCAGCACCGCGACCGGCGACCGCCCCGCCCCGCCGCCCGCCTGGCGCCCCCGCGTCGACCCGGCGCCCCTCCTGCCCGACGAGGAGCCGTACCGCGTACTGGGCACGGACGCCGCCGCAAAGGTGGACTCCGCCCTCCTGAAGCAGCTCCACGCGCAGCTGGTCCGCGGCCGCCGGTACAACACCCAGGCCACGGCGCTCACCCGCCAGGGCCGCCTCGCCGTCTACCCCTCCTCCACCGGCCAGGAGGCCTGTGAGGTGGCCGCCGCGCTGGTCCTGGAGGACCGCGACTGGCTCTTCCCCAGCTACCGCGACACCCTCGCCGCCGTCGCCCGCGGCCTGGACCCCGTACAGGCGCTCACCCTGCTCCGCGGCGACTGGCACACCGGGTACGACCCGCACGAGCACCGCGTGGCCCCGCTGTGCACCCCGCTCGCCACCCAGCTGCCGCACGCCGTGGGCCTCGCGCACGCCGCCCGCCTCAAGGGCGACGACGTCGTCGCGCTCGCCATGGTCGGCGACGGCGGGACGAGCGAGGGCGACTTCCACGAGGCGCTGAACTTCGCGGCCGTCTGGCAGGCCCCCGTCGTCTTCCTCGTGCAGAACAACGGCTTCGCGATCTCCGTGCCGCTCGCCAAGCAGACCGCGGCGCCGTCCCTCGCCCACAAGGCCGTGGGGTACGGCATGCCGGGCCGCCTGGTGGACGGCAATGACGCGCCCGCGCTGCACGAAGTGCTCGGCGAGGCCGTCGAGCGGGCCCGCCGCGGCGGCGGCCCCACCCTCGTGGAGGCCGTGACGTACCGCATGGAGGCGCACACCAACGCCGACGACGCCACCCGCTACCGCAGCGACGCCGAGGTCGAGGAGTGGCGCGGCCACGACCCGATAGCCCTGGTGGAGCGCGAGCTGGCCGCCCGGGACCTGCTGACCCCGGCGTATGTGAGCGCCACCAAGGAAGCGGCCGAGGAGATGGCCGGCGCGCTGCGCGAGCGGATGAACGCGGACCCGGCGCTGGACCCGATGGACCTCTTCGCCCATGTGTACGCCGCGCCGACCGGCCAGCTGCGCGAGCAGTCGGACCTGCTGCGGGCCGAGATCGCAGCGGAAGGGGAGCAGTGATGAGCACGGCAGTCGCCGCCGGAGGCACGACCGCGACCGGGCGCAAGCCCGCCACGATGGCACAGGCCCTGACCAGAGCGCTGCGCGACGCGATGGCCGAGGACCCGACGGTGCATGTGATGGGGGAGGACGTCGGGCGGCTCGGCGGCGTCTTCCGGATCACCGACGGCCTCGCGGCGGAGTTCGGCGAGGACCGGTGCAGCGACACCCCGCTCGCCGAGGCCGGCATCCTCGGCACGGCCGTCGGCATGGCGATGTACGGCCTGCGGCCCGTGGTCGAGATGCAGTTCGACGCGTTCGCCTACCCCGCGTTCGAGCAGCTCGTCAGCCACGTGGCACGGATGCGCAACCGCACCCGCGGCACGATGCCGATGCCGCTGACGATCCGCATTCCCTACGGCGGCGGGATCGGCGGGGTCGAGCACCACAGCGACTCCTCCGAGGCGTACTACATGGCCACGCCCGGCCTCCAGGTGTTCGCCCCGGCCACCGTCGCCGACGCGTACGGCATGCTGCGCGCCGCCATCGCCTCCGACGACCCGGTGGTCTTCCTGGAGCCGAAGCGGCTGTACTGGTCCAAGGCCGACTGGTCCCCCGAGGACCCGGCACCCGTCGCGCCCATAGGCCGTGCTGAGATCCGCCGCCCCGGGACCAGTGCCACGCTGATCACGTACGGGCCGTCGCTGCCGGTCTGCCTGGAGGCGGCCGAGGCGGCGCGCGAGGAGGGCTGGGACCTGGAGGTGCTGGACCTGCGCTCCCTCGTGCCGTTCGACGACGAGACGGTGTGCGCGTCGGTGCGGCGCACGGGGCGCGCCGTCGTCGTCCACGAGTCGGCGGGGTTCGGCGGTCCCGGAGGGGAGATCGCCGCCCGGATCACCGAGCGCTGCTTCCACCACCTGGAGGCGCCCGTCCTGCGGGTGGCCGGCTTCGACATTCCGTATCCGCCGCCGATGCTGGAGCGGCACCATCTCCCGGGCGTCGACCGCGTCCTGGACGCCGTGGCGCGCCTGCAGTGGGAGTCCGACTGGACCGAGGGCGGCAGCGGCGGCGGCCCCGAGGGGAGTGCGTGATGGCCGAGGTACGCGAGTTCCCGCTGCCCGACCTGGGCGAGGGGCTGACCGAGGCGACGATCGTGCGCTGGCTGGTCGAGGTGGGCGAGGTGGTCGCCGTCGACCAGCCGGTGGTCGAGGTCGAGACGGCCAAGGCGATGGTCGAGGTGCCGTGCCCGTACGGCGGCGTCGTCACCGCACGGATGGGCAAGGAGGGCGACGAACTGCCCGTGGGCGCACCGCTGGTGACGGTGGCGGTGGGCGAGTCCCGCAGCGCCGGCGCCGAAGCGGGCGAGCCGGCGGACCCGGCCGCCGAGCAGGCCGAGGGCTCGGGGAACGTCCTCGTCGGATACGGGACGAGCGCGCCGGCCGGCCGCAGGCGCCGGGTACGGCCGTCCGGCCCGGGGCGCACGGGCGGCGGCACGACCGGCGCCGGGGAGCGCACTGCCGCCTCCCGGGACACGGGGGCCGGCCGTACGGAGCCCGCCGGTACCGGAGGTGCGCGGCCGCACGCGGTGGCCGGCGCGGCCGCAGCCACGGGCCCGACGGCGGCCCCCGGAGCGGACGTCGCGGAGCACCCCGAGGCCGAGGGGCCTGTTCCGGTGATATCCCCGCTGGTGCGGCGGCTGGCGCGGGAGCACGGCGTGGACCTGCGGACGGTACGGGGGAGCGGCCCGGAGGGGCTGATCCTGCGGGCCGACGTGGAGCGCGCGGTCCGCGTTCCCGAGCAGACCGCGGCGGCCGAGGCCGTGCCGACGGCCTCCGGCACGGCGGCGCCGGCCGGGGCCGAGCGGCTGCCCCTGAAGGGCATGCGGGGCGCCGCGGCGGAGAAGTTCGCCCGCAGCCGCCGGGAGATACCGGACGCGACCTGCTGGGTGGACGCGGACGCCACGGAGCTGCTGGCCGTACGCCGCGCCATGAACGCCGGCGGCGGCCCGAAGGTCTCGCTGCTCGCGCTGCTCGCCCGGATCTGCACGGCCGCTCTCGCGCGCTTCCCGGAGCTGAACTCCACCGTGGACACGGCGGCGCGGGAGATCGTCCGGCTCCCGGAGGTGCACCTGGGATTCGCGGCGCAGACCGACCGCGGCCTGGTCGTACCGGTCGTGCGGCACGCGCACGCCCGTACGGTCGAGGGCCTCTCCGCCGAGATGGCCCGGCTCACCGAGACCGCCAGGGAGGGCCGGCTCTCGCCCGCCGAGCTGACGCACGGCACGTTCACCCTCAACAACTACGGCGTCTTCGGGGTCGACGGCTCCACCCCGATCATCAACCACCCCGAGGCCGCGATGCTCGGCGTCGGCCGGATAGCCGCCAAGCCCTGGGTGCACGAAGGGGAGTTGGCCGTACGGAGCGTCGTACAGCTCTCGCTCACCTTCGACCACCGGGTGTGCGACGGCGGCACGGCGGGCGGCTTCCTGCGCTTCGTCGCCGACTGCGTGGAACAGCCCGCCGTCCTGCTGCGCGGGCTCTGACGGCGGCCGGGCGGACGAGCGGACGGCACCGGAGGGGTGTCGATCGCCGACGCCCGGTGATACTCGGAGGGTGACGACCGACTACGACACCATCGTGCCGGCCGGGGGCGGGGCCCGCCGGCTCGGCGGCGCCGACAAGCCCGCCCTCGCGGTCGGCGGCCGGACCCTCCTGGACCGGGTGCTCGCCGCCTGCCCCGGAGCGGCGCGCACCGTGGTGGTCGGTCCCGAGCGGCCGACCGCGCGCCCCGTGCTGACGACCCGGGAGGACCCGCCCGGCGCCGGGCCCGTCGCGGCGCTCGACGCGGGCCTGCGGCTCACCACGGCCGGTACGGTGCTCGTCCTCTCCGCCGACCTGCCCTTCCTGACCACCGGGACGGTGGACGCTCTGCTGGCGGCGGCGACGGAGGCCGATGCCCCGGAGGGCTCCGGTCCCGCGGAGGCTTCCGCCCCCTCGGAGGACTCCGGCCCCTCGGCGGGGTCCCATGCGCCAGAGACTCACGCGGGGAACGGCGGAGGCGCCGTGGACGGGGCACTGCTGGTCGACGCGGACGGCCGCGACCAGCCGCTCGTGGCCGCGTACCGGGCCGAGCCGCTGCGCCGGGCCCTGGAGACGCTGCGCGCCGCGCACGGCGGGCTCAGCGGGCTGCCGCTGCGGGCGCTGCTGGCCGAACTGACGCTGCGCAGGGTCAAGGACGACACGGCCGCAGCGTCGTACGACTGCGACACCTGGGAGGCCCTCAGTGCCGCGCGCGCCCGGATCAGGGAGCATGGACACGTGTTGGACGAATGGATCACCGCAGTCAAGGCCGAACTGGGCATCGAGCTCGATGTCGACACGGCAGCACTCCTCGATCTGGCGCGGGACGCGGCACACGGCGTGGCCCGCCCGGCCGCCCCGCTGACGACCTTCCTCGTCGGGTACGCCGCGGCTCAGCAGGGCCTGGACGTCGCGGAGGTCAGCAGGCGCGCGGCGGAACTGGCGAACCGTTGGGCCGCGGAAGCGGCGGAATGATGCCCGACCCGGCAGCCGGGGGTCCCGGCGAATTCGACGACGCGCTCGCCATCGCCAACGCCGGACGCAACCGGCGGGCGGACGCGGCCTCCAGGACGGGCACCGCCCCGGGCGACCCGGCCGTACCGACTGATCCGGCCGGCCCGGTCGTACCCGCCGCCGCGTCCGAGAGCGCTGCCCCCGCAGCGCACCAGGGCATCGGGCCCCGGACCGGCGGGCGCTCCTCCGAGAGCACCTGGTTCGACCCGTGGCACGCCCCCTGGGGCAACGGCCGGCACGCACCCCGGTCCGAGCCCGGTGCGTCTGCGGCCCGCACGCCGGACTCCCACGATGACCCGGACCCGGGCCGGGGCTCGGACCGCGAGCCGGGCCGAGGGGACGACGGCCTATTCGGTCCCGGAAGCCCCACCGGTCGCGAAAACCCCACCAGCTCCACCGGCTCTACGAGCCACAACAGGTCCGCGGGAGCCACCGGTCCTGCGGACTCCACTGGCCCCACCTGCCCCACGGGCTCCACAGACCCCACCGCTCCCGCAAGCTCTGCACGTCCTGCAGGTCCCACCAGCCCAGGCGCCCCCGCAGGTCCCACCACCCCGTCACCAACCGCCGACCCGCGCCCCGCCACGCCCGCGCACTCCCCCGCCCACCGCTCCGCGCCTCGACCCGGTGCGCACTCCCCCTGGCACGTCGCGCGGGAAGCCGCTGCGGAGGCCGTGGCCGGGCCGCCGGCGGCCGGGGCCGTGCCGCTCGGCCCCGAGGCGCTGGGGCGCGTGCTCGCCGGGGCGCTGACGGCGCTCACGGATCTGCCCTCGTTCGACACCTCCGCGATGGACGGCTGGGCCGTCTCGGGCCCCGGGCCCTGGCGGCTCGCCGCGCCCCACACGGTCGCGCCCACCGAGTCCGCCGGCATCCTCGCAGGCCAGGGCCCCGCGCGTCCGCTGCCGGACGGGCACGCGGTACGCATCGCCACCGGGGCGCGGATACCGCCCGGCGCATCGGCCGTACTCCGTTCCGAGCACGGCGAGACCACGGAACAGCCCGACGGCAGCGTCCTGTTGACCGCGCCCCGCGGCGCGGCGCCCGGTCAGGACATCCGGCCGCGCGGCCAGGAGTGCCGCAACGGCGACCCGCTGCTGCCGCCCGGCACCCCGGTGACCCCGGCCGTCCTCGGCCTGGCCGCTGCGGCGGGCTACGACGAGCTGTGGACGTACCGCCGCCCGGTGGTGGAAATCCTCGTACTGGGCGACGAGTTGCTGCACAGCGGGCTCCCGCAGGAGGGCCGCATCCGGGACGCGCTCGGCCCGATGCTCGCGCCCTGGCTGCACGCCATGGGTGCGGAGACCATCGGCCCGCGCCATCTCGCGGACGACGCGGGGGTGTTGTACGAGGCGATCGCCGGGTCCGCGGCGGACGTGGTGATCACCACCGGCGGCACGGCGGCCGGACCGGTCGACCACGTGCACCCGACGCTGCGCCGCCTCGGGGCCGAACTCCTCGTGGACGGCGTGCAGGTACGCCCGGGCCATCCCATGCTGCTCGCCAGGCTCGGCCCGGCGGAGAGCCCGGCCCCGCGCGGTCGGTCAGCCAGGCGCGCGGCGCGGCAGACCACGGTGCCGGTTTCACGTGAAACACCCGCGACGGTCCGGCACTTGGTCGGCCTGCCCGGTAATCCGCTCGCCGCCGTCTCGGGCCTGCTGACGCTTGCCGAGCCGCTGCTGGGTACGCTCTCGGGCCGGATGCGTTCCGAACCCCGCCGCGTACGCCTCGCCGACGGCGTGCCCGGGCATCCGCACGACACCCGGCTGGTCCCCGTGGCCCGCCGCTCCGACGAGAAGGGAGGCGTCGTGGCGCTCCCCCTCCACTTCAACGGGCCCGCCATGCTGCGCGGGATCGCCGCCGCCGACGCGCTGGCCGTGATCCCGCCGGGCGGCGCCGACGAGGGCGAGCCGGTCGCGCTCCTGGACCTGCCCTGGTCCGTCGCCCCCGCGGCACCGGACCCGGGCGCACCCGGAGGCCGCACGTGAAGCTCCCCCTGCACGACGCCGCGGCGCAGGAGCAGCGCTCCGACGACGTCTCGCACCGGGTCCAGCTGCCCCGCCGCGCCCCCGAAGCGCCACTGCGCCAGGTGGTACGCCGCATCCTGATGGCGCTGATAGTGCTGGTCCTCACGGTCCTGATCGTCTGGGTGGACCGCGACGAGTACCACGACAACGCCGACGGCGCGGTCGACTTCCTCGACTGCGTCTACTACGCCACCGTCACGCTCTCCACGACCGGGTACGGCGACATCGTCCCGTACGGAGACACCGCACGGCTGCTGAACATCCTGCTGATTACGCCACTCCGCGTCCTGTTCCTGATCATCCTGGTCGGCACCACCCTGGAGGTCCTCACCGAGCGGACCCGTGAACAGTGGCGGCTGAACCGCTGGAGGACCTCCTTGCGCGACCACACCGTCATCGTCGGCTTCGGTACGAAGGGCCGGTCGGCCGTCCAGACGCTGCGCGCGACGGGCGCCGGCCGGGACAGCATCGTCATCGTGGACCCGAGCCCCAAGGTGATCGACTCGGCCGTGGCCGAGGGCTTCGCGGGCGTACTCGGCGACGCCACGCGCAGCGACGTCCTGCTGCGTGCCGAGGTCCAGCGGGCCCGCCAGATCATCATCGCCACGCAGCGCGACGACACCGCCGTCCTGGTCTCGCTCACCGCCCGTCAGCTCAACAAGAAGGCGACGATCGTGGCGGCCGTGCGGGAGGAGGAGAACGCACCGCTGCTGCGGCAGTCCGGCGCCGACTCCGTCATCACCTCCGCGAGCGCGGCGGGCCGGCTGCTGGGCCTGTCGGTGAACAGCCCGAGCGCGAGCACGGTCATGGAGGACCTGATCCAGCAGGGCAGCGGCTTGGACCTGATCGAGCGGCCGGTGGTGAAGTCCGAGGTCGGCAAGTCGGTCCGGGACACCGGCGACCTGGTCGTCTCCGTACTGCGCGGCCACCGGCTGCTGGCGTACGACGACCCGGCGGCGAGCCCGCTGCAGCACGCCGACCGGCTCATCACCATCGTCCGCGCGGCGCCGACGGAGGAGCCGGAGCTGGGGCGCCCGGCCGCGCAGGGGCTGCCCGGCAGCGGTGTCCAGCCGATGCGCCGGGCGGACGAGAAGGACCGGGTGATCCGCCGCGCGGACGAACAGGGCCGCCGCGGCGACTGAACCGAGCGGTACCGGGGCACTCCGGCGCGGGGCTCACCGCCCGCGCGTCCGGAGTGCCCTCGGACGCGGCGGGGTGAGGCGAGTAGCCTCGCGGCCATGCGTGCGATCACCATTCCCGAACCCGGCGGACCCGAGGCCCTGGTGTGGGCCGAGGTGCCCGCGCCGCAACTGTCCGAGGGCGAGGTGCTGGTCCGGGTCGAGGCCAGTGCCGTCAACCGCGCCGATGTGATGCAGCGACAGGGCTTCTACGACCCGCCGCCCGGCGCGTCCGCCTACCCCGGCCTGGAGTGCGCCGGCACGATCACCGAGGTCGGCCCCGGCGTGAGCGGCTGGGCGGTCGGCGACGAGGTCTGTGCCCTGCTGGCCGGCGGCGGTTACGCCGAACAGGTGGCGGTGCCGGCCGGCCAGCTGCTGCCGCTGCCGAAGGGCCTCGACGTCACGCAGGCCGCCGCGCTGCCCGAGGTGACCTGCACCGTCTGGTCGAACGTCTTCATGGTGGCCCACCTGCGGCCCGGCGAGACCCTGCTGATCCACGGCGGGTCCAGCGGCATCGGCACCATGGCGATCCAGCTGGCCAAGGCGGTCGGCGCGCGCGTCGCGGTGACCGCCGGCAGCGCCGAGAAGCTGGAGAGCTGCCGCGAGCTGGGCGCCGACGTGCTCATCAACTACCGCGAGCAGGACTTCGTCGAGGAGATCCGCAACGCCACCGACGGCCGGGGCGCTGACGTCATCCTGGACATCATCGGGGCCAAGTACCTGGATCAGAACGTGCGGGCGCTGGCCACGAACGGGCGGATCGCCGTCATCGGCCTGCAGGGCGGCCGGAAGGGCGAGCTCAACCTGGGCGCGCTGCTGGCCAAGCGCGGCGCGGTCACGGCGACGTCGCTGCGAGGCCGGCCGGTCGAGGAGAAGTCCGCGATCGTCGCCGCCGTGCGGGAGCACGTCTGGCCGCTGATCGAGAACGGTCAGGTCCGGCCGATCGTGGACCGCACGCTGCCGATGGCGGAGGCCGCCGAGGCGCACCGCATCCTGGAGGAGAGCAGCCACATCGGCAAGATCGTCCTGACGGTCGGCTGAGTGGGCTCCACCGGCGACGGCCCGTCCCCGTACGGCCGTACGTGGCACCGCCCCCGTTCGGCCGTACGCGGCGCACCACCTCCGGTAGGTCCGTAAGCCGTTCGCTGCTCAGTGGCGCGTCGCCCCGGTACGTCCGTACGCCGCCACCACTCCCCAGCGGCCCCTCAGCGGCGTCGCAGCCGGAGGCCGATGAAGGCCAGGCCCAGACCGGTGAGTGCGAGGCCGGCCCCGAAAGGGAGGACGCGGGCGACCCGGGCGGCCCGCTCCGTGGTGTACGGCGGCCGGAGGGCACCGGCGGTCTCGCTGCTGGTCGAGGAGGGGTCGGTGGTCGATGCTCCCTCCGGCGGGACCAGCGGCTGCCAGCCGCGCCCGGTGCGGCCGTGCGGCGACAGCGGCGGGTACGGGCTGCCGGGCCGGTCGCCGGACGGCCGGTCGGACGTGCCGGGGCTCTGCAGCGCCGTGCCGACGCCCGCTGAGGCGGAGTCCCCGGGCGTGCCGGAAACGGTTCCTGTGGGGTCCGAAGCGCTGCTCCTGGACGGGGTGGCGGGCCGGTCGGCCGTACTGCCGGAGCCGGTGGCCGACCGGCTCGGTGTCGGCCGGCCGGGTGACGCCGTGGCGGAATCGCTGGCGCCCGCCGTCGGGCTCGGGCCGGTGGCGGTCGAGGACGGTGAGGGGCTCTGCCCCGGCTCCGTCGGTGCGTCGGACGAGCCGGCGGGCCCCGAGGAGCCGGGCCCCTGGGAGCGGCCGGTCGTGCCGTCGTCCGTCGGGACCTGGGCCGGCGGGAGTCCCGGCACGTCCTGGGAGGCGCTGCGGCCGGGGGAAGCGCCGGCGGGCGGCCGGCCGGCGCCGGGCCGCCCGTCGGTGGTCTGTGGCTGTGGCGGGTCGGCCGCGGCCCGGGCGTGCACCCGCCCGTGGGGCGCCGTCGCGGCGGCGCAGGCCGCGGGTACGGCGGGGAAGAGCGTGGTGGCCGTCAGCAGTCCGGCGGCGATGAGCGAGCGGAGTCCTGCAACCACGCCGTGTCCTCCCGTGCCAAGCCGTCGAGTGACGTAATCAGGGTCACATGGGCCGACTATCGCGGCATCTCGTAAATGAGCCGCAAAACGGGAGAAGTCACAGGAAACGCAGTGATGTGCCTGCATCTCGACCGAAGTACTGAGACTTTGCCGCCCGACGGGGTGGATCACCAGTTCTCCGGGGCACAACTGTTCTTAAGTGCATGTACGAGAGAATGGCGGCATGGATATGCCGATGAACGAACGGTCGCAGGAGAGCCCGCACGTCCTGGTTGTCGGCCCGGACGGCATGGCTCTCGGCAGCGCAGGCGGCTCCGGTGGCGGAGACGGCGATGACGAGCCACGCGAGGTTCCGGTGACGGAGATGGTCGAACAGCCGGCGAAGGTCATGCGCATCGGCAGCATGATCAAGCAGCTGCTGGAAGAGGTGAAGGCCGCCCCGCTGGACGAGGCGAGCCGGGTCCGTCTCAAGGAGATCCATGCCGGCTCCGTGAAGGAGCTGGAGGACGGGCTGGCCCCGGAGCTGGTGGAGGAGCTGGAGCGCCTCTCCCTCCCCTTCACCGACGACTCCGTCCCCACCGAAGCCGAACTCCGTATCGCGCAGGCCCAGTTGGTGGGCTGGCTGGAGGGCCTCTTCCACGGCATCCAGACCGCCCTGTTCGCCCAGCAGATGGCCGCCCGCGCCCAGTTGGAGCAGATGCGCCGCGCCCTCCCGCCCGGCGCCGTCCCCGCCGAGGACGACGACCACCCCCACCCCGGCCGCGGCAGCGCCCGCTCCGGTCCGTACCTCTGAGCTTGCGGCGGCGCCGATGCCCCGGGCAGCGGGAGCCAGCGCGGCACACGTCACCCCGAGCCGAGAATGGGGCGAGGGCCCACCGCGCAGCAACGCGGTGGGCCCTCGCTCGTTCCCGGGACCCCGGTACCGGATTTACCAGTAGGGGTTGGCCTTGCTGGCGCCTCCGCACTCCCGGATCAGCGTCTTGCCGTTGAAGATCGCGAGCTCGATGTTGGCGCGCTTGATGCCCGCGGTGTCGTTCGCCGAGCTGGTCCAGGTGTCCTGGTTGCCGTTCCCCCCGTACATGTGGTGGTAGGGCCAGTAGTGCATGGTGTCGTTCGACTTGAGCGTCACCAGCCGGATGGCCACGTGACGGCCGTCCGCGGCCAGGTCACGTGCCGTCAGCCGTACGTTGGAGAGCTTGTACTTGCTGCTCCACGTCCACTTGCCCGTGCCGCTGCCGCCCGACGTCGAGCAGTTGACCTCCGCGCTGGAGGCCGCTGCCGCCGGGCCGGCGGACAGTGGAAGCGTCGCGGCCGCGATGGCGGCGGCGACCAGATAACCGATGCGTCGCACGGTGATCCCCCTGAGTAATTTGTTGGTCGATCAGCGAATGTACCCAGGAAGATCACTTAAGTGTGCCGCGTTCTGCGGTCGTGCCGGAGCCGTTATGAAGACTTGCCCGTCGACACGACCAGCTGGATCTTCTCGTCGCCCTTGGGGTCGTAGTCGTCGCTCTCGGCCGGGGTCTGCCGGATGACCGCGTTCTTGCCCCACATGGGCTCGCTGTTCTCGTAGGAGATGTCCCACTGCCAGCCGGCCTCGCGCATGCACGCCTTCACCGAACTCAGGTTCTTGCTGTAGAAGTTCGGCATCATGACCTTCGACTTGTCGTCGAAGCTCTCGACCGCGTCCGTGCACTCCTTCGGGTCGATGGTCCGGTCCTTCTGTTCGGGCTGGACCTTGTTCGCGGAGTCCTCGGTGGGGGAGGCGGTGGGCTGGGGGGAGCCGGAGCCGCCGGCCTGGGGGCTCGGCTTGTCCGGGTCGCCGCCGCTGAGGGCGATGACCAGGACCACGGCGACGACGGCGATCAGGGCGACCACCGCGGAGCCGATCAGCACCGGCTTGTTGTTGTTCCTGCCGCCGCCGGACTGCCCGCCGTTCTGCGGCGAGATGGTGTACGGCGGCGGGGTCTGGAGGCCGCCGTTGTACGGGCCGGGCGTCGGGGCCGGTGTCTGGTAACCGTGCGTGGGCGGCGGCGGGGTCGACGGGCCGAAGCCGCCGAACTGGCCGTTCGCGGGCGGCGGGGTGTACGGGCTCTGCACGTTCGGCGCGCCCGTCGCCGGGGCTCCGGTCGCCGAGGGGAAGACCGCGGAGGCCACCGAGGAGCCGCTGGTCCGCGGGCCCTGACCGCCGACGATCACCGGCGAGCCGCCGGTCTGTCCGGCCTGGGCGATGCGCAGGCACTCGTCCTGCATGGCCTGGGCGGTGGGGAAGCGCTCGTTGGGGTTCTTCTTCAGCGCGCGGGCCACCAGCGCGTCCACCGCGGGCGGCACCGAGCGGTTGATGCTGGAGGGCACCGGCGGCTCCTCCTGCACGTGCGCGTACGCGATGGCCAGCGGCGAGTCCGCGTCGAAGGGCAGCTGCCCGGTCAGCAGCTCGAAGAGCATGATGCCGACGGAGTACAGGTCGGAGCGGGCGTCGACGCCGCGGCCCAGGGCCTGCTCGGGCGAGAGGTACTGCGGGGTGCCGACGACCATGCCGGTCTGGGTCATGGAGGTGACGCCGGACTGCATGGCGCGGGCGATGCCGAAGTCCATGACCTTCACGACGTTGCGCTTGGTCATCATGACGTTGCCGGGCTTGATGTCCCGGTGGACCAGGCCCATCTCGTGGCTGACCTCGAGGGCCGCCAGCACATCGGCGGTGATCTTCAGCGCCTTCTCGGTCGGCATGGCGCCGAACTGCGCGACGTCGGCGTCCAGCACCGAGCGCAGCGGCTGCCCGGCGACGTACTCCATGACGATGTACGGCGTCATCCCGCCGTCGAGCTCGTCCTCGCCGGAGTCGTAGACCGAGACGATGTTGGTGTGCGAGAGCTTCGCGACGGCCTGTGCCTCGCGGCGGAAGCGCTCGCGGAAGGCCTGCTCGCGGCCGAGCTCGGTGTGCAGCGTCTTGATCGCGACCTCGCGGTCCAGCACGCTGTCGTACGCGAGGTGGACGGAGGCCATGCCGCCGGCGCCGAGAAGATCACGCAGCTGGTAGCGTCCCCGCCCCACCGCACGGCCCGCGCCATGGCCCTGTGCGCCGTCCTGGCTCATCTTTCCGTTTCCCCCTCGGCGCACTGCCCGGTCCGCCCGTACGCGGCGTGCCCGGGCTGTTCTGTTGCTGGCCGGGGCCGGTATGCGACCGGCAGGCCAGGTTCTGGAATTCCGCAGCCAAGTGTGCCTCAGGCCTCCGGCCAGTCAAGCCGCGTGCCCGTTCCGTGACCAGATGGGCAGCGGCCCCGCACGCCCGCGCCGCGGACAGGAGCCTGCCAGTAATGGGCCGGGCCGTTGTCGCGAGCGTGTCAGAAACCTGTCACGACTCTGTCAGCGCGCCCCGGGCAAATCGGTCACTCGTAGTGAACTTGCGACATGTGAGCGGTGCAGGGTTTGATGGCCGGTCCCTCACAAAACCGGTGCGCGCCGCGGAGCCTGTAGCGTGCTCTTGCGAAGACCGAGACGTAAAACCGCGTACACGCGGCCCGATTCGACGGCGAGGACCGATGGCACAGACGCAGAGCCCCCAGGGCCCGTCCGATCCTGAAGCCACCGGCTCCAATATCCCCGACGCACCGGAGATGTGGGGCAACGGAGGTCTGGTCGGCGACGGGCGCTACCGCCTGACGCGCCGTCTGGGCCGGGGTGGCATGGCGGAGGTGTTCGCCGCCGAGGACGTCCGGCTGGGCCGTACGGTCGCCGTGAAGCTGCTGCGCTCCGACCTCGCCGAGGACCCGGTTTCCAAGGCCCGCTTCACCCGCGAGGCGCAGTCGGTGGCCGGTCTGAACCACCACGCCGTGGTCGCGGTCTACGACTCCGGCGAGGACCTGGTCGGCGGCAACACCATCCCGTACATCGTGATGGAGCTGGTCGAGGGCCACACCATCCGCGATCTGCTGCTGAACGCGGACGCGCCGCCGCCGGACCAGGCGCTGATCATCGTGTCCGGGGTGCTGGAGGCGCTGGCCTACAGCCACCAGCACGGCATCGTGCACCGCGACATCAAGCCCGCCAACGTGATCATCACGAACAGCGGCGCGGTCAAGGTGATGGACTTCGGCATCGCGCGCGCCCTGCACGGCGCGTCGAACACGATGACCCAGACCGGCATGGTCATGGGCACGCCGCAGTACCTCTCGCCCGAGCAGGCGCTCGGCAAGACCGTCGACACCCGCTCCGACCTGTACGCGACCGGCTGCCTGCTGTACGAACTGCTCGCGCTGCGCCCGCCCTTCGTCGGCGAGACCCCGCTGTCGGTGGTGTACCAGCACGTGCAGGACACCCCGGTGCCGCCGTCCGAGGTCTCCGACGCGGTGCCGCCGGAGCTGGACGGGCTGGTCATGCGCTCGCTGGCGAAGGACCCTGACGACCGGTTCCAGACCGCCGAGGAGATGCGCGGCCTGGTCCAGTACGCGCTGCAGATGCTGCACGAGCAGGGCGGCCACACCGGTACCTGGAGCACGGGCCCGGTCGCCGTGCACGAGGGCGGCTCGACGCCCGCCATGGGCGTGGCGGCCACCACGGCGATGCCGCACCCGACGCACGGCTCGACCGCGGCGCAGCCGATCCTCCCGCAGGGCATGCGGGACGACGACGGCGGTTACGAGGGCGGGCCGCGCGGCTCCAAGGGCGGCCGGGGCAAGATCTGGCTGATCGCCGCGCTCGCGCTGATCGCCATCGTGGCCGGCGTCGCCCTCGCGCTGCACAACACGGGTGACGACAAGCCCGAGAAGAACCCGAAGCCGACGCCGACGGCGACGAAGAGCAAGGACGAGAAGACCACCGAGCCGCCGTCGGAGGAGCCGACGACCGGGGCGACCCAGCCCGGCGGCACGGGCGGCAACACCGGTGACTACACCCAGGGGCCGACCAACACCGGGAACCCGACACCGTCGGACACCCAGTCGGCGACGGACGAGCCCACGGACCAGCCGACCGACGAGCCGACGACCACCGAGCCCACGGACGAGCCGACCCAGCCGACCCAGGAGCCGACGGACGACACGTCGCCGATCATCCCGCCGCCGAGCGCGGACACCGGCGGGGACCAGTAACCCTCCGGGCGATCCTTACGCGCGGTGCAGGACCCGACGAGCGGGGCACGGAGAGCCGTGCCCCGCTCGTTCGCGCAGGGCCTGGTGAGGCGGGTTTCAGCCCGTGAACGCCTGCCGTACCGCCGCGTACTCGTCCGTCCACCACACCGCCAGCGCGGCCGCTGCCGGGAAGAGGCCGTCGGCGCGCCGGTCGCCCAGCCGGTACCGCCAGTCCAGCATCCAGAAGTCGTTCAGCCGCTCCCACCAGACGCGGTGCACGGCGGCCGCCAGCTCGTCCGGGCCGACGCCCGAGGCGCGCCGGTAGGCCCGTGCGTACGCCGCCACCTTCGCCAGGTCCAGACTGCCCGACGGCCGGACGAAGAAGATCGCGGCGGCGCGTACGGCCTCCTCGGCGCGCGGCTTGACCGCCAGCCGGTCCCAGTCGACGATCGCGGCCGGCTCGGCGCCCCGGTAGAGCAGGTTCAGCGGGTGGAAGTCGCCGTGCACCCAGCCCGCGGGGGCGGCGCGGGGCGGGCGGTGGTGGGCGTGCGCGGCCAGCAGGGCGCGGCGTTCCCGGAGCCGGTGCTCGGCCAGCGTGTCGAAGCTGTCGTGCGGGCGGGCGGCCCTGGCCAGGGCCAGCAGCTCGTCGATGCCGACGAAGGTGGCGGCCGGGTCGGCGCTCTCCTGGCCGGGCTGCGGCGGCTCCTCGGGCAGGACCTGGGCGAGGGCCACGTGCACCCGGCCCAGCAGCGTGCCGAGGCGGTGGCACTGGCCGGGTGTGAGGGCAGCGCCGTCCAGGTGGCGGCCCTCGACCCAGGGATGCAGGGCGTAGCAGCGGCCGTCGAGGACGGCGACGGTGCGGCCGTCGGCGGCGCGTACGGGGGGCGCGACGGGCAGCCCCATGGCGCCCAGCAGGCGGGTGGCGCGGTGCTGCCGGACGAGGGCGCCGCGGTCGGCGTCGAGATGGTGCTTGAGGAAGAAGCGGCCGTGCGTGGTGGTCAGCCGGTAGCCGTGGTTGAGCAGCCCTTCGGCGACCGGCTCGCACGACAGCGGCTCCCCGGCGCCTTCGTAGCGGCGCAGCAGGGAGCCGAGGGTGTGTCCGTCGGGCGTCGTTGCCGTCCGGACCGCAGATGAGCGCAGCACCCGTCAGATGTTAGATCACCGCGGCCGGGCCGGATTCCCGCACCGGTCGGCTATCGGTCAGCCTGAAGAGGCGTATCCGAACACCGGGACATCGGTCAGCGTGTGGACCTTGGCGAAGACCGGTTCGATGTGCAGGAAGACGGGGTCGAAGGGCTCGCCGTCGGCGAGCGCGGGGGTGCGCCCGAAGGCGTCGTGGTCGGCCGGGCGCGGGCACACGACGCCGGCCGTACCGGTGAACTGCACCGCCCAGGTCTCCCGCTCGCCCGCCGTGACGTTGTCCGCCTGGTACGAGACCACGCTGCCGTCCAGGGCGCGGTGGTAGCCGTAGCCGCGGTGCAGGCGCAGCAGCAGCCGGCGCTCCTCGGTCACCACGTGCCGGGCGACCGTGGTGAAGGGCAGCGCCCGCAGGCTGGCCGAGACCCGGCCGTAGGGCGTACGGCTGAGCAGCTCCAGTGCGCGGAATTCGTCGGGCATGGCCACCACCCTGCCCGGCTGCGCTGTGCCTGCTGTAGGGGCGGCCGCCCCCGGGCCGCCGGGACGTTGGTCCCGAAATCACGGATTCCGCAGGTCAGCCCGGTAAAGCCGGCAATGGCGCGGCACCGGGCCGTGATCAGCGGCCTTCCGCCTGCATTCTGGCCACGTATGCGGCGGCCTGCGAACGGCGTTCCATACCGAGTTTGGCGAGCAGGCTGGAAACGTAATTCTTGATGGTTTTCTCGGCCAGGTGCAGCCGTTCCCCGATGGCGCGGTTGGTGAGTCCCTCGCCGATCAGGTCGAGGATCCGCCGTTCCTGTTCGGTGAGGTTCGCCAGCCGGTCGTCGCCCTTGGGACCGCCGCCGTCCCGCAGCCGTTCCAGGACCCGTGCGGTGGCCACGGGGTCCAGCAGGGACTTGCCGGCCGCCACGTCCCGGACGGCCGAGAGCAGCTCGTTCCCGCGGATGGCCTTGAGCACGTACCCGGAAGCACCGGCCATGATCGCGTCGAAAAGTGCCTCGTCATCGGCGAAAGACGTGAGCATGAGGCACTTGATGTCCTCGTTCTGCGAGCGGATCTCGCGGCACACCTCGACACCGCTGCCGTCCGGCAGCCGGACGTCCAGCACGGCCACGTCGGGGCGCGTCGCAGGGATCCTGACCAGGGCGTCCGCTGCCGTGCCGGCCTCGCCGACCACCTCGATGTCGCTCTCTACGGTGAGCATGTCGTGAACGCCACGCCGGACGACCTCATGATCGTCGAGGAGGAATACCGTGATTTTTCCGTCTTCGTGCACGGCCTCAGTCTCACACACGAACCCTTCCCGTGCTCCGGCCCGGCGATATAACGTGCCGTTGTCCCGGCGGCCTGCGACGCTGTGACCAGGAGTTGTTCCCACCCTTCGCGATTTACTTGGAAATCCAAGCAAAATCGCAGGTCAGGGCCGTTTTCGCTTAGGCTCGGGAAATGGGTAACGTGCATGGGCAGGCCACGTCCGGGGCAGTTTTGTTCCACCCGGGCCTGACCGCGTTCGCACACACCCCGTGCGCCGTATCGGAGACCGGGTGAGCCGCAATACGGCCGCCGGCGGACCCCGGGGGCCGGACAGACGGAGGAGCAGCACGTGACCGTGGACAGCACTGCCGCACGGAAAGCTACGCGCAGTAGCGGCAAGCGCACGACCGCGAAGAAAGCGCCCGGCGGGACCGCGGCGAAGGCCAAGACCGGCGCGAAGGCCGGGACGAAGCCGGCCGCCGGAACGCCGGCTTCGGCGGAGCAGGATCCGGACCGGTTCGTCCAGCTGCTCACCCCCGAGGGGGAGCGCGTCGAGCACCCGGAGTACGCGATCGACCTGTCCGCCGAGGAGCTGCGCGGCCTGTACCGCGACATGGTGCTGACGCGGAAGTTCGACGCCGAGGCGACCACCCTGCAGCGCCAGGGCGAGCTGGGCCTGTGGCCCTCCCTGCTGGGCCAGGAGGCCGCGCAGATCGGCTCGGGACGCGCGCTGCGCGACGACGACTACGTCTTCCCCACCTACCGCGAGCACGGCGTCGCCTGGTGCCGCGGGGTGGACCCGACGAACCTGCTGGGCATGTTCCGCGGCGTCAACCACGGCGGCTGGGACCCGAACAGCAACAACTTCCACCTGTACACGATCGTCATCGGCTCGCAGACGCTGCACGCGACGGGCTACGCGATGGGCGTCCAGAAGGACGGCGCCGACTCCGCCGTCATCGCCTACTTCGGTGACGGCGCGTCCAGCCAGGGTGACGTCGCCGAGTCCTTCACCTTCGCCGCCGTGTACAACGCGCCCGTGGTGTTCTTCTGCCAGAACAACCAGTGGGCGATCTCCGAGCCGACCGAGAAGCAGACCAGGGTGCCGCTCTTCCAGCGCGCCCGCGGCTACGGCTTCCCCGGCGTACGGGTCGACGGCAACGACGTGCTCGCCGTCCTCGCCGTCACCAAGGCGGCCCTGGACCGCGCCCGCACCGGCCAGGGGCCGATGCTGGTCGAGGCGTACACCTACCGCATGGGCGCCCACACCACCTCCGACGACCCCACGCGCTACCGCGGCAACGACGAGCTCGCGGCCTGGGAGGCCAAGGACCCGATCCTGCGGCTCCGCCGGTACCTGGAGGCCGAGGGGATCGCCGACGAGGCGTTCTTCGCGTCCGTCGAGAAGGAGGACGAGGCGCTCGGCAAGCGGGTGCGCGACGCGGTCCGCACCATGCCGAACCCCGATGACATGGCGATGTTCGAGCACGTCTACGCCGACGGGCACGCGCTCGTCGACGAGGAGCGCGCCCAGTTCGCCGCGTACCAGGCCTCGTTCGCGGAGGAGAACTGACATGGCTGTCTTCGAGAAGATCACGATCGCCAAGGCGATCAACGAATCGCTGCGCGCGGCCATGGACGCCGACCCCAAGGTCCTCGTCATGGGCGAGGACGTGGGCAAGCTCGGCGGCGTCTTCCGCGTCACCGACGGCCTGCAGAAGGACTTCGGCGAGGACCGGGTGATCGACACCCCGCTCGCCGAGTCCGGCATCGTCGGCACCGCGATCGGCATGGCCCTGCGCGGCTACCGCCCGGTCGTCGAGATCCAGTTCGACGGCTTCGTCTTCCCCGCCTACGACCAGATCGTCACCCAGCTCGCCAAGATGCACGCCCGCGCGCTCGGCAAGGTCAAGCTGCCGGTCGTCATCCGGATTCCCTACGGCGGCGCGATCGGCGCCGTCGAGCACCACTCCGAGTCGCCCGAGGCGCTGTTCGCGCACGTCGCGGGCCTGAAGGTGATCACTCCTTCGAACGCCTCGGACGCCTACTGGATGCTCCAGCAGGCCATCCAGGGCGACGACCCGGTCATCTACTTCGAGCCCAAGCGCCGCTACCACGACAAGTCCGCGCTGGACACCGAGGCCATCCCGCACCCGCTGCACAAGGCCCGCGTCGCCCGCGAGGGCAGCGACCTGACGCTCGCCGCGTACGGCCCGATGGTCAAGGTCTGCCAGGACGCCGCCCAGGTCGCCGCCGAGGAGGGCAAGTCGGTCGAGATCGTCGACCTGCGCTCGATCTCGCCGCTCGACTTCGACACGCTCCAGTCCTCCGTCGAGAAGACCCGCCGCCTGGTCGTCGTGCACGAGGCGCCGGTCTTCCTCGGCTCCGGCGCGGAGATCGCCGCACGGATCACCGAGCGGTGCTTCTACCACCTGGAGGCGCCGGTGCTGCGGGTGGGCGGCTACCACGCCCCCTATCCGCCGTCCCGGCTGGAGGACGAGTACCTTCCGAACCTCGACCGGGTGCTGGACGCGGTCGACCGGTCGCTGGCGTACTGAGGGGCTTGAGGAGAGTCGTGACCATGACTGCAACCGATCAGCGCTTCCGCGAGTTCAAGATGCCCGACGTGGGCGAGGGGCTCACCGAGGCGGAGATCCTCAAGTGGTACGTCGCCGAGGGCGACACCGTCTCCGACGGGCAGGTCGTCTGCGAGGTCGAGACCGCCAAGGCGGCCGTCGAGCTGCCCATCCCGTACGACGGCGTCGTGCATGAGCTGCGCTTCGGCGAGGGCACCACGGTCGACGTCGGCACGGTCATCATCAGCGTGGACACCGACCCGGGGGCCGGCCCGGCCGAGGCCCCGGCCGCCGCTCCGGAGGCCGACGAGCCGGCAGCCGAGGGCGGCGAGGAGGGCCGCAAGGCCGTCCTGGTCGGCTACGGCGCCGCGCCGTCCTCGACCAAGCGGCGGGCGCGCAAGGCGCAGCCCGGCACCGGTACCGCCAATGGCGTCGGGGCGGCCGTCCAGGCCGAGCTGAACGGCCATGCCGCGCCCGAGCCGGCCGCCGCGCCGGTTTCACGTGAAACGCCCGCGGCCGCGCCCGCTGCCCCGGCCGAGCCCGCCGCCGGCGGCCGTCCGCTGGCCAAGCCGCCCGTCCGCAAGCTCGCCAAGGACCTCGGCATCGACCTGGCGACCGTCATTCCGAGCGGCCCCGACGGGATCATCACCCGCGAGGACGTGCACGCGGCGGCGGCGCCCGCCCCCGCGGCGGTGCCGGAGTACGACGTGGCGCCGGCCCCCGCCGTGCCCGCACCGGCCCCCGAGACGGTGGCCGCGGCCCGGGAGACCCGCATCCCGGTCAAGGGCGTGCGCAAGGCCACCGCCCAGGCGATGGTCAACTCCGCGTTCACCGCGCCGCACGTCACGGAGTTCATCACCGTCGACGTGACCCGCACGATGAAGCTCGTACAGGAGCTGAAGCAGGACCCCGACATGGCGGGCGTCCGCGTGAACCCGCTCCTCCTCGTCGCCAAGGCGTTCCTGGTCGCCATCAAGCGCCACCCGGACATCAACGCCTCCTGGGACGAGGAGAACCAGGAGATCGTCCGCAAGGACTACGTGAACCTGGGCATCGCGGCCGCCACCCCGCGCGGTCTGATCGTGCCGAACATCAAGGACGCCGGCGCCAAGACGCTGCCGCAGCTCGGCGAGTCGCTGAGCGAGCTGGTCGCCACGGCCCGCGAGGGCAAGACCTCCCCGGCGGACATGGCGGGCGGCACGGTCACCATCACCAACGTCGGCGTCTTCGGCGTCGACACCGGTACGCCCATCCTGAACCCCGGTGAATCCGCGATCCTCGCCTTCGGCGCGGTCAAGGAGCAGCCCTGGGTCCACAAGGGCAAGGTCAAGCCGCGCCAGGTGACGACGCTGGCGCTGTCGTTCGACCACCGGCTGGTCGACGGCGAGCTGGGCTCCAAGGTCCTCGCGGACACCGCGGCGATACTGGAGCACCCGAAGCGCCTGATCACCTGGGGCTAGTTCCGTAGGCGGGGACACCCCGCGAGACAGCGGCCCGGGCAGGGCGGCTCGGCGAAAAGCAATTGGTGCCGCCGCGCCGCCTTGCCTACGGTCACCGTCATGACCGATACACAGATCGCTGCTGACATGGGCCGGGACGGCCTCGCGCCGCTGGAGTCCGTCGCCTGGCTGCACGTCCGCGACGGCCGCCTGCTGAGCGTCCGTACGCGCGGCAACGACACCTTCTACCTCCCCGGCGGCAAGTACGAGCCCGGCGAGACGGCCGCTGAGGCGCTCTCCCGTGAGCTGGCCGAGGAGATCGGCGTACGGATTCCGGCGGCCGAGCTGACCGAAGCGTTCACCGTGCACGACGTGGCGCACGGCCGCGCCGGCCGGCGCCTGCGGATGACCTGCTTCACCGGCGGCCCCGCCACCGTGGAGCCCGTACCGGGCCGCGAGATCGCCGAGGTCGCCTGGCACAACGCCGAGGACTTCGACGTCTGCGCCCCCGCGTTCCGCCAGGTCGTACGCCGTCTCACGGAGGCCGGGCGGCTCTAGCGCGGCCCGGTACGGCCCGCGTTCACCTTCCCGTCCATTCCGCATCATGGACGCGTTCGCGGACGCATACCTGTTGTATCTATCCTGTGCTCATGCCCACCCGTCGCCCGGCCACCGCCCCTCAGGGAATGCTGCGCATGCCCCTCCCCTCCGTGTCAGCCCCCGCCCCCGTCCCCGAGAAGACACCCGCCAAGCAGCCGCCCGCCGCCGAGCGGGTGTACGCGTACGTCAAGCAGGCCGTCCTGGAGCGCCGCTACGAGGGCGGCATGCTGCTCACCGAGGGCGAGCTCGCCGAGGCCGTGGGCGTGTCGCGGACGCCCGTACGGGAGGCACTGCTGCGGCTGGAGGTCGAGGGGCTGCTCAAGCTCTACCCGAAGAAGGGCGCCATGGTGCTGCCGGTCTCCGCGCAGGAGATCGCGGACGTCGTGGAGACCCGGCTGCTGGTCGAGGAGCACGCGACGCGCAAGGCCGTGCCCGCGCCGGCCGCGCTGATCGACGAGCTGGAGGCCCAGCTGGCGACGATGCGGGAGCAGGTCGCCGCCGGTGACCTGGCCGCCGTCTCGGTCGCCGACCGCTGCTTCCACGCCGCGATCGTGCGCAGCGCCGGCAACCAGATCCTGGACCGCCTCTACGAGCAGCTGCGCGACCGCCAGCTGCGGATGGGCGTCGCGGTGATGCACGCGCACCCGGACCGGATCGCGAAGAACATCGCCGAGCACGCCGAGATTCTCGAAGCGCTGCGGGCCGGCGACGCGGAGGCCGCCACCACCGCCGTGCACCGGCACGTCGGCTGGGTCCGCAACCTCGCTCAGGGGGACGTGCGATGAGCAGCGCACAGAACGCCCCGGTCACGCTGCCCGGGGACCCGCCCGGCGGCCGGCAGGCCGTCTGGGTCTGGGGCATCGGCGTCGCCGTCTACTTCGTCGCCATCATCTACCGCACCAGCCTGGGCGTCGCCGGGCTGGACGCCGCCGAGCGCTTCCACATCAACGCCTCGGCGCTGTCGACCTTCTCCATCCTGCAGCTGCTGGTCTACGCCGGCATGCAGATACCCGTCGGCCTGATGGTCGACAAGATGGGCCCCAAGAAGGTCCTGATCCTCGGCGCGACGCTCTACACCGTCGGCCAGCTCGGCTTCGCGCTGTCCGGCTCGTACGTCATGGCGCTGGTCTCCCGCGCCCTGCTGGGCTGCGGCGACGCGATGACCTTCATCAGCGTGCTGCGGCTGGGCACGCGCTGGTTCCCGGCCCGCCGCGGCCCGCTGATCGCGCAGATCGCCGCGCTCATCGGCATGTCCGGCAACCTCGTCTCCACCCTCGTCCTCGCCCGGCTGCTGGACACCGTCGGCTGGACGCCGACCTTCGCGGGCAGCGCCGTCTGCGGCATCGCCGTGATCGCGCTGGTCCTGCTCTTCCTCAAGGACCACCCCGAGGGCTTCGCGCCGGTGCCCGTGAGCAAGCCGGCGGTGGCCGGCGGCTACGTACGGCGGCAGATCTCCGAGTGCTGGCGGGAGCCGGGCACCCGGCTCGGCATGTGGGTGCACTTCACCACCCAGTTCCCGGCGATGTTCTTCCTGCTGCTGTGGGGGATGCCGTTCCTCGTCGAGGCCCAGGGCCTCACCGAGACCGCGGCCGGCGGGCTGCTGACCCTCATCGTGGTCTCGAACATGGCTTCCGGGCTCGTGTACGGGCAGATCATCGCCCGCCACCACGCGGCCCGGCTGCCGCTCGCGCTCGGCACCGTCGGCGCCACGGCGTCGCTGTGGGCGGCCATGCTGTGCTGGCCGGGGCACGCGCCGATGGCGCTGCTGGTCGTCACCTGCGTGGTGCTCGGCACCTGCGGCCCGGCCTCGATGATCGGCTTCGACTTCGCCCGCCCTGCCAACCCGCCGGAGCGCCAGGGCACCGCCTCCGGCATCGTCAACATGGGCGGCTTCATGGCCTCGATGACGACGCTGCTGGCGGTCGGCGTGCTGCTGGACGCCACGGGCGACAACTACCGCATCGCCTTCACGACGGTCTTCGTCCTGGAGGCGCTGGGCCTGAGCCAGATCCTGCGGCTGCGCGCGCGGGCCGCCCGCCGCGAGCGCGAGCGGACGGTCGCGAGCCGGGTGGAGGCGGTGCACGTACCGGCGTGACCGCCTGAGCGCACGCCTCCCGCACGTACGAGGGCCCGCCGCCGTGTCCACGGCGGCGGGCCCTGCCGCTTCTCGTCACCCCTGCGCAGCCTCCGGCGTCACCCGCCCTACGGCGTCACCGCGAAGTGGTCCAGCACGGCGGCGGCCAGCGCCTCGTCGCCTTCGGTCTTGATCCGGTCGGCGACCGCGGCGGGCCGCACCCGGCCGCAGGCCAGCCGGACGTACGTCTCCCAGTCGGTCGTGAGCGTCACGGCCGGGCCCAGCGAGACGCTGCCGTCCACCGAGCCGCGGCCCTCCGCGTCGACCCGTACCGTCCGCATGAACTCCACCGGGCCGGTCACGTCGATCACCACGGCCGAGCCGGCCGGCGCGCCCGCGCCCTCGGCGACGACCTTGCCCAGCGCAGGTATCAGGAAGTCGCGGGTGAGGTGGGCACCGGGGGAGTCGAGGTTGCCGGGCTGTCCCAGCGCCCGGCGGATGTCCTGCTCGTGCACCCAGGTGTCGAAGGCCCGTACCGTCAGCGCGTGTTCGAGCGTCTGCTCCTTGCCCTGCGGGCCGCGGACGATCGTGTCCGGCGCGCGGGTCTCGTTGCGCAGCTGCCGGGCGCGGCGGATGATCGTGTACTCCAGCTCGGCCGTCATCTCGGGGCCCGTGTGGTGCCGGCGGACGTCGACCTGCATTTCCATGTACCGCGCGAACTCGCTGCGGACGTGGTAGAGATCGCGCGGCAGCGCATGGATGGGGCGGGGGTCGCCCAGCGCCTCGCAGTCCAGGCCGATGAGGTGGGACACGACGTCCCGCACCGACCAGCCGGGGCATTCGGTGGCGCGATTCCACTCCCCTTCCACGAGTGGCGTCACCAGCTCGGATATCGCTTCGATGGAGTGCGTCCAGGCGTCGATGGAGGGCTGGAGGACTGGGTGGACGGTCACGGGACCCCTCGGACGGTTCGTACGCGGGCTGCTGTCTGTGCAGTTAAGTTACGCTGCGCACGGGCACCCCGGCAGTGCTTTCGGGTGACCATCGTAGGCATTTTTTGACGGCGGACCGGGCTCGGAAGACCAGGCGGTGGTACTGTGCGCGCTTCACTGATCCAAGTCGGTGTGGACCAACAGGAACCGGTCAATTCCCGCCGGGAGCGCGTGGCTTCGCTCGTCCGCTCGCAGTCGGCCGCTGATCTCGTGGTCCTGCCCGAACTGTGGCCGGTGGGCGCCTTCGCCTTCGAGGAGTTCGAGGCGGTCGCCGAGGAACTGGAAGGCCCGACGCACCGGGCGATGTCCGCGGCGGCGCGGGACGCGGGCGTCTGGCTGCACGCCGGGTCGGTCATCGAGCGCGCGCCGGACGGCACGCTGTACAACACCTCGCTCGTCTACTCCCCCGACGGGGAGCGCACCGCGCAGTACCGCAAGATCCACCGCTTCGGCTTCGACAAGGGCGAGGCGACGCTGCTGGGCGCAGGCACCGAGCCGGTGACGGTCCCGCTGCCGGACACCACGCTCGGCCTGGCCACCTGCTACGACCTGCGGTTCCCCGAGCTGTTCCGGCAGCTGGTGGACGCGGGCGCGCAGACCCTGGTGATCCCGGCCGGCTGGCCGGCGCGGCGCCGCGCGCACTGGTCCCTGCTGGCCAGGGCCCGCGCGGTGGAGAACCAGACGTACATGCTCGCCTGCGGCACGGGCGGCAGCCACGCCGGCGTCGAGCAGGCCGGGCACAGCGTGATCGTCGACCCGTGGGGCGAGGTGCTCGCCGAGGCGGGCACCGGCGAGGAGATCATCGGCGCCGAGCTGGACCCGGAGCTGGTCGGGAAGACCCGGCACGTCTTCCCCGTGCTGCGGGATCGGGTGCTGGGGCTGCCGAAGCCGTGACGGTACGGCGCCGCGGCGCCGTACCCCGGCCGGGGCGACGGCACCGGCGGCCGGCCGCCGGGCCTCAGTCCTCGCGCTCCCGCTCCGCCAGCCGGATCACGCACACTGCCACCGCGATCAGCAGCGCGGCGTCGGCGTCCTCCCGTACGACGTTGACCGCGTAGGTGTCGCGCACGGTCAGCCAGCGCCGGGAGATCTCCGCCAGCAGTTCGCCGTCGTACTCGACCGCGAACTCCCGGTCCAGGATCTTGCCGCTGACGTCCAGCTCCGTGCCGTCCACCAGCTCCACGCGGTAGTGGTTGCGCAGCAGCGACAGCCGCTTGCGGCGGATGGTCGCGAGCGGCTCGCCGTCCCGCTCGATCGTCATCGCGTCCCGCAGGCTCAGCACTTTCTTGTGCAGCGTGATCAGAACCCGGCCCTCGCGGTCCTTGATCTCGAAGGTCTCCCGGAGCCGGAGCGCCTTGCCGTCGACGAGGTAGACGTTCCGCCCCGTCTCGTCCTCGATCCAGTAGTCCTCGCCGATGCCGAAGATCCGGTCGCGTACCAGGTATCTCATGGTGTGAGGTCTTCCCCGAACCCGCCGGAATGCGCTGCCGCCCGGGCATGAACTTGGGCTGGGCCGGTTGAGGGACACAGGGACGCGTACGGCCCGCCCGCGGGTATCGCTCATGAGGTCAAGATCCGCGCACATTTTCGACAGGAGACCTCATGCGCATTCGACGGACCCTCGCTCTCGCGCTCGCCGGCCCGGCCCTCGCCGGAGCCTGCGCCCTCGCCACGGCGAGCAGCGCCCAGGCCGCCCCCGCACCCGAGCTGACCGCGAAGGCCTGTGCCGATGCCAAGGGCCACGTGGTGGAGGACGTGGTCACCCACGCGCACCTGTGCGTGGTCGACGGGAAGGTGGTCGGGGTCGTCAAGGGCTGACGGCGGACCGTGCGGGCGCTCCGGTCCCGGGGCGCCCGTACCCCGCCGGAATGCGGGACGGGGTGGGTGACGTTGAATGTGCACATGGCTTCACGTGCGCGCGTCCGGGCCCCCGAGCTGATCGGCAAGGGCGGCTGGCTCAACACCGGCGACAAGGATCTGACCCTCTCCGACCTGCGGGGACGCATTGTCGTCCTGGATTTCTGGACGTTCTGCTGTGTGAACTGCCTGCACGTCCTGGACGAGCTGCGGGAGCTGGAGGAGCGCCACCGCGACACCGTCGTGATCATCGGCGTGCACTCCCCGAAGTTCGTGCACGAGGCCGAGCACCAGGCGGTCGTCGACGCCGTCGAGCGGTACGAGGTCGAGCACCCCGTGCTGGACGACCCCGAGCTGGCCACCTGGAAGCAGTACGCCGTACGCGCCTGGCCGACGCTGGTCGTGATCGACCCCGAGGGGTACGTCGTCGCCCAGCACGCCGGTGAGGGCCACGCGCACGCCATCGAGAAGCTGGTCGAGGAGCTGGAGGCCGAGCACGGGGCGAAGGGCACGCTGCGCCGCGGCGACGGCCCGTACGTGCCGCCGGAGCCGGTCGCCACCGACCTGCGCTTCCCCGGCAAGGCGCTTCAGCTGCCCGGGGGCACTTTCCTGGTCTCCGACACCACCCGGCACCAGCTCGTCGAGCTGGACGGGGACGGCGAGACCGTGCTGCGCCGGATCGGCACCGGTGAGCGCGGCCTGGCCGACGGCCCCGCCGACCGGGCCGCCTTCAGCGAGCCGCAGGGCCTCGCGCTGCTGCCTGGGGGCACCTCCCGGACGAGGTCTGGGGGAGACAAGGTGATCGTCGCCGACACCGTGAACCACGCGCTGCGCGTCTTCGACCCGGAGAGCGGCGAGGTCAGCACCGTCGCCGGCACCGGCAAGCAGTGGTGGCAGGGCTCGCCCACCGAGGGCCCGGCCCGTGAGGTGGACCTCTCCTCGCCGTGGGACGTGGCGTACTTCGACGGGCAGGTGTGGATCGCCATGGCCGGCGTGCACCAGCTGTGGACGTACGACCCGGAGGCCGGGACCGTACGGGCCGCCGCGGGCACGACCAACGAGGGCCTGGTGGACGGGCCGGCCGCCGAGGCATGGTTCGCGCAGCCTTCGGGCCTGGCCGCCACCGAGGACCGGCTGTGGATCGCCGACTCCGAGACCAGCGCGGTCCGCTGGATCGACCGCGAGGGCGTGGTGCACACGGCCGTGGGCACCGGCCTCTTCGACTTCGGGCACCGCGACGGCGCCGCCGGTCAGGCGCTCTTCCAGCACCCGCTGGGCGTCACCGCGCTGCCGGACGGCTCGGTCGCGGTCTCCGACACCTACAACCACGCGCTGCGCCGCTTCGACCCCGCGACCGGCGAGGTCACCACGCTCGCCACCGATCTGCGGGAGCCGTCGGACGCGGTGCTCGTCGGCGACGACATCGTCGTCGTGGAGTCCGCGCGGCACCGGCTGACCCGGCTGCGGCTGCCCGAGGAGGCGGTACGGGTCGAGTCGGTCGCGCACCGCACCCAGCGCGCCGCGACCGAGGTGGCCCCGGGCCGGCTCCGGCTGGACGTGGTCTTCCAGGCGCCGGCCGGGCAGAAGCTGGACACCCGGTACGGCCCCTCCACCCGGCTGCTGGTCAGCTCGACCCCGCCGGAGCTGCTGGCCGAGGGAGACGGTGCCGGTACGGACCTCAGCCGTGATCTGGTCCTGGCGGACGGGGTGACCGAGGGTGTGCTGCACGTCTCGGCGATGGCCGCGTCCTGCGACGACGCCCCGGACATCGAGTACCCGGCCTGCCATGTGCACCAGCAGGACTGGGGCGTGCCGGTGACGGTCACCGCGGACGGCACGGCCCGGCTGGGCCTGGTGCTGGCGGGGCTGGACAGCGAGGCGTAAGCCCTGCGGGGAGGCGGATCAGTCCGGGCAGTTGCGGAGCGTGGAGTACTGCAGCTGGTCGGGCTCGATCCGGATGCCCGGGAACCACAGGTCCTTGTCGTGCAGCCGGACCTTGTACCAGATGCTGTTGTGCCCGCCGGCCTCGTCGGTGACGGTGACGCCATTGGCGATCCGGCACTGCGCGGTCAGCCGGTCGCCGTGCCAGACCCGGCCGCCGATGTTGGACGGCCGGTAGGGCACGTACGGGTCCAGGGCCAGGCCGAGGGCGCACTCCCGGCGGTGGCTGTGCTGGCACGCCTTCTCGACATTGTGGACGGTGATCCGCTCGGTCTTTCCGTTCTTCGCGGCCGGGCCGGTTTCACGTGAAACACCCGTCCCCGCCGGGGAATTGGGCGGCCCGTCGCCGGTGAGGCCGACCACGACGGCGGTGGCAGCGCCGAGGACGAGGACGGTGCCCGCGGCCGTGAGGGCCCACTTCGTGCGTGAGGACTTCGGCGGCCGTCCCGCTGCGCCGCCGAGCACCTCCGTGCGCTCCGAACCGCCCGCGGTCTCATCCGAACTTCCTCCTGCTGCGGCCTCGTTGGCGAGGTGCAGCAGCCGCACCAGCTCGGGCAGCCGGTCCTCGCCGGTGAAGGAGAGCTTGCACCACTGCACCAGCAGCCGTTCGTCGGGCAGGCTCTGCCCGCGCAGGTAGCGGGAGAGGGACGATCTGCTGGCGGGCAGCCGGGCTTCGAGGTCCTTCAGGCTGAGTCCCAGCTCGCCGTGCATGTGGCGCAGCCCGGACACGAAGTCGCGTACGGGTCCGTCGAGTTGATCGGGCAAGGGGGCGAGCGGCTTGCGGCGAGGGTTCGTGGCGCGGTTCGGATTCCCATGCACGGACGGCATTTCAGCACAGCGGCGGCACGTACCGCGAGAGGCACTTCCGCTCCCCTGCGGCGGAAGTGCCTCTCGTTACAGAATCCGGAAAGCGCCCGGATCAGTCCGTGAACTTCACGGGCCGGTAGGGCTTGAACTCCCCGCCGTTGAGCCCGTAGGTGAGGGACCGGTGGTCGGTGCCGTGGCCGCCGCGCTGCTCGTAGGCGGTGTACGAGGTGTGTGCGGGATTGTCCCACTTCTCGAACATCACGACGTGCCGGGTGTTGTTGTCACCGGCCGCGTCGATGAGCAGGTCGCCGGGCTTCAGCTCGCCCACGGAGATCGGCCGGGTGATCCGGGAGCTGGTGAGCCCCACGGTGTTGGTGCCGGGCGCGCCCAGGTTCAGCGCCATGGAGACGTAGCCGGAGCAGTCCTGGCGGTAGCCGTCCTTCCAGGTCTTCGCCTGGCTGTAGGGCACCTGCGCGCCGTTGTTGGCGGTCAGCCAGGTGGCCGCGCGCTGCAGCGCCTCGCCGCGGGTGCCGCCGGGCGCCGGGGCCGGCGGCGGACCGCCCTGCACGGGCACGCCCGGCAGCGAGTCCTGCGGAATGTCGACCGCGATCACGCTGAGGAAGCCGGTCACCGGGCCGGTGATGTGCGCCATGTAGGTCGAGCAGGCGTTGCCCTCGCAGACCTTCTTGCCCGTGTTGACCTGGTAGTCCGCCGTGATCTTGTCCTGGCCCGGCGCGTCCTTGTTGATCATTCCGACGGACGGCGAGCCGGCGTCCGGCGAGGCGTGCACGACCCAGCGCGTCCCCCAGGTCGGGAAGGTGCTGCCGGCCGCCGTCTTCTTGAGGGCCGCGGCGGTGCCCGCCTGCGTCTTCAGGTCGGCCTTGGTGTCCCGCGTCTGCACCGTGGTCTGCTCGGTGCCCTTGCTGCCGGTGGCGGCCTTGGCGTCCCCGCCCGAGCATCCCGTGATGCCGGCGATGCCGATGCCCGCGGCGGCGACGGCGGGCAGGACGCGGCGCAGCGCGGTCCTGCGGAAGGTGGCGTGTGTGGTCATGATGGATTCCCCTCGTTTGTGAGGCTCCTGGGCACCGCGCTTCCGGTGCGGCGCCCTGTCGGCCTCGGCGACGGGATCCATCATTGGGCGGGCGGAAGGGGCTTTCGGGGCCTGCCGCGTCCCATGGGACGTCCCACCCGCCGGGACGCCCGTGAGACGTCCCTGGCCTGCTGGGACGTCGGCCATGGCACGGCGGGCACGGGACGTCCGGACGGCGCTGCCGGGACGTGACGGGACGTACGGAGGCCCCTGGCGGAGGTGGCCGGTCCGGGCACGCAAGAGGGGCGCCCGCGCGTCATTGCGCGGGCGCCCCGTCAGGCGGAATGGGTGTCACATGGGGTCACATGGCCGTGGGCCCGTCACTCGTAGCCGTGCCGGTGGGTCTCCTCGATCACCGGGGCGGCGGGCGGCGGCGGCTGCATGCGACGCCGCTTGAAGATGCTGACGTACGCGGCAATACCGATGATGCCGACCGCCATCAGGATCAGGCCCACGAGATCGAGGTTGACCCCGGCCATGTGCCAGTCCACCGCGAAGGTCAGGATCCCTCCTACGGCGAGCAGACCGATGCACCAGCCGATGCCCATGATGTGCGCCTCCCTCTCGATCGGCGGTACCGGGCAGGTCGTGCACCGGGTACCCGACCGCGGGGGCGTCAATCAGCCGACGTCCGAGGAGAGTTGCGGCACCTCAGCCGGCATCCCCCGTACCGTCCGCCTCACCGTTACCGTCCCGCGCGAAGAGCTGGGTCAGCGTGCTGATCGTGTAGACGTCCGTGGCGGCCTCGTCGACCAGGTGCATCTCGGCCAGCCGGGCCAGCCCGTCCTGCGTGCGCTCCAGGTCCGAACCGGCCAGCGCGGCCGCGGCCGAGGCGTTCAGCTGCCCGTCCGCGCTGGTCGCGAGCGCGCTCAGCAGCCGTGCGTCGTCCGCCGACAGCCGGGCCACCGACATCCGCAGCGCCGAGGCGATCCCGGTGTCCTCCGCCGACAGCAGGGACAGCCGGCGCCGCTCGTCGCGCAGCGCGGCGGCCAGCCGGGCCAGCCGCCAGCGCGGCCGCGCGGTCAGCTGGGCGACCGCCGCACGCAGCGCCAGCGGCAGCCCGTCGCACAGTTCCACCAGCTCACGGGCGGCCTCCGGGTCCTCGGCCACCCGGTCGGCGCCGAGCATCGCGCCCAGCAGCGCCACGCCCTCGGTGCCGCCGAACACCTGCAGTCCGACCGGCCGGGCGCAGTCGGTGGCCACCAGGCCGTCCAGCCTGCTGCGGCTGGTGACGACCGTGGCGCAGCCGGGCCCGCCCGGCAGCAGCGGGCGCACCTGCGCCGAGCTGCTGGCGTTGTCCAGTACGACCAGCAGCCGGCGGTCGGCGACCAGCGAGCGGAAGAGCGCCGAGGCGGCCGTCGCGGAGGACGGCACGGCGTGCTCCGGCGTGCCCAGGGCGGTCAGGAAGAAGCGCAGCACGGTGGCCGGTTCGAGCGCGTCGCCCTCGCCGAAACCGCGCAGGTCGGCGAAGAGCTGCCCGTCGGGGAAGTCCCCGGCGTGCTGGTGCGCCCACTGCACGGCGCAGGCCGTCTTGCCGACCCCTGCGGGCCCGGTCACGACGGCCAGCGGGCTGTCGCCGCCGGAGCCGGCGTCGTCGATGAGCGCCGAGGTGAGCCGGTCCATCGCCGCCTCGCGGCCGAGGAAACGGGCCGGCGGGCGGGGCAGCAGCCGGGGCGGCCCGGTGGGCGCGCCTCCCGTGCCGCCGTCCGCGCCGGGCTCCGCCGTGCCGGTTTCACGTGAAACGGCCGCCTCCGGCCGCCCGGACGCCGCCGCGCCCCCCTGCTCGGGCACCCGGGGCGCCCCGGTGTCCGGTGCCGCCTCCTCGGCCCGCAGGATCTCCTCGTAGGCACCCCGCAGCCGGGCGCCGGGGTCCACGCCCAGCTCCTCGCTGAGCAGCCGCCGGGTGCGGTGGTACCAGTCCAGCGCGTCCGACTGGCGGCCGGTACGGAACAGCGCCCGCATCAGGGCCGCGACCAGCCCTTCCCGCAACGGGTGCTGCACCGCGGTGGTGTAGAGGACCGAAGCGGCCTGCTCGTGCTCGCCCAGCGCGCTGTGCGCACGGGCCAGCGCCTCCACCGCCGTCAGCCGCCGCTCGTCCAGCGCGTGCGTGGCGGCGGCGAACGGCGGGCTGCTGACCGTGCCGGTCAGCGCCGGTCCGCGCCACAGCCCGAGCGCCTCGCGCAGCAGCGGCACGGCGTCGGCGGGGGCGGTCTCCGGCCGGGCCAGCGAGACCAGCTCACCGAAGCGGTGCGCGTCGATCAGTTCCTCGGGGAGGCGCAGCAGGTACGCGGAGCCGTGCGTGGCCAGCTCCACGCCGTACGCCTCGGCACCGGCCTCCGCGAGCGTGGCGCGCAGCCGCGAGACGTGTCCCTGCACGACCGTGCGCGCGTGCGCGGGCGGCTCGTCCTCCCACAGGGAGTCGATCAACTGCTCCAGCGGAACGGTGGTGTTGGGACGCAGGAGCAGCAGCGCGAGCACGCTGCGCCGCTTGGCGGGCCCGAGCGCGAGCTCACCCGCTGCGGTGGTGACCGCGACCGGACCGAGCAGGGAGAATTCCAACTCAGCCCTCCAGAAAGGCCGTCAGCGCGGCCGCGAGCAGGTGCGGGTCTTCGGCGCCGCACAGTTCGCGCGCCGAGTGCATCGACAGGATCGCGACGCCGATGTCCACGGTGGTGATGCCGTGCCGGGCCGCGGTGATCGGGCCGATCGTCGTCCCGCACGGCATGGAGTTGTTGGAGACGAAGGACTGCCAGGGCACGCCGGCCCGCTCGCAGGCGTCGGCGAAGACCGCGCGGCCGCCGCCGTCGGTGGCGTACCGCTGGTTGACGTTGACCTTCAGGATCGGGCCGCCGTTCGGCATCGGGTGGTGGCCCGGCTCGTGCCGCTCGGTGTAGTTCGGGTGCACGGCGTGGCCGGTGTCGGAGGACAGGCAGACCGTGCCGGCGAAGGCGCGGGCCCGGTCCTCGTAGCTGCCGCCCCGGGCGAAGACCGAGCGCTCCAGGACGGTGCCCAGCAGCGGGCCGTCGGCGCCGGTGTCGGACTGGCTGCCGTTCTCCTCGTGGTCGAAGGCGGCCAGCACCGGGATGCAGGCCAGATCCTCCTGCGCGGCGGCTGCGGCGAGCGCGGCCGTTCCTGCGTGCACGGAAAGGAGGTTGTCCATCCGGGGCCCGGCGACCAGCTCCCGGTCCCGGCCGAGGTAGGCGGGCGGCTCGACGCTGTGCACCATCAGGTCCCAGCCGCGCACCTCGTCGGCGGCGAGCCCCGCCTCCTCCGCCATGAAGGAGATCAGCGAGCCCTCCTGGACGTCGCCCAGGCCCCAGATGGGCGTCATGTGCCGCTGCTTGTCCAGCTTGAGGCCGTCGGCGTTGACCGAGCGGTCGAGGTGGACGGCCAGCTGCGGTACGCGCAGCAGCGGCCGGTCGGCGTTGACCAGGCGGTGGCTGCCGTCCCGCAGCGTCAGCCGGCCCGAGAGGCCGAGGTCCCGGTCGAGCCAGGTGTTCAGCAGCGTGCCGCCGTAGATCTCGACAGCGATCTGCCGCCAGCCCCGCGCCCCGGTGTCCGGGATCGGCTTCACCCGCAGGTTGGGCGAGTCGGTGTGCGCGCCGATGATGCGGAAGGGGGTCGCGGGGGTGGCCCCCTCGGGCACGTACCAGGCGATGATCGCGCCCCCGCGGAGCACGTACTTGCCGCCCGTCTCGCCGTCCCAGGCGTCGGTCTCGGCGACCTGCCGGAAACCGGCCTTCTCCAGCCGGGCGGCCGCGTTCGCCACCGCGTGGTACGGCGACGGGCTCGCGGCGAGGAAGGACATCAGGTCGTCGGTGTGGCCGCGATCGAAGCGGACAGATGTGCTCATGGATTCAGCATAAGGAGGCGTCGGACCGGGTGGGTGGTGCGCCGTACGGATGAGTGGAATCCAGCGCCTGCGTGGCCGGTGGGGCCCCTGTGACGCCGGTGACGGGGCGGCAACTGCCCGGAGCGGGACGGGGACCGCGGCCGAACGCCCGTGGCCCCGCCCGGTACGCACCGGACGGGGCCACGGGAGGGGCGGACGGGCACCGCCCCTCAGCGGCGGCGGATCAGAACGCCGCCTCGTCCAGCTCCATCAGGGACTGGTCGACGGACTCGGCGAGACCGCGCTGCACGGAGACGCCCGGCAGCACGTTGTGCGCGAAGAACTTCGCCGCGGCGATCTTGCCCTGGTAGAACGCGGTGTCCTTGGTGGACGCGGTCGCCAGCTTCTCCTGGGCCACGGCGGCGCCCTTGAGCAGCAGGTAACCGATGACGACGTCACCGGAGGCCAGCAGCAGGCGGGTGGTGTTCAGCCCCACCTTGTAGATCGACTTCACGTCGTTCTCGGTGGCCGCGAGGTCGGTCAGCATCGCGCCGACGATGGCCTCCAGGTCACCGGCCGCCTTGGCCAGCTCGCCGCGTGCGGCCTCCAGCTCCTCGCCGCCGGCCGCCTCGGCCAGGAACTTCTTGATCTCCTCGGAGAGGCGGGTGAGCGCCGCGCCCTGGTTGCGGACGATCTTCCGGAAGAAGAAGTCCTGGCCCTGGATCGCGGTGGTGCCCTCGTAGAGGGTGTCGATCTTGGAGTCCCGGATGTACTGCTCGATCGGGTACTCCTGCAGGTAGCCGGAGCCGCCGAAGGTCTGCAGCGACTGGGCCAGCTGCTCGTAGGACTTCTCCGAGCCGTAGCCCTTCACGATCGGCAGCAGCAGGTCGTTCAGCGCGTGGTCGGCGGAGGCGTCCTCGCCCGCGGTCTCCTTGAGCAGGATGTCGTCCTGCACGGTGGCCGTGTAGAGCACCAGGGCGCGCATGCCCTCGGCGTACGCCTTCTGCGTCATCAGCGAGCGGCGCACGTCGGGGTGGTGGGTGATGGTGACGCGCGGCGCGGTCTTGTCGGTGAAGGCGGCCAGGTCGGGGCCCTGCACGCGCTCCTTGGCGTACTCCAGCGCGTTCAGGTAGCCGGTCGACAGGGTCGCGATGGCCTTCGTGCCGACCATCATCCGGGCGAACTCGATGATCCGGAACATCTGGCGGATGCCGTCGTGCTTCTCGCCGATGAGCCAGCCCTTGGCGGGGTGCTTGTCGCCGAAGGTCATCTCGCAGGTGTTGGACGCCTTGAGGCCCATCTTGTGCTCGACGTTGGTCGCGTAGACGCCGTTGCGGGCGCCCAGCTCACCGGTCTCGAAGTCGAACTCGTACTTGGGCACGAGGAAGAGCGACAGGCCCTTGGTGCCCGGACCGGCACCCTCGGGACGGGCCAGCACGTAGTGGAGGATGTTCTCCGCCATGTCGTGCTCACCGGAGGTGATGAAGCGCTTCACGCCCTCGATGTGCCAGGAGCCGTCCTCCTGCTTGATCGCCTTGGTCCGGCCGGCGCCCACGTCCGAACCCGCGTCGGGCTCGGTCAGCACCATGGTGGAGCCCCAGCCCTTCTCCGTCGCGATCTTGGCGATGTGCTTCTGCTGCTCCGTGCCCTCCTCGAAGAGGACGCCGGCGAAGGCCGGGCCGGAGGCGTACATCCACACGGCGGGGTTGGAGCCCAGGATGGACTCGGCGAAGGCCCACAGCAGGGAGCGCGGCGTCGTGGTGCCGCCGATCTCCTCCGGGATGCCCAGCCGCCACCACTCGGCGTCCATGTACGCGTGGTAGCTCTTCTTGAAGCTCTCGGGAATCGGCGCGGTGTTGGTCTCGGGGTCGAAGACCGGGGGGTTCCGGTCGGCGTCCTCGAACGACGCGGCCAGCTCGTTCTCGGCCAGCCGGGCGATCTCGGACAGCACGCTCTTGGCGGTGTCGACGTCCATCTCCGCGAACGGGCCGGTGCCGTACACGCTGTCGCGGCCGAGCACCTCGAAGAGGTTGAACTCGATGTCGCGGAGATTCGACTTGTAGTGCCCCATGGCGACGGCTCCGTAATCCTTCGTGAGGAGGTCCTCAAACGCATACCAGGTAGTAGCTTCTAGGATGCTACCCGTCGGTAATAAGAAGCAACCCCTAACGGCCCATCTGTGACTCAGTACGCTTTGCAGCTATGTACGGCTACGACCAGAACGTGGGCGCGGGTCAGCAGGGTTACGGCGCTGCGCCGCCTCCGCCGCAGCAGGCTCCTGGCGGTTACGGCGGGCAGCCGCTGTACCCGGAGCCGTCCCCGCCCTCCCTCGCCGACGCGGTGCGTGCCTTCACGACCGGCTCGATGTCGGCCGAGGACTTCCAGGGGATCTTCTCGAACTCCAAGGTGTACTGCCCGCGGGGCGACAACCCGGGCTTCCTGGCGCTGCACAACACCCAGCAGCCGGTGATCCCGATGTTCACCTCGCTCAAGGAGCTGCGCGCGTACGCCGGCAAGGAGTCGAAGTACTTCGTGATCACCGGCGCCGAGGTGCTGGACCTGCTGCCGACCGGGTACGGCTTCGTGCTCGACATGGAGGGCGAGCACCGCATGGTCTTCGACGCCAAGGCCGTGGAGCAGATGGTCGACTTCGCGATGCGCCGCATGTACGGCTGACGCCCCGTTCCGCCGGGGACCCCTCCCGGATCCGACCCCTGGTGGGCCGGTCGCCTCTGACGCGACCGGCCCACCGGTTTTGTTACCGCTCTGACCTGCGAGGACGTCGCGGGAATGAAGTGCGGCTTGCAGGTTGTTCAGTGTTCAACTAAATTGAGCGTTGAACGACCGAGGAGGCCGTCATGCCCGCAGTGACCGTTGAGAACCCGCTGACCCTGCCGCGCGTTGCGGCGCCTGCCGACGCCCGGCAGCGCTCCGCGCTGGCCGTATCGACCGCGCCCACCGGATTCGAGGGCGAGGGCTTTCCCGTCCGTCGCGCCTTCGCCGGCATCGACTACAAGCACCTCGACCCGTTCATCATGATGGACCAGATGGGCGAGGTGGAGTACGCACCCGGCGAGCCCAAGGGCACGCCCTGGCACCCGCACCGCGGCTTCGAGACGGTCACGTACCTGATCGACGGCACCTTCGTGCACCAGGACTCGCACGGGGGCGGCGGCACCATCAACGACGGCGACACCCAGTGGATGACGGCGGGCTCCGGCCTGCTGCACATCGAGGCGCCGCCGGAGTCGCTGGTGATGTCCGGCGGTCTCTTCCACGGCCTCCAGCTGTGGGTGAACCTGCCGAAGAAGGACAAGATGATGGCTCCCCGCTACCAGGACATCGGCGGCGGCCAGGTCAAGCTGCTGACCTCGTCCGACGGCGGTGCGCTGCTGCGGCTGATCGCGGGCGACATCGACGGCCACCAGGGTCCCGGCATCACGCACACGCCGATCACGATGATGCACGTGTCGCTGAACCCGGGCGCCGAGCTGACGCTGCCCTGGCGGTCGGACTTCAACGCGCTGGCGTACGGCCTGGCCGGGCGCGGCACGGCGGGGCCCGAGGGCCGTCCGTTCCGGATGGGCCAGGCGGTCGTCTTCGGCAACGGTGACTCGCTCACCATCAAGGCGGACGCCACCCAGGAGTCCCGCAGCCCGAACTTCGAGGTCGTCCTCCTCGGCGGGCAGCCGATCCGCGAGCCGATGATGCACTACGGCCCGTTCGTGATGAACACCCACGCGGAGCTGGCCCAGGCCTTCGAGGACTTCCAGGCGGGACGGCTGGGCACGATTCCGGCCGCCGCCGGCTGATCCCACCCACCCTCGGCCGCGCCCTGCGTTTCACGTGAAACGCAGGGCGCGGCTTTGTGCTGTCGGCATGCCCGGTGGCCGGCGGCCCGCCGCGGGGGCTCGCCCCGTCGGCCGCGTGCCGGATGTGTCCGGCCGGGCGCGCGGTTCCCCGCGCCCCCGGGGCGCGCATGGTGGACTGGTCCGGTGCAGAAGCGGACGAAGATGGATGAACAGGAAGCTCTGCTTCCTCTCGGTGCGCGCCGGGCCGCGGCCTGGTGCGGAGTGGTGCTGCTGGTCGTCGCGGTGGTCGCGGTCGCCGTCTGGCTGACCGTGCACCTGAAGGCGGCCGTGACGCCCGTCCTGCTGGCCCTGCTGGGCAGCGCCCTGCTCGGCCCGGTCTACCGGCGGCTGGTCGCCATGCGGCTGAACCGCTCGCTGGCCTCCGGGCTGACCTGCGTCGTCATGCTGGTGGTCGTCGGCGGGGCCGGATACATCGTGGTGGCGGCGCTGATCGACACCGGCGACCAGATCGTGTCGTCGGTGCAGCAGGCGACCAGAGAGCTGACCAAGCACCTGGGGGCCACCGGCACCTCGCTGGGCGACCTGACGGCGAACGCGAAGCAGCTGGCGCAGAAGTTCGGCGGCCGGGCCGCCACCGGGCTGCTCTCCGGCATCAGCCTGCTCGGCCAGACGGTGGCCGCCGCCGTGCTGGCGCTGCTGCTGACGTTCTTCTTCCTGCGGGACGCCGACAAGGCGGTGGGCGTGCTCCGTTCCTGGGCGCCGGGCGGGTCGGGGCCGCAGCTGGAGCGGATGGCGCGGCGCGGCTTCGAGGCCGTGGAGGGCTTCATGCGCGGCACCACCCTCATCGCGCTGATCGACGCCGTGTGCATCACCGTCGGCCTGCTGATCCTGGGTGTGCCGGGCGCGGTCGGGCTGGGCGCGCTGGTCTTCGTCGGCGCGTACATCCCGTACCTCGGCGCCTTCATCTCCGGCGCCGTCTCGGTGCTGGTGGCGCTGGCCGACCGGGGGTTCGTGATCGCGCTGTGGGCGCTGGGCGTGGTGCTGGCGGTACAGGTCCTGGAGGGCCACGTCCTGCAGCCGATGATCCAGAGCCGTACCGTCCACATGCACCCCGCCGTGGTGCTGCTGGCGATCACCGCGGGCGCGAGCGTCGCGGGCATCCTCGGGATGCTGCTGGCCGTGCCGCTGACGGCCGCCGCGACGGGCATCCTGTCAGAACTGCACGCGCACTACGCCGCCGGCTCGGACAGCGACGGGCCGGACAGCGAGGGACCGCCGCCCGGGGACTCGCCGGGGGCCTCCCCGGCCTGAGCCGCGTCCGGCACGGCGGCGGTGGCGTCGCCCGCGTCCTCGTACAGCTCGAACCAGATGGACTTGCCGTCCCCGCGCGGGTCCACGCCCCAGGCGCCGGCCAGCAGCTCCATCAGGACCAGGCCGCGCCCGGAGGACGCCAGCTCGCCGGGGCGGCGGCGGTGCGGCAGCTCGTCGCTGCTGTCGGCCACGTCCACCCGGATCCGCCGGGCGCCCCGCATGCCGGAGATCTCGGCGACCAGCAGGGCGTCGCCGTCGGTGTGCAGCAGGACGTTGGTGACCATCTCGGAGACCATCAGGACGGCCGAGTCGACCTGGTCCTCGTCGGCCCAGTCGTGCAGCACGTCCCGGATCTGGCCGCGGGCCTCGGCGATCCGCTCCGGCTCGGCCTGCGCGATGGTCAGGACGGTACGGCGGACGGGCAGCCCGGGCTGCAGCCCGCCGGTGCCGATGGCGCAGCTGCCGCCCTCCCGGCACAGCAGCAGCATCGCGATGTCGTCCTCGCGGCGGTCCGCCAGCGGCCCCGTGGTGTGGTGCGAGGACGGCCCGTGCACGGCCTGGACGAGGGCGTCGGCGAGCTGCTCCAGCCAGTCGCCGGCCTCCGGGTCGTCATGGCCCTCCATGACGTCCCGCAGCCGCGACCAGCCGCTCTCCAGGTCGTGCCCGCCGGTCTCGATGAGCCCGTCCGTGCAGACCAGCATCGTCTCGCCGGGCTCCAGGACGAGCCGGGTGGTGGGGTAGTCGGTGTCCGGGTCGATGCCCAGCGGGATGCCGCCCGCCGTCGGCCGCACCAGCATCGTGCCGTCGGTCATCCGGATCGCCGGGTCCGGATGGCCCGCCCGCGCGATGTCCAGCAGCCCGGTGGCCGGGTCGACCTCGATGTAGAGGCAGGTGGCGAAGCGCGGGTCCAGCCCCTCGGCCTCGGTGTCGTTCAGGCCGCAGAGGAAGCGGGAGGCGCGGGAGAGGACGGCGTCGGGGTGGTGGCCCTCGGAGGCGTAGGCCCGCAGCGCGATCCGCAGCTGGCCCATGAGCCCGGCGGCCCGTACGTCATGGCCCTGGACGTCCCCGATGACCAGCGCGATCCGGCCGGACGGCAGCGTGATCATGTCATACCAGTCGCCGCCGACCTCCAGGCCACCGCCGGTGGGGACGTACCGCGCGGCCACCGCCATGCCGGGGATGTCCGGCTGGACCGTCGGCATCATGCTGCGCTGCAGGCCCGTCGTCAGCTCCAGCTGCGACTCCTGGTCGCCGGCCCGGTGCAGGGCCTGCGCGAGCATCCGGGCCACGGTGGTGAGCACGGAGCGCTCGTCGGGGGTGAAGGCGACGCGCTGGGCGAAGGCGGCCATCCAGGCGCCGACCGTACGCCCCGCGCTGATCAGCGGCAGGAAGGCCCAGGACTGCCGCTCGAAGCGCTCGGCCATCGGCCAGGTCGCGGGGAACCGGCGGCGGTACTCGTCCGGCGTGGGCAGGTAGATGGCCCGCCCGGTCCGTATCACCTCGGCGGCCGGGTACTCGGTCTCCAGCGGCATGTCGGCGAACGGGCGCTCGGCCCCGGGCTTGTGCCCGTGGTGCCCGATCACGGATATGCGGTCGCCCTTGATGCCGAAGACGGCGAGCCCGTCGGGCATGAAGCCGGGCATGGACAGCCCGGCCGCCACCCGCAGCACCTCGGCGGTGGACCGGGCCTCGGCCAGCGCGCGCCCCGCGTCCAGCAGGAACGCCTCGCGGGAGCGGCGCCAGTCGCCGGTGACGGGGGTGCGCGCCGCGGACGTACCGGGCTGCGGCTCGGGGACCTCCTGGAGGGTGCCGACCAGCTCGTAGCTGTTGTCCAGCGGCGTGACGCGGGCCCGGCAGCGGATGACGCGCAGCACCTTGCCGTCGTCGCGCATGACCCGGAGCCGGCCCTCGGCGAGGGTGCCCTCGGTCAGCGCGAGGTGGACGACGCCGTTGATCTCGGCGAAGTCGACGGCGTGGAAGCGGGAGCGGATGAAGGCCTCACTGAAGTCGGCGGGCTCCTCGGGCAGGCCGAGCAGCCTGGCCGCCTCTGCGTCCAGCGACACCTTGCCGACTGCGTGGTCCCAGTGCCAGAGGCCGGTGCCGATGGCGGCCAGGACGTCCTTGGTGCGCATTGCATCACTTTATGTGGGTTTCACGGAGGCCCACCAGTGAGAAGCACGTGACCCTGGTCCCATGGTGTTCCACCGGGGAGCTCTCGGGTGCTTTGTCGTGGATATGGCAACCCGGAGGGCGGGGGTGGAGCGGTAACCTGGAGCGGTTATGCCAATCCTGGGGTGATCATCGGGTACCGACCGGGAGCCGACCCGGCCTCCCGTCCCCGTTGCCCCACCTCGACTCGCGACGACTTGGATGAGCGATGCATCGGTACCGGTCCCATAACTGCGGCGAGCTCCGGGCCGCGGACGTCGACACCGACGTCCGCCTCAGCGGCTGGCTGCACAATCGACGTGACCTGGGCGGCATCCTCTTCATCGATCTGCGCGACCACTACGGCATCACGCAGCTCGTCGCCCGCCCCGGCACCCCCGCCAACGAGGCACTCGGCTCCCTGACCAAGGAGACCGTGGTCCGCATCGACGGCAAGGTCAGCGCCCGCGGCGCGGACAACGTCAACCCCGACCTGCCCACCGGCGAGATCGAGATCGAGGTCTCCGCGGTCGAGGTGCTCGGCGCCGCCGAGCAGATCCCCTTCACGATCAACGCCGAGGACGGGGTCAACGAGGAGAAGCGCCTGGAGTACCGCTTCCTCGACCTCCGCCGCGAGCGCATGCACCGCAACATCATGCTGCGCACGGCCGTCATCTCCGCCATCCGGCAGAAGATGGTCTCCCTCGGCTTCAACGAGATGGCGACGCCGATCCTGTCCGCCACCTCCCCCGAGGGCGCGCGCGACTTCCTGGTCCCCTCGCGCCTGCACGCCGGCAAGTTCTACGCCCTGCCGCAGGCCCCGCAGCAGTTCAAGCAGCTGCTGATGATCGCGGGCTTCGACCGGTACTTCCAGATCGCGCCGTGCTTCCGCGACGAGGACGCCCGCGCCGACCGCTCGCCGGGCGAGTTCTACCAGCTCGACATCGAGATGTCCTTCGTCGAGCAGGAGGACGTCTTCCAGCCCGTCGAGAAGCTGATGACCGAGCTCTTCACCGAGTTCGGCGGCGGCCGCGAGGTCACCTCGCCGTTCCCGCGCATCCCGTTCCGCGAGTCGATGCTGAAGTACGGCAACGACAAGCCGGACCTGCGCGCCAAGCTGGAGCTGGTGGACGTCTCCGACGTCTTCGAGGGCTCGGGCTTCAAGGCGTTCGCCGGCAAGCACGTCCGCGCGCTGGCCGTGCCGGACACCGCCGACCAGCCGCGCAAGTTCTTCGACCAGCTCGGTGAGTACGCCGTCGAGCAGGGCGCGAAGGGCCTGGCCTGGGTCCGCGTCGGCGAGGAGAACGCCCTCACCGGCCCGATCGCCAAGTTCCTCACCGAGGACGACGTCAAGGCGCTGGTGGAGAAGCTCGACCTGGCCCCCGGCCACGCCGTCTTCTTCGGCGCGGGCGAGTTCGACGAGGTCTCGAAGATCATGGGCGCGGTCCGCGTCGAGGCCGCCAAGCGCGCCGGCCACTTCGAGGAGGGCGTCTTCCGGTTCTGCTGGATCGTCGACTTCCCGATGTTCGAGAAGGACGAGGAGACCGGCAAGATCGAGTTCTCCCACAACCCCTTCTCCATGCCGCAGGGCGGCCTGGAGGCGCTGGAGACCAAGGACCCGCTGGACATCCTGGCCTGGCAGTACGACATCGTCTGCAACGGCGTCGAGCTGTCCTCCGGCGCGATCCGTAACCACGAGCCGGAGGTCATGTACAAGGCCTTCGAGATCGCCGGTTACGACAAGGAGACCGTCGAGGCCGAGTTCGGCGGCATGCTCCGCGCGTTCAAGTTCGGCGCCCCGCCGCACGGCGGCATCGCCCCGGGCGTGGACCGCATCGTGATGCTCCTCGCGGACGAGCCGAACATCCGCGAGACCATCGCCTTCCCGCTCAACGGCAACGCCCAGGACCTCCTCATGGGCGCCCCGAGCGAGGTCGAGGAGTCCCGCCTGAAGGAGCTCCACCTCTCGATCCGCAAGCCGCAGATCAAGTAACCGGCACACACCCCGAGGGGCCCGGAACCGCCGAGCGGTTCCGGGCCCCTCGTGCGTCACCGGGATGTCCGCCCCACCCGCCCACGACGGCGAAGGGCCCGGAACCCGTGGGGTTCCGGGCCCTTCGGCAGGGCGTTGTGGGGCTTACTCCTCGCCGCCGAAGCGCTCCTTGTAGGCCGCGAGGTCGTCTTCGGTGATCTTGGCGAAGAGGACCGGGGGAACGGTGAAGGGGGTGCCGGCCGGGACCGAGGCGAGGGCCTTGGCCTCATCGGCGGTGACCCACAGGGCCGTGTCGTCGGCCAGCGCGAACGCGCCGCGCATGGCCTTCGCCGACGCCGGGATGAAGGGCTCGGAGACCACCGAGTACAGGTGGATGAGGTTCATCGCCGTACGCAGCGTCAGCGCCGCCGCGTCCTTGTCGGTCTTGATCTCCAGCCAGGGGGCCTTCTCCTCCAGGTAGGAGTTGCCCGCGCTCCACAGGGCACGCAGCGCGGCCGCGGCCTTGCGGAACTGGAGCGCGTCCATGTGCTCCTCGTACTCGGCGAGCAGCCGGGCGATCTCCTCGCCCAGCTTCGCCTCGGCCTCACCGGGCTCGGCGCCCGCCGGGACCTCGTCACCGAAGCGCTTCCGCGAGAACGACAGCACGCGGTTGACGAAGTTGCCGAGGGTGTCGGCCAGGTCCTTGTTGACCGAGGAGGAGAACAGCTCCCAGGTGAAGGAGGTGTCGTCGGACTCCGGCGCGTTCGCGATCAGGAAGTAGCGCCAGTAGTCGGCGGGCAGCAGCTCCAGCGCGGCGTCGGTGAAGATGCCGCGCCGCTGCGAGGTGGAGAACTTGCCGCCGTAGTAGTTCAGCCAGTTGAAGGCCTTGAGGAAGTCGACCTTCTTCCACGGCTCGCGGGTGCCCAGCTGCGTCGCCGGGAACATCACGCTGTGGAACGGCACGTTGTCCTTGGCCATGAACTCCGTGTACCGGACGTCGTCGGCCTCGTACCACCACGACTTCCAGTCCCGTACCTCGCCGTCGGGCGCCGCGTCCGCCCACTCCTTCGTCGAGCCGATGTACTCGATCGGGGCGTCGAACCAGACGTAGAAGACCTTGCCCTCGGCGGCCAGGTCCGGCCAGACGTCGGCCGGCACCGGCACGCCCCAGTCCAGGTCACGGGTGATCGCGCGGTCGTGCAGGCCCTCGGTCAGCCACTTGCGGGCGATGGAGGAGGCCAGCGTCGGCCACTCCTCGCCGGTCTCGTCGATGAACTTCTCGACCTCGCCCTGGAGCTTGGACTGCAGCAGGAAGAGGTGCTTGGTCTCGCGCACCTCCAGGTCGCTGCTGCCGCTGATCGCCGAGCGGGCGTCGATCAGGTCGGTCGGGTCCAGCACGCGGGTGCAGTTCTCGCACTGGTCGCCGCGGGCCTTGTCGTAACCGCAGTGCGGGCACGTGCCGACGATGTAGCGGTCGGGCAGGAAGCGCTCGTCGGCCTTCGAGTAGACCTGGCGGATCGCCCGCTCCTCGATGAAGCCGTTCTCGTGCAGCTTGCGCGCGAAGTGCTGGGTCAGCTCGACGTTCTGCTGCGAGGAGCTGCGGCCGAAGTGGTCGAAGGCCAGCCCGAAGCCCTCGTAGATCGCCTTCTGCGCGTCGTGCTGCTCGGCGCAGAACGCGTCGACGGACTGGCCGGCGTCCTTCGCGGCCAGCTCGGCGGGGGTGCCGTGCTCATCGGTGGCGCAGATGTACAGCACGTCGTGCCCGCGCTGCCGCATATAGCGGGAGTACACGTCGGCCGGGAGCATGGACCCCACCATGTTGCCCAGGTGCTTGATCCCGTTGATGTACGGAAGGGCGCTGGTGATGAGGTGTCGAGCCATTGCCGGCTGCTCCCAAGTCGCTACGGTGAGTGATTTTTTGCACTACGGAACGCCAATATCGTACTCGCCCGGCAGGGGGTCACCGCGCCCCCTTTCCTGCGCCCGGCGGGCGCGCGCACGGCCCCGTGCACGTGGCCGTGCGGGGGGCCGCGCATGGGGCGCTGACGACCGGGGATGCTGTGGGGAGGAGGGACCAGGGGGAGGGGCGGGCCGTGGAAGAGCAGCTGAGATGGGTCTCGTCGAGCTACAGCCGTGAGACGGACGGCACCTGCGTGGAAGTGGCGATCACCGCGAGCGGGGTCCACGTACGGGACTCGCGGCGGGGCGCGGACGAGGAGGCGCCGCGGCTGGCGTTCTCCCGGGCGGCCTGGTCGCTGTTCCTCGCCCACACGACGGCGGACTGAGCGGTGGGTTTCGCCGTGCGTGCGTCGTCGTGCGTACGGCGGCGGGCTGAGCGGTGGGCGGGAGCGGACGAAGTGTCCTGGCAGCGGAACGGCCCGGGAGCCCCTTGCGGGGCCGCCGGGCCGGGTCCGCTGCTGACGCTGCCGGTCAGCTGGCCTTTCAGCTGTCCTTGAGTACGCCCGCGGTGCGCGCCTCGGTGAGCCACTCCGGGAACTCGATCATCAGCTGCGCGTAGAGCTCGGCGTCGGCGACGGCGCGCGGGTCGCGGCCGGCGTGGAAGAAGCCGGCGTTGTCGACCTTGCGCTTCTCCGGTACGGCCAGGTCGTCCAGCTTGCGCAGGAAGTCGAAGCCCTTGGCCTCGGGGTCGCCGAAGCCGACGAACTGCCAGAAGATCGGCAGGTCGGCCGCCTCGCACAGCGCCTTCTCGGCGGCGGGCTTGGACGTCGGGGCGCCGTCCGTCTGGAAGATCACGAACGCCGGCGCCGTGGTCTTCGACTTCTTGTAGTGGTCGACGACGGCCTTGATCGCCCAGTGGTAGTTGGTACGGCCCATGTGGCCGAGGCCCGCGTGCAGCTCCTCGATCCGGCCCTCGTACGAGGTCAGGTCCAGGTCGGCGGTGCCGTCGACGTCGGTGGAGAAGAAGACGACGGGCACGGTGCCGTCGTCGTCCAGGTTCGCGGCGAGGCCGAGGGCCTGCTCGGCGAGGTGCTGGACGGTGCCGTCCTTGTAGTAGTTGCGCATCGAGCCGGAGCGGTCGAGTACGAGGTAGACGGCGGCGCGCTGGGTGCCCAGGCCCTGCTTCGCCAGCGCCGCACCGGCGTCCTTGTACAGGCTGACCAGCCCGGGCGCGACCGTCTCCACCTTGCTGAGCGAGATCGCGGCGTCCGCGCCGTCGCCGGCGGGGACGGGCGCCTCGGCGGCCTCGGGGGCCGGGGCGGCCTCGGGCGCAGGCGCCGGCTCGGTGGCGACCGTCTCGGCGGGCACCTCGGAACGCGCGGCGGGGATGGTGGGAGTGGCCACCGGCTCGTCCTTGGCCTTCGGCTCGTCGTCGGCCTGGGGCTCGGCCACGGGCTGCGGCTCGTCCTCGGCCTTCGGCTCGTCCTCGGTCTGCGGGATGGCTTCCGGCTTGTCGGCCTTGGGCTCGGTGGCCTCGGGTTCAGCTGCCTCGGTGTTGGCCTCGGCCTCGGCGGCCACCGGCTCGGGGGTCTCCGCGACGGGCTCGACGGCGGGCTCCCCGACCGGCTCCGCTGCGGGCGCGGCCTCGACCTCGGCCTCGGGCTCCTTTGCGGTCTCGGGCTCCGTCGCGGCCTCGGTAGTGGCCTCCGCTGCAGGCTCCTTCGCGGCCTCGACCGCGGGCTTCACCTCAGCCTCGGGCTTCGCCTCGACCTCGACCTCGACCTCGGCCTTGTCCTCCGCCTCGACCGCGGCCTCGGCCTCCGCCTTGTCCTCCGTCTTCGCCCCGGCAGGGGCCTCGGCCTCGGCCGACACGTCGTCAGCGGGCTTCGCCTCAGCGGCCTCCTTCGCCGGCAGGCGCTCGGCTGACGGACGGTCGGTCGACGGCCGGTCGAACGCCTCCCGCACCAGGTCCGACACCTCGGACGACGCCGAGCCCGTGGCCGGGCCCGCGGAGCCGGCCGAGCCGGCCATCACCGCGGCGCCCGCCGCCGGTGCGGTCTCCGCGTACACCTCCGTACGGGCCGGCTCCTGCTCCGTACGGGCCGCGGGCACCTCCTTCTCGGCGGTGGCCGGTGCCGACTCCGCCGGTGCCGCCTCCTCGCGGGCCTCCGGAATGGCCGCCGCGTCGGTGGCCTCCGTCTCCGCGGCGGCATTCGGTTCCTTACGGGCCGCCTTGGAGCGACCGAAAGCGTTGCGCAGCAGACTCCGAATGCCCATCGGCGTACCTCTCGTGCGTGTGGTGTCGTGCGGTGGTGGGTGCGGCGAATGTCCGATAAACGCAGTGCGTTCCTGACCTGCACGGACACCAAAGGGTAGCGGCCAGGCCCTATCGCATCGTGGGACCCCGCGCGTCGTGCTGCGGCACGAGCCGAAGCAGCCCGGATTCACCGTCAGTTCATCCTTTTGTCGCCGCGTGTCGGGCCTGTGCCCATACCGTCACCGCTGATCACACGAATTCGGTCATCAGACCAACCGTCAAACCGGCCGAACGGCAAGCCGAGCGGCCCGGGGAAGGAACACCGTGCGCAAGCTGCTGCCGCTGATCGGCTCGCACCCCGGCGGCCGTTCGGCCCTCACCTGCCGCTACCGGTGCGGCGACGCCTGCTTCCACGAGACGCCCAACACCAGCGACAACGCGTACGTGGGCGACGTGATCGCGAGCGCGCTCTCCCGTCGTTCCGTGCTGCGCGCGAGTGCCGTCGTCACGGCGGCGGCCGCCACCGGCGCCGTACTGACCGGCCCGGGTGCCGCGCCCGCCGCCGCGGCCGGCTCCGGCGCCGCGTCCGGTACCGCCGCCGGTGCCACCCGGCACGCCCGCCGCCCCGCGCGCGGCCTGCGGTTCTCCCCCGTCGCGCCCAACACCGCCGACACGGTGACCGTTCCCGCGGGGCACGAGCAGAACATCGTCATCCGCTGGGGCGACCCGGTGCTGCGCGGTGCGCCGGCGTTCGACGCTGACCGTCAGTCCGCCAAGGCCCAGGCCGGGCAGTTCGGCTACAACAACGACTACATGGCCGTACTGGACCTGCCGGGCGAGCGGGACCGCCAGCTGCTGGTGGTCAACCACGAGTACACCGACGAGAACCTGATGTTCGCCGGGTACGACGCGGAGCACCCCACTCGCGAGCAGGCCGAGATCGGGCTGCAGGCGCACGGCCTGACGGTGCTCGCGGCGCAGGAGGAGCGGCGCAGCGGCCGGCTCACCGCGGTGCCCCGGCACCGTCTCAACCGGCGGATCACCGGCACCACGCCCTTCGACGTGACCGGTCCGGCGGCCGGCAGCGACCTGCTGAAGACCTCCGCCGACCCCAAGGGCACCCGCATCCTCGGCACGCTCAACAACTGCGGTGGCGGCATCACGCCGTGGGGCACGGTGCTGTCCGGCGAGGAGAACTTCAACCAGTACTTCGGCAACGCCGACCAGGTCACCGACGCGCGGACCGTGGCGCGGCTGAAGCGGTACGGCATCACGGGCGGGGCCAGCCAGCGCAAGTGGGAGCGGTTCGATCCGCGCTTCGACGTGGCGAAGGAGCCCAACGAGACCAACCGCTTCGGCTGGGTGGTGGAGATCGACCCGTTCGACCCCGACTCCACGCCGCGCAAGCTCACCGCGCTGGGCCGCTTCAAGCACGAGGCCGCCGAACCGCGGCTGACGCCGGACGGCCGACCCGTCCTCTACATGGGTGACGACGAGAAGTTCGACTACTTCTACAAGTTCGTCTCCGCCAAGCGGATGAAGCGCGGGACGAGCGCCGCGGCCCGCGAGCACAACCGCACGCTGCTGGACGAGGGCACGCTGTACGTCGCCAAGTTCACCGGCGACAGCCCGGCCGGCCAGATCGACGGGTCGGGGAAGCTGCCGGCGGACGGCGAGTTCGACGGCCACGGCGAGTGGATCCCGCTGGCTACCGGCACCACCTCGCACGTGCCCGGCATGACGGCGGAAGAGGTGTACGTCTTCACGCGGATGGCCGCCGACAAGGTGGGCGCCACGAAGATGGACCGCCCCGAGGACGTCGAGCCCAGCCCCCGTACCGGCAAGGTCTACGTGGCGCTGACCAACAACAGCGACCGCGGCAAGGCCGGCAAGGCACCGGCCGACGAGGCCAACCCGCGGAACGCCAACAAGCACGGCCAGATCCTGGAGCTGACCGAGCACCGCAACGACCCGGCGGCCGGACGTTTCACGTGGAACCTCTTCCTGGTCTGCGGTGACCCGGAGGACCCGTCGACGTACTTCGGCGGCTTCCCCAAGGACCAGGTCAACCCCATCTCCTGCCCCGACAACATCACCTTCGACGTGCACGGCAACCTGTGGATCTCCACCGACGGCAACGCCCTGGGCAGCCACGACGGCCTGTTCGGCGTGGCCACGACCGGTGCCCGGCGGGGCGAGGTGCGGCAGTTCCTCACCGTGCCGACCGGCGCGGAGACCTGCGGCCCGATCGTGCAGGAGCGCCGGGTGATGGTCGCGGTGCAGCACCCGGGCGAGGTGGACGGCGCGAGCGTGGAGAAGCCGGCGTCGCACTGGCCGGACGGGCCGGGCGTGCTGGTCCGTCCCTCGGTGGTCAGCGTCTGGCGCAAGGACGGCGGCGACATCGGCGTCTGAGCGGGCGCGCGGCGCGGCTCCCCGCCGCGCCGCGCTTCATTCCTCGGGCGTGCGCTGCCCCGCGCCGCTTCTCACTCCTCCGGCAGTCGCTTCGCCGCGGCACCCACCGACCGGCCGCGCCAGCCGTCGCCGGACCACGGGTCGGCCGCCTCCAGGCGCTCGGGGACGGTGCGGAGCGTCCACCGCTGGGCGTGCAGTTCGGGGTCGTCCAGCTCGTCGCGGCCGATCGGTACGGCCACCGGTGCGCCCGGCTTGGCGCGCACGCTGTACGGCGCGACCGCGGTCTGCGCGTAGGCGTTGCGCTGCACGTCGAGGTAGATGCGGCCCCGGCCGCCCTTCGTGGGGCGGTCGGCCTTGCGCTGCTCGGTGGTGAGCCGGTCCGGGTGGCGGTCGGCGAGCAGTTCGGCGGCACGGTGCGCGAAGTCCCGTACCGCGTCGTAGTCGGCCTTGGCGTCCAGCGGCGCGATGACGTGCAGCCCGCGCGAGCCGGTGGTCATCAGCCGTGCGGGCAGCCCGACCTCGTCCCACAGCGCGCAGACCCGGCCGGCCGCCCAGCGCACGTCCTCGAAGTCCGCGCCCTCCGAGGGGTCCAGGTCGACGATCAGGAGGTCGGGCTCGTTGGGGGTGTCCTCCCGGGAGAGCCAGCGGTGCTGGGTGAGGGACGCCTGCCCGGCCAGGTAGACCAGGGTGGCGGCGTCGTCGCAGACGACGTGCGTGACCTTGCCGCCGGCCTTCTCCTGCACGGAGGTGCGGATCCAGTCGGGGAAGTAGTCCGGCGCGTTCTTCTGCATCAGGGGCCGACCGCCGATGCCGTCCGGATGCCGCTCCATCATCAGGGGCCGGCCGCGCAGGTGCGGCAGCGCGCGCTGGGCGACGGCCCGGTAGTGCTCGGCCACGTCCAGCTTCGTGATGCCGTCGTCCGGGAAGAGCACCTTGTCCGGGCGGGTGATCGCGACGGTGCGCCGGCCCGCCCGTACGGTCGCTTCGTCCTTCTTGTCGCCCTTCATAAGGGGGAGGGGTAACCGCACCGGTGGCCCGCCAAACCCGGCGCCTCCGTGCCGGGGCGGTGCCGGAGGGCGGCCGTACGAGTTGCTTCGGGGGCACGGCCCGGCGCCTGCTGCGCCGGGCGGCACCCGCGTGCTTACGATCCTTGGCGGCAGGGGCCGGACAGGGGCCGGGTACGGAGAGGTGAAGGGACGCCACGATGAGAGCCGTAGCAGTCAGTGCTTTCGGGGCCGAGCCCGAGCTGATGGACCTGCCGCAGCCCGAGCCGGGGCCCGGCGAGGTGCTGGTGGCGATGGCGGTGGCCGGGCTGAACCCGGTCGACTGGAAGATCGCCGACGGCATGCTCAAGGACGCCGTGCCGCACTCCTTCCCGTTGGTCCTGGGCGCCGACGGCGCGGGCGAGGTGGTCGCGATCGGTCCGGGCGTGCGCCGCTGGACGGTCGGTGACCAGGTGTTCGGCCAGTTCCAGCTGGTGGGCAGGGGCGGCGGTTCCTACGCGGACTACGCCGTCGCCGCCGAGGACGCCATCGCGCACGCGCCGCGGAACGTCACGTACGCGACCTCGGCCGCGGTGCCGACGGCCGGGATGACCGCGTACAACCTCGTCGAGGAGACCCGGATCGCCGAGGGCAAGCGGGTGCTGGTGGTCGGCGCGACCGGTGGCGTCGGCACGTTCGTCACGCAGCTCGCGGCCCAGCGCGGCGCCGAGGTGATCGCCACGGCACGGGAGGGCAGCGCGGAGCTGATGACGCAGTTCGGTGCTGCGGCCACCGTGGACCACACCCGGGGACCGGTGGCCGAGCAGGTGCGGGCCGCTCACCCGGACGGGGTGGACGTCCTGGTCGACCTGGTCAGCGGGCCGGAGGCGTTCGCGGAGATGACGGGCGTCGTCCGGGAGGGCGGCACGGTCGTCTCCACGATCGGCGCGGCCGACGCGGACATGCTCATCGACCAGAACCTGCGCGGCTTCAACTTCGTCAACCGCCCCTCGCCGCAGCTGCTGTCGATCCTCGCCGACCAGCTCGACGCGGGCCGCCTCACCGTCCTCATCACCAGCGAGGTCCAGCTGCAGGAGGCGCCGGAGGCCCTGGCCCGCAGCCGCACGGGCCGCGCGCAGGGCAAGACGGTCATCGGTCTCTGAGCTCCCGCCGGGCGCGCCGCGCCGCGAGGGCACCCGGCACGAAGGCCGCCAGGGCGGTGAGGAGTCCGGCGGCGAGCAGCAGCAGGCCGCCGAGCCGGGCGCTCGCGGTGAGCGCGTCGAACACCGCCTCGCCCGTGGCCCGGGTCACCGACCGGGGGAGCGCGTCGAGGGCGTAGCCGCGCGCGGCGGCGAACACGGCGAGCAGCAGCGCGCCGCCCGCCGCGCAGCCCAGGCCGGTCCCGAGCAGTGCCCGGCGGCGGCGCGGCGCGACCAGCAGCCCGGACACCAGGCACAGCACGGCCGCGACGGGCAGCAGCCGGCCGAGCGTCCGCACCTTCTCGTACGGGCCGCGGAACCGGTCCACCTCGCCGGGGCGCAGCAGGACGAGCGTGGTGCCGGAGACATGGACCCGCTGGATCAGCCGGGCGCCGGCCGGCACGGTGCGGGCGAGGCGGGCCCGGGCGCGGTCCACGACGGGCTGGAGGTCCAGCTTCACGGACCGCTCGCCGGACGCGGAGAGCGCGGTGACGAGCGAGGCGTGGGTGGTGCCGTTGACGTGGTTCCACAGGGCGGGGAACGAGCGGGAGGCGACCACGCCGCGGATCTGGGTGGCCACGAAGTCGCGGACGCCGCGGGTGAACCGCTTGCGCACGGCGGGGCGCTGCTCCGGCGGTACGGCGTTCACCAGCGGTGACAGGTCCACCCGCTGCATCACGCCGTCGGTGATCGCGGTGACCATGTTCCGCTGGACGGCCGGGGCGCGGGAGAGCGGTGCGGTGGTGGCGGTGTAGCGGGCGGTGTCGGTGAGTTCGGCGCGCGCCCAGCCGGCGGTGAGGGCCGACGGGGCGAGGATGCAGCCGAGCACCAGCAGCACGGTGGCCAGGACGGCACGCGACCGGTGGCGGATCGGCGTGCTGGTGACGGGCGGAGCGCCGGTGCGGGCCGGTGCGCTCGCTGCCATCTCTCCTCCGTTTCACGTGAAACCGGCACGTACTGAGGGGCGTTGCTGGCGCCCCTCTTCCCGCAAGTGTGCCGCGCGTCGTCCCGGAGATGCCCGAAAAGCCGGATAAGGCGCGTCGGGCGGCTCAGTGGTCGTGCGGTCCCGACCGGTGCACGGGCCCGTGCGTGTCGGCGCAGTGGGAGACGGAGGAGCCGGAGTCCCGGTGCCCTATGCGCAGCAGCTCGCCGGCGGCGTCCTGCTCGCCGAGGTGGTCGACCTGGAGCGTGGCGTGCGTGATGCCGTACTCGGCGGCGAGCAGCTCCTGCAGCGTGCGGCGGACCTTGTGGCAGTCCCCGCCCGGCTCGACCAGGACGTGCGCGGAGAGCGCAGGGTCGCCCGAGGTGATCTCCCAGACGTGCAGGTCGTGCACCTCCACGACCTCGTCGGCGGCGACCAGCCGGTCTCCCAGCGCGTCCGGGTCCACCCCGGCGGGCGCGGCCTCCATGAAGATCCGGCCCGAGTCGCGGACCAGGCTGATTCCGGCCTTCAGCATCAGCGCCACCACCAGCAGCGACGCGATGGCGTCGGCCTGCGCGAACCCGGTGGTCAGGACGACCGCACCGGCCACGGCCGTGGCGATGAACCCGAAGAGGTCGGTGAGGATGTGCTGGTAGGCGCCCTCGACGTTCAGGCTGGAGCGGTTGGCCTTGGAGATGCACCAGGTCGCGACGAGGTTCACCACGACGCCGGCGAGCGCGGTGACCAGGACCAGGCCGCCGGTGACCTCGGGCGGCTCGATCAGCCGGTGGACCGCCTCGTACGCCAGCCAGACCGACAGCACCAGCAGCGTGACGCCGTTGGCCTGCGCGGAGAGGATCTCGGCGCGCTTGAGGCCGTAGGTGTAGCCGCCGCGCGCCGGGCGGGCCGCCAGCCGCATCGCGATCAGCGCGAGCACGATCGAGGCGGCGTCGGTGAGCATGTGCGCGGCGTCGGAGATCAGCGCGAGCGACCGGGCGACGAAGCCGATCACGACCTCGATGGCCATGAACGCGGTGATCAGGATCAGCGCGGCACGCAGCCAGCGGCGGTCCGCGTCCGCGGCCACGGCGTGCGAGTGGCCCGAGTGATCACCGTGTGCGTGGGCGTGCCCCGTCATGGCCCACTCCCTCCTGGGTCGGGCGGCATGGCTGCCGCATGGGCGCTCGGATCGGTCGCGCGGCAGGGCTGCCGCAGAGGGCGCTCGAACGAAGCAAACCGCACTTCGGCGGGAGATCCAAAGGCTGCACCGGTACCCGTTGTCATTCCCCCGCCGGCCGCCCAACGCCGCAGGTCAGAGCGGTGATGGCGGGCAACTCGCCGGGAGGCTTCCTGAAAAGGATTTCCGTCGGCGGTCTTGAAAGGGCGCCGGTCAGGAACGATCTTGGTGGGGACCGCAGCACCCCCACCCACACACTCCCAGGGAGCGTTCTTGGCCGCGAACCGAGAAGCGCCGGACATACTCTCGCCCGAGTTCATGGCGGACCCGTACGCCGCGTACCGCGTCCTGCGCGACGACTTCCCGCTGCTCCACCACGAGCCCACGCAGAGCTACATCGTCTCCCGGTACGAGGACGTCGAGCGGGCCTTCAAGGACCCGGTGTTCACCACCGAGAACTACGACTGGCAGCTGGAGCCGGTGCACGGCCGGACCATCCTCCAGATGAGCGGCCGCGAGCACTCCGTGCGCCGGGCGCTGGTGGCCCCCGCCTTCCGCGGCGTCCCGCTCCAGGAGACCTTCCAGCCGGTCATCGAGCGCAACGCGCGCGAGCTCATCGACGGCTTCCGCAAGGACGGCAGGGCCGACCTCGTCGCGCAGTTCGCGACCCGCTTCCCGATCAACGTCATCGTCGACATGCTCGGCCTGGACCGCGCCGACCACGACCGCTTCCACCGCTGGTACACCGCGATCATCGGCTTCCTCGGCAACCTGAGCCAGGACCCGGACGTGGCGGCGGCCGGGCTGCGGACGCAGGAGGAGTTCGCCGCGTACATGCTGCCGATCATCCGGGAGCGGCGCGCGAACCCCGGCGACGACCTGCTCTCCACGCTGTGCACCGCGGAGATCGACGGCACGGCGATGAGCGACGAGGACATCAAGGCGTTCTGCAGCCTGCTGCTGGCCGCGGGCGGCGAGACCACCGACAAGGCCATCGCCGGCGTGCTGCACAACCTGCTGCGCCACCCCGAGCAGCTGGCCGCCGTGCGGGAGGACCGGTCGCTGATCGAGCGGGCCTTCGCCGAGACGCTGCGGTACACGCCCCCGGTCCACATGATCATGCGGCAGCCGGCCGAGGACGTCGAGATCGGCGGCGGCCGGGTGCCCGCCGGGGCCACGGTGACCTGCCTGATCGGCGCGGCCGGGCGGGACGAGCGGCGGTACGCGGAACCGGACCGCTTCAACATCTTCCGTGACGACCTGAAGACGACGACGGCCTTCTCCGCCGCCGCCGACCATCTGGCCTTCGCGCTCGGCCGGCACTTCTGCGTCGGCGCGCTGCTGGCCAAGGCCGAGGTGGAGACCGGCATCGGCCAGCTGCTGGACGCGCTGCCGGACGCCGCGATCGAGGCCGGCGCCGCCCCGCGCGAGCAGGGCGTCTTCACCCGCGGCCTGGACGCGCTGCCGGTGACGTTCACGCCGGTGGGCTGACCGGCCGCCAGGGGCCGTACGGGACGTCCCGTACGGCCCCTCGCCCGCCCCGCCCCCGCCGGCGGGCGGGGAACGTCAGGCGGGCCCCGGCGCGTACGTCGGCGTGAACGTCACCGGCAGCCCCGTCAGGCCGCGCATCCACAGCGACGGGTGCCAGACCAGGTCCTTCTCGGGCACCGCCAGCACCACGTCCGGCAGCCGGTCCAGCAGTACCTCGACCGCGGCCCGCGCCATCACCTCCGCCAGCTGCGGCGCCGGGTACGGACAGGCGTGCTCGCCGTGGCTGAACGCCATGTGCGCCTGGTTGCCGTCGGCGTCGGCCGCGGCGAAGTCCGGCCGTACCAGCGGGTCGTTGTTGGCCGCGGCCAGGCCGAGGACCAGCAGGTCACCGGCCTTGATGCGGTGGCCGCCGAGCTGCGTGTCGCGGGCCGCCCAGCGCCCGATGAAGTTCTGCGTCGGGGTGTCCTCCCACAGCACCTCGTTCAGCGCCTGCCCGACGCTGCGCCGGCCGCCGGTCAGGCTGACCGCGAACCGGTCGTCGGTGAGCATCAGCCGCAGCGTGTTGCCGATCCAGTTGGCGGTGGGCTGCTGCGCTGCGGCCATCACCACCAGCAGGTCGATGACCACTTCCTCGTCGGTCAGCCCCGCCGGGTGGGCCAGCAGCCGCGACGGGATGTCCGGGCCAGGGCGCCCGTGCTTGTCCGCGACCAGGCGGGCCATCCGCTCCGCCACCCGCCGGTGTGCGTCGATCGCGCCCTCGTGGACGTCCAGCGACTCGGCGATGTCCCGTACCAGGTCCGGCACCTCGTCCGCCGGGGCGCCGTACAGCTCGGCGACCACGCGCAGCGGCAGCCGCGCCGCGTACTCGGCCACCAGGTCGGCGTCGCCGCGCCCGGCGAACGCGTCCACCAGCTGGTCGGCGAGCCGCTCGCAGATCAGCCGGAGCTCGAACTGGTCGACGGCCAGCAGCGCGTCGCTGATCGCCCCGGCCCGCCGCCGGTGCTCCGGCCCCTCGGCGAACATCACCGACGGCTGGTACCCGACGAACGGCAGCAGCGGCCAGTCGTCCGGCACCTGGTCCCAGGCGTGCCAGCGGCGCGAGTCGCGCGCGAACAGCTCGGGGTCGGAGGTGACCTGGTGCAGCTCGCGGTAGCCGATCACGAACCAGGCCGGGAAGCCGCCGTCCAGCAGGACCGGCACCACCGCACCGTGCCGGCCGCGCATCTCCCGGTACAGCCGGGCCGGATCGCCGCTCAGCCCCTCGCCGTACAGCGGTACGGCTCCGGCGGAGACGGGGCAGCCGGCGGTCTGCGCGGCTTCGGTCACGGTGCACCCTCCTGAACTCGGGTCATGCGGTGGCTTCCTGGGCGGCGAGCGCGTACAGATGGCGGACGAGGGAGATCAGCACCTGCTTGCTGGACTCCCGGTCGCGGGCGTCGCAGGAGAGCAGCGGCACGTGGGGCGGGAGGTCCAGCGCGTCCCGTATCTGCTCCAGGGTGTGCCGCTCGCCGCCGAAGTCGTTGTGCGCGACGACGAACGGCATCCCGTGCGCCTCCAGCCGGTCTATCGCGTACCAGGAGTCGTGCAGCCGCCGGGTGTCGACCAGCACCACGGCGCCCAGCGTCCCGGAGAAGAGCCGGTCCCACAGGAACCAGAAGCGCTCCTGGCCGGGGGCGCCGAAGAGGTACAGGACGTTGCGGTCGCTGATCGTGATGCGGCCGAAGTCGAAGGCGACGGTGGTCGTGGACTTGGCCTCGACGCCGGCCGGGTCGTCCACGCCGACGCCGGCCTGGGTCATCGTCTCCTCGGTGCTGAGGGGACGGATCTCGCTGACCGAGCGGACCATGGTGGTCTTGCCGACGCCGAAGCCGCCGACGATCACGATCTTCAGGCCGTTGTCGGCGGACTGGTGCAGCGGGGCCCGTACCCTCTCGGCCGGTTCGGCCCCGGCCGTCTCGTCACAAGCGCTGGAGTGCATCGAGCACCTCCTTCAGCAGGTCGGGTTCGGGCAGCTCGGCGCGGGCGGCCGTGCGCGGATGACGGGCGGTGATCCGGCCCGTGTCGAGCAGGTCGGTCAGCAGGATCCGTACGACGCTCACCGGCAGCCGCAGTTCAGCAGCCAGTTCGACCACGGCCGTCGGGCGCCGGGCCAGCTCCAGGATGCGGACGTGCTCGGACTGCATGCCGGGGGCCGGCTCGCACTCGGTCACGATCAGCGTGACCAGGTCGAAGGCGGCCCCGGTGGCCCGGCTGCGGCCACCGGTGACCGTGTACAGGCGGTCCGGGTCCTCGTCCGGCCCCAGCGGGCTCATGCCGGCCGGCCGGGCAGCGCGGCCCCGCCGTCCTCGCGGGGCGCCGCGCTGAGGTACTCGCCGATCTGCTCGACCAGTTCGTTCATGTTGAAGCCGATCACGCCGACGTCGGCGTCCTCGCCCGCGACCACGGCCAGATGCGCGCCGTGGCCCGCCTCGACGATGAACAGGATGCCGCCGTGGAACTCGGTCATGGCCTGCCGCACCCCGCCGCTGCCGTCGCCGAACTCCACGGAGGCGCCGTGCGACAGCGACTGGATGCCCGAGGCGATGGCGGCCAGCTGGTCGGCCTGGTCGATGCTCAGATCCTTGGAGTGGCAGAGCTTGAGGCCGTCGCGGGACAGCACCAGGGCGTGCCGGGTGCCCGGCGTCTTCTGCAGGAGGTTCTCCAGCATCCAGTCCAGGCGGTTGTCGGTGGTGTTCATCGGGGATCGTCCTTCGGGGCTGCTTCGGGAGTGGTGGGCCGAGCGGGCGGGGCCTCGCCCTGCACGGCCCGGCGGAAGGAGCGCAGGCGCGCCGCCGACTCCTCGTGGGAGCGGCTGCGGGTGCGGCCGGCGGCCGGCGGGTTCTGCGGAATCGGAGCGCCGGCCAGGGTCTGCCCGCGCCGCCGCTTGGGCAGCCCGCTCGGTCCGTACTCCGTCGCGGGCGCCGGGCCGGCGCCGCGCGGTCCTGGCACGTCCGGTGCGCCCATGTCCTGGGGCGTGCGCCGGCCGTGCGCGTCGTCCGGGCCCCGCTCCGCGCCCCCGTCGCGTGCGGTGCCCGCGTCCCGGTCGGGGACGGTGGGGCGGTCGTCGGTGGTCCGCAGCGCGGCGCTGCCGGCGCCGGCGGTGGTGCGCTCGCGCGCGGTGGCGGGTCCTGCCGTGTCGCGCTCGTGCATCTCGCGGTCCTGCAGGTTGTGTGCGGCGCGCAGGGGCGCGGCGGGCGCCTCGTGGCCCTCGGTCCTGCCGTCCCCCGGGCGGCGCGGCGGCTGCTGGGTGATCAGCTGCTGCGGGATCAGCACGACGACGCTGGTGCCGCCGCGGGCCGACGGACGGAAGGAGACGGTCAGGCCGTGCTTGCCGGCCAGACAGCCGACGACGGCGAGGCCGAGCCGGGTGCCGGACAGCGACATCAGGTCCAGGGTCTTCGCGGAGACCGCCGCCTCGGCGCGGCGCAGCGCGGTCTCGGTCATCACCAGGCCGCTGTCCTCGACGCTGACGACGACGCCGGCCTGCGCCTCCTCGACGTACACGTGCACCGTCGAGGTGGGCGGCGAGAAGGAGGTGGCGTTGTCCATGATCTCGGCGAGTGCGTGCATCACGCCCTCGGCCGCGTGCCCGGCGACCGCCGCTGTGCTGCTGCTGTGCAGCCGGATGCGGCGGTAGGCGCTGATCCGGCCCATCGCGCCGCGCAGGATGCTCTCCATGGCGATCGGCTTGTTCCAGCGGCGGCCGGAGCGGGCGCCGGTCAGTACGGCGATGCTGTCGGCCAGCCGGCCCGCCTGCGCGGTGCTGTGGTCCAGCTTGAGCAGGTCGCCCAGGACCTCCTCGCCGTGCCGGTGCTCCATCTCGCGCAGGTCGGCGAGCATGCTGGTGGCCAGCGCCTGGACCCGGCCCGCCGCGCTGGCGCAGGCGGACATCGCGGCGGCGCGCATCCGCTCGCTCCGGCCGACCTCGGCGGCCAGGTACTCCACGATGCGGCGGTGGGCCGGGGACGCCGGCAGCGCGGTACGGCCGAGCGCGGTGTCGACCGAGGCGCCGTCGCGCAGCCGGGCCACCACGGCGGGCAGCGTGTCGGCCGCGAGCAGATCCGCCGCCGCCTCGGTGTCCGCGAGCCGGGCGCGGTGCGCGGCGGCCGTGCGGACCGCGTGCACCGTGACCGCCAGCAGCACGCTGACCACCACGGCGACCGCTCCGCAGCCCCAGGCCAGCGCGGTGCGCAGGGCCGCGGGACCGGCGAGGACGGCGCCCAGCGCGAGGCCGCCGGTGACGACGAGGGCGGCGAGGAACACGTACAGCGCCGTCACCAGGGGTGCGCGCGCCGGCTGCGGACGGGTGGGTGTCTGAGCTGACATCAAACGGGTCCTCGGGCGGTTGCGGCATCGCCAACAGGCCCTGCGGGCGCAGGAGAAAGCGAAGATCGACTGCACCCTATCCGCTCGCTACCGGCAAGCAACTTCCGCGTACGGAGGAACTTTTGCATACCTGTCCGCATCCGCAGGAGCGCTGTTCGCCCCTGCGTTCTTCCACCGCATCTGCGTAGTTCTCCGCCCTTCCCGCGGCCCTCTCGCCACCCCCTTGTTGAACATGATTATCAAGTGCTACCGTCCTGGGCATGAACCCCACGCCGTCCGACGGCCGGCTGCCGGTCACCGTGCTCTCCGGTTTCCTCGGCGCCGGCAAGACCACGCTCCTCCACCACGTCCTCGCCAACCGCGCGGGCCTGCGCGTCGCGGTGATCGTCAACGACATGAGCGAGATCAACATCGACGCCGCGCTGGTACGGGACGGCGGCGCGCTCTCCCGTACGGAGGAGCGCCTGGTGGAGCTGACCAACGGCTGCATCTGCTGCACGCTCCGCGACGACCTGCTGGACGAGGTCGCGCGGCTGGCCCGCGCCGGCCGCTTCGACTACCTGCTGATCGAGTCCAGCGGCATCTCCGAACCCATGCCGGTCGCGGCCACCTTCGCCTTCACCGGGGAGGACGGCGCCTCGCTCGCCGACCTGGCCCGGCTGGACACCATGGTCACCGTCGTGGACGCAGTGAACTTCGCCGCCGAACTGGGCCGCGGCGACGACCTCGTGGACCGCGGCCTCGCGCCGTACGAGGACGACGAGCGGACCGTCAGCGATCTCCTCGTCGACCAGGTCGAGTTCGCGGACGTGATCCTGCTGAACAAGACCGACCTGGTCTCAGCGGGGGCGGCCGACCGGCTGGTGGCCACGCTGCGGCGGCTCAACCCCAAGGCGCGTGTGCTGCGCACGGTACGGGGCGTGGTCCCGGTCGCCGAGATCCTCGGCACCGGCCTGTTCGGCCTGGCCAGGGCCGAGCAGGCGCCCGGCTGGGTGGCCGAGCTCAACGGTGACCACGTGCCGGAGACGGAGGAGTACGGCATTTCCTCCGTGGTCCTGCGCGACCCGCGCCCGTTCCACCCGGGCCGCCTGTGGGACCTGGTGACCGGCCCGCTCGACGCCGGTGCGTACGGCGAAGTCCTGCGCTCCAAGGGCTTCTTCACGCTCGCCACCCGGCCCGACGTCACAGGGCTGTGGTCCCAGGCCGGCGCCGTGGCCCGCTTCGAACCGAACGGCGTCCACGAGCACGAGGGGCACGAGCGCGACGGGCACGGGCACGACCGGCCCGACCACGACGGGGCCGAGCACGGCCATGAGCACGGTGGCCCCGGCGGCCTGTCCGTGCAGGGCCAGGAGCTGGTGTTCATCGGCACGGGCCTGCGGGCCGAGGCGCTGCGCGAGGCCCTGTCCGGCGCCCTGCTCACCGCCGGCGAACTGGCCGACGGACCGGCGGCGTGGGCGGCGTACGACGACCCCTTCCCCGCCTGGGACCTGACCGTTCAGGCGGCCTGAGACCCGGGGATGCCCGGCGGGCCCGGCAGCCCTCGCCGGGCATCCCCGAAGGACGGGTGGCGGCGGGCACCGGAGTACTGCGGTCCGGTGCCCGCGCCGCCCGCCGTGCGGCCGGCGCCTGTCCCGCCGGTCACGCGCCCGCCGGCGGCTCCACGGTGAAGCTGCCGGTGTGGGCGCGCACCCAGCGCCGCAGGTGGGCCAGCGGCTCCAGCGCACCCCGGCCCAGCTCGGTGAGCTCGTACTCGACGCGGGGCGGGACCTCAGCGAAGACGGTGCGGCTGACCAGGCCGTGGTCCTCCAGCCGGCGCAGCGTCTGGGTGAGCACCTTCGGGCTCACGCCCTCCAGCTTGCGGCGCAGCTCGCCGAAGCGGCGCGGGCCGTCCTCCAGCGCGGTGATCGCCAGCCCCGTCCACTTGTTGGCCAGCAGCTCGAAGACGGCCCGCCCGGGGCAGAGCAGGGCGTAGATGTCGTGCCGCGAAGCCGGGTCCGTACGGGCGTCACGCCCCCGCTGATCAGTCATGGTTCCCAAAAGGTAGCAAGGTCCCTTGCGGGTTATCAGGCCCCTGCGCCTAGCGTCCGGGCCATGACGCACCCCACCGAACCGACCCTGACGACCGCACCGGCCATGACACACCCCACCGCACCGGTCCGTGTCGGCATCATCGGCCTCTCCGCGCGCGGCGGCTGGGCCGCCCAATCCCACCTGCCCGCGCTCCGCCGGCTGCCCGGCTTCGAGGTACGCGCCCTGTCGGCGAGCAGCGCCGCTTCCGCCCGTGCCGCCGGCGAGAAGTACGACGTCCCGTTCGCCTACGGGAGCGCCGCCGAACTGGCCGCCGGCGACGAGGTCGACCTCGTCGTGGTCAGCGTGAAGGTGCCGCTGCACCGGGAGGCCGTACTCGCCGCCATCGGGGCGGGCAAGGCCGTGCTGTCCGAATGGCCGCTGGGCAACGGCGCGGCGGAGGCCGAGGAGCTGGCGGCGGCCGCGGCGGCTGCGGGCGTACGGACCTTCACCGGCCTCCAGGCCCGCTGCTCGCCCGCGGTCCGGTACCTCCGTGACCTGATCGCCGACGGGTACGTGGGCGAGGTGCTGTCCACCAGCCTGGTCGCCTCGGGCCGGGGCTGGGGGCCGGAGTTCCGGCCGGGCGGGGCTTACCTGCTCGACCGGGCGAACGGTGCGACCATGCTGACCATCCCCTTCGGGCACACCATCGACGCGTTCTCCATGGTGCTGGGCGAGTTCACCGAGCTGTCCGCGGTGACCGCGACCCGCCGCGGGACCGTGCACGAGGAGGGCACGGGGCGGGCCACGCCGATGACGGCCGAGGACCAGGTCGCGGTGAGTGGCCTGCTCACCTCGGGCGCCGTGGCGTCCGTGCACTTCCGCGGCGGGCTGTCGCGCGGCACGGACTTCCACTGGGAGATCAACGGGAGCCACGGCGACCTGGTCGTCACCGGCGACTCGGGCCACCTCCAGCAGGCCGTGCTCACCGTGCGCGGCGGCCGCGGCACCGATGCCGGCCTCGCCGAACTGCCCGTCCCGAGCCGGTACTACGACGTCCCGTCGCTCGCCGACGTGGCGGACCGCACCCCGTACAACGTCGGTGCCCAGTACGCCGCGGTCCTCGCCGACCTCACCGAAAGCACCGCGCACGTACCGGACTTCGCGCACGCCGCCCGCCGCCAGCGGCTGCTCGCCGGAATCGAGCACGCCGCGACGACGGGCGACCGCGTCACCTTCTGACGCTCACTCGTACGGCCACTTCCAGTCCGCGATCTCCGGGAGGTCCGTGCCCCGCTGCCGGATGTAGGCGTGGTGCCGGAGGCGCGCGTCCTGCATCTGCTGGCGGAGCGCCGTGGCCCGCAGCGCGAGCCCCGGCACCCGGTCGATGACGTCCATGACCAGCCGGAACCGGTCCAGGTCGTTCAGGACCACCATGTCGAAGGGAGTGGTCGTGGTGCCCTGCTCCTTGTAGCCGCGCACGTGCAGGTTCGCGTGGCCGGTACGGCGGTAGGCGAGCCGGTGGATCAGCCAGGGGTACCCGTGGTACGCGAAGATCACCGGCCGGTCGGGGGTGAACAGCGCGTCGTACTCGGCGTCCGTCATCCCGTGCGGATGCTCCCCGCTCGGCAGCAGCCGCGCGATGTCGACGACGTTGACGACGCGCACGGCCAGCTCGGGCAGGTGCTCGCGGAGCAGCGCGGCCGCCGCCAGCACCTCCTGGGTCGGCACGTCGCCCGCGCACGCCAGCACCACGTCCGGGGACGCGCCGCCGCGCTCGGTGCCCGCCCACTCCCACACGCCGGCGCCCCGCGCGCAGTGCGCGATCGCCTGGTCCATGTCCAGCCAGTCGAAGGTGGGCTGCTTGCCCGCCACGATGACGTTGACGTAGTCCCGGCTGCGCAGTGCGTGGTCGGCCACCGAGAGCAGGGTGTTGGTGTCCGGCGGCAGGTAGACCCGCACGGCCGGCGGGTACTTGTTGAGCACGTGGTCGACGAAGCCCGGGTCCTGGTGCGAGAAGCCGTTGTGGTCCTGGCGCCAGACGTGCGAGCTGAGCAGGTAGTTGAGCGACGGGATGGGCCGCCGCCAGTTCAGGTCGCGGGTCACCTTCAGCCACTTGATGTGCTGGTTCACCATCGAGTCGACGATGTGCACGAAGGCCTCGTAGCACGAGAACAGGCCGTGCCGGCCGGTGAGCAGATAGCCCTCCAGCCAGCCCTGGCAGGTGTGCTCGGAGAGGATCTCCAGCACCCGGCCGTGCCGGTCCAGGTCCTCGTCGGTGTCCAGCAGCCGGTCCTGCCAGTTCTTGCCGGAGGCCCGGTACACCGCCTGCAGCCGGTTCGAGGCGGTCTCGTCCGGTCCCACCAGGCGGAAGTTGCGGCTCTCCGCCGTGTCGGCCATGACCCGCTCCAGCAGCTTCCCGAGCACCTTGGTCGGCTCGCGCAGCTCGGTGCCGGGGCGCTTCACCGGTACCGCGTACTCGGTCAGCGGCGGCATGGGCAGCGAACGGGTCAGCCGCCCGCCGTTGGCGTGCGGGTTGGCGCCGAGCCTGCGGTCGCCCGCCGGCACCCAGCGCAGCACCTCCTCGCGCGGCCCGCCCCGCTCGTCGAAGAGTTCCTCGGGACGGTAGGAACGCAGCCAGCGCTCCAGCTCGCGCAGGTGGTCGGGGTTCTCGCGGGTGGCGGCCAGCGGCACCTGGTGGGCGCGCCAGGTGCCCTCTACGGGCTTGCCGTCGACCTCGCGCGGTCCGGTCCAGCCCTTCGGCGTACGCAGCACGATCATGGGCCAGGGCTGCCGCGCGGGCGGCTCGGCGGCGGAACCGTCCCGGGCGGCGCGCTGGATGGCGGCGATGCGGTCCAGCGAGCGGTCCATCGCGGCGGCCAGCGCGCGGTGCACGGTCTCCGGGTCGTCGCCCGTGACGTACACGGGGTCGTGGCCGTACCCGCGCAGCAGCGCGTCCAGCTCCTCCTCGGGGAGCCGGGCGAGCACCGTCGGGTTGGCGATCTTGTAGCCGTTCAGGTGCAGGATCGGCAGTACGGCCCCGTCGTGCTGCGGGTCCACGAACTTGTTCGAGTGCCAGGACGTCGCCAGCGGACCGGTCTCCGCCTCGCCGTCACCGACGACGCAGGCCACGACCAGGTCGGGGTTGTCGAAGGCGGCGCCGTACGCGTGCGCCAGCGAGTACCCCAGCTCACCGCCCTCGTGGATCGAGCCGGGCGTCTCGGGCGCGACGTGGCTCGGCACCCCGCCCGGGAACGAGAACTGCTTGAACAGCCGCGCCATGCCCGCCGTGTCCTGGCCGACGTCCGGATAGATCTCCGAGTAGCTGCCCTCCAGCCAGGAGCCCGCGACCACGGCGGGCCCGCCGTGCCCGGGGCCCCAGATGCACATCGCGTCCAGATCGCGCTCGACGATCACCCGGTTGAGGTGGGTGTAGACGAGGTTCAGGCCGGGCGAGGTGCCCCAGTGGCCGAGCAGCCGCGGCTTGATGTGCTCGGGTGCCAGTGGCTCGCGCAGGAGCGGGTTGTCCAGCAGGTAGATCTGGCCGGCCGCGAGGTAGTTCGCAGCGCGCCAGTGGGCGTCCAGCGCCCGTACGTCCTCGTCCGACAGCGTGCCGGCCGCCCGCTCGCCGCTCTCCGCCGCCGTCCCGGTCCCCGGTGCGTCCCGCATGAATCAACCCTTCTCCGGCTTTCCCGTCGAACCGACCCTTTCCATGCTGGGAGCCGGGACGCCACCCGGCAACGCAGGACCGGCCGGGATACGCGGTACCCATGACCGGAAGAGGAATGCCCGCGGGAGCGGCGGGGGATACGCGCGGTGGGCCGTACCGGGGAATGCGCCCGGAGGGTCGTACCGAGGAACGCTCGCGGAGGGTCGTACCGGGGAATGCGCCCCGAGGGCCGTACCGGGGAATGCCCGCGGTGGGCCTTACCGGGGAATGCGTGCGGACGCCTGCACAGGCAATGCCCGCGGACGCGCGCCGGAGGGCGCGTACATCACGTACCGTGCGGGCAGGAAGCGCGCGGCGGCCGGCCGCGGTACGCGAAGGGGGAGCGCGGATGGATCCGGAGATCGCGACGCTGGCGGGCACCGCCGGCACCACACTCGTCACCCTGATGGCCACCGACGCCTGGCAGAGCGTCCGGGACGGCGTCGTCGGGCTGTGGCGGCGCGCCCGTCCGGACCGCGCCGACGCCGTCTCGGCCGAGCTGGAGGCCGCCCGCGAGGACCTGCTGATGGCCCGCGACTCGGCCGACGAGGAGACCGAGGAGGAGCTGCGCCGCGACTGGCAGGGCCGCATCCGCCGGCTGCTCGCCGCGCGCCCGGACGTCGCCGACGACCTGCGCGCGCTGCTCGCCGAGGTCGCGCCCGAGGAGGCGGCCCCGGCGGCGCCCGTGATCACCCAGCACGCCACCGCCTCCGGCTCGGCCCGGGTCTACCAGGCGGGCCGGGACCAGCACATCCACGAGCGGTGAGCCCGGTCACGGCCGGTCCGCTGCCCCTGACGGGAGAACTTACCCAGGAGTAATGTCGCGCTTCCCGGCCGGTCGCCCGGCCGCACCCCACCGCTCAGGAGGCGCCATGTCCCGCACCGCCGACCGCACCGCAGCCCGCGCAGCCCGCACCGGACGGTCGCCCCGGCTGCTCGCGGGCCTGCTGGCCGGCGCGGGGGTGCTGCACTTCGCCGCGCCGAAGCCGTTCGACGCGACCGTGCCACGCGCGCTGCCCGGCTCCGCGCGCGGCTGGACGTACGTGAGCGGCGTCGCCGAGCTGGCCCTGGCGGCCGGTGTCGCCCACCCGCGCACCCGGCGGGTGGCGGCCCTGGCCACCGCGGCCTTCTTCGTCGGCGTCTTCCCCGCGAACGTCCGGATGGCCGTCGACTGGCGGCACCGCCCCGCGCCCCTGAAGGCCGCGGCCCTCGCCCGCCTGCCGTTGCAGGCCCCGCTGGTTCTCTGGGCCAGGGACGTGGCCCGGGGCGCGGGACGCTGAGGGGGCAGGCAGCATCGGCGCGGCCTTCCGGGGTCTGGTCGCCGGCTTCGCCGTCTCCTGGCTGCTGGAACGCCCCGACTTCACCCGCCGGCCCACCGTTTCCTGAAGCCGCTCACGGGGGCGAACCCCCGTACGCCTTCGGGCACTTGCCCCAATGTGGCGCACGGGGCGCGAGCGACAGAGTGACAGCCATGACGTCCACCTCGCCCCGCTCCCACGGACGGCGGTTCGCCGCATCCGCCGTCCTGGCCACGGCATGCGCCGCGACCCTCCTCGCACCCTCCGTACCGGCCGCCGCAGCCACCGCGCCCCCTGCCGCCACCGCGCCCCCTGCCGCCACCGTCCCCCGCGCGTCCGCACCCGTACCCACCGCCCACCAGCGGCCGACCACCCCCGGCTCCACCTCCCGCAGCGCTCCGTCCCCCGGCTCCGTCGCCACTGCTCGCGGCTCCGTCGTCTCCGTCACCGAAGTGGCCGACCTGACGGCGGCGGAGGTCGCCACCCGGCTGGCGAAGTCGGGCATCGACGCGGCCCAAGCCCGGTACGGCGTACGGGCGTACCGCGTCGTCCACCGCACCCTCGACGCCAAGGGCACGCCCACCACCGCCAGCGCGCTGGTCGCCGTACCCCGCACCGCCCGCCGGCACCTCCAGGCCGTCTCCTGGCTGCACGGGACCACCGTGTACCGGGGCGACGTGGCCTCGGTGAACGCGGACTCCACCGACCGGGCGGCCGCGCTGCTGTTCGCCGCCACGGGCAAGGCCGTGTCGGCGCCCGACTACCTCGGACTGGGCGTGGGCCCCGGCACCCACCCGTACGGCGATCCGCGGGCGACCGTCGGCGCCGCGCTGGACGCGCTGCGGGCGACCCGCACGGTCCTGCGCAGGGACGGCCGCACCCTGGACCGGCGCGTACAGGTCAGCGGGTTCTCCCAGGGCGGCCCCGCCACGATGATGGTCGGCCGGGCGCTCCAGCGGCACGCGGACCCCTACTTCCGCCTCGGCGGCCTCGCGCCCATCGCCGGCCCCTTCGACCTGAGCGCCTTCGAGGCGGCCGCCGCGAACGACGAGGTCGTCCGCTCCTCCCTCTACCTCGCCTACTTCACGGTCGCCTGGAACCGTCTTTACGGCCTGTACGACGCACCCGGCGAGGCGTTCCGGGCCCCGTACGACACGGTGGTGGAGGAACTCTTCGACGGCGACCACACCTCGTCGCAGATCGCGGCCGCGCTGCCACCCGCCTCGAAGGACCTCTTCACCCCGGCCTTCCTGGACAAGGTGCGCCACCCCACGGGCGAACTGCGCCACCGCCTGAACGCCCTGGACACCACGTGCGACTGGCGCCCCGACGTCCCCGTGCAGCTGTACCACGCCCGCGGCGACAAGGACGTCGCATACGCCAACGCCCTCCACTGCGCCCGCCAGTTGACCGCCAACGGCGTGCCCCCGACGCTGACCGACATCGGCGACGCCGACCACAACACCACGGTCCGCAAGGCCCTGCCGCAGGTGGCCCGCCAGTTCTCCTGACGCCATCGGGCGGGAGGGGCGGCCCGTCGGCTGAGCCCCGGGCGGTCCTGCCCGGGGCTCTTCGTTTCCCCCGAAGGGGACCCGCTCAGGCCCTCAGTAATGCCAGCGATTCGCCCGCGACTGATAGCTGCACGTGATCGTCCGCCCGGCCGCATCCGTGGTGGTGGCCCCCACGTCAGAACTCCGGCAGAACTGCCCCGCGCGATAGCAATTACCGGCATTCGACCGAATGCTGCACAGCTGCGTCTTGGTGGACCCACCGCCCGAAGACGAGCTACCACCCGACCCGGACCCCGAGCCGCCGGCGGAAGACGACCCGCCGCCGCTGGAGCTGCCGCCGGTCGTGCTGCCGGACGCACTGCCCGACGAGGCGCGCGGGGGACGGGCGCACGACTCATTGACCCCGACGATCTTGAACGAGACCTTCGTGCCCTCGTCGTACACACCGGCGGACGGCGTCTGCGAGCACACCTTCCAGTTGTAGGTGTGCACCACGGAGCGCCCCAGCTCGCTCGCGTCCGTGTACGACACCGACCCGGCATGGTGACTGCGCGCCGCCGCCACGGCCTTCTCGAGGTTCCAGCCGGCGTAACTGCCCACCTTGGCCTTGACGACGGCCGGCTCAGAAGGCGTCGCGGAAGCAGACGGCGACGAGGACGCCGAAGCCGAGACAGAAGGCGAAGCGCTGACGGATGCACTGGCCGAAGCCGAGGGCGAGGCCGCCCCCGCACTGTCCTGCTCCCCACCGGAGCACCCCGAGACGCCGAGCACCACCGCAGCGAACCCGGCCACCAGCCCCCCACGAACCCGGGTTCTGGACCACCCCACACCACGCAGAGACATGCAAGCCCCCCCTACTCATCATGCGCAGCCACCGCTGCCCATCCCCACCGCCGCGCCCCACCCCGGGACACTCCCCACCCCGACGGCCACACCGCCCTACATGGCAGATCGAAGGAGATGTTAAACAGACTGTGCAGTTCCTGTGCAGGTTGAGTCCAAAGTGTGACCACAACGGTCGAAACTGCGCGCTCGCGCAAGACGCCCCCGCCGCGCACCACCGACCACCCAAGGCAACGAAAAAGGCCCAGGTCTCCTGACCTGGGCCTCAACTCTGGAGCGGGTGACGGGAATCGAACCCGCGCTCTGAGCTTGGGAAGCTCATGTTCTACCATTAAACTACACCCGCGCAGCCGCCCGATCTTGCAGGGCGTCGCATCGTCGCACACTGTACCTCATCCCCGGCCTCCGGTGCATTTGCCCGTGAGGCCTTTGTCGTGTCCGGGGGCGGTAAGCGGGTGCGGGGTGCGGGAGTTGAGGCGTACGGTGGGGACTCCTCCAGCGTTCGGCATGCCGCCTGGGAGTGCGCCCAGTTCATCCCCTAATGTGGCTTTTGTTGTCCATGCGTTTGGGAGAGGGACTTGATGGAGCGCACCGTCGTCCGTTGTGCCGAGGGGCACGTGTTCAGCACCGCTTCGTTCCCGATGCAGACCACCGACCGGCTCGGTCCCGGTCGGCTGCTGCGGTGCCCGCGCTGTGCGCGGCTGCGCCACGCGGTCCCTGTGCAGCTGGAGAAGCGTTAACCAGGACGGTGAGGGCCCGGTTCCCGGAAGGGGGCCGGGCCCTCGCGGTTGTCCCGGGCGGTGTGGAGGCGGGTGGGGAGCCTGCGGAGGAGCGAGGCGGAAGCGGGATGCGGAGGCCCGGGTACCGGACGCGTATCCTCGTGGCGTGCTTCTCTCAGACAAGGACATCCGGGCCGAGATCGACGCGGGCCGGGTGCGTATCGATCCCTACGACGAGTCGATGGTCCAGCCGTCGAGTATTGATGTGCGCCTCGATCGGTACTTCCGAGTGTTCGAGAACCACCGGTACCCGCACATCGACCCCTCCATCGAGCAGCTCGACCTGACGCGGGAGGTCGTGCCCGAGGGGGACGAGGCCTTCATCCTGCACCCGGGCGAGTTCGTGCTGGCGTCGACGTACGAGGTCATCACGCTGCCGAACGACATCGCGTCCCGGCTCGAGGGCAAGAGCTCGCTGGGGCGGCTGGGGCTGCTGACGCACTCGACGGCCGGGTTCATCGACCCCGGTTTCAGCGGGCACGTCACGCTGGAGCTGAGCAACGTCGCCACGCTGCCGATGAAGCTGTGGCCGGGCATGAAGATCGGGCAGCTGTGCATGTTCCGGCTGACCTCCCCGGCCGAGTTCCCGTACGGGTCGGAGCGGTACGGCTCCCGCTATCAGGGGCAGCGCGGGCCGACGCCCTCGCGGTCCTACAAGAACTTCCACCGTACGCAGGTCTGAGGACCGTGGGCAGGGTCTGAGGACCGTACGCGGGCTGAGGGCCGTGCGCAGGTCCGAGGGCCGTACGGCGGCGGGGGAACGCAGTGGCCCGGTGGCGCGCTCGCAGGGGAGCGGCGCCGCGGGCGGGATCGCTAGAGGGCTGAGAGAGATACGTGAGTGACGTGCGGGAAAATCTGACGTACGAGCGCTTCGGCGTCGCCATCCGCGAGCTGGCGCAGACCATCGCCGACGACGGGTACGAGCCCGATGTCGTGCTGAGCATCGCGCGCGGTGGCGTGTTCGTGGCCGGCGGTCTGGCGTACGCGCTGGACTGCAAGAACATCCACCTGGTGAACGTGGAGTTCTACACGGGCGTGGGCGAGACGCTGGAAATGCCCGTCATGCTGGCGCCGGTGCCGAACGTGATCGACTTCTCCGACAAGAAGGTGCTGATCGCCGACGACGTCGCCGACACCGGCAAGACGCTGAAGCTGGTGCACGACTTCTGTCAGGGCACCGTCGCCGAGGTGCGCAGCGCGGTGATCTACGAGAAGTCGCAGTCGCTGGTGAAGTGCGAGTACGTCTGGCAGCGCACGGACGACTGGATCAACTTCCCGTGGAGCGTCGAGCCGCCGGTCGTGCGGCGCGACGGTCAGGTCCTCGACGCGTGAAGTCCCTTTCCCTGCCGGCCCGTTGAGGCGCAGGGCGAATTCGGGCCATTCCTGTTCCGGGTGTTCCGCCGGTCTCTACCTGCGAGTAGAAACCGGCGGTAACAGCAGACCGGAGGGGAGGCCCAATGGTGCGTGCGAGACGAGGGCGGCGGCTGGTGACCGCAGCCGCCGCCGTGATGATGCTGACCGGCGGCATGACCGTCGCCGGTACGGGGACGAGCATGGCGGCCCAGCCGTCGTACGGGGCGACGGCGATCGCGGCGGACGGCAAGCCGCTGCCGCCCGAGCTGGAGAAGATCCGGGCCCAGGAGGCCACCGCGCTCTACGGTGACCCGGCCGAACGGCCCATGGACCAGCGGAAGACCTCGCTGATCTCCTTGGGCGACAGCGAGATCTCGGGCGAGGGCGTCGGGACGTACGAGCCGGGCACCGACGGGCCGGACAACTGGTGCCACCGCTCGCCGGACGCGGCCATCCACCGGACCGGCATCGCCGCTGACGTGACGTACAACGTCGCCTGCTCGGGCGCGTACACCGGCAACATCGTGATCGGCGGCGCGAAGCAGTACGCCGATGAGCTGGTGCAGAGCGACAGCCTGGCGATCAAGGCCAGGAACACCCGGCTGAAGATGATCGTGCTGGTGGCAGGGGCCAATGACGACCTGCAGTTCGGGCCGGTGATGACCGACTGCGTCGAGCGCTGGTTCCTGCTGCAGGGCGCCTGCGAGCCGAAGTACGCGCCGGGGTGGCAGGCGCGGGTCGACGGGCTGGTGCCCAAGGTCGAGCGGACCGTCGGCGACCTGCGGACGGTGATGCGGGACGCCGGGTACGCGGACGGCGACTACAAGCTCGTGGTGATGGGCTACCCGAGCCCGATCGGTCCGGACATCGAGGACAACCCCCAGTACCCGGGCAAGCTGCCGGGCGGCTGCACCGGGTACACCTCCGACTCCGCCTGGGGGCGCAACGCCGCCGTGCCCGCCTTCGAGAAGGGCATGCGCCGGGTCGCCCGGGAGTCGGGCGCGCTGTATCTCGACGCCTCGCGTCTCTTCCACGGGCACGAGGTGTGCATGGAGGACGCCTGGGCGCGCGGCCTGTACGTGGACCTCTCGCACCCCTTCCCGCCCGACGCCAACTCCGTACGCCAGTCCTTCCACCCCAACGCGCGCGGGCACGCCGCCTTCGCCTCCTGCCTCACCCAGCTCTATGCCTCGGGGCTGCGCGAGGCGTCCTGTGCGGACCCGGCGAGCACGGGGAAGCCGGAGCTGTACGCCGGGGCCTGGGACGACGCGTACCGGCCGCTGAAGAACGCCGGCACGGGGAGCTGTGCGGACGCGACCGGCGGCAGCTCGCGCAACGGCACCAAGGTCGTCGGCTGGGACTGCAACGGGCAGCGGAACCAGGGCTGGTGGTACGACAGCGGCCGGCGGTCGGTGCATGTGGAGCTGACGCAGGACCGGTGCCTGGACGTGCCGGGCGCGGAGTACCGGGCCGGGGCCGGGCTGGTGCTGTGGAACTGCTCGGGCGCGGCCAACCAGCGGTTCGTGAAGGACGGGCAGACCATCCGTCCGGAGGCGGCCCCCGGGCTGTGCCTCACGCTGGCTACGGCGAAGGACGCGCTGCGGCTGCAGAAGTGTGAGGGGGCGGCTACGCAGCGTTTCACGTGAAACACCGCCCGGCGAACGGCAGTCGGGAACGGCTAGCGGCGGCACGGACCGAGGCCCGACCGCCGATCCGTACGCGACAGGGCCCCGTTCCCTCGGAACGGGGCCCTGTCTCAGGATGTGTCGCCGGTGGAGGCGGCGGTCGCTACAGCGTGCCCAGCTTCACCAGAGCGAGCAGGGCGGCCAGCTGGATCGCGGACGCGCCCAGCGCCTTGGACCAGGGCAGGTCGTGCGACCTGCGGACCATCGTGGTGAAGAGATAGCCGGCCGCGAGCCAGGTCAGCCAGCCGATGACCTGTACGAGCGTGCTGTCGCCGCCCAGGAACATCGCGAAGAGCAGCCGCGGCGCGTCCGTGATCGACATGATCAGCATGGACAGGCCGACGGTCGGCTGCCAGGCACCGTCGCCGCCGAGCTGCCGCGCGAGGGTGTGGGTCACGGCACCCAGGATCAGCCCGCCGACCACGAACATCACGCCGGTGATCAGCACCCACGGGATGCTCTGCGACAGCGTGGCGTTCAGCACGTCCTCGCGGGCGGCGTCGAAGCCGAAGACGGCCAGCAGGCCGTAGACGAACGTCACGACGAGGGCCGGGGCCCACACCGCGTAGTCGCGCATCTGCCAGAACGTCTGGTCGGGCCGCATCACGATGCCGCTCAGCAGCTGCTTCCAGTGCAGCCGCGGGCCGGCCGACGGAGCGGCCGACTGGCCGGCCTGGTAGGTGCTGCCGCCGCTGTACTGGCCGCTGTCGTACGACCCGCCGTACTGGCCGCCGTACTGATCGCCGTACGCGTCGGGCGCCTCGCCCAGGCTGAACTGCTGCGTGCTGCCCGGCGCGTCCGAGCGGGGCGCGCCGCCGTAGGGCGACTGCTGCGGGGCGTGCCCCGGATCGCCGAAGTACTCCGGCTCGCCGTGCTGCCCGCCCCCGTGCGCGCCGTACTGCTGCCACTGGCCCCCTGGGCCCTGGCCACCGTACGGCGCCTGCTGACCGTGGGGTGCCTGGCCGTACGGGGCCTGCTGCCCGTAAGGAGCCTGCTGACCGTACGGGGCCTGCCCCTGCTGCCCCTGCTGCGCGGTACGGGAGTCCCGCCCGCGACCCATCCTGAATCCAGCCACGGTTCGAACGTACCTGGTCCCGGCGGTCCGCACGCGGGAGAGCCGGGACAGGCCGGGCATTGCTGCCGACCTGTGACATCCCCTAGGGGATTCCCGGCGGGGGCGGCGAGGCGCCCGGGTCAGCCCGCCATGACCGCGCCGAGCTGGGGCCGGCCGGTGGTCGGTACGCCGACCGCGCTCGGCGCCACCGAGCGGGCGCCGGCGGTGCCGATGCGGGTGCCGTCGGACGGCAGGGAGACGGCCGAGCCGTTGCCGTCGTTCTCGTAGCTCACGCCCACGGACAGGTCGGCCTTGCCGTCGCCGTTCGTGTCGGAGAGGAAGACCTCGGTGCCGAAGAGGTCGTTGTCCTCGGAGGCGCCGGGCACGCCCGGAATGTCCTGGTGGAAGTACTGGACTCCGTGGACGGTGTCGATGCCGGACGCGGAGCCGCGCAGCACGGTCACCGAGCCGGTGTCCGTGACGCCGTCGATGTCCTCGCCGGCCGCGCCGATCGCCAGGTCCTGGCGGCCGTCGCCGTCGATGTCGCCGAGGGAGACCTCGTAGCCGAAGCTGTCACCGTTCTCGGAGTTGCCCGGGACCGCGCCGGACTCCTGGGTGATGGTGTCCATCCGGCTGGTGGGGCCGCTCGCCGAGCCGTAGATCACGTTGACCTTGCCGCCCTTGGTGGTGCCGGGAACGACGTTCGCGTCCCAGTGCATGCCGGTGACCAGGTCGCCGAAGCCGTCGCCGTCCGTGTCACCGATGGCGGTGATGAAGCCGGCCGGCAGCTTGCGCGCGGCGGAGCCGGACAGGCCGGAGGCCGAGCCGGGCACGTAGTAGTTGGCGTTGTAGTAGTTCTCGCCGTCGTCCGCGGCGTTCTGGTAGCCGTCGACGACCAGGTCGGTGCGGCCGTCCGCGGTGACGTCGCCCGCGGTGAGCTGGAGGATGCCGGTGCCGGAGCCGCCGAGGACCGGCAGCGCGACCGCCGACTCGGCAGCGGGCACGCCGGCCGTGCTGAAGCCGCCCTTGAGGACGCGGAGCGTCGCGGAGCTGGTGCCGACGGCCAGGTCGGTCTTCTTGTCCCCGTCGAAGTCGCCCGCGGCGAGCGCGTTGCCGAAGCGGTCGTGCTTGGTCGGGGCCGGGTCCGGGACCGTGGCGGCGCGCGATATGCCGGAGGCGGAGCCCCAGAGGATCTGTACGGTGCCGCCGTCGGTGTCGCCCGAGACGTCCTCGTACGGGGCGGCGACGGCGAGGTCCGCGTATCCGTCGGCGTTGAAGTCGCCGGCCGAGGTGGCCAGGCCGAAGTTGTCGCCGGTCTCCGCGGCGCCCGGCACCCCGGCGGTGTCCTGGGTGAAGGTGGCGTGCCGGGCGGCGGACACCCCGGTGGCCGAGCCGTACAGGACGGTGACCGCGCCGGCGTTCTTGTGGCCGGCGACGGTGGCGGCGGGGGCCGCGACGGCGAGGTCACGGTAGCCGTCGCCGTTGAAGTCGCCCTGCAGGCCGCTGCCCGCTGCGGCCGCCGGGCCGGTGGAGAGGGTGAGCAGAGCGCCGGTCAGGGACGCCGCGGCTGCGGTGGCCAGGACCGTACGAAGGTGCTTGGGCACGCTGGTTCTCCTGCTGCATGCGGGACGCGGGGCGCGTCCCGTCCGGATGAAGGCCGTCCGCCGCCGTGCTTCACCGGTCATTCGCCGGGAGTTGGGCGGCAGTTGGCGATCACAAGACCCCCGAGGGGGCGGGAGGGTTGCACGCCGCACGCGCCCGACGGGCGCGCCGGGCACTCACTCCGAGAAGGCCGCGGTGCTGAAGGAGGCCGTGGGTTCCGCAGCGAAGCCCGAGGGCGTGCCCCGGTGCACCGTGACCGCGTCCCGGCCTCCCGAGACGGTGCGGAGCACCAGGTCGGCCCGGCCGTCGTGGTCGAAGTCGGCCAGCCGGAGCACGTCCGGGCGGGCGCCGGACGGCATGCCGGGGGCCCTCGGTACGGGCTGTGCGCGGTCGGCGCGCAGGCCGCCGGCCGAGCCGGGGAGGAGCACCGGGCGGGCCGTACCGCCCCATACGACCAGGTCCGTGCGGCCGTCCCCGGTCACGTCCCCCGCCGCCACCGAGCGCCCTGCCACCCGTACGGACGCGCCGCGCGGGGCCGCCGTCCCGATGCCGTACCGCACGGCGAGCCGGCCGTCCCCGGCGACCACCGCGTCCACCGAGCCGCCGCCGTCGAACCGGCCGAACGCCGCCGCGTACCCCGCCGGCAGCGCGGCGCCCGCGGTGGCCGGCCCCCGCGCGCCGCCCAGCGCCAGCCGGCTCCGCGCGCTCCGGCCCCCGGAACCGGACCGTACGAGCAGGTCGTCGGCGCCGTCGCGGTCCGCGTCGACGGGCGACGGCAGCCCGGCGAGCACCGTTCCGGGGACGTCCAGCGGCGGGCCGGCCGCCCTGGGCGCGCCCTGCCGGGTGAACGGGCCGCGCAGGAAGCTCGCCCGCGGCCCGGACGCGGTGACCACCAGGTCCTGCGCGCCGTCGCCGTCGAAGTCGCCGCACACCGGCTGGTCGGGCCACTCGTTGCCGAAGCGGGCCCGGTCCGGGATGCGCAGCTTCACGGCGCGCGCGGTGAGCCCGGCGGGGGAGCCGAACAGGATCTGCACGGGGACCGGCGGGCGGCCCCGGCCGTCGTACGGCGGGTCGGTGCTGACCACGAGGTCGGTGAAGCCGTCACCGTCCAGGTCGCAGGCGGCCTCCGCGTCGAAGACGGCCGGTACGACGCCCTTGGTGGGGGCGGCGTGCCGGGCCGGGGTGAGGAGCCGGCGCGCGGCCGGGTCGAGGCCGTGGGCCGAGCCGTAGACGATGCCGATGCCCGGGTCGTCGTCGTGGCTGTCGTCGGGGTTGAGCAGCGAGTCCAGTACCAGATCGGGGTGGCCGTCGCCGTTGAAGTCGTCCGCCGTCCTGCTGCCCTTGCCGTGCGGGACGGGCCGGGGCGGCGGGCCCTGGGCGGCGTCCGCCGTCGGCCGCGCGTCCGCACCGGCCGGGGCCGGACCGCAGCCCGCCGCCAGCAGTGCGCAGCAGAGCGCGGCGCCCGCCGCCAGTGCCGCTCGTGTTCCCCGGTACCGCACTTCGCCCCCCAGCGCCCCACCCGTACCCAGCGCCTCATCGTCGCACGGACATACGCCGTGCGCCCGTACGTTCATCCGGTTCCGGACACCGGCGCGCGGGCGGGCGGTAACGGCCCCGACAGACGGCGACGGCCGGCCCCGCGGGTGCGGGACCGGCCGTCGGAGGAACGTGCGGCGGGGCTTACTTGACCGGCTCGGGCTCCGGCTCGTCGGCGGGCTCGGCCTCGCCGGCCGGGTCGGCCGGGGTCTTCACGGAGTCCAGCAGCAGCTGGGCCACGTCGACGACCTGGACGTTCTCGCTGACCTTGCCGTCGTTCTTCTTGCCGTTGACCGAGTCGGTCAGCATCACCAGGCAGAACGGGCAGGCGGTGGAGACGATGTCCGGGTTGAGGGACAGCGCCTCGTCCACGCGCTCGTTGTTGATGCGCTTGCCGATGCGCTCTTCCATCCACATCCGGGCGCCGCCGGCGCCGCAGCAGAAGCCGCGTTCCTTGTGGCGGTGCATCTCCTCGTTCCGCAGGCCCGGCACCTTGGCGATGATCTCGCGCGGCGGCGTGTAGACCTTGTTGTGGCGGCCCAGGTAGCAGGGGTCGTGGTAGGTGATCAGACCCTCGACCGGGGTGACGGGGGTGAGCCGGCCCTCGTCGATGAGGTGCTGCAGCAGCTGGGTGTGGTGGATGACCTCGTACTCGCCGCCCAGCTGCGGGTACTCGTTCGCGATCGTGTTGAAGCAGTGCGGGCAGGTCGCGACGATCTTCTTCTTGGACTTCGGCTTCTTGGTCGACTCGTCCTCGTCGTCCTCGCCGAAGGCCGCGTTCAGCGTGGCGACGTTCTCCGCGCCCAGCTGCTGGAAGAGGAACTCGTTGCCCAGGCGGCGCGGGGAGTCACCGGTGCACTTCTCGTCGCCACCCATGATCGCGAAGTTGACGCCCGCGATGTGCAGCAGCTCGGCGAAGGCCTTGGTGGTCTTCTTGGCGCGGTCCTCCAGGGCGCCGGCGCAGCCGACCCAGTACAGGTAGTCGACCTCGGTGAGGTCCTCGACGTCCTTGCCGACGACCGGGACCTCGAAGTCGACCTCCTTGGTCCAGGCGAGGCGCTGCTTCTTGGCCAGGCCCCAGGGGTTGCCCTTCTTCTCCAGGTTCTTCAGCATCGTGCCGGCCTCGCTGGGGAAGCTGGACTCGATCATGACCTGGTAGCGGCGCATGTCGACGATGTGGTCGATGTGCTCGATGTCGACCGGGCACTGCTCGACGCAGGCGCCGCAGGTGGTGCAGGACCACAGGACGTCGGGGTCGATGACGCCGTTCTCTTCGAGGGTGCCGATCAGCGGGCGCTCGGCCTCGGCCAGCGCGGACGCGGGCACGTCCTTCAGCTGCTCCTCGGAGGCCTTCTCCTCGCCCTCCATGGTCTTGCCGCCGCCGGCCAGCAGGTAGGGCGCCTTGGCGTGCGCGTGGTCCCGCAGCGCCATGATCATGAGCTTCGGGGAGAGCGGCTTGCCGGTGTTCCAGGCCGGGCACTGGCTCTGGCAGCGGCCGCACTCGGTGCAGGTGGAGAAGTCGAGGATGCCCTTCCAGGAGAAGTGCTCGACCTGGGAGACGCCGAACTGGTCGTCCTCGCCCGGGTCCTCGAAGTCGATCTCCTTGCCCTCGGAGGTCATCGGCAGCAGCGCGCCGAGCGACGGCTCACCGGTGGCGTTGCGCTTGAAGAAGATGTTGGGGAAGGCCAGGAAGCGGTGCCAGGCGATGCCCATGTCGGTCTTGAGCGCGACCGTGATCATCCAGATGAAGGAGGTCGCGATCTTCAGTCCGGCGAAGAAGTAGGTGAGGTTCTGGAGCGTCGGGACGTCCAGGCCCTCCAGCCAGGAGACCACCGGGTACGAGATGAAGAACGAGGCCTCGTAGCCGTCCACGTGGTGCTGGGCGCCCTCCAGCGCGTGCAGCATGAAGATGCAGACGCCGACGATGAGGATGACGGCCTCGACGAAGTACGCCTGGCCGAAGCTGGAGCCCGCGAAGCGGGACTTGCGGCCCGCGTCGCCCGGCCGGTTCAGCTGCCGGATGACGATCAGGGTCAGGATGCCGAGGACCGTCATCGTGCCGATGAACTCGACGAAGACGTTGTACGGCGCCCACTCGCCGATGACCGGCAGCAGCCAGTCGGCCTTGAAGAGCTGGCCGATGGCGTTGACGATCGTCAGCAGCAGCGAGAAGAAGCCCACCGCGACGAACCAGTGCGCCGCGCCGACGATGCCCCACTTGTTCATCCGGGTGTGGCCGAGGAACTCCTTGACCACCGTGAAGGTGCGCTGCGTGGGGTCGTTGGTCCGGAGACCGGCGGGTACGGACTGGCCGAGCCGCATGTAGCGGACGATCTGCACGATCGCGCGGCCGAACAGTGCGACGCCGACCGCGATTAGGACCAGCGACACGATGATCGCGGCGAGTTGCATGGGGGCTCCTCGGGCCTGCGTGAGCGGGAATCTACGAGGTCTCTGTGGGGGACGTGACGGTCAACTACTAAGCAGTAACTTAGTCAATCAGTGCTGAGATTACCCACTATTCACGCAGTGCTGTACCAGCTGCGGCGGTGATCTGCGTCGCTGAGGGTGGCCTAAGGGTGCCCTACCCGCCACCGCGCCCGTGTGCGTACGACACGCCGGAGATGCGCCGGCCGCCCATGAGGAGGAGGCTGGGGGCGTCGGCGACATGCGCGGCGCCTCTCTTCCGTACGGCCCGCCGCCCCTCCCGCACCGCTTTGACCTGCGTAAATGAATCCTGTGCGCAAATCTTCGGCAGAAGACTTGAGTGGCCGTGACTCAGGTCCTTTGACAGGGTCGGATCTCTGGTGCACCCTTGAGCCAGTTCCACTCAATGTCAGCTGGAGGAATCGAAATGGCACGTGCGGTCGGCATCGACCTGGGCACGACGAACTCCGTCGTCAGTGTTCTCGAAGGCGGTGAGCCCACCGTCATCACCAACGCCGAGGGCGCCAGGACCACGCCGTCCGTCGTCGCCTTCGCCAAGAACGGTGAGGTGCTCGTCGGCGAGGTCGCCAAGCGCCAGGCGGTCACGAACGTCGACAGGACCATCCGGTCGGTCAAGCGCCACATGGGCACCGACTGGAAGGTGGACATCGACGACAAGAGCTTCAACCCGCAGCAGATCTCCGCGTTCATCCTGCAGAAGCTGAAGCGTGACGCGGAGTCCTACCTCGGCGAGAAGGTCACGGACGCGGTCATCACCGTTCCGGCGTACTTCAACGACTCCGAGCGCCAGGCCACCAAGGAGGCCGGCGAGATCGCGGGCCTGAACGTCCTGCGCATCGTCAACGAGCCCACCTCCGCGGCGCTGGCGTACGGCCTGGAGAAGGAAGACCAGACCATCCTGGTCTTCGACCTCGGTGGCGGTACCTTCGACGTCTCGCTGCTGGAGATCGGCGACGGTGTCGTCGAGGTCAAGGCCACCAACGGTGACAACCAGCTCGGTGGTGACGACTGGGACCAGCGCGTCGTCGACTACCTGGTCAAGCAGTTCCAGAACGGCCACGGCGTCGACCTGTCCAAGGACAAGATGGCGCTCCAGCGTCTGCGCGAGGCCGCGGAGAAGGCGAAGATCGAGCTGTCGTCCTCCACCGAGACGACGATCAACCTGCCCTACATCACCGCCTCCGCCGAGGGCCCGCTGCACCTGGACGAGAAGCTCACCCGCTCGCAGTTCCAGCAGCTGACGGCCGACCTGCTCGAGCGCTGCAAGATCCCGTTCCACAACGTCATCAAGGACGCCGGCATCCAGCTGTCCGAGATCGACCACGTGGTCCTGGTCGGCGGTTCGACCCGTATGCCGGCCGTCGCCGAGCTCGTCAAGGAGCTGACCGGCGGCAAGGACGCCAACAAGGGCGTCAACCCGGACGAGGTCGTCGCCATCGGTGCGTCGCTGCAGGCCGGTGTCCTCAAGGGTGAGGTCAAGGACGTTCTCCTCCTCGACGTCACCCCGCTGTCCCTCGGTATCGAGACCAAGGGCGGCATCATGACCAAGCTCATCGAGCGGAACACGACGATCCCGACCAAGCGTTCGGAGATCTTCACCACCGCCGAGGACAACCAGCCGTCGGTGCAGATCCAGGTCTACCAGGGCGAGCGCGAGATCGCGGCGTACAACAAGAAGCTCGGCATGTTCGAGCTGACCGGTCTGCCGCCGGCCCCGCGCGGTGTGCCGCAGATCGAGGTCTCCTTCGACATCGACGCCAACGGCATCATGCACGTGACCGCGAAGGACCTCGGCACGGGCAAGGAGCAGAAGATGACCGTCACCGGCGGCTCCTCGCTCCCGAAGGAAGAGGTCGACCGCATGCGCGAGGAGGCCGAGCGCTACGCGGACGAGGACCACAAGCGCCGCGAGGCCGCCGAGACGCGCAACCAGGGCGAGCAGCTCGTCTACCAGACGGAGAAGTTCCTCAAGGACAACGAGGAGAAGGTCCCCGCCGAGGTGAAGACCGAGGTCGAGACCGCCGTCGGCGAGCTGAAGGAGAAGCTCAAGGGCGAGGACACGGCCGAGATCCGTACCGCGACGGAGAAGGTCGCCGCCGTCTCGCAGAAGCTGGGCCAGGCCATGTACGCCGACGCCCAGGGCGCGCAGGCCGCGGGCGGTGCCGAGGGTGCCGCCGCCGGTGACCAGGCCAAGGCCGACGACGATGTCGTCGACGCCGAGATCGTGGACGACGAGAAGCCCAAGAAGGACGGTGCCGCGTGACGGAGGAGACCCCGGGCTTCGAGGAGAAGCCTGACGTCCCCTCTGACGCCGCAGCCACTGACGATGCGGCGCAGGGCGCCGGGTCCGCCGACAAGGCGGGCCCGGCCCCGGCCGGGGACGCGAACCAGGACGCCGGCCTGGTGGCCCAGCTGGACCAGGTGCGCACCGCGCTCAACGAGCGCACCGCGGACCTCCAGCGCCTTCAGGCCGAGTACCAGAACTACCGCCGGCGGGTCGAGCGCGACCGCGTGACGGTCAAGGAGATCGCTGCGGCGAACCTCCTGTCCGAGCTCCTGCCGGTACTGGACGACATCGGCCGTGCCCGCGAGCACGGTGAGCTGGTCGGCGGCTTCAAGTCCGTCGGCGAGTCGATCGAGACGGTCGTCGCCAAGCTCGGTCTGCAGCAGTTCGGCAAGGAGGGCGAGCCCTTCGACCCGACGATCCACGAGGCGCTGATGCACTCGTACGCACCGGACGTCACGGAGACGACGTGCGTTGCGATCCTGCAGCCGGGGTATCGGATCGGCGAGCGAACGATTCGCCCCGCGCGGGTCGCGGTCGCCGAGCCCCAGCCGGGGGCCCAGCCCGCCAAGTCCGAGGAGAAGTCGTCGGACGAGGAGAGCGGTGGCCCGGACGAGGGCTGACGTGAGAAGCAGGACAGTACGGGAGGAGGGACGTCGGGGATGAGCACCAAGGACTTCGTCGAGAAGGACTACTACAAGGTCCTCGGCGTCCCGAAGGACGCCACCGACGCCGAGATCAAGAAGGCGTACCGCAAGCTGGCCCGGGAGAACCACCCCGACGCCAACAAGGGTGACGCCAAGGCGGAGGACCGCTTCAAGGAGATCTCCGAGGCCCACGACGTCCTGGGCGACCCCAAGCGGCGCAAGGAGTACGACGAGGCACGGGCGCTGTTCGGCAACGGCGGCTTCCGCCCCGGGCCCGGCGGCGCCGGCGGCGGCAGCTTCAACTTCGACCTGGGCGACCTCTTCGGCGGTGCCCAGGGCGGCGCCGGCGGCTTCGGCGGCGGCCTCGGGGACGTGTTCGGCGGCCTGTTCAACCGGGGCGGCGGCGCCGGTACGCGTACGCAGCCGCGCCGCGGCCAGGACGTCGAGTCCGAGGTGACGCTCAGCTTCACCGAGGCGGTGGACGGGGCCACGGTCCCGCTGCGGATGTCCAGCCAGGCGCCCTGCAAGGCGTGTTCCGGCACCGGCGACAAGAACGGCACCCCGCGGGTCTGCCCGACCTGCGTGGGCACCGGACAGGTCAGCCGGGGCGCGGGCGGCGGCTTCTCGCTCACCGACCCGTGCGCCGACTGCAAGGGCCGCGGCCTGATCGCGGAGCACCCCTGCGACGTGTGCAAGGGCAGCGGCCGCGCCACCAGCGCGCGCACGATGCAGGTGCGCATCCCCGCGGGCGTCTCCGACGGGCAGCGGATCCGGCTGCGCGGCAAGGGCGCTCCGGGCGAGCGCGGCGGGCCCAACGGCGATCTGTACGTCGTCGTGCACGTCGGCGCGCACCCGGTCTTCGGTCGCAAGGGCGACAACCTCACCGTCACCGTGCCGGTCACCTTCCCGGAGGCGGCCCTCGGCGGCGAGGTGAAGGTGCCGACGCTGGGCGGGCCGCCGGTCACCCTGAAGATCCCGGCCGGCACGCCGAACGGCCGGACGATGCGTGCCCGCGGCAAGGGCGCGGCGCGCAAGGACGGCACCCGGGGCGACCTCCTGGTCACCATCGAGGTGGTCGTGCCCAAGGACCTCAGCGACAAGGCGAAGGACGCGCTGGAGTCCTATCGCGAGGCGACCGCGGGTGAGGACCCGAGGTCGGAGCTCTTCCAGGCCGCGAAGGGAGCTTGATGATGGACAGCCGGGGCGGGCGTCGGAGTCGTAACCCATATGAACTGACCGATGAGTCGCCGGTGTACGTCATCTCCGTCGCGGCTCAGCTCTCGGGCCTGCATCCGCAGACGCTGCGTCAGTACGACCGGCTCGGTCTGGTCTCCCCGGACCGTACGGCCGGGCGCGGCCGGCGCTACTCGGCCCGCGACATCGAACTGCTCCGCCAGGTGCAGCAGCTGTCGCAGAACGAGGGCATCAACCTCGCCGGCATCAAGCGCATCATCGAACTGGAGAACCAGGTAGCGGCGTTGCAGCAGCGGGTCGCCGAGCTGCAGAGCGCCGTGGAGGGCGCCGCCGCGGCCATCCAGCAGCGGGAGGCGGCGGTGCACGCCAGCTACCGCCGGGACCTGGTGCCCTATCAGGACGTGCAGCAGACCAGCGCGCTGGTCGTGTGGCGTCCGAAGCGGGCGGCCGAGTAACGGCGGCGCGCCGCGGGCCGCTGTCGCGTCGACATGGCCGGGCCGGGGTCCTCGGACCCCGGCCCGTTCGTCTTTCTGTCGTTGCCGTTGCCGTTGTGGCCCGGTCAGCAGCCGTTGTAGCCGGCCGTGGGCATCGACAGCCTGCGGTGCACGTGCGACTTCATCGCCGTCGTGTAGACGGGCTCGGCGAGGTCGGCGGTCTCCAGGCGGACGCCGGCCGCGGCACAGCGGGCGGTGAACTCCTCCGCGGAGTCGACGGCGTTCTCCAGGGCGCGGCGGTTCGGTACGACGAAGACGTCGACCAGCCCCGCCTCCACGTCCCGCCACAGGGCGCAGTGGTCGGCACGCAGATGGTGCAGGCTCAGCCGGCAGGTGAGGCGGTAGTCCCGGTCCTCGGCCCAGCGGGCGCACATCTCGTGCTGGCTGCGGTCGTCCACGAGGAAGGGATCGTCGTCCAGCTCCGAGAGCGGCATCAAGCACGCGATCGCGGTCACTCGCACCGCACTCATCCTGCCCCCCGGGACCCGGCGACTGTGGGAGCGACGATACCCCTGTGGGCGGAGCGGGGCGGCGGTGCTGCACCGGGCGGCGAGGCGTACCCGCAGGCGTGGCAGATCTTCCATCCGTCCTGGTTGACGGCGAGCTGGCCGCCGCAGCGCGGGCACGACTCGGCGCGGGGGCACCGTCCGGGGGCGGTGGAGGCGTTTCCGGCTGTCCTGCTGGTGCGCGTTGCTGACCCCATATGGCCTCCAGCTGACGTCTTCGGCCCGGAAAGGATCGGCTTGTGCACGGACCTGGTCATGTATTCCCTAGCAGGTCCAGCGCGGAATCCGGAAGACAAAGGTCCGATTCCGGCCACGCGGGAATCGCTGCCGGCGCGGTGTCTCAGCCGCGGCCCAGCATCCTCGTCACCCGGATCTCGATGACCACGCGCTCGGGGTTGGGCCGGGGCTCGCGCTCGTACCGTACGGCGTACCGGGCCTCCGCGTCCCGCACGCTCGCCTCGTCCGTACGCACCGTCGCCAGGCCCTCCAGCGTCGCCCAGCGGCGTCCCTGCATCTGGCACACCGCGACGCGCGCGCCGGCCTCGCCCGCCGCGAGGACGTTGCGGACCTTGGTGCCGCCCTTGCTGGTGATGACGCGGGCCACCCCCTGCTCATGGTCGTACGTCACCCCCACCGGCACGACGTGCGGACTCCCGTCGGGCCGCAGCGTGGTCAGCGTGCACACATGCCGCTCCCGCCAGAACGCGAGGTACTCGGGATCAGGATTCCGCAGGTCTTGAGCCATGCCCGCACCTTACGGCGCCCCCCGGCGAGGCCCACCGCCGCCCGGTGGCGGGCGCCGGGCCGGTCATCGGAACGGGTCACCGCACGAGTGGGAGGTGCGGGCGGCGGGAACCCAGGGCGCGGTGGCGGTAAAGGTCGGCATTTTTGCCTTGAGTGGAATAGACTCAACTTATCGCACGTTGATCCAGGCAAGAGCGGCCCGCGGGGTCGCGTAACGTGCAGGCCGGACAAGAGGAGGAGCGCGAGCACGTGGACGCCGAGCTGACCAACAAGAGCCGGGAGGCGCTGAGCGCCGCCAACGAGCGGGCCGTGACCGCGGGCCACGCGGACATGACCGCGGCCCATCTGCTGCTCGCGCTGCTCGCCGGGCAGGACAACGAGAACATCACCGACCTGCTGGCCGCCGTCGGCGCGGACGCGGCGGCGCTGCGTGCCGGGGCCGAGCGCCGGATCGCGGCCCTGCCCAGCGTCCAGGGCTCGACCGTCGCCCCGCCGCAGCCCGACCGCGAGCTGCTCGCGGTGATAGCGGACGCCGCGCAGCGCGCCAAGGAGCTGGGCGACGACTACATCTCCACCGAGCACCTGCTCATCGGCATCGCCGCCAAGGGCGGGGCCACCGGTGAGCTGCTGGACCAGCAGGGCGCCTCCGCCAAGAAGCTGCTGGACGCCTTCGAGAAGGCGCGCGGCGGCCAGCGGGTGACCAACCCCGACCCCGAGGGCACGTACAAGGCGCTGGAGAAGTTCGGTACGGACTTCACCGCGGCCGCGCGCGAGGGCAAGCTCGACCCGGTCATCGGCCGGGACCAGGAGATCCGCCGCGTCGTGCAGGTCCTGTCGCGGCGTACGAAGAACAACCCGGTGCTGATCGGCGAGCCCGGCGTCGGCAAGACCGCCGTCGTCGAGGGCCTGGCCCAGCGCATCGTCAAGGGCGACGTGCCCGAGTCGCTGCGCGACAAGCGGCTGGTCGCGCTGGACCTCGGCGCGATGGTCGCGGGCGCGAAGTACCGCGGTGAGTTCGAGGAGCGGCTGAAGACCGTCCTGGCGGAGATCAAGTCCAGCGACGGCCAGATCATCACCTTCATCGACGAGCTGCACACGGTCGTCGGCGCGGGCGCCGGCGGCGACTCCGCCATGGACGCGGGCAACATGCTCAAGCCCATGCTGGCCCGCGGCGAGCTGCGGATGGTCGGCGCGACCACGCTGGACGAGTACCGCGAGCGCATCGAGAAGGACCCGGCGCTGGAGCGGCGCTTCCAGCAGGTGCTGGTCGCCGAGCCGACCGTCGAGGACACCGTCGCGATCCTGCGCGGCCTGAAGGGCCGGTACGAGGCGCACCACAAGGTCCAGATCGCGGACTCCGCGCTGGTCGCGGCCGCCACCCTCTCCGACCGGTACATCACCTCCCGCTTCCTGCCCGACAAGGCCATCGACCTGGTGGACGAGTCGGCGTCCCGGCTGCGCATGGAGATCGACTCCTCGCCCGTCGAGATCGACGAGCTCCAGCGCTCCGTGGACCGGCTGCGCATGGAGGAGCTGGCGCTGAAGAACGAGACCGACGCCGGTTCCGTGCAGCGGCTGGAGAAGCTGCGCAAGGACCTCGCCGACAAGGAGGAGGAGCTGCGCGGCCTGACCGCACGCTGGGAGAAGGAGAAGGAGGGTCTGAACCGCCTGGGTGAGCTGAAGGAGAAGCTCGACGAGCTGCGCGGCCAGGCCGAGCGCGCCCAGCGCGACGGCGACTTCGACACCGCCTCCAAGCTGCTGTACGGCGAGATCCCCGGCCTGGAGCGGGAGCTGGACGAGGCAGCCGCCGCCGAGGCCGAGCAGGAGGCCAGCAAGGAGTCCATGGTCAAGGAGGAGGTCGGCCCGGACGACATCGCCGACGTCGTCGCCTCCTGGACCGGCATCCCGGCCGGCCGGCTGCTGGAGGGCGAGACCCAGAAGCTGCTGCGCATGGAGGACGAGCTGGGCAAGCGGCTGATCGGGCAGACCGAGGCCGTGCGCGCGGTGTCGGACGCGGTGCGCCGTACGCGTGCCGGGATCGCCGACCCGGACCGCCCGACCGGCTCGTTCCTCTTCCTCGGCCCGACCGGCGTCGGCAAGACCGAGCTGGCCAAGGCGCTCGCCGACTTCCTCTTCGACGACGAGCGGGCGATGGTCCGCATCGACATGAGCGAGTACGGCGAGAAGCACTCCGTGGCCCGCCTGGTCGGCGCGCCCCCCGGCTACGTCGGGTACGAGGAGGGCGGCCAGCTGACCGAGGCCGTGCGCCGCCGTCCGTACAGCGTCGTGCTGCTGGACGAGGTGGAGAAGGCCCACCACGAGGTCTTCGACATCCTGCTGCAGGTGCTGGACGACGGCCGGCTCACCGACGGCCAGGGCCGGACGGTCGACTTCCGGAACACCATCCTCATTCTGACCTCCAACCTCGGGTCGAACTTCCTGATGGACCCGCTGCTCAAGGAGGACCAGAAGAAGGAGAAGGTGCTGGAGACGGTCCGCTCCGCCTTCCGCCCGGAGTTCCTGAACCGGCTGGACGACACGGTGGTCTTCCACCCGCTCGGCACGGACCAGCTCCAGCGGATCGCGCAGATCCAGATCGCGCACCTGCAGAAGCGGCTCGCCGACCGGCGGCTGACCCTGGACGTCTCGGACGCGGCCCTGACCTGGCTGGCCTGGCTCGGCCAGGAGCCGGTGATCGACAAGCCCGAGCAGGCCGTGTCTTCGGGGCCCGACCTGTCCTACGGCGCCCGGCCGCTGCGCCGCCTCGTCCAGACCGCCATCGGCGACCAGCTCGCGCGGGCGATCCTGGCGGGCGACGTGCACGACGGCGACACCGTACGGGTGGACGTGGACGGCGACCACCTGTCGGTGACGGCCGAGCGGGAGCCGGTGGCGGCGGCCTGACCGGCGCGCGCCCCCGCCGTGCGCTCGTCTTCCGCGCGCGTACGCCCTCCTGTGGGCCGATCGCGTACCCGGTCCCCGCTATCCGACCCGCCCCGTCCGCTTGCCAGGACGGGGCGGGTGTGGGGGAGGATGGCGAGGACCATACGAAGGGACTTCCACGGTGACTATCGACCCGTCCTCGATTCCGAATTTCGGGGGCCAGCCCGAACCGCAGCCGACGGGGCCGGAGGGTCCCATCGTGCCTGACCAGGACCTGGTCAAGCAGCTTCTGGACCAGATGGAGCTGAAGTACGTCGTCGACGACGAGGGCGACCTCGCCGCCCCGTGGGAGCAGTTCCGCACGTACTTCATGTTCCGCGGCGAGGAGGAGCAGCAGATCTTCTCCGTCCGCACGTTCTACGACCGTCCGCACGCGATCGAGCTCAAGCCCAAGCTGCTGGAGGCGATCGACGACTGGAACCGCCGCACCCTGTGGCCCAAGGCCTACACCCACACCCACGACGACGGCACGGTCCGTCTGATCGGTGAGGCGTCGATGCTGGTCGGCACCGGTGTCTCGCTGGAGCACTTCGTCTCCAGCACGGTCAGCTGGATCCGCGCGTCCATCGAGTTCGACAAGTGGCTCGTCGAGCAGCTCGGCCTGGAGGCCGACATCGACGACGCCAAGCCGGACGACGAGGGCTGACCCTCCCGGACGGCAGCGCGAGGGCCCCGGAGCACACCGCTCCGGGGCCCTCGCGCGTCGCGTCGCTCCGTCCCGGATCAGCCGCCCGACAGCTGCTTGAGCCGGGACGCCGCCTCGCGCAGCACCTCGTCGCGCTTGCAGAACGCGAAGCGGACGAGGCTGCGCCCGGCCGCCTTGTCGTCGTAGAAGACGGCGTTCGGCACGGCGACCACGCCGCAGCGCTCGGGCAGGCCCAGGCAGAAGGCCAGGCCGTCCTGCTCGCCCAGCGCGGTGATGTCGGTGGTGATGAAGTACGTGCCGCTGGGCCGGAAGACCCGGAAGCCGGCCTCGGCCAGCCCGTCGGCCAGGATGTCCCGCTTGCGGCGCAGGTCCTCCCGCAGCCCGTGGAAGTAGTCGTCCGGCAGCGCCAGCGCCTCGGCGACGGCGTACTGGAAGGGGCCGGCCGAGACGTAGGTGAGGAACTGCTTGGCGGAGCGGACCGCGCCGACCAGCTCGGGCGAGCCGGTGACCCAGCCGACCTTCCAGCCGGTGAAGGAGAAGGTCTTGCCCGCGCTGCCGATGGAGACCGTGCGCTCGCGCATCCCGGGGAAGGACGCCAGCGGCACGTGCGCGCCCTCGAACACCAGGTGCTCGTAGACCTCGTCGGTGACGACGAGGAGGTCGCGCTCGCAGGCCAGCTCCGCGATGGCGGCCAGCTCCTCCCGGCTGAGGACGGTGCCGGTGGGGTTGTGCGGGGTGTTGAGGAGGATGAGGCGGGTGCGGTCGGTCACGGCGTCCCGCAACTCGTCCAGGTCCAGCCGGTAGTGTCCGCCGCCTTGCGCGTCCTCGGTGGAGGGGCGCAGGGTGACCGGCACCCGCTTGCCCCCGGCCATCGCGATGCATGCGGCGTACGAGTCGTAGTACGGCTCCAGCGCGATCACCTCGTCACCGGGCTCCAGCAGCGCCAGCAGCGACGCGGCGATGGCCTCGGTCGCGCCGGCGGTGACCAGCACCTCGGTGTCCGGGTCGTACGTCAGGCCGTACCAGCGCTGCTGGTGCGCGGCGACGGCGGTGCGCAGTTCGGGGATGCCGGGGCCCGGCGGGTACTGGTTCCCGCGGCCGTCGCGCAGCGCGCGCACCGCCGCTTCGCGGACCTCTTCGGGGCCGTCGGTGTCGGGGAAACCCTGGCCGAGGTTGATCGAGCCGGTGCGCACGGCGAGCGCGGACATCTCGGCGAAGATCGTCGTCCCGAATTCGGCCAGGCGGCGGTTGAGCAGCGGTCGTCCCATGAGCGTCATCCTCCGCCGAACCTCTGGACTTCCTCAACTCCGCTTTTGAGACCGGCCGGGCCGGGCATGTGACCCGCACGCAAGAACCGCAATACGGGGGTGTGAAGCAATGACAGGCGTCCTGATCTTCCTGGTGATCTGTGCCTTTGTGGGCGCGGTGGTCTACATGGCACGCACGGCAGCGGCCAACGAGTCGCCGCGCGGCCGCAACAAGCGGCGGTGGACCGCGGGCGGCGGGACCGCCACCGGGGGCAGCTGGTGGGCCGGCGACGGCGGATCCAGCGGTCACCACGGCCACCACGGCGGGCACCACGGCGGCCACCACGGATGCGGTGGTGGCTCGTCCTGCGGCGGCGGTTCGTCCTGCGGGGGCGGCGGTGGCGGTGGCTGCGGCGGCGGTGGCGGCGGTGGTTCCTGAGCAATTCCTCCGCGCGTCCCGGGGCCGGCGCACGCCACTCCGGGGCGGCACGTGCAACCGGCCCATGACTTGACGCATATGCGCCCGGCGGTTCTCAACAACCGCCGGGCGCAAGCATGTTGAACAACTGAACTGAGAGGCCCTCTGAGGGATGGAAACCCGGCGAAGATGGGTAAAAAGGCTGTGGGCCCGGCGAGTTTCATGATTCCCTCTCTTGTGAGAATCCACCAGTTCTCGGACCCCACGTGGTCACGAGCCGGCAGCCGGTAAGTCGTATCCCTGGTCCTCCTCCGGGGCGGGCCGGCCCACCATCCACTGCGTGCTTGCGGAGCCGACCCATGCTCACCACCATCAAGACCGCCTACACCGACACCCGCGCAGCCGACCTCGCCTGGGCACTCGGCCGGGAGCCGCTCCCCGCCCTCGCCGTCCTCGACCTGCGACTGGACGAGGCCAAGGTCCAGTTGCGGCTGCTCGGCGCCTCGCACCAGGTGCTCCTGGAGGAGGAGCACGGCAGCTGTTCGGAGACGGTGGCGTGCATGCCCGGGAGCAGTACCCCGCTCCCGCTCGGAGTGGCGAAACGCATCGGCGACTGGGAGTACGAATTCGCCGCCCATGTGGAAACGCTCTCCCGTGGCTCGTTCGCCGGCCGCGCGCAGGAATTGCTCGCACTGGTGGCCGAGCATCCGTACGGACTTGCGGGCACGTTCCCCGGCGCACCGCACGCGTTCACCGCGATGCTTGCGCAACGGGAGGGCGGCCAGGTGCGCTGGCGGACATGGCACGCCTACCCCCAGGAAGGGCGCCTGGTCGCGACCCGTACGCGCGTGGGCGTGCGGGCGGTGGCGGCCCTGTGAGCGGGAGCGCGGCAGTGCGGCGGCGTCGTGCCCGCACGAGTCCAAAGCACTCCTGTGGGTGACGAAGCGCGACCGGACCGTCACGTAGCGTTCGCAACATGATCGATCCGCCAGCGGCCCTCACCCCCGGCATCCGCAAGCCGCCGGAGATCGTCAGGCCACCGCGGCTGCCGGTGCCGGCCGGGATCGGCCGCCTGCTCGTCCTCACGGTGGTCTTCCTCTGTGCCGCCTGCGGACTGGTGTACGAGCTCGAACTGGTCGCCCTCTCCTCCTACTTGGTCGGCGACTCGGTGACCCAGGCCTCCGTGGTCCTCTCCGTCATGGTCTTCGCGATGGGCGTCGGCTCGCTGCTGGCCAAGCGGCTGCGGTGCCGGGCCGCCGTCGGCTTCGGCGCGGTCGAGGCGGCGCTCGCCCTGATCGGCGGCGTCTCGGCGATGGCGCTGTACGCCTGCTTCGCCTGGCTCGGCCAGTCCCGGCCCGCGCTGGTCGCCTTCTCCCTGCTGATCGGGGTGCTCATCGGGGCCGAGGTGCCGCTGCTGATGACGCTCATCCAGCGCATCCGCAACCAGGACGCCGGCGGCGCGGTCGCCGACCTCTTCGCCGCGGACTACGTCGGTGCCCTGGTCGGCGGGCTCGCCTTCCCCTTCCTGCTGCTGCCGGTGCTCGGCCAGCTGTCCGGCGCCCTGGTGACCGGCGGCGTGAACGCCGTGGCGGGCGGCGCGCTCGTCCTCGGCCTGTTCGGCCGCGACCTCTCCCCGCGGGCCCGCCGGTGGCTGCTGGCCGCCAACGTCCTGGTGCTCGCCCTCCTCACCACGTGCACCGCGCTGGCCGGCCCCTTCGAACGCGTCGCACGCGAAGCGGTGTACGGGACGGCCCCGCGGGTCGCCCGCCAGACCGACGTCCAGGAGGTCGTGCTCACCGGCGGCACGGGCGACGGGCGCGCCGACCGGGGCGGCACCGCACGGCCGCCCCTCGCGCTCTACCTGGACGGCCGGCTGCGGGTCAGCGCCCTGGACGAGTACCGGTACCACGAAGCGCTGGTCCACCCCGCCATGGCGGGCGGCCCGCACGGCCGGGTGCTGGTCCTCGGCGGCGGCGACGGCCTCGCCGTACGCGAACTGCTGCGCTACCCCGACGTGCAGTCCGTCACCGTCGTCGAGCGCGACGGCGCCCTGGTCCGGCTGGCCCGCACCGACCCCGGCCTCGCCCGGCTCAACCACCACGCGCTGGACGACCCGCGGGTGCGCGTGGTGACCGGCGACGCCTTCGACTGGCTGCGCTGGGACGCCCGGCGCGAGGTGCGCAGGGACGGCCCGTACGACGTGGTCCTCTCCGACCAGCCCGACCCCGGCATCACCGCCGGCGCCAAGCTGTACTCCCAGGAGTTCTACGGACTCGTGGCCCGCGTACTCGCCCCGGACGGCCGGCTCGCGGTGCACGCGGGGCCGCCGGCCGCCCGGCCGCGCAGCTTCTGGACGGTCGAGGCGAGCATGCGCGCCGCCGGGCTGCGCACCGTCCCGTACCGGCAGCCGGGCCGCCTGCACGCCTCCGCCGGCGGCCCCGACCGGGGGCTGCCCGGCACCGCGGGCCCGGCCACCGGAACGGTCCGGTACTGGGGCTTCGTCCTGGCCGGCCGGACCACGCCGCACCTGGGCCTCTCGCCCGAGGCGCCGCGGCTGCGCTCGCTGACCCCGCAAGCGCTGCGTTCCGGCCGTCTCGCGCTGGCCCGTACGCGCCCCGCCGGGCTGCCGCCGTCGACGCTGGTGCACCCCCGCTACGGCGACTGAGCACCGTCCGGTCCTCGCCCGGACGGTGACGGCATGCCGAGAAAGTTGTGCGGGAGCGGGCACGGTCCGGGGCGTGCTGGGTAGGCTCCGATGTCATGGAGCATGAGGTGTACGTTCCGTTTCCCGTCGGTACGGTGCGGCAGGCGCTCACCGAGCCGGAACGCCTGGCCCGCTGCGTCCCGGGCGCCCAGCTGGACGCGGACCCCGCACCCGGCGTCCCCGAGGGCCGGCTGCGGCTGCGGGTCGGCGGCTCCACCATCACCTACCGCGGGTCGCTGCGGGTGACCCCGCGCGACGGCGAGCCGGACGCCTTCGACGCCGCGGCGCGCGGCACGGAAGTACGCGGTGACGGCTTCGCCGAGCTGGACCTCACCGTCCGGCTCGCCCCCGACGAGGGCGGCAAGGGCACCACGCTCTCCTGCACCGCCGACGTACGGTCCGGCGGCCGCCTCGCGGCCGCCACGGACGACGCCGTCCGCACGGCCGGCCGCCGCCTCCTGGAACGCTTCGCCACGACCCTCACCGAGGACCTGTCGCTGCGGCCGGTCGCCGCGGCCGAGCCGGACGGCACCGACGGGCCGGCCGCGGCCGAAGCCGGGGCCGGGCCGGCCGCCGACGGCGCGGACCCGCTCCTGGACGAGGGCGCGCTCGTCGACGAGGGCGCCCTCACCGCGGAGGACGCCGAGGACACCGACGACATCGAGGACGGCCTGGCGGCGGACGGCGGCCGGGAGCCCGGCGCCGAGGACGACCCCGCCGAGGTCACCGGCGTGGACGGGCCAGACGCCGACGACGACGAGGAGGCCGACGGCCTCGTGGACGCACCGACGCGCTCCGGCGTCTTCGAGACCGAGATCCCGCCCTCCTCGCTGGACCCGCTCGCCGACGAGGAGCTGGGCATGCCGGCCGAGCCGCCCGCCGAGGCCGCGCACGCCCGCCGCACGATGATCGGCCGCAGCGCGGAGGAGGTCGACCACGCCCCGCCGCGCGGCCGCTACGCCCCCGTGCCGGCCCCCGACGCCTCCACCGCGTCCGCCACCCTCCGCTGGGCGGCCCCCGCCGCGGCCGTCGTCCTGGCCTCCGCCGTGGTGGTCGGCCGCGCCCTGCGCCGCCGCCGCTGACCGGCCGGGACGCCTTGCGCCGCCGCTGACCGGCCGGGACCAGCGTGCCCGGACCGCCGGCGGCCGGTCGCACCGTTATGGTCGAGCCGTGAGCACTGAGAACCGCACAGAGCCCGCCCACAAGCCCCGCGTGGCGCGCACCGTACGGCTGGCCGCGGGCGACACCGAGGTGGCCGTCCGCCCGGACAACGGCTGCCGCATCGAGAGCCTGCGGATCGGCGGCACGGAACTGCTCCGGCAGGGAGCCAAGTACGGCTGCTTCCCGATGGTGCCGTGGTGCGGCCGGATCGAGCACGGCCGGTTCCGCAACGGCTCCGAGACGCACCAGATGCCGCTGAACTCGCCGCCGCACGCCATCCACGGCAACGGCCGCAACCTCTCCTGGCGCACCGCCCGCACGACCGGGACCACCGCGGCGTTCACCTACGACTTGGAGGACCCGGCCGACCCCTGGCCGTACCCCGGCAAGGTCACCCAGCTCGTCGAGCTGGCCGAGGACGGCGGCTCGCTGACCCTGAGCATGGGCGTCGAGACGTACGGCGACTCCTTCCCGGCCCAGGCCGGCTGGCACCCCTGGTTCCTCCGCGACCTCGGCGACGGCGGCGAGGGCGTCCGCATCGACTTCGACCCCGAGTGGCAGGAGGAGCGCGGGTCCGACCACCTCCCGACCGGGCGGCGCATCGACCCACGGCCCGGGCCCTGGGACGACTGCTTCGGCATGCCGCAGGGCGTGGACGTCACGCTGACCTGGCCGGGCCGGCTGGAGCTGAAGGTCACCAGCCGCGCGGAGTGGGTGGTGGTCTACGACGAGCAGGAGGCGGCCGTCTGCGTGGAGCCGCAGTCCGGCCCGCCCAACGGCCTGAACACCCGGCCGCGCCTGGTCACGCCCATCGACCCGCTGGAGATCTCCACGACCTGGACCTGGCGCGCCCTGGCCTGACCGGCCCGTCCCGCCCCGGGCGGCCCCGTCCTGCCCGGGCGGCGCCCCGGCCCGGGGCCGGGCGCGGAGCCGTGTCCGGGGCCGGACCCTGCGCTGTCTTAAGCTCGTGCGCATGACCGACGAAGTACGTGGCGAGCTGCTGCGGCAGATCAAGGACAAGGCCGTGGTGCACGGCAAGGTGACCCTCTCCTCCGGCAAGGAGGCCGATTACTACATCGACCTCCGCCGGATCACCCTGGACGCCGAGGCGGCGCCGCTGGTCGGCCAGGTGATGCTGGACATCACCGCCGACCTGGACTACGACGCGGTCGGCGGGCTCACGCTCGGCGCCGACCCGGTCGCGACGTCGATGCTGCACGCCGCGGCCGCGCGCGGGCGGAAGCTGGACGCCTTCGTGGTCCGCAAGGCCCAGAAGACGCACGGCATGCAGCGCCGCATCGAGGGCCCGGACATCAAGGGCCGCCGCGTCCTGGTCGTCGAGGACACCTCCACCACCGGCGGCTCGCCGCTGACCGCCGTCGAGGCGGCCCGTGAGGCGGGCGCGGAGGTCGTCGCCGTCGCGACGATCGTCGACCGCGGCGCCGACGCGGCCATCGCCGAGGCCGGCCTGAAGTACATCACCGGCTACCGGCTCTCCGACCTCGGTCTCGCCTGACGCATCGGGCGGTCTCGCCGCCGCAGGACGGCGTGCGCGGGGATTTTTCGGGGCCGCCGTTGCTGACCAGCGGTTTCGCCACGGGGCGGGCTGTTTCACGTGAAACAGCCCGCCCTTTGCGCCGTCCGGGGGGAAGCGCGATGTGGAGGTATCCGGCAAGTCTGGGAAGATGGGCCGCGACGATGACGTCGCCCCCTGGTCAGGGCCCAGAACGTACCCGGTACCCGCACATCACAAGGAGCGGTTAGATGCCCATCGCAACCCCCGAGGTCTATAACGAGATGCTTGACCGGGCGAAGGCGGGCAAGTTCGCCTACCCGGCCATCAACGTCACCTCGACGCAGACCCTGCACGCGGCACTGCGCGGTTTCGCCGAGGCCGAGAGCGACGGCATCATCCAGATCTCCACCGGCGGTGCGGAGTTCCTGGGCGGCCAGTACAACAAGGACATGGTCACCGGCGCCGTCGCCCTGGCCGAGTTCGCGCACGTCGTGGCCGCGAAGTACGACATCACCGTCGCGCTGCACACCGACCACTGCCCCAAGGACAAGCTGGACGGCTACGTCCGCCCGCTGCTCGACATCTCCGCCGAGCGCGTGGCCAAGGGCCAGAACCCGCTCTTCCAGTCGCACATGTGGGACGGCTCGGCCGAGACCCTGGCCGACAACCTGGCCATCGGCCAGGAGCTGCTGGAGAAGGCCCGCGCCGCCAAGATCATCCTCGAGGTCGAGATCACCCCGACCGGCGGCGAGGAGGACGGCGTCACCCACGAGATCAACGACGAGCTGTACACCACCGTCGACGACGCGATCCGCACCGCCGAGGCGCTGGGCCTGGGTGAGAAGGGCCGCTACCTGCTCGCCGCCTCCTTCGGCAACGTCCACGGCGTCTACAAGCCGGGCAACGTCGTCCTCCGCCCCGAGCTCCTGAAGGACCTCCAGGAGGGCGTCGGCGCCAAGTACGGCAAGCAGTCCCCCTTCGACTTCGTCTTCCACGGCGGTTCCGGCTCCACCGAGCAGGAGATCGCCACCGCGCTGGAGAACGGCGTCGTGAAGATGAACCTCGACACCGACACCCAGTACGCCTTCTCCCGCCCGATCGCGGACCACATGTTCCGCAACTACGACGGCGTCCTGAAGGTCGACGGCGAGGTCGGCAACAAGAAGACCTACGACCCGCGCAGCTGGGGCAAGCTGGCCGAGGCCGGCATGGCCAAGCGCGTCACCGAGGCCTGCGCCAACCTGCGCTCCACGGGCACCAAGATCAAGTAACGCCGTCCGCGCGCCGCACCGGCGCCCGCGACGACCGTTGCCGGAGGGCCCCGTACGCATGATCCCCATGCGTACGGGGCCCTCCGTGCGTCGGCGCACCGCCGGTGGTGCGGCCGGGGCCGCCGTGCGCAGGTGCGATCTTCCGTGCGCCCCGGCGGAACGGCCACCGCCGGGGCGTCGCATGCCGCACGGACCAGGCAGACTTGACCCATGGCCATTCACGAGAACCTGCTCGGGGGACCGCCCCCGACCCATCTGCCCGACGACCCGGAGCCCCGCGAGCTGCTCGCGGCCGGCACCGCACCCGCCGACGTCGCCGCGAAGTACCCGGCGTCCTCGCTGGTCTGGGCGCAGCTGGCGGACGACGCCTTCCAGGCCGGCCGGACCGTCGAGTCGTACGCGTACGCCCGCACCGGCTACCACCGCGGCCTGGACGCGCTGCGCCGGGCCGGCTGGAAGGGCCATGGCCCGGTCCCGTTCGAGCACGAGCCGAACCGCGGCTTCCTGCGTGCCCTGCACGCGCTCGCCCGCGCCGCCCAGGCGATCGGCGAGCAGGAGGAGTACGAGCGCTGCACGACCTTCCTGCGCGAATCCTCGCCCACCGCGGCCGACACGCTCTCCTGAGCGAGTACGACCGGGACGACCCGCTCAGGACCGGGGACCGGCAGGCGACGCCTTCCGGCCGGTCCTGAGCCGCCAGGAGCCCCGCGGGTCGGCCGGGACGGCCCTTGCCAAACCCCGAGATGTTGCGGAAGATGCGCAACAGGTCCGGTGCGCCGGGCCTGACGAGGGGACCGGGGCTCCGATGCCGACAGGAAGGGGCGGACCGCTACCCGGAGGCATGCATCACGAGGAGTTCCTGATGTCGCACTCGTCATCAGCGCCCCAGGCGTCCCCGTCCCCGGAGCCGGCCCCGCGCTGCCCGCTCGGCGGTCAGGCGGAGACGGACCCGAATCTCGACTTCGAGGGCACCACGCCGTACGAGGACTACGTCCAGGCCGAGCTGCTGACCCACGCCCAGCACCCGCTCTCCGACGATCCCGGCGAGATGGCCTTCCTGGTGACCACCCAGGTCATGGAGCTGTGGTTCACCGTCATCGTCCACGAGTGGCACACCGCGTGCCGGGCCCTGCGCGGCGACGACGTACCCACCGCGATCGACGCGCTGCGCCGTTCCACGTACGAGCTGGAGGCGCTCAACGCCGCGTGGAAGCCGCTGGCCCGGCTGACCCCGGCGCAGTTCAACGCCTACCGCGGCGCCCTCGGCGAGGGCTCCGGCTTCCAGTCGGCGATGTACCGGCGGCTGGAGTTCCTGCTCGGTGAGAAGTCCGCCTCGATGCTGGTCCCGCACCGCGGCGCGCCCCGCGAGCACGCCGAGCTGGAGAAGGCGCTGCACGAGCCGAGCCTGTGGGACGAGGTGCTGCGGCTGCTGGACCGCCGCGGGTACGCCGTCCCGGTGTCCGTACTGCACCGCGACCCCACGCAGAAGTACGAGCCGGACCCCGCGGTCGAGGCCGCCTGGGCCGAGGTGTACGCCGGCGATCCGCGGAGCGAGCTGGTCCAGCTGGGTGAAGTCCTCACCGACGTCGCCGAGCTGGTCTGGCGCTGGCGCAACGACCACTTGGTCGCGACCCGCCGGGCGATGGGCGCCAAGATGGGCACCGGCGGCTCGTCCGGGGTGGCCTGGCTGGAGAAGCGGGCCCGCAAAAACGTCTTTCCGGAGCTGTGGACGGCCCGCAGCCATGTCTGACCGCCCGGGTGCCGCACCGCGGCGCCCGGACCGGCCGATGGAGCAGTCTGTACCGCACTGGGACGCCCGGATGGGGGCACCCGTGGAGGAACGGTCCTTCGGTGGCGAGGGGCCCGAGAGGCCGGAAGGGCCTGACCGGTCCCTCGGACCGGCGGGGCGGATCGGTCCCTCGTGACCGGCAGGCTGGACAGGCTCCCCGTGACCGGCGGGCTCGCGTCCCGCGGGACGGCCGGCCCCGAGCGCCCGGGCCGCGCCGGTGAGGAGGGCCCCGGCAGGCACAGGCCCTCAGGACAGGCCACAGCACAGGTTCCAGACCAGGCCCCAGGACAGAGCCACGAGCTACGCGGCCAGGCCCGAGCGGAGGATGACAACGACGTGCAGCAGAACGAGAGCGCAGACGCCGGCGTGACCACCAGGCGAGCCGCCCCACTGAGCGAGGACACCGCCCCGCAGGCGGCGGACGCCGCCCACGCCGTCGCGGCGGCCGCGGCCCGCGACGACTTCGCCGCCCGCGCCGCCGAGCTGGACGCCGGCGACCCGCTGAGCGGCAAGCGCGCGGAATTCGTGCTCGACGAGGCCGTCTACCTCGACGGCAACTCCCTCGGCGCCCTGCCGCAGGCCGTCCCCGAGCGGCTCCGCGAGGTCGTCGCCCACGAATGGGGCGAGCTGCGCATCCGCTCCTGGACGGAGTCCGGCTGGTGGACCGCGCCCGAGCGGATCGGCGACCGCATCGCCCCGCTCCTCGGCGCGGCACCCGGCCAGGTCGTCGTCGGCGACTCCACCAGCGTCAACGTCTTCAAGGCCCTGGTCGCGGCGGTACGCATGGCCGACGAGACGACCGGCCCGGCAGCCGGCGGCCCCGCCCGGGACGAGATCCTGGTCGACGCCGCGACCTTCCCCACCGACGGCTACATCGCACGCTCCGCCGCCCGGCTCACCGGCCGCACGCTGCGCCCGGTGGAGGCGGCCCGGATGCCCGCCGAGGTGTCGGAGCGCACCGCCGTCGCGCTGGTCAACCACGTCGACTACCGCACCGGCCGGCTCAACGACCTGCCCGGCGTCACCGCAGCGCTGCACCGAGCCGGCGCGCTCGCCGTCTGGGACCTGTGCCACAGCGCGGGCGCGCTGCCGGTCGGCCTGGACGCGCACGGCGTGGACCTCGCGGTCGGCTGCACGTACAAGTACCTCAACGGCGGCCCCGGCTCGCCCGCCTACCTGTACGTACGCGCCGAGCATCAGCCCCGCTTCGACTCACCGCTGCCCGGCTGGAACTCGCACGCCGACCCCTTCGGCATGGACCCCGAGTACGTCCCCGCGGCGGGCATCGAACGCGGCCGGGTCGGCACCCCCGACATCCTGTCGCTGCTCGCCCTGGAGGCCGCGCTGGAGGCATGGGAGGGCGTCGCCATCGAGGACGTGCGGGCCAAGAGCCTCGCCCTGACCGACTTCTTCCTGGAGTGCGTGCGGGCCTATGTGCCGCGCGGCCGGGTGCGGTCGGTGACCCCCGAGGCGCACCACGAGCGGGGCAGTCAGGTGGCGCTGGAGTGCGCGGGAGCCGGTGAGGTGATGGGCGAGCTGATCCGGCACGGCGTGATCGGCGACTTCCGCCACCCCGACGTGCTGCGCTTCGGCTTCACCCCGCTCTACACCTCCTTCGCCGACGCCGAACGCGCCGCCCGGACCCTCGCCGAGGTCCTGGCGTACGTCCCCGGCGACGGCAGCGCCTCCGCGGTCGCCGCGGGTGCCCAGGAGCAGGGCCCGGTCATGACATGAGCCGAGCCGACGCTGAAGAGACGGCCGCCGGGCAGGCGGAAGCGGCGGAGGCGGCCGCAGGGCGGGCGGATGCTGAACCGGCGGACGTCGAGCGGATGGACGCTGAGCGGGTGGACGTCGAGCGGGCCGACGTCCAGCGGGCGGAGGCGGAGGAAGCGGCGCTGCTGGCGTGCGCGCCCGTGGCTCCGGACGACAGCGTCACGTACGGCAGCCACCCGGACCAGGTCGTCGACCTGTACCGGCCGCCGGGCGGCGCGCCCGTTCCGCCGGCCGGACACGGCCCCGCCCCGCTCGTCGTCCTGCTGCACGGCGGCTTCTGGCGGGTGGCCTACGACCGTACGCACCTGTCGCCGCTGGCCGCCGCGCTGGCCAGGAGTGGTCTGCAGGTCGCCCTCGCCGAGTACCGCAGGGCAGGCGGAGGCGGCGGCCTGCCGGAATCGTTCAACGATGTGACGGACGCGGTACGGATCGCGGCAGCGGAGGCGGCCCCGGGCACCCCGGTGATCGTCGCCGGCCACTCCGCCGGCGGCCACCTCGCCCTCTGGACCGCCGCCCGCCCCGGCCCGGCCGCCGCGGCCGTCGCCATCGCCCCGGTCGCCGACCTCGCCCGCGCCCACGCGCTGCGGCTGAGCAATGGCGCGGTGGAGGAGTTCCTGACCGGCGGGACCGCGGCACCCGGCACGCCCGCCGCGCTGACGGACCGCATCGCCGCCGTCGACCCGGTACGGCTGCCACCCCGCGTACCGGTCACGATCCTGCACGGCACGGCCGACCCGGACGTACCGGTGGAACTGTCCCGCCGGTACGCGGAGCAGCACGGGGGCGCCCGGTCGGACGCGGGGGAGTACGGGCTTGCACGAGGGGGCGCTGACCGTGGTGCCCATGAGCGTGGTGTTCCTCAGGCTGCTGAACCCGGCGTACCGCATCAACCGCCCGTCGTGCTGCGCGAACTACCCGGCATGGGCCACTACGCGGCCGCCACCCCCGGCACCCCCGCATACGAGGCGCTGCGCGAGGCCCTGCTCGCCGCTGCCGCGCGCACGGCCCCGGACGGCGGGAAATCCGGCGGCACCGGGCCCTGACCCGCCGGCCGCCTCCGGCGGTACCGGGCCCTGACCCGCCGGCCGCCTCCGGCGGCACCGGGCCCTGACTCGCCGGCCGCCTCCGGCGGTACCGTCCCTCCATGCCCGCTGCAGCCGCATTCGCCCCCTGGTCGCCCGAGTTCGTCGCCGACCCCTACCCCGGCTTCGCCGAGCTGCGCCGCGCCGGCCGGGTGCACTACTTCGAGCCCACCGACCAGTGGCTCGTACCGCACCACGCGGACGTCAGCGCGCTGCTGCGCGACCGCCGCCTCGGGCGCACCTACCTGCACCGCTTCAGCCACGAGGAGTTCGGCCGCACCCCGCACCCGCCGGACCACGAACCCTTCCACGTCCTCAACGACAACGGCCTGCTGGAACTGGAGGGTTCGGACCACACCCGCCTGCGACGGCTCGTCTCCAAGGCGTTCACGCCCCGCATGGTCGAACAGCTCGCCCCCGTCGTCCACCGGCTGGTGGACGGCCTGGTCACGGACTTCGTCGCGGCCGGCGGCGGCGACCTGCTGACCGCGATCGCCGAACCCCTCCCGGTCGCGGTCATCGCCGAGATGCTCGGCATCCCCGAGACCGACCGCCCGCTGCTGCGCCCCTGGTCGGCCGCCATCTGCGGCATGTACGAACTGAACCCGGGGCCGGAGACCGCACGCCGCGCCGTCCAGGCGTCCCTCGAATTCTCCGCCTATCTGCGCGAACTGATCGCCGCCCGGCGCAAGGACCCGGGTGACGACCTGATCAGCGGCCTGATCGCGGCGTACGACGAGGGCGACCGGCTGACCGAGCAGGAGATGGTCTCCACCTGCGTCCTGCTGCTCAACGCCGGGCACGAAGCGACGGTCAACACCACCGCCAACGGCTGGCTGGCCCTCTTCCAGCACCCCGGACAACTGGCCGCGCTGCGTGCCGCGCCGGACGCGCTCCTGCCCACCGCGGTCGAGGAACTGCTGCGCTACGCCACCCCGCTCCAGCTCTTCGAACGCTGGGTGCTGGACGACATCGAGATCGACGGCACGGTCGTCCCGCGCGGCGCTGAGGTCGCCCTCCTCTTCGGCTCGGCCAACCGCGACCCGGCCCGCTTCGACCGCCCCGAGGAACTGGACCTCGCCCGCCCGGACAACCCGCACGTCTCCCTCGGCGCCGGCATCCACTACTGCCTGGGTGCCCCGCTCGCCCGCCTCGAACTGGCCGCCTCCTTCGGCGCCCTGCTCCGCGCCGCCCCGACCCTCCGCCTCACCGCCGAACCGTCCTGGCGCCCCCACTTCGTGATCAGGGGCCTGGAGGAACTCCTGGTGGAGGTCTGAGAACAGAAGCCCGTCTTGCGGCCTGTGGGGCTGTGCGGCCTGTGGGATTGTGTGGTCTGTGAGGCCGTGCGCCGCCTGCGCCGCGTGCGGCTGTGCGCCCCAGCTCGGGGGCCGCGTAGTACTTGAGACGGACCCCCACAGATCCCCACTGGGCCGGACGCCGCCGGCCGCCCCCGTACCTACCGTGGTGAGCGTGAACGAGACTCCTCAGTTTGTGGACGGCACACGCCGGAAACCGGGCGATGCCGCGTACGCCCCCGACGGCCGGCGCTCCGAGGCCATGCTGGTGAGCGGCGTGCTGGAGGCCGCGCGCCGGGACCTGTTCGCCCGGCCCTTCGCCTTCCGGCCGCTGGCCCCGCTGGACCGTGCGCGAGTGGCGGGCTGGGCGCCCTGGCTGCCGCCCCGCCCGGCCGGATACCTGCGCTGGCTCCCGCACGCCCTCGTCCTCGGTTACGCCTTCGTCCTGCTGATGTTCGGCATCCAGGTGGCCACGGTCGGACCGCCGCCGGCCGTGCTGGTCTTCGCGGTGCTGGTCGCGGGCCCGCCGGCGATGACGCTGGTCCGTCCGGTGGGGGCGTTCTGGGTCTCGCTGCTGGCCATGTGCGTCGGGGCGCTGGGCGACGGGGGCAGTGGCGCCTGGATCTTCTCCTTCATGGGGCACCTCGCGACGATGACCCTGGTCGTCCTGCGTACCCGGCCCCGTACGGCGCTGGAGATGTGGGCGGTGACGTTCGTCGTGCTCATGCCCGGCACCATGATCTTCGGCAGTGACGGCTGGATGCTGCCGCGGGCGGCGGTGGCGAGCGCGGTCGTACTGCTGGCGGCCGCGGCCGTGCGCGCCTGGCGCGAGGAGCGGCAGCAGGTCGAGGAGACCCGTACGGTCACCGCGGTGGAGCGGTCGCGGCGCACCACGCTGGAGGAGCGCGCGACCATCGCCCGCGAGCTGCACGATGTCGTCGCCCACCACATGTCGGTGATCGCCATCCAGGCGGAGGCCGCGCCGTACCGGGTCAAGGACACGCCTCCCGAGCTGGCCACCGCCTTCTCGACGATCCGCGAGAACGCCGTCGCCGCCCTCACCGAACTGCGGCGCATCCTGGGCGTCGTACGCTCCGAGGACCCGGACGCCTTCGCCGGTCCCGAGGCGCCGCAGCCCACCCTCGCCGACCTGGACGCGCTGCTGGAGAGCGTGCGCGGGGCGGGGCTCAGCGTCACCTCGGTGGTCACCGGCGCGGTACGGCCGCTGCCCCAGGGCGTGGAGCTGTCGGCGTACCGGATCGTGCAGGAGGCGCTGAGCAACGCGCTGCGGCACGCGCCGGGCGCTGAGGCCCGGGTGGAGGTCGCCTACGTACTCGGCGGCCTCGGCCTCCGTATCGTCAACGGCCCGGCGAACCGCCTGGCCAAGCCGTCCCCCGGCGCCGGCCACGGCGTCCTCGGCATGCGGGAACGCGTCGGCATGCTCAACGGCGACATGACCAACGGCCCCACCCCGGACGGCGGTTACGAGGTAGCCGTCTTCCTCCCGGCACCCTCCCTCCCGAACCCGTCGGACGCGGCCGCAGCGCGGGAAACGCCCGCCACTCCTTCATCCCCTGTCGTTCAGCCGTCCGGCGCCGCGGACCATACGGACCCCACCGTCTCGCTGCGCAAGCCGGGCACTTCGCCGGAGAGGCCACAGGAATGATCAGAGTCCTGATCGTCGACGACCAGGTGATGGTCCGTGAGGGCTTCTCCGTCCTCCTCAATGCGATGCCGGACATCGAGGTCGTCGGCGAGGCCGTGAACGGCCGCGACGCGGTCGACCAGGTCGCCGCCCTGCGCCCGGACGTCGTCCTGATGGACATCCGCATGCCGGAGGTCAACGGCCTCGACGCCACCCGCGAGATCGTCGCCGCCGACGCGGACGCCAAGGTGCTCGTCCTGACCACGTTCGACCTGGATGAGTACGTCTACCAAGCGCTCCGCGCGGGAGCCAGCGGCTTCCTCCTCAAGGACGCCTCGGCCGGCCAACTCGCCGAGGGAGTACGGATCGTGGCGTCCGGCGAAGCGCTCCTCGCGCCGACCGTCACCAAACGGCTGATCTCGGAGTTCTCCCGGCTGGGTGCGCCCCGTCCACCGGCCCAGGAGCGCGTCGGTGATCTCACGGAGCGGGAGACGGAGGTCCTGGTGCTGGTCGCGCAGGGCCTCTCGAACGGTGAGATCGCCGCCCATCTCGTCGTCGCCGAATCCACGATCAAGACCCATGTGAGCCGCATGCTGGTGAAGCTCGGTCTTCGCGACCGCACCCAGGCCGCCGTCTTCGCCTACGAAACGGGCCTTGTCACACCGGGCGCGTGAGAGACGGCCGGGCGAGGACCAGGGGACGGGCCAGGGCCCGGGGACCCGGGCCGACACCCCGTGACGATATCCACACCCTGTGGATATCGCTGTGGGGTCTCCGCTTCGGGCCGGCTTCCGGGGACAGCCTCCGGTCCGCACGTCATCCCACACGCCACCCCGCTCGTCACCCCATGTCCCGGCGCCTCACCCCCGTCAGGCCGGCGGCCGTGCTCACGGCGGCTATCAGCAGGAGCCACAGGAAGGGTGCCGCCGTCACGTCACCGCCGGGCAGCTTCGGCAGGTGGCTGAACGGGGAGAGGTCCATCGCCCACTGCGGCAGGTCGAGTGCCGGGCCTATCCAGCCGAGGGCCAGGGACACCCCGACCAGCCCCCAGGCCGCCGTGGTCAGCCTCGGGAACGCGCCGAAGAGGAGCGTCGTGAGGCCGGTCAGCACCCACACCGCCGGCAACTGTGCCAGTGCCGCGCCCACCAGGGACCCGAAGCGTCCGCCCACGTCACCTACGGCACTCCCGTATCCGATCGCCAGGCCCACCCCGCCGGCGGCCAGTACGACACCGGTGCCGAGGAAGGCGATGACCAGGTGGCTCGCCGCCCAGCGCAGCCGGCCGACCGCGCAGGCCAGGACCGGTTCGGCCCGGTCGCCGGTCTCCTCGGCGCGCAGCCGCAGCACCGCGCCCGTGGCGTAGACCGCCGCGACCATTCCGAGCATGCCGGCCATGGTGGCCAGGAACGTGTCGGTCAGCGCCTGGGCGCCGCCCATGCGTTCCAGGATGCGGCGGGTCTGCGCGTTGTCACCGACCATGTCGGAGGCGCCGTCGGCGATGCCGCCGAACACCCCGCCGGCCACCGCGAATCCGAGGGCCCAGCCCAGCAGCGTCGTGCGCTGCAGCCGCCAGGCGAGGCCGAACGCGCCGTTCAGCGAAGCGGGTGCGCGGGCAGGTCCCGGCCGTGCGGGCAGGAAGCTCATCCCGACGTCCCGCCGCGCGGTCAGTGCGTATGCCGCGCAAGCCGTCACGGCGGTGCCGGCGGCGAACAGCAGGAGCACCCACCAGCGTTCACCGGCGTACGCCCGCAGATGCTGCGCCCAGCCGATCGGCGATATCCAGGTCAGCGGCGAGGAGCCATCGGCGGTCGCCGCGTCACCCGCGGCCCGCAGCACGAACGCGACTCCCACGACCGCACCCGTCAGCCCCTTGGCGAATCGCGCGCTCTCGGTGAGCTGCGCGGCGATGGCGGCGACGCCCGCGAAGAACATCCCGCATCCGCCGACGGCCAGCCCCAGGGCCAACGAACCCGCCACCGGCCGGCCAGACGTGGCGAGCCCGGCGGCGATGACGAGCGTCAGCGCGGCATTGGCCAGGAGCGCGGTCAACAGGGCCGCGCTGATCGGGGCGCGCCGGCCGACCATGGCCGCCGACAACAGCTCCTGACGGCCCGTCTCCTCTTCTTCCCTCGTGTGCCGTATGACGATGAGGAGGCTCATCACGGCGGCGAGCACCGCTCCGAAGCCGGCCATCCGCCAGGCGACCAGCCCGCCGATCGAGTCGCCGAACACCGGGCCGTACAGCGCGCGCATCGAGGCGTTGGCATTCATCGACCGGCCCAGTTCGGCGCGCTTGGCCGCGGTGTCGTAGAGCGCTTCGAAGGAACCGCCGAGGCCGGCCATCGTCAGGCCGAGCAGCAGCACCCACAGGGGAATCATCAGCCGGTCGCGGCGCAGCGCCAGGCGCAGCAGGGTGCCGGTCCCCGCCAGGGTGCGGGCCCCGCTGCGCACCGCGGGCGCGGCGGCGAGGGCAGTCATCGCGAGCTCACCCCTTCGTCGGCGGAGGAGTCGGCGGCGGAGGGCTCAGCGGTGGGGGACTTGGCGGCAGCCGTGTCGTGGGCGTCGTGCGCCTCGCCCGTACGCAGGTCGTCCTGGTAGTGCCGCAGGAACAGCTCCTCCAGGGTGGGCGGTGTGCTCGTCAGGCTGCGTACGCCGGACGCGGTGAGGGCGCGCAGCACCGCGTCGAGCTTGTCGGTGTCCACCTGGAGCCGGACCCGTCTGCCGTGTACGTCGAGGTCGTGCACGCCGGGGAGACGGGACAGCCCGTCGGGCGGGCCGGCCAGCTCGGCGGAGACCGAGGTGCGGGTGAGATGCCGGAGGTCGGCGAGGGAACCGCTCTCCACGGTCCGGCCCTTGCGGATGATGCTGACCCGGTCGCACAACGCCTCGACCTCGGACAGGAGGTGACTGGAGAGCAGGACCGTGCGCCCGGCGTCCCGCGCCTCCAGGACGCACTCCTGGAAGACCTCTTCCATCAGCGGGTCGAGGCCGGAGGTCGGCTCGTCGAGGATCAGCAGGTCGACGTCGGAGGCGAACGCGGCGACCAGGGCGACCTTCTGCCGGTTCCCCTTGGAGTACGTGCGCCCCTTCTTGGTGGGGTCCAGCTCGAAGCGCTCCAGCAGCCGCTCCCGGCGGGCGCCGTCCAGCCCGCCGCGGAGCCGTCCGTAGAGGTCTATGACCTCGCCGCCGGAGAGGTTCCGCCAGAGGGTGACGTCGCCCGGCACGTACGCGATGCGGCGGTGCAGCTCGACGGCGTCGTGCCAGGGGTCCTTGCCCAGCAGGCGGGCGGCTCCGCGGTCGGCGCGCAGCAGGCCCAGCAGGACGCGGATGGTGGTGGACTTCCCGGCGCCGTTGGGACCGAGGAAGCCGTGGACCTCGCCGGGGGAGACGGTGAGGTCGAGGCCGTCGAGCGCGCGGGTGCGCCCGAACGACTTGTGGAGACCGGCGACGTGGACCGCCGCTGCCGGGTCGAGTGCTGTGGTCATGGTTTTGAACGTACGCTACTTTCACAAATTTGTGAAGTTAAGGAAGCGTATAAAATTGAGGACGCGCGAGGGAGCCGGATCACGTACGTCGATCGCCGGGGTACGGGAGAGGATGAGCAGATGAGCGAGGAGCAGCGGGTGACAAGGCGGGACGACGAGGCGGTCGCCCAGTTCGTGGAGCGCTTCGCCGCGCAGCTCACGGACGCCGGGATGCAGCGGATGCCCGCGCGGGTGTTCTCCTGCCTGCTCGCCTCGGAGTCCGGCGTGCTCACCTCGGCCGAGATCAGTGAGCGGCTGCGCATCAGCCCCGCCGCGGTCTCCGGCGCGATCCGTTACCTCTCGCAGGTCGGCATGGTCGGCCGGGAGCGCGAGCCCGGCACGCGGCGCGACCGGTACCGCGTGCACAACGAGCAGTGGCACGAGGCCCTGACCCGCAAGGACAACAGCATGACCCGGCTGGAGGCGGCCCTGCGCGAGGGCGTGGAGAGCCTCGGAGAGGGCACACCGGCCGGCCGCCGGGTCGGCGAGACGCTCGCGTTCTTCGAGTTCATGCAGAAGGAGATGAGCGTGATGATGGAGCGCTGGGTCAAGTACCGCGACGAGCTGCGCGCCCAGCAGGAGAGCGAAGGCCAGGACCGGCTCGCGCGGTGAGCTCGCGCGCCCGCGCCCGAGCCGCTGACCGCGCCGGCGGACCGGTGCGCGGCCCGTCTCACGGACGTGAGAAGCGTCACCCCCGCCGCGACGCCTCCCGGCGAGACCCCGTCCGCCACGGCGCCATCCAGTGCGATGCCTCTCCCTGCGTCGTCACCGCCGGGGCAGCGTCAGCCGCCACGCGGACGGCTGCACCGTCCACGTACGCGTCCTGACCGGCCCGCCGATCACCGCGTCCGCCCGGTAACGGAAGTCCGGCCCGGACACCGTCACGGCCCGCGCCCGTACCCGTACCGGCGCCTCGTCCGCGTGCCACTGCACGACCACCTCGGCCAGCCCTTCCGGCTCCTGCGAGGGGCACTCTGCCCCGGCGCCCGGCGCCACGCCGTGCGCCGCCGTGCACCCCACGGGCGCCACCGACACCCGGTGCACCGGCCGGTCCAGATCCGCCAGCACCACGCCGTCCGCCTCCACCCGCAGCCGCGGCAGCATGCGCTCGCCCCGCCGGCCGCGGCCCGTACCGCCGCCCGGAACGGGCGCGGTGAGCAGCGACAGCGCCGCCCGCGCCGTCCGGGCCGCCGGGGTCCACCAGGGCCGCTGCGCGGGCACCACGGGCTCCTCAGCGGCCGCGGGCGCGGGCCCGGCGGGCTGCTCCGTCAGGTCGCCGCCCGGGATGCGCAGCCCGCCGAGCACGATGCCGTCGCTGTCGTCGGAGAGCAGGTCGAGGGCGCGTTCCTGACCGTCCAGGACGGCACGCGCGGCGGACACGGTGTCCGTGGGGACGCCCAGCGCACGGCAGAGCGCGGTACCGCCCGGCGCGCCGACGGGCACCAGGGACAGCGCCACCCGGGACAGCTCGCGCTCCTTGTGGAGCAGCTCGACGGTGCGCACGAGGGCGCGGTCGTCGCCGATCACCACGGGGCGGCGTTGCCCCCTTCGGGCGAGCACCCGGGCGAATTCGCCGGGGTCGTCCGGGAAGCAGATCTTCGTGGTCGCGGCCGCGCACAGGACGTCCTTGGCGATGCGTACGGACTCGCCGTCCACACGGCGGGCGACCGGGTCGATGACCACGAGCAGGGAGCGCCCGGCAAGGTCTGGAGCCGACACCTCGGTCCTTCCTAGGGCTTGCGTTCTCTCGGCGAACGGACTCGGACGGGACGGGGGCAAAACGGTCGTCGCGGCCGCCGCGGGCCCCCGTGCCCCGGCGGTGGCCGGGCGCCCCGGGACTGTCCTGTTCGTCGCCCGAGAGAAATGTTGGGTAATCTCTCGGTGCAAGAGCCCCTGTCGTTGTTGCGCCAGGGGCTTCGTCTATCCGGGGCACCGGTTCGACGGCTCGCGCGGCGGCTGCACCAGGCAGTGAGCCGCTCGCACGTTGGACATGCCCCGCCCGGAAGGGGTGTACGCCTGTGCCCGCACTTGTGCTGCTCGGTGCTCAGTGGGGTGACGAGGGCAAGGGAAAGGCCACCGACCTGCTCGGTGGGTCCGTCGACTATGTAGTGCGCTACCAGGGCGGCAACAATGCCGGCCACACGGTCGTCGTGGGCGACCAGAAGTACGCATTGCACCTGCTCCCTTCCGGGATCCTCTCGCCGGGGTGCACCCCGGTCATCGGCAACGGCGTCGTCGTCGACCCGGCGGTCCTGCTCTCCGAGCTGAGCGGACTGAACGAGCGCGGCGTCGACACGTCCAAGCTGCTGATCAGCGGTAACGCGCACCTGATCACGCCGTACAACATCACCGTCGACAAGGTGACGGAGCGCTTCCTGGGCAAGCGCAAGATCGGCACCACGGGCCGCGGCATCGGCCCGACCTACGCCGACAAGATCAACCGCACCGGCATCCGGGTGCAGGACCTGTTCGACGAGTCGATCCTGCTCCAGAAGGTGGAGGCGGCCCTCGACTTCAAGAACCAGGTGCTCGCCAAGCTCTACAACCACCGCGCGGTGGTCGCCGAGCAGGTCGTCGAGGAGCTGCTCGGCTACGCGGACCAGATCAAGGGCTACGTCGCCGACACCACGCTGATCCTCAACAACGCCATCGACGAGGGCAAGGTCGTCCTCTTCGAAGGCGGCCAGGGCACCCTCCTGGACGTCGACCACGGCACGTACCCCTTCGTGACCTCGTCGAACCCGACCGCGGGCGGTGCCTGCACCGGTGCCGGCGTCGGCCCGACGAAGATCAACCGGGTCATCGGCATCCTCAAGGCGTACACCACGCGCGTCGGCGCCGGCCCGTTCCCGACCGAGCTGTTCGACAAGGACGGCGAGGCGCTGCGCACCATTGGCGGCGAGCGGGGCGTGACCACCGGCCGCGACCGCCGCTGCGGCTGGTTCGACGCGGTCATCGCGCGCTACGCGACCCGCGTCAACGGCCTCACCGACTTCTTCCTGACCAAGCTCGACGTGCTGACCGGCTGGGAGCAGATCCCGGTCTGCGTCGCCTACGAGGTCGACGGCAAGCGGGTCGAGGAGCTGCCGCACAACCAGAGCGACTTCCACCACGCGAAGCCGGTCTACGAGATGCTGCCGGGCTGGTCCGAGGACATCACCAAGGCCAAGACCTTCGCCGAGCTCCCGAAGAACGCCCAGGCGTACGTCAAGGCGCTGGAGGACATGTCGGGCGCCCCGATCTCCGCCATCGGCGTCGGCCCCGGCCGCGACGAGACGATCCAGATCAACTCGTTCCTGGACTGATGCACCCGGAGGGGGCCCGCGCCCCCTCCGCAGGCCGCACGCCCCTCCGTGGGCGCACGCCCTCACGAGCGACATCCAGCAGCCGCGTTCACTGCACCTTCGTGTAGGCACGCGGCTGCTTGTCGTCGCCCCGGAACGTCCGCACGAGGGTGCCGTCGCCCGCGATCCTGAAGAAGGACGAACTGCTGGCGGCGCACCCGGGGGCGCGGCGCTCCACCACGGAGGGCCCGACGGACAGCTTCCCGTCGGCCGAGTAGAAGTCCGCGCGGGCCGTGCAGTGCCCGCCGCTGCCCCGTACGTCGATCCGCACGGCGGGACTGCCCACAGGGGTCCGCTCGATCGTCAGCACCTGCGTGCCGATCCCGTCGGCGTTCGGGCGCTGCCAGGTACCCAGGTACTCCTTCGGCACCACCTCGTGGCTCGCGGGGCGCAGCGTCGCCGTGCGGCCCGCCGCGCTCCACACGAGGGTGCCGTGCGGACCGCGCTTCAGGACGTGCTCGCCCAGCGCCGAACAGCGCCCCTCGGGCGCGGACCCCACCACCGTGGTGTCCAGCCGCATCCCGCCCGCGTCCGAGACGGAGACCAGTTTCCCGTCGCTCTTGCACTCGTACGTGGCGCCGAGGCTGATGCTGTTGGCGACCACCTCGCCGACCGACCCGTGCGAGATCACGAACCGCCGCTGCTGTCCCGTGGGCACCCCGTCCCGCTGCACGTCGCCGGTCCAGGTACCGACGTAGGCCGCCGGAATGTCGGAACCGCCGTCGCTCTCCCCGCTCCCGCCCAGCGCGGGCACCGTGAACAACGCCACACCGGCGGCTGCGGCCACCACGGCGACGGCACCGAGCGCGAGGGGCCAGCGCCGCCTCCTGGGCGCCGGTACGGCGCTCCCCGAGCCGTACGGGGCGGCACCGGACGGACCGCCCGAGCCGTGCGCCCCCTCGTGGCCGTGCGGCCCCTGCGCCCCTTCGGAGCCGTACGGGCCGGACGCCTCGCGTCCCCCCGCCTGCCCCGCAACGGAGCCCGACCCGGCCGGCAGGACAGTCGTGCGGGACGCCGCCCCTTCAGGAAGGGCAGCGCCCGCTGCCTCCGAGGGACCCTCACCCGCTGCCCCCAAGGGAGCACCGCCGGCCGTCTCCGGAGGAGCAGCGGCGACCGTCTCCGAGGAGGAAGCGGCGGCCGTCCCCGAGGAGCCGGCGGCAGCCGTCACCGTCGTACGCCCCGGACGTGCCGGCTGCCCCGAAGGGGGCGTGTCCGTGTCCAGCAGCCGTACGGCGTGCTGCCCCAGCTGGGCGACCAGCTGGGCCGGCAGCCACGGCGAGCTCGCTCCGCCGCTGCTCACCGGCCCGATCTCCGAGACGAGGTCCTCCGGTGCCGGCCGCTCCTCCGGGTCCTTCGCCAGACAGCGGCCGATCAGCTCCCGCAGGTGCTTCGGTACGGCGTCCAGGTCGGGCGCGGATTCGGCCACGCGGAACATCACCGCGTGCACGCCCGACTCCGGCGCGCCGAACGGCATCCGCCCGGACGCCGCGTACGCGAGTACCGAGCCCAGGCAGAAGACGTCGCTGGCGGGCGTGACGCGGTCGCCGCGCACCTGTTCGGGCGACATGAAGCTCGGCGAGCCGACGACCATGCCGACCTGCGTCTGGGTGTGCTCGCTCACCGCGTCCAGCGCCCGCGCGATGCCGAAGTCGATGACGCGCGGGCCGTCGATGGTCAGCAGCACGTTGGACGGCTTCAGGTCGCGGTGCACCAGGCCGGCACCGTGGATGTCGAGCAGCGCGCAGGACAGCCCGTAGGCGAGCCGCCTGACGCCGTACTCCGGGAGCGCCCCGTACGTGCCGTCCACGACCTCGCTGAGCGCCGGGCCCGCGATGTACCCGGTCGCCACCCACGGGATGTCCGCGTCGGTGTCGGCGTCCAGGACGGGCGCGGTCCACCGGCCGCCCACCCGTCGCGCCGCCGCCACCTCGGCCCGGAACCGGTCCCGGAACTCGCGCTCGGCCGCCAGCTCCGCCCTGACCAGCTTCACGGCCACGGTCCGGCCGCCTTCGGAGCGGGCCAGGTAGACGCGGCCCATGCCGCCGGTGCCCAGCCGGCCGAGGAGGCGGTAGGCGCCGATCGCCCTCGGGTCCTCGTCGGTCAGTCCCTTGAGGCTGTCCATGCCCGGCACCCTCCCCGTTCGCTCTGCTGTTGCTGACGCGTCCTGTGCCGTTACGGATGCGTCAGCCGAGCCTAGGCGGCCGGGGATCGCGCGGGGGCGGCCGGGGCGTCACGAGGCGGGAACGATCGGGCGGGGGAGCGCGTTGGTCAGGCAGCCGTGCTCGGGGGGAAGTTGCGGGCGATGAGCGATTCGACGGCAGGGGGGTGGAATTCGGGGAAATCCATGATCACGACGCCGAGGTGGACGCCGGGCTGCCGGTGGCCGTCGAGGTAGTCCAGGACGGCGGGCATGACCGCGTCGGCGAGGTGCTTGGGCCAGCGGAAGCCATTGGCCGCGTCAGGAGCGAGGCTGGTGAAGTTCAGGTAGAGCCGGCCGGAGTCCTGATGGGCCGTCGCGGCGTCGAAGTGGCGCAGGATGTCCTGCCGCTTGGTGTCGACGGACGTCGCGTAGTGGTCCTGCAGTTCGAACCACTCGTTGGAGAAGGTGCCGTTGTCGCCCGCGGGCCAGGCGGGAGCGTTCAGCCCGGAGGCGAACTGGGTGATCAGCACGACCTTGCCGCGGGCCGCGCCGAGCACCGGAAGCGTGGACCCGAGGTGGAACAGGTCGCCGTATCCCTTGGCCCCCAGGTACTCACCGAACTTGTCGCTGAGCTGGGCGTCGGTGAGCCCGTGCTCGTTCTTGACGCGCATCAGCACGGTCTCGCCGGGTGAGGCGCGCAGGAAGTCGCGGCACTGGTCGAGGACGGTGTTGAACGTGATGTCCTGGTAGTACGACCCGTGGTAGATGCCGAGTTCACCGGGCACGTCCGGGGGCGGCGTACCGCAGCGGATGTCGAAGAACCGTATGCCGCGCCGCAGTTGCTCAGGTATGCCCATGTTCTGGGTGTGCGACCACTCCGTGCCGTTCAACGGGTCGGTGGCGCAGGTGTCGTGCGTACCGGGGACGGTCAGCCGGGTCAGCGGCACATCGTCCGGCAGTGCGGCCATCCACCGGGCGGGATCGGCCGCCGCGGCCCCTGCTGCCGAGCGGCCGGCCGCCGGGGCGGCGGAGGCGGTGAGCGCGCGTGCGGGCGCCCCGGAGCCCAGCAGGGCGGTGGCGGAGCCGGCCACGGCCGCGGCGACGAATCCTCGACGGCTGACGGGCATGCGGTCCCCCTCCAGTGGCATGCGGCGCGGCGGCCTTCGCACCGGCGCGCGCCGGGACGGAGGGCTGCGTGTGGTGACAGGAGAGTAGCGGCAGCGACAGGGGTGACGGGCGGGACTGAGGAAACAGGTGTGACGAGAGCCCGTGTTGACCGCTCGGCACCGGACTGGCGAAGCACCTGGAACAGACATCCCTGATGACTGGATGGCGCCCGCCGTCGTGCCCCGCGTTCCTTAACGCCCGTGAGGGGCGCCCTTAACCCGCCGGTTCCTACGTTCTTTCCCGTGCCTCCCGCCGTGCGGCCGCCCGCCGCGCCACGGGAGCGAATCGCAGGGGACGTGGCCGCCGGACGGACCGGCCACCCGTGACCGGACGAGGAAAGCGATGACTACTCTCGGACAGCTGGCCGCCCATCTGGGCCTCGACCTGGCCGCGGTGTGCGTGCTGACGTTCGCCGTCTACTACCCGCGGCACCGGCGCCGCGACCTGGTACCGGCCTACCTCGCCCTCAACGTCGCGCTGTTCTCGGTCGTCGCGGCGCTCGCGGAAGTCAACGGCAGCGGCGGCACGGCACTCGCGTTCGGCCTGTTCGGCGTGCTGTCGATCATCCGGCTGCGCTCGGACTCCATCCAGCACGAAGAGGTCGCGTACTACTTCACGACCCTCGTCCTCGGCCTGCTGTGCGGGCTGCCGCAGCTGGAACTGGGCTTCGCCGCGGTCTTCACCGTCCTGCTGCTCTTCGTCATCTGGTGCGCCGACCACCCCGCGCTGCTGGCCCGCAGCCGCCGCACGGTCGTCACGCTCGACACCGTCCACGATGATCCGGCCGGCCTCCGCGCCGACCTCGCCCGCCGAGTGGGCGAGCCGCTCAACTGGACCGTCAAACAGGTCGACTTCGTCCGGGACGTGACGGTCGTCGACGTCCGCTACCGCGAGAGGGAACGTTCCGCCACCCTCACTCGTACGCCTCACAAGGGGCCTGAACACCAGCCGGCCGGGGAACCGGCACCTCAGTACCGCGCCGACCGCTCGCCCCGCGTACCCGACCACGGCACCACCACCGGCCACCGCACCACCGACCTCCCCTCCGGACGTATGACCAACGCCTCGAAGGAGACCGTGTGAACCCCGCCGTCCGCGCCATCGCCCGCGCCGCGCTGGCCGCCCATCCCGTCACCCTCGCCGAGGTCCAGGCCCGCGCCGAGCTGCTCGCGCGCCACGACAACAGCTACCTCGTGCCGATCGAGACCTTCGCCGACTTCGCGGCCCGGCTGACCGACCCGAAACGCCCCGGCGGGCCGTTCAAGTCGCTGTGCATCAACGGCCGCCGCTGGTTCCGGTACAACTCCCTCTACTACGACACCCCCGACCTGCGGGCCTTCCACGACCACCGGCAGGGACGCCGGCTCCGCTACAAGATCCGGGAGCGGCTGTACGAGGACACCGGGGAGCGACAGTTCGAGATCAAGCTCAAGAGCGGGCGCGGTGAAACGGTCAAGTACCGGCAGCCGATGCTGCCCGGCACCACCGGCCTGGACCAGGCACCCCGCGACTTCCTCTCCTCCGTGCTGCGCCGCTCCTACGACCTCGCGGCCCCCACCGACCTCGCCACCTCGCTCGTCACCGACTACCAGCGGGCGACCTTCGTGGCCGACGGGCAGCGCATCACCTGTGACGCGGGCATGGTCTGCCACGACCCGCGCACGAACCGCTCCGTCCGCGCCGACGGCGGCCTGGTGCTCGTCGAGTCCAAGACCGACGGGCGGCTGACCGAAGCCGACCGGCTGCTGCACGGTTATGGCATCCGCCCGGCCGAGTTCACGAAGTACTGCGGCGCGCTCTCCGCCCTCCGCCCCGACCTCACCGCGAACGCCTGGCGCCGCGCGACGCGCCGGGTCTTCACGTCCCCGGAGCCGCACGCGGCCTGAGGGGGCTGCGTCGGGGCGACCGGGCGCAGCGGTGGGCGGCGGTCGGTGGGCGAGTAGGCGGCGTAGGGGCTGACGAACGGGCTCGTAGGAACGGGCGAGCGGGATTGAAGGGCTGGCGAGCGGGCTCCGGGGGAGGCGCAGCCGGGGTCTACGCCGTCGGACCGCCCAGGTGGGCCTCCACACGGGCGCCCCGGCCGGTCCCGCCGCCCTCGCCGGTCTCGCCGCCATCGGGGGCCCTGCCGGTCTCGTCGCCGTCGGGGCCCCCGGGCGGTCCGCTCGCGGTGGTCAGCACCGTGTGTCCGCCGGATTCCTCCGCGACACGGCGCACGATGTCCAGGCCGAGCCCGGTGGAGCCGCCACCGCTCTTGCCCCGCTGCGGGACGTGCCCCTCGGGGAAGCCCGGCCCCTCGTCCTCGATGACCAGCAGCCCGCCCCCACCGGTACGGCCGCCCGCGGCCTCACCGCTCCGCCCGCGCCCGGCGGCGGACACGTACAGCCGCATCCCCGCGCCCTCCGGCGTGTGGTCGAAGACATTGCCGATGAGTGCGTCGACCGCCGCCGCGAGCTCCGTTTCGTCCGCCCGTACCGCGACCGGCGCGTCCGGGGCGTGAAAGTCCAGCGTGCGCCCCTGGTCCTCGGCCAGCGGACGCCAGAAATCCGCCCGCTCACGGGCCACCGCGACCAGATCGGCGACCGGCGCGCCCGCCCCACCACGGGAGCCGTCACGCGCACCGCCGTACCCGGCGGCATCCCGCAGCGGCTTGCGCGCCGTACGGATGACCTCGTCCACGCTGCGCTCCAGGGCGGCCACGTCCGCGGCGATCCGCTCCGCCTCCGCCGGATCGCGCAGCCCCTCGGCATCCAGGCGCAGCGCGGCCACCGGAGTACGGAGGCGATGCGCCAGGTCCGCCGCGTTCTCCCGCTCGGCCGTCAGGAACCCCTCGATACGGCCCGCCAGGTGGTTGAGCTCCCGGGCCACCAGACGCAGCTCCGGCGGCCCGTCCGGCTCCGCACGGGCGGTCAGATCGCCGGCCGCCAGCCGGTCGGCCACCTTCGCCAGCCGCCGCGTCGAGCCGACCAGCCGCGCCCCCAGCCGGTCGGCGACCAGCAGCCCCAGCAGCACGAGCCCGACACCGAGCCCGGCGAACGCCAGCCAGGACGGCAGCGTCCCCTCGTAGAGCTGCTGATCGGTCAGCGCCACATGGACGACGGCCGTGCCACCCGAGGCACCCTGCACGGGGACCAGCACGGTCCGGCCGCCCTCGGGGGGCGCGTACGCGAACGCACGCCCGTAACGCGCCAGGCGCACGGCATCCGTCACCCGCGCCGGCGGGCCCAGCACGGTCCCGTCACCGAGGATCACCGACGTACGCGGCAGATCCGCACCGTTGGCCGCCGTCACGAGCGAGGCGGCCGTCGCCCGGCTGTCCCCGGAACCGGGGTGGGCCAGCGCGGTACCGATACCCGCGGCCAGCGACTGCGCCCGGGAAGTGGCGTCCGCGGTGGCCCGGTCCGCGGCATGACTACGGGTGAGAATGGCCAGCGGCACCAGGAGAGCCGCGAGGACGAGGGCGGTCGTCAGGGCCGTGACCAGCAGAATCCGAAGACGCATGGGTCTTACTCCGGCCGTCGCGAAGAGCCGCCGCCGCTGTGGTCGCCGCTGCCGCCGGCCCGGCCGATCGCACCGCCGTCACGGCCGCCCACGCCGCCCTCGCGACTTCTCCCGTCAGTGCGCGCCTCGCCGCCCTCCGGAGAGGCGAGCTTCACGCCCACGGTGCGCACGGTGTGCAGATACCGGGGCTTCTGGGCCGTCTCCCCGAGCTTCCGGCGCAACCACGACAGATGGACGTCCACCGTCTTGTCCGCGCCGCCGAGCGGCTGCTGCCACACCTCCGCGAGCAGTTCCCGGCGCGACACCACCTGACCGGCACGGCGCGCGAGATAGGCGAGCAGATCGAACTCCCGGGGCGTGAGATCCAGCGGCGCGCCGTCCAGTGCGACCTCGCGCGCCGCCGTGTCCAGAACCAGGCCGCCCACCCGGAGCGGCGCCTCCGGCTCCGCCGTACCCAGCCGCCGCAGCACCGCCTTGACCCGGGCGTCGAGCTGCGCCGCGCCGAACGGCTTGACGATGTAGTCGTCCGCGCCGGCGTCGAGCACCGCGACCATGTCGCCCTCCTCGTCGCGCGCGGTGGCCACGATGATCGGTACGTCGCTGACCGCCCGCAGCATCCGCAGCACCTGCGCGCCGTCCACGTCGGGGAGGCCGAGGTCCAGTACGACGAGGTCGGGCCGGTCGGTCACGGCGGCGTCGAGACCGGACATCCCGGTCGCGGCGGTGGCCACGGCATGACCGCGGTCCCGCAGCGCCCGCACGAGCGCACTGCGCAATTGAGGGTCGTCCTCGACGACGAGCAGGTGGGACATGACCGCCACGGTAACCAGCGATGATCGCCGCCGGGCGGTCGGTCGCAGGCTTTGGGGCCGCCTTAACCGGACGTTAGGGAACGGTGCGCGAATCTGGATCGTGCCTGGTCCGATGGGCCCCCTACCGACGCCGTGAGCTTTCCGGGGAACTTTCCGCGAGCGGTGACGGGCGCTGTGGACAACCGCCTCACCCGGACGATTCCGGCCACCGGCACATCCACCCTGTGGAAAACCGCTCCGAGCCCCACCGACCAGGCAGAGTGAAGAAACACCGAGGCCGACACGGCAGGCAACCGCCGAGGCCGGCGAGGCAGCGGCGAAGACAGCGAACCGCAGGGACGGGGAAGGAGGAACGCGCGATGAAGTGGCGAGGCGCGGTCGTGACCGCAGTATGGGTCTGCGCGTTCGCGGGAGCGGGCGGGCTGGGCGCATGGTCGCTGGCCAACACCGACATGGGGCAGCGGAACAGCCGGGCCGAGCCGCTGGACGACGACGGGGTACGCCAGAAACTCGCGGCCGCCCGTACGTCCGCCCAACCGGGCGGCCGTCCCTCCGGCTCCACCACACCGGACCCGAGCGGATCCGGCAGGCCCTCCGACGGCGCCTCACCGGCGCCCGGCGAGACGGCCCCCTCCGGCTCGGCCGCCACTGTGGACACCGTCACGGTCACCGGCGGCAGCACCACCGCCGAATGCCGGCCCGACGGCCGGGTGTACCTCACCGTCTGGAGCCCGGCCTCGGGCTATCACATGGACACCGTGAAGCGGGGCCCGTCCGACGTCGCGACGATCGAGTTCGAACCGCTGGACGACGGCGACGACCGTACGTACGCGATCCGCTGCACCGACGGCCACCCGAAGGCGATACCGGTGGCGGACCACGACAGCGATGAGGATGACGACGACGATGACGACTGAGTTGAGGTGAGGTCTGCCGCCGGGGCGAGGGCTGGAGCGCCAGGACGGCCGGGAGGGGCGGACGACCTGGGCTCGGTGAGCTGGGTGTGGTCGGAAGGGCGCTCCCGCGGTCCGTACACCAGGTCGATCGACAACCTGTCAGAGCGCGTGATGACTCCCATACAGACTGTCGGTGTCACCACCCGCCCGGTGATCCTTAGGCTGGAGAGCGTCCGCCGCCCCAGGTGCCCGCGTTCGCGCAGCACAGCGCCCCGCAGTACGGCGTCTCCGCTGCGCGGTTTTCCTGCCGTACAGCCTCCTGCCGTGCAGGGAAAGCGCAGGTACAGCGTTTGCGCAGTGCAGCGTTTCCGCGTCCCGATGTCCTGGCGGCCCAGAGCGATCCGAGGTAGTGACCGTGACCACGACGCAACCAGACCCCGCCGCCGGCGCCGCCGTAAAGGCCGCCGACCGCGCCCACGTCTTCCACTCCTGGTCGGCGCAGGGCCTGATAGACCCGCTGCCGATCGCGGGTGCCGAGGGCTCGTACATGTGGGACTACGACGGCAACCGCTACCTCGACTTCACCTCGCAGCTGGTCAACACCAACATCGGCCACCAGCACCCGAAGGTCGTCGCCGCGATCCAGGAGCAGGCCGGCAAGCTGTGCACGCTGGCGCCGGGGTTCGCCGTGGACGTGCGGTCCGAGGCCGCGCGGCTGATCGCCGAGCGCACGCCCGGCGACCTGGACAAGATCTTCTTCACCAACGGCGGCGCCGAGGCCGTGGAGAACGCCGTACGCATGGCCCGGCTGCACACCGGCCGGTCCAAGGTGCTCTCCACGTACCGGTCGTACCACGGTGCCACCGCCGCCGCGATCAACCTCACGGGTGACCCCCGGCGCTGGCCCTCGGACACCGCGTCGGCCGGCGTGGTGCACTTCTGGGGCCCGTTCCTGTACCGCTCGCCCTTCCACGCGGAGAACGAGCAGCAGGAGTGCGAGCGCGCGCTGCGCCACCTCGAGGACACCATCGCCTTCGAGGGCCCGCAGTCCATCGCCGCGATCATCCTGGAGACCATTCCGGGCACCGCCGGGATCATGGTCCCGCCGCCCGGCTACCTCGCCGGCGTGCGCGAGATCTGCGACCGGTACGGCATCGTCTTCATCCTGGACGAGGTCATGGCGGGCTTCGGGCGTACGGGCCGCTGGTTCGCGCTGGACCACTTCGACGTGGTGCCGGACCTGATGACCTTCGCCAAGGGCGTGAACAGCGGGTACGTCCCGCTGGGCGGCGTCGCGATCTCCGCGGAGATCGCCGCGACCTTCGACAAGCGCCCGTACCCGGGCGGTCTGACGTACTCCGGCCACCCGCTGGCCTGTGCTTCCGCGGTCGCGACGATCAACGCGATGGCGGAGGAGCGGATCGTGGAGAACGCGGCGGAGATCGGCGAGAAGGTCATCGGTCCCGCGCTGCGGGAGATCGCCGAGCGGCACCCCTCGGTGGGCGAGGTGCGCGGCATGGGCGTCTTCTGGGCGCTCGAGCTGGTCCGGAACCGTGAGACGCACGAGCCGCTGGTGCCGTACAACGCGTCGGGCGCGGACAACGCCCCGATGGCGCAGTTCGCGGCGGCGTGCAAGGAGCGGGGCCTGTGGCCGTTCCTGAACATGAACCGTACGCATGTCGTCCCGCCGTGCACGATCACCGAGACGGAGGCGAAGGAGGGCCTGGCCGCGCTGGACGAGGCCCTGACGACGGCGGACGCCCACACGGTCTGACGTACCGCGGCGCAGCCGGCCCGGAGGCGGGCCGCCCACCGGCCACCTTCCGGGCCGGAGGCGGCCCGCCTCTGCCGTTTCGGTCGGG
>NZ_PQSQ01000008.1 GCF_002920575.1 Streptomyces sp. Ru73 | reverse complement strand
GGTCGCCGGTACGGTGCTGGTCGGCATCGCCACCGCCGTCGTCAACGTCCTGGTACCGGTGTGGGTACGGGCCCGGTTCGCCCCTCGGCACATCGGGACGATGATGGGCGTCTACGCGCTGTCGATCGGCATCGGCTCGGCGGTCGTCGCCGCCCTGGTCGTACCGGTCGCGCAGGCCAGCGGCGGTGCGTGGCAGCCGGCGATCGGCATCGCCGTCGTTCCCGCGCTGCTCGCGCTGGTCGGGATCGCTCCGCAGGCGGTCCGGATGCGCGGCCGGTCCGGCGCCGAGAACGCGGGGCTACCGCATACGTCGCGACGGCTTGCCTCCGGAAGTGCAGGGCGGCCCGGCGCTGCGCGCCGTCCCGTTGCCCGTACCGCGCTCGGCTGGAGTCTGACCGCGTTCTTCGGGGTGCAGACGCTGATGTTCTACACGACCCTCGCCTGGCTGCCGTCCGTCCTGGTGGCGGCGGGCGTCGGCCGGACGGCGGCCGGAACGTACCTCGCCGTCTTCATCTTCGGCGTCGCGGCCGGTGGATTCGCCGCGCCCGCGCTGGCCGCACGCCGCCAGGACCAGCGGCCGCACATCGCCGCGGCCATCGCCGTGCCGCTGCTGGGCTTCACCGGGTTGTTGCTGGCGCCGGCCGCCGCCCCCGCGCTGTGGGCGGCGGTCCTCGGCATGGGCCTGGGCGCGGCGCAGTCGCTCTCCGGTGTGCTCTACGTACGGCGCGGCGTCGACCAGCAGCACGTCACCGCGCTCTCGGCGATGGCGCAGACGTGCGGTTACGTCGTAGCGGCCGCCGGGCCGGTGCTCGCCGCCTGGCTGCACACCGCCACGGGGTCCTGGCACGCACTGCTCCTCGTCTTCCTGGGGCTGCTGGCGGCGAACGCCGTGCTGAGCATGCGTGCCGGACACGACCCCCACTGAGCCGCCATGCGGCCCGGCCCCTGGCCAACCCGCCGCGCAGACCCGAACCGCACTGAGCCACCATGCGGGCCGGCCCCCGCCCCGCGTGCCCGAGCCCGATTGGCTGAAAGCGTGCTTTCCGGGGGTTGGGGGCGCCGCGAGGCTTCCTGGTGCCATGCCGTGGAAAGGAGGCCGGGCCATGCCTGTCACGCTGCCCTCCGTCGGTACGGATATTCAGGCCCTCACCCACGCTGCCGACGTCCCCCTCCAGGTGAACGTCCTCGGGGCGGTCACCCTGGATTTCAAGGGCGGCTGGTGGGTGCGGGCGGTGCGGCAACTCGCCGCCGGGCGGGGCGTGGGACTGCAGTTGATGGCGTTCGACCTGCGTGCCGCCAGCCCCGTCCTCGGCGAGGTGACCCTGACGATGCCGACGGACGGCAAGGTGCCCGAGGGCACTGTGGAGGTCGTCGCCGGTACACCGTCGAGGTATCGGCACACCCTGCCGCTGCCGGTCGTCGTCACGATCGAGAAGCCGCCGGGCGGCGGCCCGCCGTTGGAGCTGGCCGGCACCGTGCCCGGCAAGCTCCTGTGCGACGGGATGGCGGACTTCCCGCCGCGGGGCAACGTCTACCAGCTGCAGAAGCCGGTCGATCTGGCGCCGCCCGCCGCCCCGCTCGAGGTCGTCGCGAAGCTGATGCAGCTGCCGCTGACGACGTCGGTCGAGCAGTCGTGAACCAGCGGCAGTCGTGAACCAGCGGCAGCCTTGCATCAGCGGTGACCGCGGATCAGCGGCAGCCGTGCATCAGCGGTGACCGGGGATCGGTGGTCACCGGCGATCGGTGGTGACGGTGCATCAGCGGTGAGCGCGCATCACCGGTAGCCGTACGCCTCCCAGTTGTCGAGGACGTGCTGCTGCACGTGCGGCGGGAAGGAGGTGCGGAAGGACGCCGTCGTGCCGCGGTGGGTGCCGTGGAACTGCTCCGGGGTCAGGCAGCTGAGCACGGACTTGCCGCCGCGGCCCGCGGCCACCTCGTCGGGGGTCAGGTAGGGCACCATCGGGATGCCGGGTGCCTCGGGGAAGCAGTACTCGCTCTCGCCGGGGCGGCTGCGGGTGGCCATCGCCCAGACGACCTGGTCGATGTCGGTGATGTCGATGTCGTCGGCGACCAGGATCACCTTGGGCACGAGCCAGCCCGCGTGCGAGCCGAACAGCACCTCGGCGACCCGTTCCACCAGTTCGCGTTCGCCGATGCGCAGCCGGCTGAGCCGCTCGATGTCGACGGAGAGGACGATCCAGCAGGTGGCGGCCTCGTACGAGCACCAGGCCAGGTCGATCGGCAGGCCGGCCGAGCGGAGCACGTCCAGGCTCGCTGCGGAGATCATTGTGCCCCAGATGGTGTGGTTCTCCTCCGGGGGCAGGCCGGCCGCGCAGACGGGCAGGACGGGGTCGTTGCGGTGGGTGACCGCCTCGACGTGGAAGACCGGCTGCGGCTTGCTGTGGCCGAACGAGTAACCGTGGTACTCCCCCATCGGCCCCTCGGGTGCCGTCTCGTCCGGGCTGAGCCAGCCCTCCAGGACGATCTCGGCGTTGGCCGGGACGTACAGGTCGTTGGTTTCGGCCTTGACCACCTCGACGGGGCGGCCGGCCAGCGCGCCGACGTACCCGTCCTCGCTGACCTGCGCCGCCAGCGGCATCCCGGCGGCGGCGAGGGCTGCGGGCGGCGCGCCGAGGACCATGGCCCACGGCGTGCGCTCGCCCTCGCGCCGCCACATGTCGTGGATCATGCCGATGTGCTGCTGCGGCATCGCCGGTCCGACGAGGGTGTTGCGGCCGTTGAGCATGGTGCGGGCCACGGACCAGCTGGTCCAGCTCCCGTCGGGGGTGCGGACGACGTGGAAGCCGTACGTGCCGAAGTAGCGGCCGCCGTCCTCCTGGTGCAGCAGCGGAACGGGGAACTCGGTGAGGTCGACGGCGTCCCCGGTGCGGACGTTCTCCTTGCAGGGGCCGTCCTGGACGACGACCGGCGGCAGCGGTTCCGCGTGCATCGCCCGGATCAGCTTCTCCAGGATGTCGCGCGGGGTGCTGTCGCGCGGCAGGCCGAAGTGTGCCGCGAGCCGGCCGTACGCGCCCTCTCCGTTTCCGCTGAGACCGGCCGGTGCGCCGAGGATGCGGAAGCCGGGCGCGGCGCCGGTGAGGCGGTTGAACAGCGGGGCGGGGGCCTTGGTCTCGTAGACCCGCCGGGTCACCGCGCCGACCTCCAGCTCCGGGTCGACGGGCTGGTCGATCGCGACGGCGTCGCCGGCGGCCAGCAGGTCGTCGAGGAAGTCGCGGAAGTTGAGCGCCGGGCCGTGTTGTGTCATGGACGGGGCCTTTCGCAGAGGTGTTTTCCGGTGCCGGTCGGCTGGTGCTCCGACCCGCAGTGAACGGAGGGTGCTCCGACCGGTGGTGATCGGGTGACGTTCCGACCAGTGGTGGTGGGTGACGCTCCGATCGGTGGTGGTCGGATGACGCTCCGACGCTAAGTACGGAAAATGCAGTGATCGGCACGGACTGAGGACAGGACATGAGCAGAAGCGGACACCTTGCGATCACGGAGGTCCGGTTCCCGGGCACTCCGGGCGGGCCGCCGGGGATCGAGGTGCTCGATTTCGCCGGGCTGGCGGCTGCGGCACGCGGGCGCGGTGCCGATGAGTACGCGCCCTTCCGGCCCGCTTTCCACACACTGCTCGCGGTGGACTCCGGTGTGCTGCTGTGTTCGGTGGACTTCGCGGAGTACGCCGTGGCGGAGGGCGGCTGGGTGTGGGTGCGGCCGGGCCAGGTGCTCCAGATCCGTTCCGACCTCACCGCTGCGGAGGGCACCGCCGTGCTCTTCCAGCCCGGTTTCCTCAGCCCGGCCACCGCCGGCACCGCGCGCGTGGACCAGGGGCCCAGCAGCCTGCCGCTGGTCCCCACGGGCACCGCGTGCGGTCCCGTACGGCACACGCTGGAGATGCTGGCGAGCGAGTACCGGCGGCTGACGGACCTGCCGCTGGAAGTGCACGTCGAGGTGGTCAGGCACCTGCTGTCGATCCTGGTCCTGCGCCTGTCCCACCTGCCAGGGGACCAGCCGGCGCCGACGGCGGCCGGCACCGCGTTCCGCCGCTTCCAGCAGGCGGTGGAGCGGGACTTCACCCGCAGCCACCATGTGGCGGACTACGCGGCCGGGCTGGGCTACAGCGTCCGTACGCTCACCCGCGCGACGCAGGCCGCTGTGGGGTGCGGCGCGAAGCGGTTCATCGACGACCGCATCCTGCTGGAGGCCAAGCGGCTGCTCCTGCACACCGATCTGCCGGCCACCGCGGTCGGCGAACGGCTCGGCTTCCCGAGCGCCACGGTGTTCAACCGGTTCTTCCGGGAGCGGGCCGGCGAGACGCCGACGGCCTTCCGGCTGCGGGCCACCGGAGCCGGGCCACAACCGGCCGCCACTGACGGGTAGCCGTGGGCCACCGGGACAACCGCCCACCGCGTACGAAAAGCCGTGAGCGGCCACCGAGCAGCCGCCCGCCCCCGTACGACAGCCCCGTGAGCGGCCCTCGTACGACAGCCCCGTGAGCGGACCTCCTCAGCCGCCCGTGGCCAGCCCGTGCAGGTGTTCCAGGGCGTCGAGGACGACGGTGCGCTGGTGCCAGGCCAGCCACCGGCCCGCCTGGTCGCCGATGCGGTCCAGCGCGCGGGCCTGCGCCGGGGCCAGCAGCTGGTGGGGGCGTTCGTGGTGGCTGGAGACCATGCCCAGGCAGATGCCACGGGCGGTGGTCAGCGGCGTGCTGTGGGCGGCGCGGCTGCCGGCCTGGAGGATCTTGTACCGGGCCTCTTCCGAGAAGACCGGGTCGGTGGCGACGTCGGTCACCGTGACCCGCGTGCCGTTGCGCGCGGCCAGCGCGCAGGAGGTCCCGTCCTCGCCCACGACGTCGAAGTAGTCGAGGAACTCCTCGTTCAGGCCCTGGTGCTTCTCGATGCGCAGGCCGCCGGAGTAGCGGTCGGCGAGCTGGACGTTGCCCATCGACGTCTCCGAGATCTGCAGGGTCTGGTGCAGTACCGCCGAGATGACCGCGCTGCGGTTGGCGGAGTCCTCGTTCACCTGTGGCAGGGCGGGGAGCCGGGGCGGGCGGGTGCGGACGCGGTCGGGGAACCAGCGGGCCGCGCCGGTCCCAGGACGGGGCGCGTTGAGCACCGCGGCGGCCAGGGTGCGCAGCTTGACGTTGTGCTGCTGGGAGGCCGACTGCAGCAGCTTGAAGGCGGCCCGGCTGTCGCGCAGCCGGTACCGCTCCGTCAGCACGCCCTGCGCCTGCGCGATCAGCGGATGGGTACGCACCTTGGCCTGGAGGTCGCGTACCTTGCCGCGCAGCCGCTCCACTTCCTCGCGGGACTGCGCGTCGAGCACCGGCTCGGGGGCCGGCGCGGCCGGTGTGCCGTCCCACGAGGGTTCGGGCAGGTCGGGCACGCAGGTGGTGAGGAGGTCGTGGGCGGCGGGCAGCACGATGAGGCCGGAGTCGGCGGCTCCGTCGACGGCCAGCGCCCGCGCCGCCGGCTCGGAGGGCGCCGCCACCATGAGGCGGATGTCCCGGCGGCCCAGCTCCACGGCGCAGGCGGCCAGGGCGCGGGCGGCGCTGCCGGACATCTCCCGTACGCCGGACAGGTCGACCGCTACCGCCTGCGGCTCGCCACCGGCCTCCCTGATCGCCGGGAAGAGCGGGTGGTCGGCGGAGTCCAGGGTCCCGTCGGCGCCGAGCATCCAGAGCCAGCCGGCCGCGGCCGGCAGCCGGACCACGCCGGACCAGACCTCCTGTGCCGTCCCACTGTTCATTCCGCCTCCGCATACGACCGCCCGACGATGGTGCACGGCCCGGGGCCGCGGGTCCCAGTGGAACATCTCCGGCCGGGGACGTCACCGCCGGGTGGGAACATCCGTACGACTGCCGCACTTGTCACCGCCCGCGACGGGCCGCAGACTGTGCCTCCGGACGATGATCACACCCGTCCCACCAGCAAAAACGCCCGAAACAGCGAGAACCGGAACACCGCACGCACCTGCAGGAACCGCACCGGCGGCGAGAGAAAGCGGAGCACCGTGACGACGTCGATCACCGAAGTAGAGACCCATGGCGTCGAGCGGATACCGGACGAGGACCGGTCGGCCCGCCCGCTGGACCTCTTCCGGCTGGCCTTCGGCGGCGCGAACACCTTCGCGACGTGTGTGCTCGGTGCCTTCCCCGTCCTCTTCGGGCTGTCCTTCCTGCAGGGGCTCGCGGCGACCGTCCTCGGGCTGGTCGCGGGGGCCGCACTGTTGGCCCCCATGGCGCTCTTCGGCCCGGCGAACGGCACGAACAACGCCGTGTCGTCCTCGGCGCACCTAGGTGTGCACGGCCGGATCGTCGGGTCCTTCCTCTCCCTCCTCACCGCCGTCGCGTTCTTCTCGATCTCGGTGTGGTCCTCCGGGGACGCGCTGATCGGCGGCGCGCACCGGCTCGCCGGCGTCCCGGAGTCGGGGGTGATGTACGGCCTCGCGTACGCGCTGTTCGGCGGGCTCGTGCTGGTGGTCTGCCTGTACGGCTTCCGCTTCATGCTGCTGGTCAACAAGGTCGCCGTGGTGGCGGCCTCGGCGATGTTCGTGCTCGGCACCTTCGCGTTCGCCGGGGACTTCGACCCCGGCTACGCGGGCTCCTTCGCCTCGACCGCCGACCCGCTCTTCTGGCCGTCGTTCATCGGCGCCGCGCTGATCGTGCTCTCCAATCCGGTGTCCTTCGGCGCGTTCCTCGGCGACTGGTCGCGCTACATCCCGGCCGCCACCCCGCGCCGCCGGGTGCTGGGCGCGGCCTTCCTCGCCCAGCTGGCCACGCTGCTGCCGTTCGTCTTCGGCCTGGCAACCGCCTCGGTCATCGCCGAGAAGGCCGCGCGGTACGTCGACCCGGCGGCGCCGAACTACGTGGGCGGTCTGCTGGCCGTCTCGCCCGGCTGGTACTTCCTGCCGCTCTGCCTGATCGCCCTGATCGGCGGGCTATCCACGGGCACCACCGCGCTCTACGGGACGGGGCTGGACTTCTCCAGCGTCTTCCCGCGCTTCAGCCGGGTGCAGGCGACGCTGTTCATCGGGGTGCTGTCGATCGCGTTCATCTTCGCCGGGCGCTTCGCGCTGAACCTCACCCAGTCCATCTCCACGTTCGCCACGCTGATCATCACCTGCACCGCGCCGTGGATGGTCGTGATGATCCTCGGTTACGTCACCCGTCGCGGCTGGTACGACGCGGCCGCCATCCAGGTCTTCAACCGCCGTCAGCGGGGCGGGCGTTACTGGTTCACGCACGGCTGGAACTGGCGCGCCATGTCCGCCTGGCTCGTGTCGGCCACGGTGGGGCTGCTGTTCACCAATCTGCCCGGCCAGTTCGTCGGCCCCCTCGGCCGGCTCGCGGGCGGCGCCGACGTCTCCCTGCCGGTCGGTCTCGTCCTCGCCGCGGTGATCTACCTGGCGCTGCTCGCCCTGTTCCCCGAGCCGCGTGCGGTGTTCGGTCCGGCCGGGCCGCGCTTCGTACGCGCCTCGACGGCCGAGGTCCCGCCGATCACGCCCCTGTGTCCTGGCTCGGACGCCAGCAGCGAAGCGAGTCGTACGGCAGGTCGCGGGTAGCGGGACGCGTCCCGCCTCTCGGGCCGGAAGCCGAAGCCGCCGGCCCGGGAGCTGGAGCCGCCGGACCCGGGCGCGCTCGGGAAGGCGAGTGCGCCCCGGGGGAGGTCACTGCACGGTGTCTCCGCCGTCGCCCGACGGCGGAGTTCCTGTCCGACGCCGTATCCGGACGCCCCACCTGTACGCCCTATCTGGTGGACGGTGAAGCCGCCGTCGACGGGGAGAGCCGTTCCCGTGACGAAGCTGGCGCCGGGGCTGCACAGCCACAGGACGGCTGCCGCGACCTCGCCCGCTCGCCCCAGCCGGCCGATGGGCTGTTCCTTGATGATCCCGGCCATGGCCTCGGCCTGGTTCTCGACCATGTCGGCAACGCAGGTCCTCGACTCCATGAGCGTTCCCGCTGTCGTGCAGAACGGCCGTCTCGATCTCCTCGCGGCCAACGACCTGGGGCGCGCCCTGTACGCCGACCTGTTCACCATGGCCCAGCAGCCACCGAACTTCGCCAGGTACGTGTTCCTCGACCCGCGTGCCGAGGATTTCTACGCCGACCTCGACGAGGCGAAGGACCTGCTGGTCGCGGTGCTCCGCGCGACCGCCGGGCGTGACCCGCTGGACAAGCAGGTGACCGCGCTCGTCGGCGAGCTCTCCGCCCGCAGCACCGGTTTCGGCACCCGCCGGGCCAAGCACGACGTGCACCGGCACTCGCGCGGACGGAAGGTGGTGCACCACCCGGCCGTCGGAACGATGGACCTCGCGTACGACGATTTCGCGCTGCCCGGCGAACCGCTCCGCTCCCTGCTGCTCGCCTCGCGTGGCCTCGGTCCGGCTGTCGACGTCACCATCTGTGACCTTGGTGCGGGAGTGGGAGAGAAAGGCGGCCCTGGGCGTCCCCGTGGGCATGGCCAGACGCCCGGCGTGGGCCGATTCACCCTCCCCCGGGGGCGGGACGGCTCGACCCGTCCGCATTATTAGGTGTAGTATGCATCTATATGAGTGAGGTCAAGGCATGGGGCTCCGCCCTCCAGCACAGCTTCCGGGCCGCGCTGAAGGTGGAGCGCGTATTCTCCGATCCCTGGGCGATCGGCCGGGCCGTGCTCGCCGTCGTGGCGGCGTCGGTCATCGGCTGGGCGCTGGACGACCCGACGGCCTGGGCCATGATGACCGTCGGCACCTTCATCTGCGGCATCGGCACACTGCTGGCCCCGATCCGGCACCGGGCGGTGAACGCGCTCGCGCTCGGCGCGGGCTTCACCCTCGCGACGCTGATCGGCGTCTTCCTCCACCCCATGGGCTGGTGGTTCCTGATCGTGCTCGCCGTCGCCTCCTACCTGGCCGGCCTGTGGCGCGCACTCGGCGTCGCCCCCGGCATCCGGGCCTGCCTGGTCACCATCGGGCTCATGATCACCGCGGACCTCTCCCCCGGCATCACGGCCGGGCTGGTCATGGTCCAGTGGATCGCCGCCGGTGCCGCGCTGGTGGTCCTCGTCCAGCTACTGCCGCCGTACGGCCGGCGGCACCCGGCCCAGCGCAAGGCCGTGGCGGCCGTCTACCGGGCACTGGCCGACACGGCACGGGCCGATGAGCCCGCGCCGTACGTCTCGTCGGCGCCCTTCACGGCAGCCCGCTCGGCCCTGGACCTGCTCCCGGCGTTCGCCCGGCCCGCCGCGGCACCGCTGTACGGACTCCTCGCGGAGGCGGAGAACATCCGGCGCGCGCTGCTGTACCTGCCGCGTACGGGGCGCCTGCCGCGCCCGGCCATCGCCGACGCGCTCGACGCGGTCGCCCGTACGGTGCTGACCGCCCGGCCGCAGGACGCCGACGCGGAGGCCGCGCGGCTGCTCGACTCCTGGCGCGGCCCCGAGGCCGAGGCGCTCCGGCCGCACCTGCGGGAGGCGGCGCGGCTGGCCGACCACTGGCTGGAGGCGCGCGGCCCCGAGGGGCTGGACCAGGTACTGGACGCCTTCCCCGCAGAGAATCCGGTGCGGTCCGGGTGGCGCCGGCTGCGGGCCGAGCTGCGTCCGGGCGCCCCGCTGTTCCTGCACGCCATCCGCATCGCGGTGGGCACGGCGGCCGGTGAGGCGGTGGGCCGCGCGTTCGGCGACTTCTGGGGGCACGCGCTGCCCGACCACGGCTTCTGGGCGGCGCTCACCACGATGCTGGTGCTCTTCCCCGACTACGGGCACACCTTCGCGCGGGGCTGGGCCCGGCCGATCGGGTCGATCCTCGGCGGGCTCGTGGCATGGGTCGTACTGCTGCCCAGCGGATGGTCAGCCGGGTGGCTGGTGATCGTGGCGACCGTACTCGCCGCGTGCGTCTTCCTCACGCTCCGCGTCGGCCAGCTCGTCCTGAACTTCTTCATCACCGCCTGGATCGTCTTCCTCATCACCCGGCTCGGCTCGGCCGCCCAGCTGATCGAGTGGGGCCGCCCGGCCGACACCCTGGTGGGCGCGCTGCTCGGCCTGGTGGTGTTCGTGGCGATCCCGACGTACCACCACCACCGCACGCACGAGTTGCTGGCCGACTGGCTCCGGGTGCAGCGGCGGCTGCTGCCGGCGCTGGTCACCGGGTACGCCGAGGCGGGCGCCGTGGATCCGGCCGAGATCGACATGCTGCGCGGCCGGTCCCGGCAGGCCAGGGAGCGGCTGGACGCGGCGGTCAGCAGCCTCGGCCACGAGCCGCGCCGGCACCGCTCGCGGTGGTCGCCGACCGAGCTGACCGGCATCCAGCACGCGGTGTACGAGATCAGCCAGTGCGCTTCGGTGCTGTACGACCGGCAGCCGGGCAGTGCGGCCGACGCGGTTCCGGAGACCGCGGAGTTCGCCGCTGTGCTCGACCACCACCTCGCCGAACTGGCCGCCGTGGTCGCCGCGAAGGGCCACCCGCAGGAGGGCGCGCTGCGCGCCGCCTTCGACGTGACGGCCACCCGCAGCGGCCTCGCCGACCTCGTCGACCCCGCAGCGCCGGACGGCGTCGCGCACGCCCGCGGCCGCGCCCTCACGCTGTGCCTGCGCACCGTGACCGCCGTCGAGCAGCTGGTCTCCCGGCTGGCGTCCGGCGCCGAACCGCACGCACCGTCCACCGGCACGGCAGCCCGCCGGCCGGCCCGTACCACCCTCGCAGGGAGCTGACCGAACCGATGACCACCGGGCACGCACACGAGCTCACCCAGCGGATCGAGGCGGCCGTCGCCGCGCCGGCGACCGACGACGCCTTCGACGTCCGGGCTGCCCTCGCGGAGGTGCTCGCGGGCATCGGGATGACCCCGCGGGACACCGGCGGCGAGATCACCTTCCATGGTGCCGACCCCGTCGTACCGAGCACCCTGCGCCTCGGCGCCGCCGCCGGCATCGCGCTGGCCGCCAAGTCGGCGGCCGTCGCCAAGCTGTGGCGGCTGCGCGGCGGTGACGGGCAGGACATCTCCGTGGACCTGCGCAGCGCGCCGCACCGGCTGTGCCCGTTCTACGACCGCCGCTGGGAGCTGCTGAACGGCTATCCGCCGGCCTCCACGTCCAACGTGAACCAGGCGCTGGGCTTCTCCTTCTACCCCACCGCCGACGGGCGCTGGGTGATGCCGCTGAACCCCTACCCCGGCATCAAGACGGCCGCCCAGAAGCTGCTCGGCACCCCGGACGACCCGGAAGCGGTGGCCCGTGCCATCGCCACCTGGCGCGCCGCCGACCTGGAGCAGGCCGGTGTCGAGGCGGGTGTGGTGATGCCGGTGCTGCGCTCCCCGCTGGAGATGCTGGCCGAGGAGCAGTACCGGGACCATCTCGCGCACATGCCGCTGGTGCAGATCGAGAAGATCGGCGACAGCCCGGCCGAGCCCCTGCCGGCGGGCGCCGAGCAGCCGCTGTCGGGCGTCCGGGCGCTGGGCATGGGACATGTGATCGCCGGTGCGGGCGCGGGCCGCGCGCTGGCGCTGCACGGCGCTGACGTGCTGAACATCTGGCGTCCGGGCGAGCACGAGCACGACGCGACGTACGCAACGGCCAACGTCGGCGTGCGGTCCGCGACCGTCGACCCACGCTCCGCCGACGGCTCGGCACTGCTGCGTCAACTCCTGGGCGGGGCCGACGTGTTCTACGCCAACCGCCGCCCCGGCTACCTGGAGAGCATCGGGCTGGGCCCGGAGCAGGCAGCGGCCGTGCGGCCCGGCATCGTGCACGCGACGGCCACCCTCAACGGTCCCACCGGGCCGTGGGCAGGGCGGGTCGGCTTCGACCAGACGGCCGGCAGCCTGGTCGGGATGATGCACCTGGAAGGTGACGGGGAGCGGCCGGGGCTGCCGCCGATCCTGGTGGTCAACGACTACATCGTCTCGTGGCTGATGGCCGCGGGCGTCAGCGAGGCGCTGGCGCGCCGGGCGCGCGAGGGCGGCAGCTACCGGGTGCACGTCTCGCTGACCCGCGCCGCGCTGTGGATCCTCAGCCTCGGCGTGTTCGACAAGGCGTACGCGGCCGAGGTCGCCGGCACCGGGGAGCGCCACGCCTATCTGGATCCCGAGACGTTCACCGCCGACACTCCGCTCGGTGCGTACCAGGGCGTCACGGACCAGGTGCGGATGTCGGGGACGCCGGGCCGTTACCCCTTCACGCTGGTCGCCCGGGGCTCGTGCCGGCCGGAGTGGCTCGCGGGCTGAAACGGTACGCACATGCGCAAGGGAAGGCACACCCTTGGCAAGAACTGTGCCAAGCCGGAACGCACCGTGCTTCGCTCGCCTCCTCATCGATGAGCGGGGACCGGGCCGCCCGCCGTTGGGCGCTCGGCCGGCCCCGGACGTCTCGACGTGTGGGAGTGATGGGTGCATGGGTCTGACCAGCCGGGCGCTCGAATACGCGGTGGCGGTGACCGCCGTGCTGTGCGTGGCCCTCACGGTGTGGCTGTGGCCACTGCTGGCCGGGCGCGGGTTCCTGCCCGTACTCGGCCGGCTCGCCTCGATCGTCCTCACCCAGGTCGCGATCGTCTGCGCGCTGGCACTGGGCGTCAACTCCGCCTTCGAGTTCTACGGCTCGTGGGACGAGCTGCTGGGGCGCAATGAGCAGGCGCCGGTGTCGGTCATCCGGCACGACGGGCGGGATGTGACGGCCGGTGTGCGGGGCGGGCTGGTGCAGGCGGCCGGGCCGCAGGGGCTGGACCGGGTGCAGGGGCTGCCCGCCGGCCCGCCGGAGAAGGCGGGCAAGGTGGAGTCCGTACGGATCATGGGGCGGCGCACCCGGGTGGTGAATCCGGCCTTCGTCTATCTGCCGCCGCAGTACTTCCAGCGCCAGTTCCGCCGCCAGCGGTTTCCGGTCATCGTCGCGATCAGCGGTTACCCGGGCGGCATCATGAACCTCGCGCGGTACCTCCAGGTTCCCCAGACGACGGGCCGGCTCATCGCCGGCGACCAGATGCCGCCGACCGTCGTCGTCATGATCCGGCCGACCATCGCGCCGCCGCGGGACACCGAGTGCGTGGACGTGCCCGGCGGGCCGCGGGCCGAGACGTTCTTCGCCAAGGACCTGCCGGACGCGCTGAAGTCGGCGTACCGCGTCGGCCACGACCCGAGCGCCTGGGGCGCCCTGGGCTACTCCTCCGGCGGCACCTGCGCCCTCCAGCTCGCGATGCGCAATCCGCACGTCTACACCGCGGCGGCCGCCTTCTCCGCCGACTACCGCGTCCGCGACGACCTGACGACGGGGCGGCTCTTCGGCACCGGGCCGCGGGCGGCTCAGCGGCAGCGGGAGCACGACCTGTTCTGGCGGCTGGCCCACCGGCCCGTGCCGCGGATCTCCGTACTGGTGGCCAGCAGCAAGAAAGGTGAGCCGGGGTACCACGACACGATGCGGTTCGTGCGCGCCGCCAAGCCGCCGATGACGGTGGACTCCCTCATCCTGCCGCGCGGCAGCCACCACTTCACGACCTGGCGGCAGGAGATCACCCCGGCGCTGCGGTGGATGGGCTCGACGCTGACCTTCCCGCAGGACGTGACGCCCAAGCCGCGGAAGAGCGGGCGGTCGATGCACTGACCCTTGACAACGGCATTGGTCTGAACCATTTTTAGCGCAGACACGGTGGCCGCCGTCTCGCACGTGCAGTGCGCGCACGACCTTCCTGGTCCGTCCTTCTCGCACCGGAGACAGCCATGCCCCGTACCGCAGACGTCAGACCCGGCCGGCGCAGACGCCGGCTCACCACCCTCCTCGCCGCCGTCGCGGCCGCCGTGTGCGCGGCGGGCGGCACCCAGGCCGCCGCGGCCCCGCAGGCCGACGTCAACGTGGCCAGGAACGCCGGCTACGAGTCGGGGCTGAGCGGCTGGACCTGCTCGAACGGCAGCGGCACGACCGTCGGCAGCCCCGTGCACAGCGGCGCGAGCGCCCTGAAGGCCACCCCGGCCGGTTCCGACAACGCCAAGTGCGCCCAGACCGTCGCGGTCAAGCCCGGTGCGACGTACCGGCTGAGCGCGTACGTCCAGGGCTCCTACGTCTACCTCGGCGCGTCCGGCACCGGCACCACGGACGTGTCGACGTGGACGACGGGCGGCTCGTCCTGGCAGCAGCTCCAGACCAGCTTCACGACCGGTCCCGACACCACGTCCGTGACCGTCTACACGCACGGCTGGTACGGGCAGGGCGCCTACTTCGCGGACGACATCAGCGTCTTCGGGCCGGACGGCGGAGGCGGCACGGACCCGGGCCCCGGCATACCGGCGGCCCCGAGCGGCCTCACCGTCGGCACCGTGACCGCCTCCTCGGTCGCGCTCTCCTGGAATCCCGTCAAGGACGCCACCGGCTACACCGTCTACCGCGACGGCGCCAAGGCCCAGAGCGTCAGCGGCACCTCCGCGACGGTCACCGGGCTCAGCCCGGCCACCGCGTACCGCTTCCAGGTCGCCGCGACCAACGCGGCCGGTGAATCGGCCAAGTCGGCGCAGGTCACCGCCACCACGGCGGCCGACAGCGGCTCCGGCGGCAACCCGCGCGTACCCAAGCACGCGGTCACCGGCTACTGGCAGAACTTCAACAACGGCGCCGCCGTCCAGAAGCTCAGCGACGTGCCGGACCAGTACGACATCATCGCGGTCGCCTTCGCGGAGGCCACGGGCACGCCCGGCGCGGTCACCTTCCACCTCGACTCGGCGGGCCTGAACGGCTACACCGTCGACCAGTTCAAGGCCGACATCAAGGCCAAGCAGGCGGCCGGCAAGTCGGTCATCCTCTCGGTCGGCGGCGAGAAGGGCACCGTCTCGGTCAACGACGCCGCCTCCGCCGCGAACTTCGCCGACAGCCTCTACGCGCTGATGCGGGAGTACGGCTTCAACGGCGTCGACATCGACCTGGAGAACGGCCTCAACCCCACCTACATGACCCAGGCGCTGCGCTCGCTGTCGCAGAAGGCGGGCAGCGGGCTCGTCCTCACGATGGCGCCGCAGACCATCGACATGCAGTCGACGTCCGGCAGCTACTTCAAGACCGCGCTGAACGTGAAGGACATCCTGACCGTCGTCAACATGCAGTACTACAACAGCGGTTCGATGCTCGGCTGCGACGGCAAGGTCTACAGCCAGGGCTCGGTGGACTTCCTGACCGCACTGGCCTGCATCCAGCTCGAAGGCGGCCTGGACCCGTCGCAGGTCGGGATCGGCGTGCCGGCCTCGACTCGGGGCGCGGGCAGCGGTTACGTCGCGCCGAGTGTCGTCAACGCCGCACTGGACTGCCTCACCAAGGGCACCGGCTGCGGTACCTTCAAGCCCGCGAAGACCTACCCGGCCCTGCGCGGCGCGATGACCTGGTCCACCAACTGGGACGCGACCAGCGGCAACGCCTGGTCCGGCGCGGTCGGGCCGCACGTCCACGCACTGCCGTAGCGCGGCCCGGACGGCACGCGCGCGAGGGCGGACGACGCGGTGTTCACCTGGCCGTGACCCAGACATCACCTCCTGTTCGCCCGCGCGCCACTCATCCCGTACGAAAGATCGGCGAGCATTCATGCTCAGTTCGTTGTGCCGGATGAGTGTGCCGTGAGGGGAAACGAGAGTGCAGAGCCGACGTCGGGTCCGTATGAGGCGTACGAGCCGATGGGGCACTCTGCTCGCCGGGGCCTGCGCCGGCACCCTGCTGCTCACGGGGTGCGGGGCGCAGGCCGCCGACAAGGGGCGCACGGACCGGGGGTCCGCCGCTCCGGTGGCCGCCGACGTCGACTGCGCGGGCCCGGGCCGGGTGCGCGGCTCCGGCTCGACGGCGCAGCAGAGCGCGATGGAGCACTGGATCGACGTGTACCAGCGCGCCTGCCGGGGCGCGCGGATCGCGTACAACCCGCTGGGGTCGGGCGCGGGCGTCGCGCAGTTCCAGCGGCGGGCGACCGCGTTCGGCGGCACCGACGGTGTGCTGAGCGCCCAGGAGATCGCGTGGTCGCGGGACGTCTGCCGGGGCGGGCGGGCCATCCACCTGCCGATGGTCGGCGGGCCCGTCGCGATCGGCTTCAACCTGCCGGGCGTCGACCGTCTGGTGCTGGACGCGCCGACGCTCGCGAAGATCTTCGACTCGCGCATCACCGAGTGGGACGACCCGGCCATCCGGAAGCTCAATCCCGATACGGAGCTGCCGTCGCTGCCGGTCCGGCCGATGCACCGCTCGGACGACTCCGGCTCCACGCAGAACTTCCAGGACTACCTGGCCGGCGCGGCCCCCGGCGCCTGGCCGCACCCGGTCGGCAAGTCGTGGCAGGGCAGGGGCGGCGGGGCCGGCACCGGGTCCTCGCGCATCGCGTCGGAGGTGGCCGCCACGCCCGGCGCCATCGGCTACTTCGAGCTGTCCTTCGCCGCCGCCCGGAAGATCACCACGGTCAGCATCGACACGGGCGCGGGTGAGCCGGTGGCCCCCACGACGAAGACCGCCTCGGCGGGGATCGGCGCTGCGGAGATCGTCGGGAAGGGCAACGACAAGACGCTCGCCTTCGACTACGACGCGCCGCGGCCCGGCGCCTACCCCATCGTCCTGATGACGTACGAGGTCGTCTGCGACAAGGGCAACCAGGCCGCATCGCTGCCGGTGCTGAAGTCGTTCCTGGGTTACACCGCGAGCGCCGAGGGCCAGAAGCACCTCGCCGCGCTGCACTACGCCCCGCTCCCCGACGGCGTGGCGAAGGAGGTCCGCCGGGCGGTGCGCACCCTGTCCTGAGGCCGCGACGGGGAAGCCGTGGGTGGCGAGTTCGGCGGGAATACGGCGCGTGCGGCCGGAGCTGATCCGGTCATGACCGAGATCCTTGTGACCGGCGCGACCGGCAACGTCGGCCGGCAGGTCGCCGCCGGCCTCCTGGCCGCCGACGTCTCCGTACGGGCACTGGCGCGTGATCCTGAGACGGCCGTTCTGCCGGAGGGGGCCGCGGGCGTCCGCGGTGACCTGTCCGCGCCCGGCACCCTGGAGGACGCCCTGACCGGGACCGACGCGGTGTTCCTGATCTGGCCCTTCCTCACGGCCGAGGGGGCACCGGCCGTACTGGAGACGATCGCGCGGCACGCGCGGCGCCTCGTCTACCTCTCCTCGTCCGGAGTGCGGGAGGGCGCAGAGCGGCAGACCGACCCGATCAACCAGCTGCACGCCGACATGGAACGCCTGGTGGCGGCCTCCGGACTGGAGTGGACCGTCCTGCGGGCCGACACCCTCGCCCCCAACGCACGCGGCTGGGCCGGGCAGATCAGGACCGCGCGGGTCGTCCGCGGGCCCGAGTTCGCCGCGACGGCGGTGGTCCACGAGCAAGACGTCGCGGCCGTCGCGGTGCGTGCGCTGACCGAGGCCGGACATGCGGGCGCACGGTACGTCCTGACCGGCCCTCAGATACTGAGCAGGGCCGAGCAGGTCCGGCTCATCGGCGAAGCCATCGGCCGCCCGGTCCGCTTCGAGGCGGTCCCGGTGGAGACCGCACGCGAGCAACTGCTCGCCGACGGCCGCCCGCCCGCGCTCGTCGAGGCCCTTCTGGCGAGTGCCGGCTCCCGCCCCGCTTCGGACCTCCGCACCACCACCGTCCAGGAGCTCACCGGCACCCCGGCCCGTACGTTCCGCTCGTGGGCGGAGGAACACGCGGACCTCTTCCGGTGAGCGGGCGCCTGGCCGGCGGGGCCTGACCCCCGCTCAGGAAGGGGGCAGCTGCGCGCGCACCCATGCGGGGTCGGGGTTGGTGTGCGGTTGGCCGGTCACGAAGACGGTCGGCACGGTCTCGTTGCCGTCGTTGGCCGCCCTGACCGCCGCCGCACCGGCCGGGTCGCGCCAGATGTTCACCCAGTGCAACCGGCGGGCGTTGCGGCCCAGCCGGAGGCGCAGTCGCATGCAGTACTTGCAGCCCGGCCGCCAGAAGACGACCGGCCGGCCGTCGGCAGCGGAGCGGCGCTGTGCCTCCAGCGCCCCGATGGACCTCGGGAAGATCAGCGGCGAGTTCACGCCCGCGAGCAGCACGCACACCAACAGCGGTGCCACGGCCGCGCCGGGGCTCCCGCGGGTGACCAGCCCAGTGGCAACGACCGCGCCGCAGAGCACCAGCAGTATCGGCAGCATCCAAGCGCGCATGGCTCAGCAGCCGGTGCGGGTCGGGGTGAAGTGCAGGCGGGCGTGGTCGTCCTTGCCCAGGGCCGTGTGGTACGTCGCGGAGGTGACGCGGTACCAGATGCCGTCCTTGGCCGCCTGGCCGTTGACGTCGTCGAGCCGGACGCACCACCGCTCCGGACGGACGACCCGGCGGTAGGACTCGGTGCCCCGCCGGACCTTGTGGCAGTCCTGGTAACGCTCGGTGGTGTACCAGGTCTTCTTGGTGCGGCCGCTGCGCTTGGTGTGCTTGACCCGCTTGGTGGCGGGCTCGCATTCCTTCACCAGGTGCGGCCGGGTGGCCCTGGCCGTCTTCTTCGTGACGTGGCGGACGCCGGCCCGGAGCCCGGAGACGCCGTCGGACTGCGGCCGGACGTCGCCGGCGCTCTTGCCCGTACCGGAACCGCCGGCCGTGCCGTGGCCGCCGCTTCCCCCTTGCCCGCCGGTCCCCGAGCCGCAGGCGGCGAGCCCGGCCATCAGGAACACCGTCACACCGGCACGTATCAGTCGCTGCTTGCTGAGCATGTCTCCCTCTGCGGTCTCTGCGGCAGCGCTCAGCGTATCCGGTCGCGGCAGGTCAGCCGGTGGTGCGCAGGGCAGGTATCGCCGGAACCTCGGGAGCGGCGGCGATGTCCTCGGGCGTCAGCTTGAAGGTGTCGGGGTAGGCGTCGCGGCGCGTGCGGCGGGCCGGTTCGGTGGTGCGCCACATGTAGAGGCAGCGCGGGCACTGGAGGACGTCCCAGACGCCGGGGACGGGCGAGCCGAAGACGTGGTCGATCGTCTCGTGCGCGCAGCGCGGGCAGAGCGGGGCTGCCGAGTCGGTCATGTCGGGTCCTTTCCTGAGGATGAGTCAGGGGGCGTGTCGGGCTGACGGTGTTGGTGACGGGGTGTCAGGGGCGTGGCTCAGCGCTGGGCCGCGGCGAGTTGCTGCAGCTTCGTCAGCCACTCGGCGGCCTCGGGCAGGTCGCGTACCTGGTTGCCGTAGTTGCCGCGGCGGTCGGGCGCGACGGGGGTGGTCGCGTCGATGATGAGCTTGTCGACGATGCCGGGCGACTGGGCCTGCGGGGCGAGCTCCAGTACGGGCAGGTTGGGCACCTGGATCAGGTCGCCTGCCGGGTTCATCTTGGTGGACAGGGCCCACATGACCTGCGGCAGGTTGAAGGGGTCGACGTCCTCGTCGACGACGATGACGGTGGCCGCGTAGCCGAGGCCGTGCGGAGTGGTCAGCACGCGCATGCCGACGGCCTTGGCGAAGCCGCCGTACCGCTTCTTGGTCGAGACGATGACGACCAGGCCGTGCGTGTACATCGCGTTGACCGCCCGGACCTCGGGGAAGTCCTTCTTCAGCTGCTCGTACAGCGGCACGCAGGTGTTGGCGGCCATCAGGTAGTCGATCTCGGTCCAGGGCATGCCGAGGTAGAGGTGCTCGAATATGGGGTGCGTGCGGTACGAGATCCGGTCGATGCGGATGACCGTCATGTTGCGGCCGCCGGAGTAGTGGCCGGTGAACTCGCCGAACGGGCCCTCGATCTCGCGCTTGCGGCCCTCGATGACGCCTTCGATGACGACCTCGGAGCCCCACGGCACAGGGAGTCCGGTGAGCGGTGCCTCGGCGATGGGGGCCGGTGCGCCGCGCAGCGCGCCCGCCAGTTCGTACTCGTTCTCGTCGTACTTCATCGGGGTGGAGGCGACGATGGAGATCACCGGATCGTTGCCGAGGGTGATGGCGACCGGCAGGTCCTCGCCCACTTCCTCGGCCTTGCGGAGGTGCTGGGCGATGTCGTGCATCGGCACCGGCTGGAGGGCGAGCTTCTGCTTGCCCTTGACCTCGATGCGGTAGATGCCGACGTTCTGCTTGCCGCTGTTCTCCGGGTCCTCGGGGTCCTTGGAGACGACCGCGGCCTTGTCGATGTAGAAGCCGCCGTCCCCGTCGTTGAGGCGGATCAGCGGGAGCACCTTGAAGATGTCGACGTCGTCGCCCTCCATGGTGTTCTCGGCCCACGGCGGGTTCGCGCGCCACTCGGGCGCGACGGGGAAGTCGCCCCAGCGGCGGATGAACTCGTCCACCTGCTCCTTGGTGCCGATGCCCTTCGGCAGGCCGAGGGCGAGGGCGTGGTTGGCCCAGGAGCCGTGCACGTTCATCGCGATGCGGGCGTCGGTGAAGCCCTTGACGCGGTCGAAGTAGAGGGCGGGGGCGTGGTCGCCGAGCCGGGGTGCCGCGTTCGCTGCTGCGGCGATGTCCGGCTCGGGCAGTACCTCGTCGGTGATGCGCAGCAGCTGTCCCTCCGCGTCGAGGGTGTCGAGGAAGCTGCGGAGGTCGTCATGGGCCATGGGGTCTCCAGTGGTGTCGTACGAGGGAGAGCGCGAGCGCGTGCACCTTTTCGGTCGCACGGGGTCGGCGCTGTTGCCGTGACCGGACCCGCGACGTCCCGGACGTCCGCGAAGGTCCGGCTCCCGGCCAGCTCATCCGCCCTCTACGCTAGGCCGGGCACACACCACCGAGCAGCGAACCGAAGACACGGCATGGACAGAAACGGACACCCTCCTCACGATGTCGCCGAGGTGCCGTACCGCTCCTCAGCGGGCGCCCCGCCCGGTGCCGAGGTGCTGGACTTCCCCGGGCTGCTGGCCCGCGCCCGGGGCCACGGCGTCGATCCGTACGCGCCGAAGCGCCCGGCTTTTCACGAGCTGATCGCGGTGCGCTCCGGGACGCTGCGGTGCTCCGTGGACTTCACCGAGCACGAGCTGACCGCGGGCAGCTGGCTGTGGGTGCGCCCCGGGCAGATCAGCGAGTACCGCTCCGGACTGACCGGGGCCGAGGGCACGGTCGTCCTCTTCCAGCCCGGCTTCCTCAGCCCGGCGACCGTCGAGGCCGCCCGCGTCGACCAGCACGAATGGCGGGAGCCGCTGACGCCTGTGGGGCCGGACGGGGAGGCGGTGCGCCGCGTCCTGGACCTGCTGGTGAGCGAGTACCGGCAGCTGGCCGGCCTGCCCCTGGAGATGCACATCGAGGTCGTGCGCCATCTGCTCGCGGTCCTCGTGCTGCGGCTGGCGCATCTGCACGGCGACCGGAGCGGCGCGGAGGCGGGCAGTGAGGCGTTCCGGCGGTTCCAGCGGGCGGTGGAGCGGGACTTCGCGTACAGCCACCGCGTCGAGGACTACGCGGCCGGGCTGGGGTACAGCGTGCGCACCCTCACCCGGGCCTGCCGGGCAGCGGCCGGGTGCGGCGCCAAGCGCTTCATCGACGACCGGGTGCTGCTGGAGGCCAAGCGGCTGCTCGTCCATACCGACCTGTCCTCGACGGCGGTCGCCGAGCGGCTCGGCTTCCCGGGGGCGACGGTCTTCACCAAGTTCTTCCGCCGCCGGGCGGGCGAGACGCCGGCCTCGTTCCGGGTGCGTGCGCGGGGCGGCTCCGAGCGGTGACGGCCGGTCCGGCTCCGCGGAGGGCCGGGGCGGGGACCGGAGCCGGGGCGGGGCGGCGCCGCTCGCGGTTTTCCGTCCATGTATTGAGCTATGCTGAAGAAATGTCCCCCACGGCTTCCGGTGAAGAGCTCGATCACGCGGCCGTCGAACTGCGCAACAGCCTGATGCGCATCACGCGCCGCCTACGGGCGCAGCGCCCGCCGGGTGAACTGAACCTCGGGGCGCTGGCCGTACTGGGGCGGCTGGACCGGGACGGCCCGGCGACCGCGAGCGAGCTGGCCGCCGCCGAGCGCGTCACCCCGCAGTCGATCGCGCGCCCGGTCACCCGGCTCGTGGAGCTGGGGCTGGTCGAGCGGCGCCCCGACCCGGCCGACGGGCGGCAGACCCTGTTGCATCCCACGGAGCAGGGCCTCGCGTTCCTCCGGGCCGACCGGGAGCGCCGGGACGTCTGGCTGGCCCGCGCCATGGCGACGCACCTCAGCGACGTGGAACGCGACCTGCTCCACCTGGCCGCCCGGCTGCTGGACCGCCTGGCCGCCGCCGACGACGAGGCGGAGCAGGCGCCTTCGGGCTGAGCCGGCGGCCTCCGTACCCCTCCCCCCACCGCACCTTCAGAAGGACCGCTCCGGTGCCCCCCTCTTGTGAAGACTCCCCCACTGCCCGCGCTCCCCGTACGCCGTCGCGCGAGGTGGACGGCGAGATAGCCAGCATTGCTGAAGATCAACAGGACCGGCCCGGCGACGGCGACCGGCCCGGCGACGACCGGCAGAGCGACGCCGACCGGTCCGACGATGGCGACCGGTCCGACGGCGGCGACCGGCGCAGCGGCGACCGCCGGCCCGGCCGCCCCGCAACCGGGGCCCGGCCGCAGCTCCCGCAGCGCATGGTCGGGCCCATCGCCTTCGGCACGATCCTGCAGCCGCTGAACTCCTCGATGATCGCGGTGGCGCTGGTCGGCATCCAGGCGCACTTCGGCGCCGGGCCCGCCACCGCCTGGCTGGTCTCCGGGCTCTACCTCGCCACCGCCGTCGCGGCCCCCGCCGCGGGCCGGCTGGCCGACACGCTCGGGCCGCGCAAGGTCTCCCTCGCCGGGCTGGCCCTGGTCGCGCTGGCCTCCCTGCTCGCCCCCTTCGCCCCGTCCGTCGGCGTCCTGGTCGCCTGCCGCGTCGTCATCGGCATCGGCACGGCCGCGCAGTACCCGTGCGGGCTGGCCATGGTCCGCCGCGCCGCCGACCGGATGCGGGCCGACTCGCACAACGCGCTGGCGGCGCTGACGGTCTGCTCCCAGGTCATGGTCGCGCTCGGCCCGACGCTCGGCGGCGTGCTGGTCGGCGGGTTCGGCTGGTCCGGCATCTTCTGGGCCAACGTGCCGCTCACGGTGATCGGCGCCACCGCCATCCTGCTGTGGGCGCCCGCCGATCCGGGCCGCGGGCACAAGGCGCTGCGCCGCACCTTCGTGGAGCTGGACCTGCCCGGGATGCTGCTCTTCGTGGCCGCGATGGGCCTGCTGATGTACTGGCTGCTGTCGCTCGCGCAGACGCCGTACTGGTGGGCGCTGGGCGGTGCGGTGGCCGCCGGGCTGTGCACAGTGTGGCGGTCGCTGCGGGCCCCGGTGCCCTTCCTGGACCTGCGGCTGCTGTCGAACCGCGCACTGTCCTTCACGTACGTACGGACCATCGCCACCTACACCGCCTACTACGGCATCTTCTACGGACTGCCGCAGTGGCTGGAGGAGTCGCGCGACCTGGGCGCCTCCGGGGCCGGCCTGGTGATGCTGCCGCTGGCGCTGATGGGCATCGTCTCCACGGTCACCGCCACCCGGGTGCAGAAGCGGCGCGGGCCCGGACCGCTGCTCCTCATCGGCTCGGTGGTGCTCGCGGCCGGCGGGCTGCTGCTCACGCTGCCGACGCACGCCTCGCCGGTCTGGCTGCTGGTCCTGCTGTGCCTGGTCCTCGGCATCCCCAACGGCTACAACTCGATGGCCAATCAGAACGCCGTGTACGAGGCGGCGCCCGCGGCCCAGGCCGGCGCGGCGGGCGGGCTGTACCGCACCGCGCAGTACGTCGGCGCCAACCTCGCCTCGGCGATGCTCGCGCTGCTGGTCGGCGTGCACGCCACCGACGGCGGCCTGCACCGCGCCGGTGCGGCCATCGCCGTGATCAGCGCCTGTCTGTCCGTCGCCGCGCTGGGGCGGCTGCGGCGCGGCCGGAAGCCGGGCCTCGTCACAGGGGCAGGCGCATGATCGTCAGGTCCAGCCACCGGCCGAACTTGATGCCGACCTCGCGCACGGTGCCGACGACCTCGAAGCCGAACCGTTCATGCAGCCGGATCGAGGCGGTGTTGCCGGACTCGATGTCGGCGATCATGACGTGGTACCCGGCCTGCCGGGCCGAGGCGATCAGCGCGGTCAGCAGCTCGGTTCCGATGCCGAGGCCGTGCCGGTCGGTGCGCACGTAGACGGAGTTCTCCGCCGAGTGCCGGAAACCCTCCAGCGGGCGCCAGGGTCCGTACACGCCGAATCCCACGACCTCGCCGTCGTGCTCGGCCACGAACGCGGCGTCCCGCTCCAGGTACGCGGCGAACCACGCGGCGCCCTCGGCGGGCGTCTGGGGCGTCTCGGTCCACAGCGCGGTCGACTTCTCGACGGCGTCGTTGCGGATGCCGAGCACGGCGTCCAGGTCGGCGGGGCGCGCCGGGCGCACCGCCACGGCGGCCGGCGCCGTCCCCACCGCCGTGACACCCGCCGCGTTCTCATATATTGGATCCATGTCCAATATGGTAGATCCACTGGTGGCGCGCATAGGAGCGCGGGTCCGTGACGAACGGGAACGGCGCCGGTGGACCTTGGCCCAGCTGGCCGAGGCCTCGGGCGTCTCGCGGGCGATGATCCACCGGATCGAGCGCGGCGAGAGCAGCCCGACAGCCGTCGTCCTCGGCAAGCTGTCCGGCGCCTTCCGGATCAGCGTCTCCTCGCTGATGGCCATGGCTGAGGAGACGACGGGCGGCGGCACGGTCCGTACGGGCGAGGGCGCCGAGTGGCGCGACCCGGCGACCGGGTACAGCCGCCGTCAGATCTCCGGGGCCCGCTTCCCGGCGGACATCGCCGAGGTCCGGCTGCCCGCCGGCGCGCGCATCCCGTACCCGGCCGAGACCTTCGCCTTCGTACGGCAGATCGTCTGGGTGCTGGAGGGCCGGCTGACCTTCCAGGAGGGGGACGTCACGCACCGGCTGGAGGCCGGCCACACGCTCGAACTCGGCGCCCCGGCGGCGTGCGCCTTCGTCAACGACGGCGCGGAGGAGTGCCGGTACGCGGTGGTCCGGGTGCGCTCGGAGGCACCGTGAGGGGAGGCCGGCGGGTCAGCGGGCCGCGGGTGCGACGGATCAGCGCACCGAGGGGCGTCGGCTCAGCGGGCCGAGGGGGCGTCGGCTCAGCGAGCTGAGGACGTCGCGGGTTCCGCGGCCTCGTCGGCGGGCGCCGCGTCCGTCGTGGCGTTCCCGCCCCGCCCCGCCTGCCGCCGCTTGCGTCCCGCCCCGAGGACCACGCTGGTCAGCACGCCCGCGAGCAGGCCCCAGAAGGCCGAGCCGATGCCCAGCAGGGTCACGCCGGAGGCCGTCGCGAGGAAGGTGACCACGGCGGCTTCCCTGGAATCGGGATCGGAGACGGCGGTCGTCAGCGAACCGGTGATCGTGCCGAGCAGCCCGATGCCCGCGATCCCGAGCACCAGCGCGTGCGGCATGGCCGCGAGCAGCGAGGCCACCGTCCCGCCCAGGACGCCGACGCACAGGTAGAAGACACCGGCCCAGACGGCCGCGACGTACCGCCTGCGGCGGTCGGGGTGCGCCTCCTCGCTCGTGCAGATGGCCGCGGTGATCGCCGCGAGGTTGAGGCCGTACGCACCGAACGGGGCCAGCAGCAGGTTCGCGGTGCCGGTCCAGGTCATGAGCGGCGAGACCGGTACGTCGTAACCCGCGCCCCGGAGGACCGCGACGCCGGGCAGGTTCTGCGAGGCCATGGTGACCACGAAGAGCGGGACGCCGACGCTGACCAGGACCTTCCAGTCGAAGTCCGGGGCGACGAAGACCGGCGTGGCCACGGAGAGGCGGATCCGTCCTGTGTGCCAGCCGCCGGTGAACACGGTGGCGACGACGCCGGCGGCCAGTGCGAGCAGTACGGCGTACCGGGGCAGCAGCCGGCGGCCCAGCAGGTACGCCAGGAACATCGGGAAGGCCACGGCGAAGCTGCCGTGCAGGGTGGTGAAGAGGCCCGTGCCGAACTCGAAGAGGACACCGGCGAGGAGCGCGGCGGCGAGCGGTACGGGGATGCGGTTCATCGCGCGCGCGAACCAGCCGGTCACCCCGCTGACGAGGATGAGCAGCGCCGAGAACAGGAACGCGCCGATGGCCTGCGGCATCGAGGCGCCGCTGAGGCCGGTGGTCAGGAGGGCTGCGCCCGGCGTCGACCAGGCGGTCACCACGGGCGCCCGGTAGCGCACGGACAGGCCGACGCAGGTGCACGCCAGGCCCACGCCGAGCGCGAGCATCCAGGAGGAGATCTCGCGGGAGTCGGCGCCGGCGGCCTTGGCCGCGGTGAAGACCAGGGCGGCGGAGCTGGTGACGCCCACCATCACCGCGATCAGGCCGGCGACCACCGCGGAGGGCGGCGCTGCGGCGCGTATTCGTGCCATGAGGGACATCGTTCTTCCCGGTTCCTGTGCTGTGCGCCGCGCACCGCTTACCTGTGCTGCACGGCGGACTGCTCGTGCTGTTCCGTAAACGGAACGTTCTGTTTGCGGAACAGTAGGCACTAGGCTGGTGAGCCGTCAACGGCTCGCGGGGCAGCGGTCCCCGGCGGCGGACGGCGGACGGAGAGGAACGGGCACGCGAGCATGGGCCTGAACGACGAGGTGGGGCGCCGGCTGCGGGAGCTGCGCCGGCAGCAGGGACTCTCCCTGTCCGAACTGGCCCGGCGCTCCGGCGTGGGCAAGGGCACCCTCTCGGAGCTGGAGGGCGGCCAGCGCAACCCCACCCTGGAGACCCTGTACGCCCTCACCACCGCACTCAACAGCCCGCTCAGCGCCGTACTCAGCGACCAGCCGCTGCACCCCTTCGAGCAGCGACCCGAAGGGGTCTCCGGCAGCGCCGTCACGGCCGTGCTCGTCGAGCGCTTCGAGGAGCCGCCGGCCGTCACCGACATCTTCCGCATCCGCATCGCCGCCGGCAGCGTCCAGGAGTCGGCCGCGCACATCGCGGACACGTCGGAGAGCCTGATGGTGCTCACGGGTACGGCCGTGGTGGGCGATCCGGCGGAGCCGCAGACGGCGGGTCCCGGCGAGTACGCGCACTGGCGTGCCGACGTCCCGCACGTCTACAGCGCCCCGCACGGCGACGTGCACGGCATTCTGTTCGTCCGCTACCCACAGGCGGCGGCCCCCGAGGCCCCCGAGACTCCCGCGGCCGACTGACCCGCACCCCTCCCCTCTGCCGCGCCGGAGCCTTTAGTCAGGAGGGTTGCCCAACACCGCCCCCGGCGTTAGGTTGCTGCGCACATGGTTAGTAAGGAGCCCTGACCAAAAACAAACACCCAACGCCAAACCCCACATCGCGACCGAAGGAGCCGGGCGTGGCCGACGTGAACACCGCATCCGCACAGGGCCGGGAACTCCCGCCCCTGCCCCACTGGCAGACCGTCCCCGACGACCTGCCCGCGGCGATCCGGCAGCTCAAGCCGGCGCTGCGCGCCCGTATCGAGGCTTCCGGGCGCAGCGTCGCCGAGGTCTTCGCCGCCGTGGAGCGCCGGGTCGCCGCCCGGGTGGCCGAGATCAAGGCCGAGAAGGAGCGCGGCGAGGGCGTGTGGCCGGTCATCGAGTACGCCGACATCGCGAACGGCACCGTGCCGGCCGGCCGGCTGGACAAGCTCCGGCGGCGCGGCTGCCTCGTCGTACGCGGCCACTTCGACCGCGACCAGGCGCTCGCCTGGGACGCGGACATCGTCGACTACGTCGAGCGGAACAGGTTCTTCGAGCACTACCGGGGGCCGGGTGACGACTTCTTCGGGAGCGTCGGTTCCAAGCCGGAGATCTACCCGATCTACTGGTCGGCCGCGCAGATGGAGGCCCGTCAGAGCGACCGGATGGCCCGGGTGCAGACGTTCCTCAACTCCCTCTGGAAGCACGAGTCGGAGGGCGTGCGGTGGTTCGAGCCGGACCGGGACGCGCTGTACCCCGACCGCATCCGGCGCCGCCCGCCGGGTGCGGACTCCGCGGGACTGGGCACCCACTGCGATCCCGGGACGCTGGACCTGTGGATGACCCGGGAGTACCAGCTCGCCTTCCGCCACCTCTTCGACGGCAGCGTCGAGGAGTACGACCCGTGGGACGCCGCCCACCGCACCGCCGGGCCCCAGTACCCGGGCTCGACCATGTGCTCGGCGTTCCGCACCTTCCAGGGCTGGACCGCGCTGTCGGACATGGATCACGACCAGGGCGTGCTGCACACCGTCCCGGTCCCGGAGGCGATGGCGTACCTGATGCTCCGTCCGCTGCTGCCGGACGTGCCCGAGGACGACATGTGCGGCGTCACCACCAACCAGGTGTTCCCGGCGAGCGAGAAGTGGCATCCGCTGCTCATGGAGGCCCTCACCGGCATCCCGGACGTCCGGGCCGGTGACTCGGTGTGGTGGCACTGCGACATGATCCACAGCGTCGCCCCGGTCACCGCACAGAAGGGCTGGGGCAACGTCATGTACATCCCGGCAGCGCCGTGGTGCCCCCGCAACGAACGGTACGCGGCCGAGGTGCGCCACGCCTTCCGCACCGGCTCGAGCCCCGCCGACTTCCCCGAGGAACACTACGAACGCACCTGGCCCGACCGCTTCCCCCCGGACCGCCTCAACTCCCGGGCCCGCCAGGCGCTGGCACTCCCGTAACGCCGGGCCGGGCGCACTCCCCTGCCCCGCCCGGGCCGCTGGGCGAGCGGGCGTGGGGCGGTCAGCGGATCGTTACGGAGTTGTGGGACTGGTAGAGGCCGCACCATTCGTTGTACGGGCGGCGGTCGCAGGTGTAAGGGTTCCTGATGGGGCGGCCGGAGTTGTCGACGTTGCGTACCGGGGTGCGGCCCGGCTTGTGGGCCCAGAGACCTCCTGGGTGCAGCCGGTACCAGTGGTAGTCGCGGAAGCCGCCCGGGAACGTGCCTGTCACGAGTGCGATGACGTAGCGGAGGGTGCCCTGCGGCTGGCAGTTGCCCCAGACCCGGATGCCGTCGCGCTGGGCGCCGATGGAGACCTCGTTGCAGCGGACGGTGCCGGGGATGGTGTAACCGTGTGCGCGGCCGGGCTGCGCGAAGGTGTTCGTGCGGCGGTTGACGGCGAAGTTGTAGCAGTTGTTCCGGGGCCGCGTGTCCGGCCGGTTCCAGAATCCCGGATTGTATGGCGTCACATCGTACGCACAGGCAACGGCGGCGGACGGGACGAGCGTCTGGAGCTGTTTCTCCACCTCCAATAAGCTGCCTTCGGAGAAACTTCCCGGCTCGGGCGGTTCGATGGTCATGGCCCCGCCGGCGCCCTCACGCACGGTGTGCCGGATCTGCTCGCGCACGGAATCGCGGAACGCCTCGGGATAGCTTTCCTCCGTAGGCTGTTCGCCGCCCGCCGCGGTCTCGTCGGGCGGCGGTTCGGCCGCGGCTCCGGCCCCGGTCGGCATCGTGTCCAGCAGCCGTTCGGCCAGTTCGGCGGCCGCGTAGGGGTCCTGCGAGCCGTCGCCGGCCACCTCGAACTCGGTCGGCAGTCCGGCGGTGTCCAGGTCATCGGTGAGCTCTACCTGAATACCACGGAATCCCAGTCCGGTGTATCCGGTGGCCGGTTCGGCGAGCGCGGTGCGATGGCCCGCCATGAACTCCAGCAGTTCCCGCACCTTTTCCGGTTCATGTATTTCCCAGGTCGGATTGGGAATTCCGGAGAAAATGTCCACGGTGATACGTATACTCATGCCGGCTTCTCCTCTCGCGAGTCGCGGCAATCGTCTTGTACTGCGGCGTTCCGGCAGCGTCAACGGCGGCGGTGGGTATTCCGAATACGGCCGGATTCCGCGTGCCGGGTGCGGGTCAGCCGTTCGCGCGGGACCACAGGTCCGTGCGGCCGCGGTGCACCGCCAGGGCCAGGGCGCCCCGGAGGGACGCGTCCTCGCCCAGCGTGCCGGTCCGCACCGGCGGGCTCAGCGGCGCGAGGTCGGCGACCGTGTCGCGGACCGGTTCCAGCAGCGCGGGGTGGGCGCCGATGGGGCCGCCGAGAAGGACCAGTTCGGGGTCGACGACCGCGCAGACCGCGGCGACGGCCTCGCCGATGGTGCGCCCCTCGCGCGCCACCACGGCCCGTGCCGCGTCGTCACCCTCGGCCGCCCGGTCCAGGATCGCGCGGGCCGACTCGACGGCCGCCGCGCCCCGCGACTCCGGCTCCCCGGGGGCCGCGAAGCCCTCCGCGACCGCCCGCGCGAAACCGTGCCGGCCGCCCGCCCGGCCGTGGCTCCCGCCGAGGTAGCCGATCTCGCCGGCCACCCCCCGGGCGCCCCGTACGAGTTCGTCGCCGATCACCAGGCCCATGCCCATCCCCGCACCGATGTGCACGTACGCGCAGCTGTCGGCCTCCCGCGCCGCGCCGTGCCAACGCTCCGCGAGCGCCGCGAGGTTGACGTCGTTCTCGACCAGGAGCGGTGCGTCGGTGAGGCCGGCCAGCGCCTTGCGGGGGCGGAAGAGGCCCGCGGGGTGCGGGGTTTCGGGCAGCGGGACGACCGCCGAGGTCTCGGGGTCGACGGGGTTGGCCATGGAGAGGCCCACCGCGAGCAGCGGGCCGCGCGCGGCCCGGCCGGCGGCGAGCGCGTCGCGCACCATCGTGCGCAGCTGGCCGGCCGCGTCCGCCGGGTCGCCGGAACCGGCCGGCGGGGCCGAGGTCTCGTGGAAGGGCGTGCCGAAGAGGTCGGCGGCGGTCAGCCGTACCTCGGTGGAGTTCAGCGCGGCGGCGATGACGAAGCCGGCCTCGGCTGCCACCTTGTAGTACGTACCGACCCGGCCCTGCCGGCCCGTCTGCGCACCGGCCGGCAGCAGCAGGCCAGCGCCCTCCAGACGGCGTACCGCCTCGGAGACGGTGGTCTTGGAGATGCCGGTCACCTGGGCGATCTCGGCACGGGTGAGGGGCGCCCGCTCGAACACCGTGTCCAGCACGATCCGGTCGGTGAGTTCCCGCAGCAGCGTCATGCTCGGCAGTGCGGCGCGGCCGAGCCCGCCGGGTCCCCTGCGGATGTCCATGCCGCCCCTCGTACGCGCCACGATCGTTGCTGACGTCGCTCACCCTATCGCCGGCGTGCCCGCTGACCGCGCGTGCGCGGAAGTGCTGCCCGACTGACCGCGCGCTGCCCGACCCGGGTTACCGCGGGCCCCGCTCGCCACCGCTGAGGCTGCTGAGGCTAACGTGACCTCCATGGAACTGATAGGTGAGATCGCCGCCGACCGCCCGCTGCTCGTCGTCGCCGTCAAGGAGGAGGCGCAGTTCCTCGGGGCCGGCCTCCCGGTCCTCCTCACCGGCATGGGCAAGGTCAACGCGGCCACCGCGCTCGCCACCGTACTGGCGCGCGGCACCCGCCCCTCCGGCATCGTCAACCTCGGCACGGCCGGCGCGCTGCGCCCGGGCCTGCGGGGCACCCATGTGATCAGCTCCGTGATCCAGCACGACCTGGACAGCGAGCTGCTGGCGACGCTGACGGGCGAGACCACGGGCGCGCCGCTGGACCTGGCCGACCGGGGCGGACCGGTGCTCGCCACCGGCGACTCCTTCATCGCCGACGACGCCGCCCGGGACCGGCTGGCGGCGCGGGCCGCGCTGGTGGACATGGAGGGTTACGCGCTGGCGCACGTCGCGCAGCAGGCGGGCGTGCCGGTCCGGCTCGTCAAGCACGTCAGCGACGAGGCGGGCGACGGTGCCGACCGGACGTGGCAGGAGACGGTGACGGCCTGCGCCCGCGAGCTGGCGGCCTGGGCGGCGGAGAACGTCCCGGCGGCAGGCAGCTGAGCCACCCGTCCTGAGGGACCCGCCCTGATGGCGCCCTTCCTGATGCGCCCGTCCTCAGGCGCCCGCCCTGAAGTGCCCGCGGCTCCTCACGGGCGCGCGCTGTGACGAAGGCCACGCCGATAAGCGGATGCTGGCTCCGGTTGGCGGTGTTCCGTACAGCGGAACGTCCGCCCACCGGCGGCGTTCTCCCAAGCTCTTTCCTACCGAGGAGAACCCACGTGACATCCAGCGACCGCGCCGCCCGGGCGGCCGAGGTGCTCTCCCGCCCCTTCTCCCTGGGCGGGCTCACCGTGCCGAACCGCATCGCCATGGCGCCGATGACCCGCGAGTTCTCGCCGGGCGGCGTGCCGGGCGCGGACGTCGCCGAGTACTACGCGCGCCGGGCGGCGGGCCGCGTCGGCCTGATCATCACCGAGGGCACGTACGTCGACCACCCGGCCGCCGGCACCAGTGGCGCCGTCCCCCGCTTCCACGGCGAGGACGCGCTGGCCGGCTGGGAGCGGGTCGTGGCGGCGGTGCACGCGGCCGGCGGGACGATCATGCCGCAGCTGTGGCACGTGGGCATGGCGCGCGAGGCGGGCGCGCCGCCCTTCCCGGACGCCCCGCCGTCCGGTCCGTCCGGCCTGGCCCTCGACGGCACGCCGTCCGGCCACGCCATGACGCAGCAGGACCTCGACGACGTGATCGCGGCGTTCGCCAAGGCCGCGGCCGAGGCCGAGCGCATCGGCTTCGACGGCATCGAGCTGCACGGCGCGCACGGTTACCTCATCGACCAGTTCCTGTGGTCCGGCACCAACCGGCGCACCGACGGCTACGGCGGCGACCTGGCGGCCCGTACCCGCTTCGCCGCTGAGATCGTCGCGGCCTGCCGCGCCGCGGTCTCGGCGGACTTCCCCATCCTCTTCCGGATGTCGCAGTGGAAGATGAACAACTACGAGGCCAGGCTCGCCGACACCCCCGAGGAGCTGGACGCCATCGTCGCGCCGCTCACCGCGGCGGGCGTCAGCGCCTTCCACGCCTCGACGCGCCGCTACTGGCTGCCGGAGTTCGAGGACTCGGACCTCAACCTCGCCGGCTGGGTGAAGAAGCTGTCCGGCCGTCCGACGGTCACCGTCGGCTCCGTCGGCCTCGACAACGAGTTCATCCAGGCGTTCAAGGGCGAGCAGGCCGGCGTGGCGGGCATCGACCGGCTGCTGGACCGGATGGAGCGTGACGAGTTCGACCTCGTGGCCGTGGGCCGGGCGCTGCTCGGCGACCCGGAGTGGGCCGCGAAGATCTTCGAGGGGCGTACCGACGAGCTCGTACCGTTCGACGCCTCGATGCTGCGCACGCTGAGCTGAGCGGTCGCGCCGCCGGGCCGCCGCCCGCTGGAACCCCGGCCCGGTCGCGCCGTTGACCGACGTGCGGCCGCCCCGGCCGCCGCGCGTCGGCTCAGCGTCCGGCCAGCGGCGCCTCGGCGCGGGCCGGCAGGGTCGCGAGCAGGTGGCGGCGGGCGCGGTGGGCCTCGGGCGTGGGCCAGAGCGGATAGACGTGGATCTGTCCCGGCTCCTCGGTGAAGTCCACGTCGACCCCCTCGGCGCTCGCCCGGTCGCGGAAGCCGCGGGCGTCGGCGGTGAGGATGTCACGGGTGCCGGCGAACACCGTCGTACGGGGCAGCCCCGCCAGGCTGCCGCGTACCGGGCTCACCCACGGGTGGGCGAGGTCCAGCTCGCCGGCCCACAGGGAGCCGCAGTACCGCAGCGCCTCCACGCCCAGCATCGGATCGTGCGGCTGCAGAGGCTCGATGCCCGGGTTGTCCAGTACGGCGTCCAGCCAGGGCGAGATCAGCACCAGCTCGGCCGGCGGGGTGCCGCCGGTGTCCCGCAGCCGCTGCGCCAGCGTGACGGACAGTCCGCCGCCGGCCGAGTCGCCCATGAACACGGTGGGGAGCTCGCCGTCCCCGGTGAGCCGGCCCGCCAGCGCGGTGAGGTCGGGGACGACCGCGGAGGCCGTGCCGCGCGGCGCGAGCGGGTGCACCGGGACGACCACGCGGGCCGCCCCCGTGGTCGCGAGCTGCTCGATCAGGTTCCAGTGGTTGTCGCCGATCTCCTCGATGTAGGCACCGCCGTGCAGGTACAGCACCTGCACCCGTGCGGCCGCGTCCCGCGGGGCGACCTCGTAGCAGGGCCAGCCGTGCCGGAAGTGGGCGGTCACCCGGCAGTGCCGGTCCAGCCGCCGGGGCGGCCCGAAGGCGGCGGGCCGCCGCTGCTGCTTCTCGACCTTCCGCCGGACCTCGTCCAGGTCGCGGTACCCCATCTTGTGCCCCAACGCCGAGGCGACGAGCAGCAGGGCCCGACTGCTCAAGCTGGGCACGGCGCCACCTTCCTCTCGCTGTGTTCTCGCGTCTCTCCGTGCACAGACGCGTTCCACACAGCGCGGATCGGAAACCGGTGGCCTACTCCGCGGCGGGCGGCCGGTAGTCCTCGCCGAGCCCCATCCGGGCCATCAGCTCCTGCATCAGCAGCTCGAACATCGGCTCCTGGTCGGGCACCAGCGGCGCGAAGTGGTCGAAGACCTCCAGCGCGACCTGGCCGTAGATCGACCGCCAGCAGGAGAGCATCACGACCAGGGCACCCAGGGGGATGTCGACCCCGGTGGCGGTGCGGTAGTCCGCCAGCTGCTGCCGCAGCCGCGGGTCCAGCTCCTCGTCCGGCCGGACGGGGTACGGGCGGGCGGCCCAGAGCTGCATGAACACCCGGCCCCACACCCCGGCGAGGTCCCGCACCCAGCCGCTGGTCATGTCCCGGTGCGCGTCACCGGCCGCCGTCGTCGGCGTCCCGAACAGCAGGCTGAACTCCTGCCGGTGGGCCAGGGACCAGCGGCGGAAGACCCGGGACGGTGCGATCGTCCGGGCCGCGTAGTCGGTCTCCTCCTCCGCGTCGACCGCGGCCTGCAGCTCGGCCGTGAGCTCGGTGACGATGTCCCGCGCGGTGTGCCGGACGATGTCGGCCAGGCCGTCGAAGTGGCGGTACAGCGCTGCCGGGGTGACCCCGACCCGGCGGGCGATCTCGGCGAGGGAGAGGGCTTCCACCCCCTCGCCGGTGATGATCTCGCGCGCTGCGGCCCGTACGTCTTCGGACATCTGGACGCGCAGTCGGTCGCGTCGGGTCGGTGTGCGCAACGGGCCGGGCCTTCCTCTGCCTCAGGTCTCCTTGAACGGCGTCTCGGGGTCGACGATAGGCGGTGGGACACGCCTCTGGGCGGGCCGGGATCGTCTTCCGGTCCGCCCAGGGATGTCCACACCTCCCTGACTCGCCGTCAGGATTACTGGCAGACAGGCTAGTTACTCGGTGACGGCGTCCTCGGGGAGGGTCACCAGCCAGTGGGTCTCCCGGCGGGGGCGGAGGTAGCACGCCCAGTACACGGTCGCCACGGCCATGATGCCGCCGGTCCACAGCAGGTACTGGGTCTCCTGCTGGCTGAGGATGTAGATCAGGACCGCGATCAGCAGCAGCGGCACCGCAGGCCACAGCGGCATCCGCCAGGCGGCCGTCTTCTTGTGCGCGCCGCGCCGGGCCGCGAGCGCGGCGATGGCGACGAGCAGGTACATGCCGCTGACCGAGACGCCGGTCACGCCGTAGAGCGTGTCGAGGTTGACGAAGCAGAGGGCGGCGCCGGGGAGGCCGACGACCAGGGTCGCCACCCACGGGGAGCCGAAGCGGCCGAGCCGGGACAGTGCGTCGTTGACCGGCTGGGGCCATGCCTTGTCGCGGGCGGAGGCGAACAGCACCCGGGAGTTCTGGATGACCATGACAATCCCGGCGTTGATGATCGCCAGGGCGACGCAGAGGCTGACGAAGGTGCCGACCGCCGAGTTGCTCCAGGCGATGACCATGGTGCTGATGTCGCCGGAGGTGAGCGCCTTCAGGCTCGGGGCGCCGAGGGTGATGGCGATGACCGGGACGAGGATGACGGCGGTGGAGATCGCCAGGGTGGCCAGCACGGTGCGGGCGACGTTGCGGCGCGGGTCCTCCAGCTCCTCGGAGAGGTAGACGGCGGTGGAGAAGCCCTGGGTGACGAAGAGCGCGATGGCCAGGCCCGAGACGATGAGCAGCGCGGTGACCGGGCCGGGTACGCCGCCGGGACCGGCCACGGTGCCGTGCAGGAGCGCCGAGCCGCCGCGCTCGGTGTGCGCGAAGCCGAGGACCGCCACGACGCCTGCCGCGATGACCTCCAGAACCAGGAAGATGCCGGTGATCCAGGCGTTGGCGCGCAGGTCCAGCAGGCCGGCGAGGGTGGCGAGCAGCATCACGGCCGCACCCGCGACGGGGGCCGGGATGTGCACGACGGGGGCGAGGTAGTCCGCCGTGCCCATGGCGATCACGGGCGGCACGATCATCACGACCAGCAGCGAGAGGACGAACACCAGCCAGCCGGCCAGCCGCCCGGTCAGCGTGGACACCATCGCGTACTCGCCGCCGGCGCTCGGTATGAGCGTGCCCAGCTCCGAGTAGCAGAAGGCCACCGCGATGCAGAGGACGGAACCGATCGCGATGGTCAGCGCGGTGGCGGTGCCCAGGTCGGCGAAGAGGTCCGGCACCACCACGAAGAGCGTGGAGGCGGGCGTGACGCAGGACAGGGTCAGCAGGGTGCCGCCGACGACGCCGATCGAGCGCTTGAGTGTGCGCGCACCGTCCGGAGCGGGGGCGTCGGCAGGGCGGGCGTCGGCGCCGGGCGCGTCGAGGCGGTCGCCCGCGGGTGGCTGGCTGAGGATGTCGGTCATGCAGCGGTTCCGATCGACTGGGTGTGGCATGTGCGGTCGGGAGCGGTATCGCCTCCGTGGACGGCTGAATCAGTGCTTCCGATGTGCTCCCGGCCGACATAGAAGCCCGACGAGATCCGGAGCGTCAAGGGCCTGCGTCATACGGAATCCGTTGCCCGCGGGCGACGTGAGTGCGCTTTCCGCAAAAGTCGACAGTGGCTGAACATAGAGCCGTCGGTGCCGAAACGGCGCGATGGCGTTAGAAAGTGCGGGCAGAACCCAGCGCATACCTTCGATCCGCAGGCGAGAGGCGTGCGGGAGTGAGGGGCGGCTGCACACACGCCGCTCACTACGGGAACCGCAGACCGTCCGCCGCGATCGATTTCCCAGGTCAGGGGTGATGCCGGGGCACGGCCATGACCGCCGTGCCCGGCGGGGTGTCCATCAGGAAGGGGCGCTGCTCAGGAGAGGTCCTTGAGCTTGGCGCGCACCTTGTCCATGACCTTGGCGGGGAGGGTCGCGTAGCCCTGGAAGGAGAGGTCCTGCTGGCCTTCGGCGCCGGCGGTGTAGTTGAGGAAGGCCCGGGTGGCCGGCCAGGTCGCCGCCTTGTTGCCCTTGTCGCAGACGATCTCGTACGTGACCATCGCGATCGGGTAGGCGCCGGCGGCCTTGGTGGTGTGGTCGAGGTCGAGGACCAGGTCGTCGCCGGAGCCGGTGGTCTTCGCGCCGGCGAGCGCCTTCGAGGCGTTGACGACGGTGGCCCCGACCGGCGCGGCGGCGCCGGTGTCGATCGCGGCGGTGGGGAGCGTCCTGCCGAGCGCGTAGGCCAGTTCGACGTACCCGACGGCGCCGCGGGTCTGCTTCACCTCGCCGGCCAGCTCCGAGGAGCCGCCCGCGGCGGTGCCGCCTTCCGCCGGCCACTTCTGACCGTGCGGGTGCCGCCAGTCGTCCGGGGCCGCGGCGTGCAGATACGCGGTGAAGTTGTCGGTGGTTCCGGAGGCGTCGGAGCGGTGCACCGCCTTGACGGGGGTCGCGGGCAGGTCGGCCTTCGGGTTGAGCTTCGCGATCGCCGGGTCGTTCCACTTGGTGATCCGGCCGTCGAAGATCCGGGCGAGCGTGCGGCCGTCGAGTACGAGCTTGTCGACGCCCGGCAGGTTGTAGGCGACCGCGATGGGGCCGCCGAGCATCGGCAGGTGGACGGCGCGGCCGCCCTTCCCGCACGCCTTCTTGGCGCGGGCCGCCTGGGCCGGCCGCAGCGCGGAGTCCGAGCCGGCGAAGGCGGTGCGGCCGCCGAGGAAGTCCGCCTGGCCGGCGCCGGAGCCGGACGCCTCGTAGTCGATCCGCGTGCCGTGGCAGCGCTTCTCGAAGTTCCTGATCCAGAACCGCATCGCGTGGTGCTGCGCGGTCGAGCCGGAGGCCCGTACCGTCGCGGCCTTGCCGCACTGCGCCGCGGAGCCGGGCGAGGCGGTGCGGGAGCCGGAAGCCGACGGGCCCGAGGCGCTGGACGACCCGTCCGACTTCGGCTCGCCGGAGCCGCAGGACGCGAGGACCAGTACGCCCGGGAGGACCGCCAGGGCGGCGGCCAGGGGGCGCAGGCCCCTGCGGCGCTGTGCTGTCACGGTGGACCACTCCTAGAGGGGGTGCGGCGGGATACGAGGCGGTGCGAGCGGGCGAGGTCAGGACGGCGGGACCGGGAGCGGGTGCTCGGCGAGGGCGCGGGCCGCGTGGACGAGGTTGGAGGCCATCGCGCGGCCGGTGGACGCCGACCAGTCGTGGCCGCGGCCGTCGTCGAGGTAGTCGGGGCCCGGCCCCGGGCCCAGGTGCCAGTACGTCCAGCTCTGGCCGGGGATGGTGTAGCCGATGTCGACCAGGGCGCCGTTGATCTCGCTGATGACGTGGTGCGCGCCGTCCTCGTTGCCGGTGACGACGACGCCGGCCACGCGGTTGAACGCGATCGGCCGGCCCTCGTCGTCGGTCTCGCTCAGCATCGCGTCCATCCGCTCCAGTACGCGCTGGGCGACGGAGGAGGGGCGGCCGAGCCAGGTCGGCGAGGCGATGACCAGGATCTCGGAGTTCACGATCTTCTCGCGTACGGAGGGCCAGTCGTCGCCCTCCCCCATGTCGCTCTCCACGCCGGGCCGGAGGTCCAGGTCGACGGCCCGCACCGTCTGCGAGGTGACCCCGTGGCCGTCCAGGGCCTTGACCACGACATCGGCAAGGGCTTCGGTGTTCGACGACTGCGGAGAGGGCTTGAGGGTGCAATTGATCACGAGGGCACGCATGGCACGTCTGTACCCCGGAAGGACGCCGGCCCCCGGGGAAAGGCGGGGGCTTCACCCGCACGGCAGCCCGTACGGCGGTCCGCACGGCAGTCCGGACGGCAGCCCGGACGCCTCGGCCGTCGCGGTGGCGCCCTGCGGCACGCGGTGGCGCCCTGCGGGACGGGGCGCGGATCTTGACATTCGGGACGGCCGGAAGCAGCATTTTCGGAACGAGTGAACGAAAGTTCACCATACGAACCTACGCACCTGCTGCGGACCCCGCCGCTCCGCGCGGCCCCTCCCCCGCTTCCCCCTGCCCGCCCGCGACAAAGGATCATTGACCTCATGGCGACCACCCGTGAACTGTTCATCGGCGGCGAGGACGTACCCGCCGCCTCCGGCCGCACCGCAGCGGACATCAGCCCCTTCACCGGCGAGGTCTACGCGACCGTCGCCGCCGGCGGGCCCGAGGACGTCACGCGGGCCGTGGACGCGGCGGAGGCGGCGTTCCCCGCGTGGGCAGCGCTCGCGCCGTTCGCGCGCCGGGCGATCTTCCTCAAGGCCGCCGACCTGCTCGACGCCAAGGGCGAGCAGGCGGTCGAGCTGATGGCGCAGGAGGTCGGCGGCACGGCGCCGTGGGCACACTTCAACGTCGCGCTCGCGGCCAACGTGCTGCGCGAGGCCGCCGCCGCGATCACCGCACCGCGCGGCGAGGTGCTGAGCACCCAGGAGACCGGCGCGCTGGGCATGGCGATACGCGAACCGCTCGGCGTCGTCGCGGCGTTCGCGCCCTGGAACGCGCCGCTGATCCTCGGCGTGCGCGCCGTCGCGGCGCCGCTCGCCGCGGGCAACACCGTCGTGGTCAAGCCGAGCGAGGACGCGCCGCTGGCCTGCGGGCTGTTCGTCGCCGACGTGCTGCGCGAGGCGGGCCTGCCGGACGGCGTGCTGAACGTGGTCACCAACGCCCCCGAGGACGCGGCCGAGGTCGCCGAGGCGCTGATCGCCGACGCGCGCGTACGGGCCGTCAACTTCACCGGTTCCACCGGCGTCGGCCGGATCATCGGCACCCACGCGGCCCGGCACCTCAAGCCCGCCGTGCTGGAGCTGGGCGGCAAGAACGCGATCCTCGTACTGGACGACGCGGACGTGGACTACGCGGTGGACGCGGTCACCTTCGGCGTGTTCATGAACGCGGGGCAGATCTGCATGTCCGGTGACCGCATCCTCGTGCACGAGAGCCTGGCCGAGGAGTTCACCCGGAAGTTCACCGAGAAGGTCGCGGCGCTGCCCTCGGGCGACCCCCGCGACCCGAACACGGTGGTCGGGCCGCTGGTCAGCGCGGCGGCAGCGGAGCGCGTCGCGGCGCTGGTGAAGGACGCGGTGGACAAGGGCGCCACGGTGCTGACGGGCGGCGGAGCGCCGGACGGCGCGGTGCACCCGGCGACCGTGCTGACCGGCGTGACCAAGGACATGGACCTCTACTACGGCGAGGCGTTCGGGCCGGTCTGCGTGGTCGAGACGTTCGCCGACGACGCGGCGGCCATTGAACTCGCCAACGACACCGAGAACGGCCTGACCTGCGGCATCCTCACCGAGAACGCCACCCATGGGCTGGCCGTCGCACGCCGGATCCGTACCGGCATCGTGCACGTCAACGACCAGTCCGTCGGCGACGAGCCGCAGGCCCCGTTCGGCGGCGTCAAGGACTCCGGGTACGGCAGGTTCGGCGGCCGCTGGGGCATCGAGGCGTTCTCCAGCACCCGCTGGGTCACCGTGGCGACGCAGCAGGCGCAGTACCCCTTCTGATCTGACGAACCGCTCACGGGGCGGCCGGCCTTCGGGTCCGGCCTCCCCGGCACGGTCGTGCTGTTGCGTTCATCCCGTCGCGGTCGTCCCGGCCCGGTCATCCCGTCGCCGCGACGTCGCGGGGCGCCGAGCGGTCGTCGCGCCGCGTCCGCCGTACGAGCGGGACCAGCGCGACGGCAGCGGCGCCGATCAGGCCCGCCAGCGCGAACGCGGTGAAGCCCCGCGCCTGGCTGCCGGTCGCGGCGAGGATGCCGATCAGCCAGGGGCCGAAGGCGGCGCCCATCCGGCCGACGCCGGTGACCATGCCGAGCCCGGCGGCGCGTTCGCTGTCGCGGTAGACCGTGTCGGTGACCGCGTAGACCATCACCTGCGCGCTGAACAGCCAGACGCCGGTGAGCGCGACGACCACGTACGTGACGCCGAGCGGCAGGTGCGACTTCAGGAGCAGCGCGCCGGCCGCGGTGAGGGCGAACCAGAGCGCCGAGATGCGTACGGCACCGAAGCGGTCGGCGGCGCGGCCCGCGACGAACATGCCGACGATGCCGCCGCCGTTGATGACCATCAGGAAGGTGACCGAGGAGCTGAGGCCGTAGCCGGAGGCGCGCATCATCTGCGGCAGCCAGGTGGACACGCCGTACACCAGGACCAGGCCGCAGAAGGACGCCAGCCAGAGCAGCAGGGTGGCCCGGCGGGACCCGGCGGCGAAGAGCGCGCGGACGGCGGCCAGCCGGCCCTTGGCGCCGGCGGCGGGAGCCTGCACGGGGGTGGGGCGGGGCAGGCCGTAGCGGTCGGCGACGGCGTCGGCGCGGGTGCGGTCGCCGCGCGCGAGCAGCACGCCGGGCGATTCGGGGAGGTACTTCAGCAGCAGGGGCACGGCGATGACGGCGGGCAGCACCCCGGCCCAGAAGACGGCGCGCCAGCCAGCGGCGGGCGCGAGGCCGAGGCCGATGCCGGTCGCCGCCATGCCGCCCGCGTGGTACGAGGACATCAGCAGGCCGGTGGTGAGCGCGGCGCGGCCCGGCGGCGCGAACTCCAGCACCATGGCGAGGGCGAGCGGGGTGAGGCCGCCGAGGCCGAGGCCCGCGACGAACCGGCCGGCACCGAAGAGGGCCGGTCCGGCGGCGAGGGCGCAGACCGCCGAGCCGAGGGAGAACAGCACGACGCTGGCGACGAGCGTGGAACGGCGGCCGAGCCAGTCGGTGAGGTTGCCGGCGGCGAGCGCGCCGAAGAGCATGCCGAAGGCGGTCCAGCTGCCGATGGTCCCGGCGGTCGCCGGGGTGAGGCCGAGCCCCGCGTCGTCGAGCATGTGCGGCATGACGGCGCCGTAGATGTTGACGTCCATCCCGTCGAAGAAGACGGCCAGCCAGCACAGGGCGAGGACCGGGAAGACCGTGCGGAAGGTGTGCGGCGGGCGAGCGGTGTGCGGGCTGCCTGGCCCGGGCATGCCGGAGGAAGTCATGGGTGTCCCTGGTGTCCTGGAGTCTGTGCGGCTCTTGCGTCCGCTGCGGCGCGGACGTTCCGTGCGGCTCGTGCGGGCGTGCACACCGGCACGCCGTTCGCCTGGTGAAAGGTCATTCACCAGATGAGTGGCATGAGTGTCGGGCCGCTTCCCCCGGCTGTCAATGGCCGGACGTGAGATACGCGGCCGTCAACGGCCGGACGCGGGATGCGCGGCCGTCACTGCCCGGATGCCGGATGCCCGGCCGTCAACGGGCGGACGCCAGCAGCCCGGTGACCGCGGCGCGCAGCCACTCCACCGCCGGCGCCGGCAGCGTCCTGCGGTACGTGTACAGCGCCACTTCGGCGGTGGGGATGTCGAACGGCAGGGTGAAGGTGCGCACCGGCGCCGCGCGGATGAAGGAGCGGACGGCGCGGCCGGGGACGACCGCCAGATACCCGGTGCGCGCGACCAGTTCGGGCAGCACGGCGAAGTGCGGTACGTGGGCCACGATGTCGCGCGGGTGGCCGAGCCGGGCCAGCACCTCGTCCGCGTCGACGTGGCCTGCCGCCGCCGCGACGGCGATGTGCCGCTCGGCCAGGTACTCCCCCAGCGCCGGCCGGTCGCCGATGCGCGGATGGTCCTCGGCGCACAGGCCGACGTAGCGCTCCTGGAACAGCGCGTCGCGCCGGAGGTCGGGCGCGTCGATGCGCGGCGTGCAGATGACGGCGTCGGCACGGCCCTGGCGCAGCTCCTGGGCGGCAGCGGCGGAGTCCAGCGGCGCGACCTCCATCCGGCAGTGCGGCGCGCGGGTCTCCAGCTCGGCGAGCACGGCCGGGAGCAGGATCAGCTCGCCGAGGTCGGTCGCGCGGAGCCGGAAGGTGCGCTGCGAGGTCAGCGGGTCGAAGGTGCCGGTGCCGGCAACGGTCTCCGTGATCACCTCCAGCGCCTGACGCAGCCGGGGGTACATGCGCGCCGCGGTCTCCGTGGGCCGGAGCCCGTCGGCGGAGCGGACGAAGAGGTCGTCGCCGAAGTGCCGGCGCAGCCGCCGCAGGGCGTGGCTGGCCGAGGGCTGCGTGATGAAGAGCGCCTGCGCGGTCCGGGTGACGCTCCGGGTCTCGTAGAGCAGCACGAACGTCTTGACGAGGTTGAGGTCGAGGTCCGGCACGCGGCCGACCCTAGAACACGCGAACGACCGCGTATAGATCTCTTCTATGCGGCCATCGAGAGCAGTCATTGGCCCTATGGGCGTGCCCTCCCTACCGTGAGGCGGGTCACCGCCGCAGGAACGGAGAACCGATGGCCACCGTGAGCGAAGCGACGTACGCGCTGCTGAGGGCGCACGGCCTGACGACGGTCTTCGGCAATCCGGGCTCGAACGAGCTGCCGTTCCTCGCCGGCATGCCGGCGGACTTCCGCTATGTCCTCGGGCTGCACGAGGGCGCGGTGCTGGCCATGGCCGACGGGTACGCACAGGCCCGTGGCGAGGCCGCGTTCGTGAACCTGCACGCGGCCGCCGGCACCGGCAACGCCATGGGCATGCTCACCAACGCGGTGTACGCGCACAGCCCGCTGGTGATCACCGCGGGCCAGCAGGTCCGCTCGACGGTCGGCCAGGAGGTCATGCTGGCCAGCGTGGACGCGCCCGCCCTGCCGAAGCCGCTGGTCAAGTGGGCCTGCGAGCCGGCCTGCGCGGCGGACGTGCCGCGCGCGCTGAGCCAGGCGATCCATCTGGCGAACCTGCCGGCCAAGGGCCCGGTGTATGTGTCGGTGCCGTACGACGACTGGGCGCAGGAGGCACCCGACGACGCCCGCCTCCTGACGGAACGTCGGACGGCGGCGGCCGGTGCGCTCGGCGAGGCACAGCTCGACGGCCTCGTTGCGGCCCTGGACGGCGCGGCCAACCCCGTGCTGGTGCTCGGCCCCGAGGTGGACGCCGAGGAGGCCAACGCCGACGCCGTACGGCTGGCGGACGCGCTGGGCGCGCCGGTGTGGATCGCGCCCTCCGCTTCCCGCTGTCCCTTCCCCACCCGGCACCCCGCCTTCCGCGGTGTGCTGCCGGCGGCCGTGCGGGGCGTGAGCGAAGCGCTGGCGGGGCACGACGTGATCCTGGTGGCCGGGGCGCCGGTGTTCCGGTACCACCAGTTCGTGCCCGGCGCGTATCTGCCCGAGGGGGCCCGGCTGATCCAGCTGACCAGCGATCCGGGCGAGGCCGCGCGGGCGCCGATGGGCGAGGCGCTGGTCGGCGGGGTGCGGGACGCGCTGGCGCGGCTGGCCGAGCGGGTGACGGGTGGGCGCCGTCCGGCGCTGCCGCCGCTGCCGGACTTCCGGCCCGCGCCCACGGCCGCTTCCGGGGACCGGGTGCACCCCGAGGAGCTGTTCGCGCTGCTGCGCCGTACCGCGCCGCGGGACGCGGTGTACGTGAAGGAGTCCACCTCGACCACCGGCGCCTTCTGGGCCCAGATGGACCTCTCCCTGCCGGGCAGTTACTTCTTCCCGGCCTCCGGCGGGCTGGGCTTCGGCCTGCCGGCCTCCGTCGGCGCGCAGCTGGCGCACGACCGGCGGCAGGTCATCGGCCTGATCGGGGACGGCTCGGCGAACTACGGCATCACCGCGCTGTGGACGGCGGCCCGGTACCGCATCCCGGTGATCATCGTGATCCTGAACAACGGGACGTACGGTGCGCTGCGCTGGTTCTCCACGGTCCTGGGCTCCGGGGAGACGCCGGGCCTGGACGTGCCCGGCATCGACTTCGTCCGGCTCGCAGGTGGTTACGGGGTACGCGCGACCGCGGTGCGCACGGGCGAGGACTTCGTACGGGCCCTCGAGGACGCGCTCGGCAGCGGCGAGCCGGCCGTGATCGAGGTCGCGACGGAGCTGACCGAGCCGTAGCCGTAGTGCGCGGTGCCGTGCCGTGAAGGGGCGGATCGTGCGGTGACGTACGGTGGGCGAGGCGTCCCCCGTGTGCCGTCGCACGCGCGGTGAGTGTGACGCCCGAGTCGACTTGCGGAGCACGTGATGAAGGCAGTCCGTTTCCACCGGTTCGGGGGCCCGGAGGTACTGGAGCTCATGGAGCTGCCCGATCCCCGGCCGGGCCCCGGCCAGGTGCGGATCGCGGTGCGCGCGGCCGGGGTCAACGCGAGCGACTGGAAGAAGCGCCGGGGCCTGATGGACCCGGAACTGCCGCAGCCCCTGGGCTACGAGGCGGCGGGCGTCGTCGACGCGCTCGGCGAGGGCGTGACGGACGTGGCCGTCGGCGACCCGGTCTTCGGCTTCTCGGCGGAAGGTGCGGCCCAGGCCGAACTGGCCGTGCTGGCCCACTACGCGCCGGTCCCGCCGTCGCTCGGCTTCGCGGACGCCGCCGCGCTGCCGGCCGCCGTCGAGACGGCCACGCGCGCGCTCGACCAGCTCGGCGTCGCGGGCGGCAGCACGCTGCTCGTCAACGGTGCCTCGGGAAGCGTCGGCAGCGCCGCGGTCCAGCTCGCCGTGGTGCGCGGCGCACGCGTCATCGGCACCGCGAGCCCGGCGAACCACGCGTACCTGCGTTCACTGGGAGCCGAGCCCGTCGCGTACGGCGCCGGCCTCGTCGAGCGGGTCCGCGCGCTCGCTCCCGACGGCGTCGGCCGTGGCGCTCGACGTCGCCGGGAGCGGAGTCCTGCCCGAGCTGATCGGGCTCGCCGGCGGCGCCGAACACGTCGTCACCGTCGCCGACTTCGAGGGCGCCCGGGAGCACGGGGTGACCTTCAGCCGTGGGGACGCCGGCCGTGCGCTCCACGCGCTCGCCGGGATCGGCGAGCTGGTCGAGGCCGGGCGCTTCGCGCTCCCGGTCGTGCGGACGTTCCCGCTCGCCGAGGTCGCCGAGGCACACCGCGCCGGCGAGGACGGCCGCGTACGCGGGAAGCTCGTCCTGCTGGTCGGCTGACGCGCCCGCGACCGGTGCGTGCGGCGGCCTCGGGCCACCGCCTCGGCCTCAGTCCACCACCGTGAGCCGGGCCGGAGCCGTGGCCCGGGCCGGGTCCGCCGACGGCTCCGTGTCCGATGCCTGTTCGGGTTCCTTCCGTCGGGTCGTCAGGGCCTCCATGCGGGTGATCAGGGGCGGGAGGAGGGACGAGCCCGCCGTCGCCGCGCCGGCCGCCGACAGGGCGATCGTCCAGGCGACCGGGCCGAGCGGGGTGCAGCCGAAGAAGTGGCTGAGCCCGGGGGTCTGGACGACGGCAGCGAGCGCCGCCATCGAACCGGCGGCCGAGGCCACCACCGACCGGTCCCGGCCGCCGATCAGCAGGGTCTGACCGAGCTGGGTGGCCACCAGCGCGGTGAGCGCCACCGTACGGGCGCGGGCCGGGCGGCCGGTGAGGCGTGCCGCGAGCCAGCCGGCGGCGGCACCGGTCGCCGTGGCGAGCGCCCGCTGCGCGGTCTCCTCGGTCAGCGCCGTGCCCAGTGACGCCTCGGGTCCCTCGCGCAGGAGGCGTGCCGCTGCCTCCGGGTGCGGCGCGCGTACCGCGAGGGCGATGGCCGGGAGCAGGTCGGTGAAGAGATTGACCAGCAGCAGTTGACGGGCCGTCAGCGGCGAGGTGCCGGAGACGGTGGCGCCGAGGACGGTGAAGGCGATCTCGCCGAGGTTGCCGCCGACGAGCATCGCGAGGGCCTGGCGTACCGAGGCCCACATGGCGCGGCCCTCGATGAGCACGGCGAGGATGGTCTCCAGCCGGTCGTCGGTGACCACCAGGTCGGCGGCGGCGCGCGCCGCCGGGGTGCCGCGGCCGCCCAGTGCGATGCCCACGTCGGCGATCCGGATGGCGGGCGCGTCGTTGGCGCCGTCGCCGGTCATGGCGACCGTACGGCCCAGGCGCTGGAACGCCTGGACGACGCGTACCTTGTGCTCCGGCGTGCTGCGCGCGACGACGCCGACCTCCGGCAGCGCCCTGTCCAGCGCCGCGTCGTCCATGCTGTCCAGCTCGGCGCCGGTGACCACGCGACGGCCGTTGATGACGCCCAGTTCCTTGGCGATGGACTCGGCGGTCTGCGGGTGGTCACCGGTGATCATGACGATGTGCACGCCTGCTTCGCCGAGTTCCCGCACGGAGCCGGCGGCGGTGCCGCGCACCTGGTCGGAGAAGGCGAGGAAGCCGAGGAAGCCGAGCTTGCCGACGGCCTCGTCGGTGAGCTTGCCGTCCACCGTGGGGTCCTTACGGGTACGGCGTTCGGCGACCGCGAGGACGCGGTGCCCCTCGGCGGCCAGCTTCTCGCCCTCGGCGAGGAGTTCTTCGCGGTCGGCGCGTTCCAGCGTGCGCCCCGCCTGGCTCGTGCACCGCTCGATGACTTCTTCGGGTGCGCCCTTCACCGACAGCACCCACTCCGTGCCGCTGCGGCCGACCGCCGCGTGGAAGCCGCGGCTCGGCTCGAACGGCAGCTGCGCGGTGCGCTTCCAGCCGGCGGCCGAGCGGGTGCGGTGCACCCCGGCCTCCTCGGCGCCGGTGACCACGGCGTTGTCGGTGACGTGCGCGAGCGGCTGCTTGCGGCGCCGCCGGGGCGTGGCGCGCAGCCCGGCCGCCAGTACGTCCTCGTGCTCGGCGCCGAGGCGTTCCAGGGCGAGGCTGCGGCCGGCCGCCGAGACGGCGCTGAGCGCGATCTGTCCGTGGGTGAGGGTGCCGGTCTTGTCGAAGCACAGGACGTCCGTACGGCCCACCGCCTCGATGGTGCGGGGGTCGCGGACGAGGACGCCCTGCGCCGACAGCCGCCGTGCGGCGGCGAGTTGGGCGGCCGAGACGAGGAAGGGCAGCCCTTCGGGGACGCTGGCCACCGCGAGGCCGACGCCCGCGCCGACGGTCTCCCGGGCGGGCCGGCCGCGCAGCAGGCCCACGGCCATCAGGGTGCCGGCCGCGCCGAGTGCCACCGGCATCGTGGTGCGGGTGATCTGCGCGAGGCGGCGCTCCACGCCGACCGGTGCGGCGGCGCCCCGTCCGGCCTGCGCGCCGCGGCCCGCCTCGGTGGCGGCACCGGTGGCGACGACCACGCCGCGCGCCCGTCCGGCGGCCACGGTGGTCCCCTCGTACGCCATGGAGGTGCGGTCGGCCAGGTCGGCGGCGAGGACGGGGGCGACGTCCTTGGCGACCGGCAGCGACTCGCCGGTCAGCGCGGACTCGTCCGCCTCCAGGCCGCGTGCGGTCAGCAGCCGGCAGTCGGCGGGCACCACGTCACCGGCGGCCAGCGCGACCACGTCGCCCGACACCAGTTCCTCGGACGGCAGCCGGCGCTCCTCGCCGTCCCGCAGGACGGTGGTCATGACGGCGGAGCGGCGGTGCAGGTCGGCGACGGCGCGGTCGGCCAGGTGGCGCTGTACGCCGCCGATGCAGCCGGACAGCAGGGTGACGCCGACGATGATGTACGCGTCCAGCAGCGCGCCCACGCCTGCCGAGAGGGCGGCGCCGCCGAGGAGCACGGGGGTGAGCGGGTTGGCGGTCTCGGTGGCGACCGCGCGGAGCAGCGAGGGCTGCTGGACCTGGTCCCCCGCCGTCCTGGTGCGGCTGCGTGCCTGACGGGTGGTCAGCCCGTCCTCGCTGCCGCCGGTCAGGCCCAGTACGGTGTCCGGGGTCATGGCGTGCCAGGGGCGGCGGGCCGGGATCGGGGCGCCGTTGACGTGCAGCACCTGCGCTGCCGCCCACACGCCCTGCGCCATGCCCAGCGCCGCGGCCGCGTTGACGGCGAGCAGGCTGCGCGCGGCCATCCCGCGCTTCCTGCGGCCCGCCAGCGTCGCGACGGCGCCGACCACGGCGGCCGCCTGGGCCAGCCGTACGCCGCGCTGGGACACCGGCCGGGCCGCGCCGCACGCCGCCACGAGCACGCGGACCCGCGCGAGGTCGGCCCCCACGTGGACGTCGGCGCCCCACGGGAGCACCCCGTCCTGACCGGTGACGCCGACGCCCACGTCGGCGACGGTGAGCGCGTCGCGGTCCGCCGAGACCAGCAGCACGCCGGTGCCGTCGCGCTGCAGGTCGCGTACGGAGCCGGCCAGCCGGTCGCCGCCGGGTACGGTGCCGTGCGCGTCGGACAGGGCGACGTGGGCCGCGTACCGGCCCGCCGTCAGGACGGTGAGGTGGCTCCGGCGGGCCGCCGTGACGAGTCCTTCGGCGGCCTCGTGCAGTTCGGGCACCACGGCGGCCAGCGCACGCGGCTTGCCCCGGTGCGCCAGTACCAGGACGTGCTCGGCGCCGTCGCGGCGCAGCCGGTCCGCCGCCTCCGCCACGGCCGCCGCGTTCTTCCCCTCCGCTCCCGCGCGGTCCGCGGGCTCCTCCAGCGGGGCCAGCGACCAGTCGTCGTCCTCGTGCGCGGCCGTGGGCCGCCGCCCGTCGAAGAGCCGGTACGCGGTCGCGGCGAGGTCGCCGGTGGCGTGCTTGCCGTTCAGCGGGGCGAGGTCGGCCAGCAGGTGACCGCCCGTCAGCAGGGCCTCGGTGTCCAGGACGACGGTGTGCACCCGGTCCAGCCGGCGCAGCGCTTCGGGCCCGGTGACGAGGGAGCCCTGCCGGGACAGGCCCCGGCCCAGGGTGCCGGCGAACGCCTCGCGCGCCGCCCAGGGCGGTTTGGGCACGGACGCCACGGCGGCGCCCGCCGCCGGTATCGCCTTGCGGGTCACCGCGAAGGTGCCGGCGAAGACGGTGCCGGCCACCCAGCCGGAGCGGCGCGCGTACCGCTCGACGGGCCCCTCCCGCAGCGGCACCGTGCGCTCCGCTTCGGGTACGGCGGCGGCACGTACGTGCCGCGCGGTCTCGGTGACGCGGGGTTCGGCGGACGCCCACGCCTCGCGGTGCGCGGTCGTCTCGGCCAGCCGCAGGGAGTGGCGCACGGCGTCCACGCCCAGCCCGACGAAGCCTCCGGTGCCGGCGTGGGCGAGCGCGCTCAGCCCGGCCAGCACCACGTCGATGTTGCGCGGCCCCACGACGGCCGTCAGCCTGCGGCGCAGCGCCGGCTGGGTGTCGACGACGGAGACCAGCGCGGACAGGGCGGTCGGCAGCGGCGTGCGCTGGGAGAGCCGGACGGCGGTGGCGACCGGTACGGCGGCCGCCTGGAAGGCGAGCGAGAGGGCGGCGCGCTGGATGCTCGCGGGCGACGCCGGGTGCTCGGGCAGCGGGCCGGTCAGCTGGTGCTCCTCCTCCACCGCCTCGACCGATTCCGCCAACGCCTGCGCTGTGGCGGCCAGTTCGAGGGGGCTGCCCTCTTCCAGTGCGGCCACGGCGTGGCCCAGTACGACGTTGACCGCGGCCCACCGTACGCCGGGCAGGGCGGCGAGCCGCTGTTCCACGGCGGTGGCCGCCGCCGTGGCCAGTGTGCTGTCCGCCTCCCGCAGTCCGCGCACCGCGATGTGTGCGCGGTCGCCGTTGATCCGTGTGCGTGGCCGCGCCGGCGCGCCGAGCGCGCTCACCGCCGACCGCGCCACCGTGTGCACGATGCCGATCCCCGGTACCTTCACCGTCCGCCACCCGCCTCCCCGGCATCCGGCCCCCCGAAGCCGGTGCCCGCCCGCTTCGTTCCGATGCCCCGGCGCGCGCTGGACGCGCCAGAATGGAGTGCGCACAGCACACCGTACTCGGGCCAAACAAGGAGTTGGGATGCCCAGTACAGCCGAAAGCACGCGGAAAACCGCTGCGAAACGGACGCCCGCTCAGGAGTCCGCAGAGGAAACGCACATACACCGCAGCAAGCAGGGCCTGAGCGTGCACACCCTCGACGTCCGCGCACCGCTGCACGTCCCGTACCTCACACCGGGCGACGTGGTGAACAACGCGCGGACGGCCACCGGATGGCTGCCGCCCCTGCCGCCTGCCAGGGAACTCGTGTACTACGGCGGCCTCGGCGCGCTCGCCGTCGCCGGGGCGCTGGAGTGGCCGGTCGCCCTGGCCGTCGGTGGCGCCACCGTCCTGATACAGCGCTCCCGGCGGCAGGAACCGGCCGAACGGGCGCAGCCGGCGGCCGAATCCGGCCCCGAGCAGGCCGCGCAGCAGGCCGCGCAGGGCACGAAGAAGAAGGACTGACGGCGGAAGAGGGGAGGGAGAGAGCCGCCGGGCAGACCGGCACCGGGCCCGGTTCCGTGGGGAACCGGGCCCGGTACCGTCTTCCGGCGGAGGGGCCGCGCGCGAGGTGCGCAGCGCGGTACGGCCTCAGAGCTTACGGGTGTCGCGCGGTTCGGCGTACGGTTCCTCGTCCCGCGGATGGCCGCCTTCCATGGCGCGGCTCCGCTCCATCTCGGCGTTGAGCTCCAAGCCGAGCAGGATGGCGAGGTTGGAGATCCACAGCCAGACGAGGAAGATGATGATCCCCGCGAGGCTGCCGTAGGTCTTGTTGTAGTTGCTGAAGTTGGCGACGTAGAGGGCGAAGAGGGCCGAGGCGACCAGCCAGAGCAGGATGGCCAGCACGCTGCCGGGCGTGACCCAGCGGAACCGGCGCCGGACGTTGGGCGCCGCCCAGTACAGCAGCCCGATGATGAAGCTGATCAGGATCACCATGACCGGCCACTTGGCGATGTTCCACACCGTCACGGCGGTGCTGCCGAGGCCGAGCGCGTCGCCCGCCTTGTGGGCCAGTGAGCCGGTGAAGACCACGGCCACGCTGATGACCGCGAGCAGGACGACGGTCACGACGGTGATCAGGAAGCGGGTCGGCAGGACCTTCCAGGCGGGCCGGCCCTCCTCGATGTCGTACACGGTGTTGGCGGCACGCATGAAGGCCGCGATGTAGCCGGAGGCCGACCACAGGGCGATGACGATGCCGATGACCAGCGCGATGCCGGCCTTGCCGCCGCTGCCCTGCATCTGTTTGAGCATGCTGGTGAGGACGTCGCGGGCGGCGCCCGGGGCGAACTTGCCGACGTTGTCGATCATCGGCTGGATCGTTCCGCTGCCCATCAGGCCGAGGATGGACACCAGGGCCAGCGCGGCGGGGAAGATGGCCAGCACGCCGTAGTAGGTGAGCGCTGCCGCCAGGTCGGTGAGGTTGTCCTTCTTGAACTCCTTCGCGGTGCGTTTCAGCACCGCCTTCCACGACTGCTTGGGCAGGTCGCCGGGGCCTTGCGGGATACCGGCGCTCGCCCCGCCGCCGTGGTGTTGCTCGTCTCGCTGATGCCCTCGCATGGGTACGGGACCTTCCGCATCGGGTGATCGGACATCCAGCCTCACCCGCCCGGCGGACGGCCGCCCGCCGGGCTGGTCCGTATGGAGGGACCGTGGAGTGACCGCGGCCGATGGCCCGCCGCGAGGGCCTGGAGAGGACCCGCGCGGCGTCAGGGCAGGATCGAGTCCACGTAGCCGCCGTCCACCCGGAGCGCACCGCCGGTGGTCGCCGACGCCTGGTCCGAGCTGAGGTAGACGACCATGTGCGCGATCTCCTCGGGCTCGATCAGCCGCTGCAGCAGCGACTGCGGGCGGTGCTCGCGCATGAAGACCCGCTGCGCCTCGTCCCACGGCAGGTCGCGGTCGACCAGTTCGTACACGAAGTCCTCCACGCCGCCGGTGTGCGTCGGCCCGGCGATGACGGAGTTGACCGTGACGCCGGTGCCCGCCGCCTGCTTCGCGAAGCCGCGGCCCACCGCGAGGAGGGCGGTCTTCGACATGCCGTAGTGGATCATCTCGGCGGGGATCACCACGGCCGAGTCGCTGGCGATGTACTGGATGCGGCCCCAGCCGCGCCCGGTCATGCCGGGCAGGTACGTCCGGGTGAGCCGGACCGCGGCCAGCACGTTCACCTCGAAGTAGCGGCGCCACTCCGTGTCGCTGATCTCCAGCGGGTCCCGGGCGCCGAAGATGCCGAGGTTGTTGACGAGGATGTCCACGTCCGGCAGCGTGTCCGCCAGCCGGGCAGCACCCTCCTCGGTGGTCACGTCGGCCGCCGCGGCGACGAACCGCCCGCCGGGCACGTCCTGCCCGAGCCGGGCGACGGCCTCGTCGACCCGGGCGGTGTTCCGCCCGTTGACCGCGACCCGGGCGCCCGAACGGGCGAGCCCCGCGGCGATCGCCGCGCCGATGCCCTGGGTCGATCCGGTGACCAGCGCGGTCCGTCCTGACAGGTCCAGCTGCATGCGTGCGCTCCGTTTCCCGATTCGGCTGCTGCCCGGCAGGCTGCCACGCCGCATCCGCTCCCCCGCCCAACGGCACGAAAGGTGTCCCCCATGTCGTCCCCCGTCTCGTCCCCCCTGTCATCCGTCCCCGCGGCCCGGCACGCCGCCCGGTTCCACGTCGTCACCGGCGGTCCCGGCGCCGGCAAGAACACGCTGATCGACCGGCTGGCGGCGCTGGGGTACGCCCGGTCGGAGGAGGCCGGGCGCGGGGTGATCCGGGACCAGACGGCCGTCGGCGGGCGCGGCCTGCCGTGGACCGACCCGGCGCTGTTCGCCGAGCTGATGCTGGGCTGGGAGCTGCGCTCCTACCGGCTCGCGGCCGGGGCCCCTCCGGGTCCCGTCTTCTTCGACCGCGGCGTCCCCGACCTCATCGGCTACCTGCGGCTAGAGGGTCTGCCCGTACCGGACCATGTACACGCCGCCGCACGGCGGTACCGGTACCACCGCCGGGTCTTCCTCGCCCCGTTCTGGCCGGAGATCTACACCGTCGACGCGGAACGCAGGCAGTCGCCCGAGGAGGCCGAACGGACGCACCGGGCGGTGGCCGAGGCGTACGAGGAGAGCGGCTACGAGCTGGTCGAGCTGGACCGGGCACCGGTCGAGGACCGGGTGCGTGCGGTGCTGCGGTCGGTGGAGGCGGGCCGGGAGGAGGCGTGAGGCGCGGGCTGCTGTACGGGGCCGGGCCCCGGGGGGGCGGCGGGGTGTGAGGGCCGGCTTCTACCGTCCGTGTGCCTCGCTGCGGGGCAGCGGGCCGACGTCCGTGTGCCGGCCCGGCCGGGCCGCGGCGTGCCGCTGTCCGGGGCCGGGGCCGGAGCGGGCCGCCAGCGCGTCGGCGACCGCTCCGGTGGCGAAGGCGTAGACGGTCTTGTGCAGCAGGTCGACGATCAGTTCCTTGCGTGGCCAGGTCTGCGGTGGCGCTCCGACGCCGGTGGCGTTCTCCAGGATCTGGTCGTTGGTCAGCCGCACCACGGCGAACTTCGCCGACGACCACGGCCCTCGCAGCCCGGCGTGTGCCATGACCGACCGCAGCACACCGAGCAGGGCGCCCTGGCCGTAGTGCATGGCCCAGTTCACGGCCACCGGCCGGCGCCCGGGCCGCTCCGGCAGGCCCGTCACCCGCTCCAGGGTGCGTGCCGGTACGTGGGAGTCTGGCCGGCCGGTCAGCCGCTGTTCGGCCTTCTCACCGAGCGTCATCACCACCACCCCGGCCGCGCCGGCGAGGAGGCCCTGCCACAGTGCGCGCTTCATCATGCCGCCACGGGTACCCGCACTCAGTTGCGCACACCACCCGGACGGCACGGCAGGCGTCCGGATGCGGCAGCGGTACTGCCCGAATGCCGCACCGAGGGAGCTTGCCGCGGGGCGACCGGGAAGGCGTAGCGCACTCACAGGCGTCTACCAGGAAGAGCCCAGGATGAGGAGCGAACCGACCCCGCCGCCCCCGCACGGCGACCGTCTTCAGCCGCGCCGGTCCCTCGCCGTGTGCGCCCTGATCGGCGTGGCCGTGATGGCCGCCCTCGATGAGATCGTCTTTCATCAGGTCCTCCACTGGCACCACTTCTACGACCGGTCCACGCCCGGCATCGCCCTGCTGTCCGACGGGCTGTTGCACACCGGTGAGCTGCTGGCCCTGGTCGCCGGGTTCGTCCTCTTCGCCGACCTGCGGCGACGCCGTGCCCTGGTGCCGGGCCATGCCTGGGCCGGCTTCTTCCTGGGGCTGGGCGGCTTCCAGCTCTTCGACGGCGTCATCGACCACAAGCTGCTGCGCCTGCACCAGGTCCGCTACGGCGTCGACGTCGCCCCGTACGACTGGGCGTGGAACCTGGCCGGGTGCGTCCTGCTGCTCCTCGGCATCGCCCTGGCCCTGCGCGCGGCGCGCCGCTCGCCGGACCGCTCGGAGCGCGCGTGATCCCGGCCCACACGCACCCCGCCACCCAACCCGGTACGGGCCTCTTCGGCACGACGGACGTCTTCGGGACGGTCGTCGTCCTGGCCGTCGTGCCGGCCGCGTGCGCGTATCTGGCCGCTGCCGCCCGGCTTCGCCGGCGCGGGGACGCCTGGCCCCGGCTCCGGGACGCCGCCTTCGCCGCCGGCAGCGTCACCCTGGCGTACGCGTCGGCCGCCCCGCTGCCGGGCGGGCCGTTCACCGCCCACATGGCCCAGCACCTCGCCGTCGCCATGGCCGCCCCGCTGCTGCTCGTCCTCGCCCGGCCGCTGACGCTCACGCTGCGCAGTCTGTCTCCCGGGCCGGTGCGGCGCGGGCTGCTGACGGTGGCGCACTCCCGGCCCATCGCCTGGCTGCTCCGTCCGCCCGTGGCCGCCGCGCTCGACCTCGGGGGCCTGTGGCTGCTGTACCGCACTCCCCTCCTGGCGGCCGCTCATCACCATCCGCTGCTCGGCACGGCCGTCCATGCCCACGTCCTGGCCGCCGGGCTGCTGTTCACCTTCGCCGTGTGCCGGCTCGACCCGGTACGCCACCGGTGGAGCGTGGCCGGGCGGGGCGTCACCCTGCTGGCGGCGGGGTGGGCCCACACGGTCCTCGCCAAGACCCTCTACGCCGCTCCCCCGCCGGGCACCGCCTTCACGGCGGCGGACCTGCACACGGGAGCCCGGCTGATGTACTACGGCGGCGACCTGGTCGAAGCCGCGCTCGCCGCCGTCCTCGCCGCCCAGTGGTACGCCCGCACCGGCCGCGGGGTACGGCAGCGGGCCCTTAGCCCGACCGAGTCACTTTCCCCCTCGTAGCCCGGGGTCCTTCGGTGCGCCCCGCCGTCCGCCGACGCGGACTCTGGACGATGGTGCGGTCCAGGCCCTGGCGCAGGCGTACGCCCCGGGTTCCGGGGAGCGAGGAGACCAGCAGATGGCTGACCTGTACATCGACGGTGAGTGGACGGCAGCCGCCGCGGGCGGCCGGCGTGACGTGATCAATCCGTTCGACGCATCCGTGGTGCGGACCGTCGACGACGCGGACGGCACGGACGTCGGCCGGGCGGTGCGGGCCGCCCGGCGCGCGTTCGACGACGGGGAGTGGGCGAACGCCCCGACCCGGCGCCGCGCGGACGTCCTGCACCGCGTGTACGAGCTACTGCTGCGCGACCGTGACGAGGTCGCCCGCATCGAGACCCAGGACACCGGCAAGACCATCGCGGAGTCCCGGCTCGACGTGGAGGACATCGCGAACGCCTTCCGCTACTTCGCCGAGATCGCCGACAAGGACGGCGGGCGGGTCGTGGACGTCGGCCCGGACGTGCTGAGCCGGGTGGTGTACCAGCCGGTCGGGGTGTGCGCGCTGATCGCGCCGTGGAACTACCCGCTGCTCCAGGCGACCTGGAAGGTGGCGCCCGCGCTCGCGGCCGGCAACACCTTCGTGCTGAAGCCGAGCGAGACGACGCCGCTGACGACGATCCATCTCTTCCGGCTGCTGGAGGAGGCGGGCGCACCGCCCGGAGTGGCCAACCTGGTCCTGGGGCCGGGCTCGACGGTCGGCGCGGCCATGACCCAGCACCCGGACGTGGACCTGGTGTCGTTCACCGGCGGGCTGGCGACCGGCCGCACGATCATGGCGGGCGCCGCGGCCGACGTGAAGAACATCGCGCTGGAGCTGGGCGGCAAGAACCCCAACGTCGTCTTCGAGGACGCCGACTTCGAGGCGGCGGTGGACTACGCGCTGGACGCGGCCTTCCTCCACTCGGGCCAGGTGTGTTCGGCCGGGTCGCGCCTCATCGTCCAGGAGGGGCTGCACGACCGCTTCGTGGAGGCGCTGGCCGACCGGGCCCGGCGCATCCGGCTCGGCAACGGCATGCACGAGGACACCGAGAGCGGGCCGCTCAGCTCGGCCGAGCACCGGGAGAAGGTGGAGGGCTACCTGGAGGTCGCGCGTGCCGAGGGCGCGCGTCTGGTGTGCGGCGGACGCCGCCCCGACGACCCGGAACTCTCCCGTGGCTTCTTCGTCCTGCCGACGATCTACGCCGACTGCGACCGGTCGATGCGGATCGTGCAGGAGGAGGTGTTCGGCCCGGTGGTGACGGTCGAGCGGTTCCGGGACGAGGAGGACGCCATCCGGCTCGCCAATGACACCAAGTACGGGCTGGCGGGCGCGGTGTGGACCAGCGACGCGAGCCGGGCGCAGCGGGTGGCGCAGCGGCTGCGGCACGGCACGGTGTGGATCAACGACTTCCACCCGTACGTGCCGCAGGCCGAGTGGGGCGGCTTCGGGCACTCCGGCGTCGGGCGCGAGCTGGGGCCGACGGGCCTGCGCGAGTACCAGGAGGCCAAGCACATCTACCAGAACCTGCGGCCGGCGCCGTCCGGCTGGTTCAAGGGCTGAGGCGGCAGGGTGACCGGAGGGAGCGAGGAGCGCGGCATGGGTGACGGTACGGAGTTCGACTACGTCATCGTGGGCGGCGGGACAGCGGGCTGTGTGCTGGCGGCGCGGCTGACCGAGGACCCGGACTGCCGGGTGTGCGTGGTCGAGGGCGGGCCCAGCGACGTGGGCGACGAGAAGATCCTGCGGCTGCGCAACTGGATCAACCTGCTGGACTCGGAGTACGACTACGGCTACACGACCGTGGAGCAGCCGCGCGGCAACTCGCACATCCTGCACTCGCGGGCGCGCGTGCTGGGCGGCTGTTCCTCGCACAACACGCTGATCAGCTTCATGCCGCTGCCGGAGGACATGGCGGAGTGGGCGGCGCTGGGCTGCACCGGCTGGGACGCCGAGACGGTCCTGCCGTACCGCGCCCGGCTGCAGAACACCATCGTCCCGGTGGCCGAGCAGGACCGTAACCCGATCGCGAAGGACTTCGTGACGGCCGCTTCGGCGGCGCTGGGCGTGCCGGTCGTGGAGGACTTCAACGCCCGGCCGTTCGCCGACGGGGTGGGCTTCTTCTCGCTGGCGTACGAGGCGGAGGGCAACAAGCGGTCCTCGGCGTCGGTGGCGTACCTGCACCCGGTCATGGACCGGCCGAACCTCACGCTGAAGCTGGAGACCTGGGCGCACGAGGTGGTGCCGGCCGGGGACGGCCGGATGACGTGCGTGCGCGTGCGGTCGGCGGACGGCACGGAGACCACGCTGCGGGCGCAGCGGGAACTGCTGCTGTGCGCGGGCGCGATCGACACGCCGCGGCTGCTGATGCTGTCCGGCATCGGCCCCGCTGACCAGCTGCGCGACCTGGGCATCGGGGTGCGGGCCGATCTGCCGGGGGTGGGCGAGAACCTGCTGGACCACCCGGAGTCGGTGATCCTCTGGGAGACGGAGGGGCCGCTGCCGCCGAACTCGGCGATGGACTCCGACGCGGGGCTGTTCCTGCGCCGCGATCCGGCGGGCGGGCCGCGCCCGGACCTGATGTTCCACTTCTACCAGGTGCCGTTCACCGTCAACACGCTGCGGCTGGGCTATCCGGAGCTGGAGCACGGCGTGTGCATGACGCCGAACGTGCCGCGGGCCCGGTCGGTGGGCCGGATGTGGCTGCGCAGCGCCGACCCCATGGAGAAACCGGCGCTGGACTTCCGGTACTTCACCGACCCGGAGGGCCACGACGAGAAGACGATCGTGGACGGGCTGAAGGTGGCACGCGAGGTGGCGGCGACCCCGCCGCTGCGGGACTGGCTGAAGCGGGAGGTCGCGCCGGGTCCCGACGTGACGTCGGACGCGGCGCTGTCGGAGTACGGGCGGCGGGCCGCGCACACCGTCTACCACCCGGCGGGCACCTGCAAGATGGGCGGTGACGGTGACCCCATGGCGGTGCTCGATCCACAGCTGCGGGTGCGCGGGACGGACGGTCTGCGGGTGGTGGACGCGTCGATCTTCCCGACGATGCCGACGATCAATCCGATGGTGACCGTGCTGCTGGCGGCCGAGCGGGCCGCCGACCTGATCCGGGTGGCGGACGGGGGCGGCCGGTGATGGCCTCGGCGAGTACGCCGGCGGGCGGCGGGCACGGGGCGGGACCGGCCGACGGGGAGCCGGCGGAGCCCACCGACGGCTCCGTGCCCGGCTCGGAGTTCCGCAAGGACATGGGGCCGTGGGCGAACTTCGCGCTCGGCTTCACCTACCTCTCCCCCGTCGTCAGCACCTACACCCTCTTCGCCACCGCGCTCGGCGAGGGCGGCCCGCCGATGGTGTGGGCGTTCGTGCTGGCCGGCTGCGGGCAGTTCCTGGTCGCGCTGGTCTTCGGCGAGGTCGTGGCGCAGTTCCCCATCGCGGGCGGGGTCTATCCGTGGGCGCGGCACCTGTGGGGCAAGCGCTGGGCGTGGATGACCGGCTGGGTCTACATGTGGGCCCTGCTGGTCACCATCACGTCGGTGGCGTACGGCGCGGGCCCGTACATCGCCATCCTGATCGGCTTCAAACCCACCGTCCACACCACCGTCCTGTGCACGGTGGTCCTCATCGTCATCGCCGTCCTCATCAACTACGCGGGGACGAAGGCGCTGTCGGCGGCGGCCGTGATCGGGTTCGGCGCCGAGCTGATCGGCGCGCTGATCGTCGGCATCTACCTGCTGGCCACGCACCGCGAGCACAACCTCGGCGTCATCTTCGACACGTACGGCACCCAGGGCGACGGCAGTTACCTGCCGGTCTTCCTGGCGGCCGCGATCATCGGCTTCTACCAGTACTACGGCTTCGAGGCGTGCGGCGACACCGCCGAGGAGGTCGCGCACCCGGGCCGGGTGATCCCCAAGGCGATGCGCCGCACGATCTACGTGGGCGGCGCTGCGGCCACCTTCACCTGCCTGTCCCTGCTGCTGTCGGTCGCCGACTACCGCGCGGTGATCTCCGGCAAGGACACCGATCCGGTGGTGCACCTGCTGTACGACGCGCTGGGCGAGGTCGGCGCGCGCCTGGTGATGGCCGTGGTCCTCATCTCCTTCCTCTCCTGCACGATCAGCCTCCAGGCGGCCGCCGGCCGGCTGATCTACTCCTACGCGCGCGACCAGATGATCGTCGGCCACCGGCTGCTGCGGAAGTTCGCGCACGCCAGGGCGGTGCCGGGCTGGGCGCTCTTCGTGTCGGCCGTGGTCCCGGCGATCATCGCCTTCGGCTCCCTGGTGTCGGAGGACGCGCTCACCAAGATCGTGTCGTTCGCGATCCTGGGCATCTACGGCGCGTTCCAGATGGTCGTACTGGCCGCGCTGCGCGCCCGCCTGAAGGGCTGGAAGCCCACCGGCGAGTACCGGCTCGGCCGCTGGGGCCTGCTGGTGAACGCGGGCGCGCTGGCCTACGGCATCTTCGCCATCGTCAACATCTGCTGGCCCCGCACCCCTGAGGCCCCCTGGTACGACAACTACATCGTGCTCCTCTGCGGCGCCGTCGTGGTCCTGGCCGGCGTCCTGTACATGTTCACCACCCACCACTACGGCCGCGGCGACGCCCCTTGCGGCGACGCGATCCCGGAGACGCCCCGGGACGGGGCGGGCACGGCGTCCGCGCCGTAGTCGGGAGCCGAGCGGTACCCGGTTCGGGCGCGGTGGGCTCAGTTGACCGGGTCGTCCGGGGACACCGGGTGTGCTTCCAGTTCCGGTGTGGTCAGGAGGTCGGCGATCAGTGTTCGGGAGCCGCCGATGTAGGTGCTGACCAGGTCCACGTCGCCGCCCAGGCACCAGGCGCGGTCCTCGGGCCACCACAGGTCGGGGAGTTCGTCGAACGGGTCGTGGGCCGCCGGTGAGACGGCGTCGGCCAGGGTGCCGGAGAGCAGCACTTCCTGCCGGCCCGGGGTTCGGAAGGTGCGGATCCGGCCGAAGTCGCGCCGTCCGTATCCCTCCCAGAGGCCGAACCAGCAGCGTTCCGGTGTCCGGGTGTGCCGGGCGAGGACCGGGATCAGGGCGTGGGCGACGTCCGGCGGGGTCGGGCCTTCCGCCGGGTGCTCGTCCCAGACGCCGGGCAGGCCGTACTCGGAGTCGTTGTGGTAGAAGGGCTCGGCGCCGATCAGCTCGTGCCACTTCGTGCCCGGTGTCATCGCGCGCCCGTGGGCGGCGGCCACCGCCGCCCACCGCACCGGCCGTTCGTCCAGCGAAGCCGGGTGCAGCACCCTGGCGTACGCGGCGAATCCGGGTGCGGCGACGCCCGCCACCGTGCCGAAGCCGCCCTGGCCCGGGGCGCGTTCGGTGAGCCAGCGGGCCGGGCTCACATCGGCGGCCGCCACGCGCAGCCGTCCGTACCGTTCGGGAGCGGGTGCCCGGAGCTGCGGGCTGACGTCATTCACCTCGCCAAGTCTGCCGGAAGAACCGGCCGGCGCGGCCGTCCGGTGGCGGGCCGCAGCTGCCGCACTCCTCGCGGGCCGCAGCGGTCGTACTCCTCGCGGGCCGCGGTCATCCGCGGCGTCCGACGGCCCGCGTGCGCCCGCAGAGGGGCTGCCGGCCGCGGCTCGCCCAGGCCGCCGCGTACGCCACGCCGGCCGCTGCCGCCGCCGTGGCCAGGCGACGGCCGGCCGTGCGCCGTGCGCCGTGCCAGCCGCCGTGGACGGCGCCGCCCGGGAGGGCGTGCGGGACGTTGCCCGCGGTGTCGGCGGCCGGTTCGGTGCGGGAGAGGTGGGACCGGTTCATCTGGTACGCCAGGACCTTCTCGGTCAGGGCCGGGAAGAGCTTGGTGCAGCGGGCCAGGACCGCAGCGGCGGGGCCGACGTAGACCTCGCGGCGGGGCGCGCGCGTCAGGCGCAGGATCGCGCGGACCGCCCGTTCGGGCGTGTAGACCGGGGCCATCGGAATGACCTTGCGGCCGGAGTAGTTGGCGGCGCCCTGGAAGAAGGGCGTGTCCATGGTGGCGGGCAGCACCGTGCAGACGTGGACGTCCCGGTGGCCCTCCAGCCACAGTTCCTGGCGGAGGCTGATGCCGAGCGACCGGACGGCGGCCTTGGTGAGCGCGTACGGGGCGTTGTACGGGACCGGGGAGGCGCCGACGACCGAGGAGACGTTGATCAGGGTGCCGCTGCCCTGCCGGCGCATGGCGGTGAGCGCGGCGCGGGCGCCGTAGACGTAGCCGTTCACGTTGGTGTCGACCACCTGGCGGCAGACGTCGGCGGGGATCTCGTCCAGCGCGCCGAAGGCGGCGACGGCGGCGTTGTTCAGCCACACGTCGATCCGGCCGAAGGCGGCGACGGCCTCCTGCGCGAGCCGGTCGACGGCGGCCGCGTCGGTCACGTCGGTGGGCACGGGGAGCGCGCGGCTCTTGCCGTGCCGGCGGCACCGGCGGGCGACCTCGTTCAGCTCCTCGGCGCGCCGGGCCGCCAGGACGACGTGCCACCCGCGCGCGGCGAACGCCTCGGCGCACGCCCGTCCGACTCCGCTGGACGCGCCGGTGATCACCACGACGCCGCCCTCACTGCGGGCCATCATGTCCGCCTCCTCCGCCGTAGGGCCGCGGACCGGGCCGCGGTGGTTGTCGAGGCCATCAAGTACCCGGATGGGCATAATGCACACATAACGGGTCACCCGTCAGCGTGAGCAGCAGTCCCAGCGCCGGCCCCGCCGGCACGACGCGGATGGAGCATCCATGGCCGTACGGCACCAGCTCATCGCCCGGAAGCCGGCCGCCGTCTGGACGGTACTGGAGGATTGCCGCCGCTACGGCGACTGGGTCGTCGGCCCGTCGGACTCCGGACCGCTGGACGACAGCTGGCCCGACGTGGGCGCGACCATCCGCTACAAGCTGCGGCTCGGCGTCCTCGAGCTGCCCGGCCGCACCGTCGTCCGGCGCCACGAACCGCCGCAATTCCTGGAGCTGGAGGCGCACTGCGACCCGTTCGGCTCCGCCCGGATCGCGCTGGACATCCGCCCGTGGGGCGAGGAGACACTGGTCATCCTGGACGAGCATCCGCTCCGCGGATTCGGCGGGCTGGTCCACAACTTCGCGCTGGACGCACTGCTGCAACTGCGCCACCGCAACATGCTCAAACGGCTGGCGAAGGTGGTCGAGGGCATGCCGCCCGAGGCGGACGGCGGCGCCGGGACGGTGCCGGGCCTCCACCGCCCCGCGGGGCGGTGACATGACCGACGCGGTGGTGATCGGCGCGGGACCCAACGGCCTGGTGGCCGCCAACCTCCTCGCCGACGCCGGCTGGAGCGTGACGGTGCTGGAGGCCGAGAAGGGGCCCGGCGGCGCCGTCCGGAGCGACCGCGGCGTCCATCCGGAGTACGTCAGCGACCTCTTCAGTGCCTTTTATCCGCTGGCCGCTGCCTCCCCGATCGTGCGCGGGCTGGAGCTGTACCGGGACGGGCTGCGCTGGAGCCACGCGCCGCACGTCCTCGCGCACCCGCTGCCGGACGGGCGGTGTGCCGTGCTCGACCGCGACCGGGCGGTGACCGCGAACGGACTGGCGGCCTTCGGGGACGGCGACGGCGAGGCGTGGGAACACCTGTGCCACATCTGGGACCGGCTGGGCCAGGACATCATGCACGCGCTGTTCACGCCGTTCCCACCGGTACGCGCCACGGCCCGGCTGGCGGTCCGGCTGCGCGGCGCCGGCGGGCTGCGGCTGGCCCGGAGCCTGGTGCTGCCGGTCCGCCGCTTCGGCGAGGAGGAGTTCCGCGGCGAGGGTGGCCGGCTGCTGCTGGCGGGCAACGCGCTCCACGCCGACCTGGCCCCGGAGGCGGCGGGCAGCGGCGGCTACGGCTGGCTGCTGTCGATGCTCGGCCAGGCGGTCGGCTTCCCGGTGCCGGTCGGCGGCGCGGGCGGGCTGACCGACGCGCTGGTGCGGCGGCTCACCAGAAGAGGCGGCGTGCTGCGCTGCGGCGAACGGGTGACGGAGGTCGAGGTGCGCGGCGGCCGGGCCGTGGGCGTCCGCACGGCCGACGGCGAGCGGGTCCCGGCGGAGCGGGCGGTCCTGGCGGACGTGCCCGCTCCGGCGCTCTACCGCGACCTGGTCGGCGCCGGTCACCTGCCGCCGCGGATCTTCGACGACCTGCGCCGCTTCCAGTGGGACTTCGCCACGTTCAAGGTCGACTGGGCGCTGTCCGGCCCGGTGCCGTGGACGGCGCCGGAGGCCGCGCGGGCCGGCACGGTCCATCTGGCGGATGACGTGGACGCGCTGACCCGGTTCGCCGCGCAGCTCTCCATGGGGCTGGTGCCGGACCGGCCCTTCGCGCTGTTCGGCCAGATGACCACCGCGGACGCCAGCCGCTCGCCGGCCGGTACGGAGTCGGCGTGGGCGTACACGCACGTACCGCAGACGGTGAAGGGGGACGCCGGGCCCGACGGGCTGACGGGCCGCTGGGACCGGGACGAGCAGGAGCGGATGGCCGACCGGGTGGAGCAGCAGGTGGAGCGGTTCGCGCCGGGCTTCCGTGACCGGATCAGGGCCCGTCGCGTCCTCGCGCCGCCCACGCTCCAGGCGGCGGACAGCAATCTGGTCGGCGGCGCGATCAACGGCGGTACGGCCGCCATGCACCAGCAGCTGGTCTTCCGCCCGCTGCCCGGCACGGGCCGCCCGGAGACCCCCGTGCCCGGCCTCTACCTCGCCTCCGCCTCCGCCCATCCCGGCGGCGGCGTGCACGGCGCCCCGGGCGCGAACGCGGCACGGGCGGCCCTGCGCTCCGGCGGCCGCGCCCGCGCCCTCTCCACGGCCCAGAGCGCCCTCTCGAAACGCGGCCGCGGCGGCCGCAAGGGCCGCACGTAGCCGCGCTGGCTTCTCCCACCCCGGCCCCCTCGGCGGCCCGGCGGCACCTCGGGGCGCCCATGGGACGCGTCAGTTGCCCGGCCGGACCGGCCTATCCGGTCGGGCCGGGTCGGGCCGGGTCAGGCCGGCGAAGAGGGTGCAGCCCCTGCGGGTGCGGCCGACCGGTCAGGGCTGTCGGTCTCGCGCGGGCCGCGCGCCCGGCGGCCGTGACGAGGTACCCGGCGTCGCCCCGGCCGAACGGTCAAGCGGTGGGACCGCACCATCGGGGGGCTCGACGCGGTCTCTCACGACGGTGTGCTGACGCGGGGCACTGCTGTTCCCCCTTGCGTGCCGCATTGCGCCCCGCACCCGTCGGCGCCTGGCAAGCCCCGGCTCGCGGCACCGGGGTTCCTTGCCGGGGCACCGGCAGACCGGGCCCGGCCGCACGGCGCCGGTGAGCCGCCACCGCAACTACGCCTACCGGCCAAGGGCACGGGCAGGTCGTCCCGGATATCGGACGGCGTTCGTCCCGTAGAACTCCCTTGCTGCACAGGTCTTGTGGCGGCGCGTGGCGCGGGCCTAGTGTCGCACGCCGGTAAGCGCTTTCTATCCGAGGGAGCTGTCACGGCATGCCCGTTGCGGAACCGGCCGCCGAGCCGTCACCCACCGGCACCATCCCCTCCTTTCCCGTCCGGGCCGCGGTCGTCGGCACCGGCGGCATCGTCACCGGGAGCCACCTCCCGGCCCTGCGGCAACTGAGCGACCGGGTGCGCCTGGTGGCCGCCGTCGACACCGATCCCGCGCGGCTCGCGGCCTTCCGCGACCGGGCGGGCGCCGACGTCACCGGCTACACCGGCCTGGACGAGATGCTCGCCGCCGAACGCCCGGGGCTCGTCCTCCTCGGCACCCCGCCCGCCCTGCACGCCGAGCAGACCAGGGCCGCGCTGCGGGCCGGTGCCTGGGTGCTGTGCGAGAAACCGCTGTGCCTGTCGCTCGCCGAGTACGACGCGATCGCGGCGGCGGAGGGCACCGGCGAGGACGGACCGGACGGCCCGTACGCCGCCGTCGTCTTCCAGCACCGGTACGGATCGGGCGCGGTGCACGCGCGGGAGCTGCTGCGCTCCGGGGAGCTGGGGCGGCCGCTGGTCGCGCACTGCCAGACCACCTGGTACCGGGACCGGGCTTACTACTCCGTGCCCTGGCGCGGCCGGTGGGCCACCGAGGGCGGCGGGCCGACCATGGGCCACGGCATCCACCAGATGGACCTGCTGCTGCACCTGCTCGGCGACTGGGAGGAGGTCCGGGCGATGGCGGGCCGGCTGGTGCACGACGTGGAGAGCGAGGACGTCTCCACCGCGCTGGTGCGGTTCGCCGACGGGGCGATGGCCACCGTCGTCAACAGCGTGCTCAGCCCCGACGAGGTCAGCCGCATCCGCATCGACTGCGCGGACGCCACGGTCGAGCTGACGCACCTGTACGGGCACTCCAACGACGACTGGGCGTACACCGCGGCCCCGCACGCCCGCGACGACGACCGGCGCACCGCGCACTGGCACACCCCCGCCGCCGACGTGCCCAGCTCGCACGCCGCACAGCTCGACGGCTTCCTCGACGCGATGGAGAAGGGCGTCCGGCCGCCGGGCAGCGGCGCCGGGGCGCGCCGCACGCTGGAGTTCCTCGCCGCGCTCTACAAGTCGGCGTTCACCGGCCGTCCTGTCCACGCCGGCGAGATCGGCCCGGACGACCCGTACTACCACGCCATGCACGGCAACCACCCCGACTGGGCACCGAAGGAGCAGTGACCGCAGCATGAGCGCAACCCCGAGCAACCCGACGCCGATCACCGTCACCCACACCCACGGCGAGCGCATCCGCGTGGCCGCCGCCGGCACCGAGCTGCTGTCCTACGTGTACGCGCCGGACCCGGTGGCCTTCGAGTCGCGCAAGCCGTACGTGCACCCGCTGCGCACCCTCTCCGGCAATCTGGTCAGCGGCTACCGGCCGCACGACCACCGCTGGCACAAGGGCCTGCAGATGACCGCCAGCCATCTGTCCGGGCAGAACTTCTGGGGCGGCAACTCCTATGTGCACGGCGAGGGTTACCTGCCGCTGCACGACCGCGTCGGGTCGATGCGGCACGACGGCTTCGGCTCCTTCGAGGTCACCGACGGCCGGCTGGCCTTCACCGAGGCGCTGACCTGGGTGGAGAACGGGGGCGAGGAGTGGGCGCGGGAGCGGCGTGCGGTCGCGGTGCACTCGGCCGACGCCGAGGCCGGCGCGTACGCGATCGACTGGTCGATCCACCTCACCAACGTCCGTGACCAGGCGCTGCACTTCGGGTCGCCGACGACGGCGGGCCGGGAGATGGCGGGTTACACCGGGCTGCACTGGCGCGGGCCGCGCGACTTCACCGGCGGGCAGGTGCTGACCCCGGCCGGACCGAGCACCGACCAGGAGACGATGGGCACACCGGCCGCCGAGCAGCCGTGGGTGGCGCTGGTCGGTGCGCACGACGGCGTGGACGCGCACTCCACGCTGGTCTTCGCGCACGCCCCGGAGAACACGGAAGCGGTGCACGCCTCGCACTGGTTCGTCCGCTCCGAGCCGGTGCCGACGGTGGCGTTCTCGTGGGCGTTCTTCGAGGAGTTCGCGCTGGAGCCGGGCGAGTCGTTCGCGTACCGGTACCGGGTGGTGGTCGCGGACGGGGCGTGGGAACCGCACCGCATCGAAGCCCACCTGAAGTCGCTGGCCTGGTAAGAGGGGAGCCGGTCATGGTCATGGACGCACCGCTGCCGGGCGGCATCGGTCTTTCGCACATCGGGGCCTACGAGTGGGAGGCCGCCGACGGCGTGTGCGGGGGCAGCCCGCACCTCCATCTGGCGTGCACGGAGGCGTACGTCGTCACCGGCGGCCGGGGCGCCGTGCAGACGCTGAGCATCGCGGACGGGTACCGGGAGACGCCGCTGGAACCGGGCGTGATCGCGTGGTTCACGCCGGGGACCGTGCACCGCATGGTCAACGGCGCCGGGCTGCGGGTGACGGTGCTGATGCAGAACGGCGGGCTGCCGGAGGCGGGCGACGCGGTCTTCACCTTCCCGCCCGAGGTGCTGGCCGACCCCGGGGCGTACGCGGCGGCCGCCGCGCTGCCCGCGAAGAAGGGACCCGAGGCCGAGGCGGCGGCACGCAAGCGCCGGGACCTCGCGGTCGAGGGGTACCGCGCGCTGCGTACGGCGCTGGCGGACGGCGACGACGGGCCGCTGCGCGCCTTCCACGCGGCGGCGGCCCGGCTCGTCGCGCCCCGGGTCGAAGCCTGGCGGGAGCGGTGGCGCGAAGGGGCCCTGGCCGCGGCCGAGCGCACCGGGACACACCTGGACGCGCTCACGGCGGGCGACGCCGGGCACCTGGCCGAGGGCCGGGTGCGCGCCGCGGAGCCGACGCGGCGCGGCGGGTACGGCATGTGCGGCCGCCGCGACGAGTACGAACTGCCCGGCACCACGCTCCCCTACTACGGCGAGTGACCATGGCGCGCAGGAGATTCACCGCGACCGCGGTCCTCGTGCTGTGTCTGGCCCTCGCGGGCTGCGGCGGCGGTGGTGGTGCCGCCACGTCCGCCGGCAGCGGCGGCAAGGTCACGCTCCGCTTCACCTGGTGGGGCAACGCGGACCGGGCGGCCCGTACCGAGCAGGCCGTCGCCGCCTTCGAGAAGGCGAACCCGGACATCGACATCCAGACGTCGTACTCCACCTACGAGTCGTACAAGCAGAAGCTGGCGACCCAGGCGGCCGGCGGTGACGTGCCCGACCTCATCCAGCTGGACTACCGGCAGATCAGCCAGTACGCGGGCTCCGAGATCCTGCTGGACCTCGGCACCCGCCGCAAGGAGCTGCCCACGGAGGAGATGGACGCCGGGCTGCTGAAGACCGGGCAGGTCGACGGCGTGCAGTACGCGCTGCCGATGGGCGTCGGCACGCAGGCCATGGCGTATGACAAAGCCGCCTGGCGGAAGGCCGGACTGGCCACGCCGAAGCCGGGCTGGACCTGGGACGACTGGGCGGACGCGCTGCGGAGGCTGAAGGCCGCCGGGTACGAGCGGCCGATGACCGACCCCGGTTCGTTCGAGGACTGGTTCGAGGTGTGGCTGCGCGGGCAGGGCAAGCGGCTCTACGGCGCGGACGGACAGACCGCGTTCACCGCGGCGGACCTGGCGCGCTTCTGGTCCTTCACCTCGAAGCTGCGCAAGGAGGGGCTGGTGAGCAGGGCCGAGGACACCACGCAGATGGCGGGCTCGGTCGAGGACTCCCCGATGGGCCGCAAGCGGGCCGTCGCTGAGTTCAACTGGGACGCGCCGTCGGCCGGTTACGAGGCGATCTACGGCGACCGGCTGGCGCTCGCGCCGATGCCGGCGGGCGAGGACGGTACGCCCGGCCAGTACTACAAGCCGTCGATGCTGCTCGGCATCGCCGCGGACAGCGCGCATCCGCGCGAGGCGGCCCGCTTCATCGACTTCCTGCTCAACTCCGACAAGGCCGCCGGCATTCTCGGCGTCGACCGCGGCACCCCGGTCAACGACCGGCAGCGGAAGCGGGTCCTGCCGCAGGTCACCGGCTTCCAGCAGCAGGTCGCCGGGCTCCAGGAGTCCCTGCAGGGCAAGCTGAAGGACCCGCCGGCCGCACCCCCGCGCGGCGACAACGGGCTGCAGTCGACCTTCCAGCGCGACTACGACCAGGTGTCCTTCGAGCAGGCGTCACCCCTGGAGGTCGCCGAGGACTTCCTGACCGAGGCACGGACGGAGCTGAGGCCGTGAGCACACGAGCGATGGACCAGGCGGCCGCACTCCCCCGGCAGCGCCCGGCGGCGGCCGGGCCGGCCGGGCCGGCGGGCGGCGCGGGGAAGCGGCGGCCGAAGCGTGAACGGGAGGGCGCCGCCTGGGTGTTCCTCTCCCCCTGGGTGCTGGGCGCGGTTGTCCTCACCCTCCTCCCGATGGCGGTCTCCCTCTACCTCTCCTTCACCGACTACGACCTCTTCGACCCGCCGTCCTGGGTGGGCCTGCGCAACTACACGCAGATGTTCACCGAGGACCCGCGGCTGCTGCGCTCGGTCCTCAACACCCTGCTCTACGTCGTGGTGGCGGTGCCGCTCCAGCTGGCGCTGGCGCTGGCGGTGGCGGTCGCGCTGAAGTCGATGAAGCGCGGCAAGGGCTTCTACCGGTCGGCGTTCTACGCCCCGTCGCTGCTCGGCGCGTCCATGAGCATCGCGCTGGTGTGGCGCGCGCTCTTCAATGACGGTGGCACCGTCGACAACGTGCTGGGCTCGCTGGGCCTGCACACCGGCGGCTGGATCAACCGGCCGGGCTGGGCGCTGCTGTCCGTCGCGCTGCTGACGGTGTGGCAGTTCGGCGCGCCGATGGTGATCTTCCTGGCGGGGCTCCAGCAGATACCGAAGGAGCTGTACGAGGCGGCGTCGGTGGACGGCGCTGGCCGGTGGCGGCAGTTCGTCTCGATCACCCTGCCGATGCTGTCCCCGGTCCTCTTCTTCAACCTGGTGCTGCAGACCATCCAGGCGTTCCAGGTGTTCACCCCGGCATTCGCGGTGAGCGGCGGCCGGGGCGGCCCGGCGGACTCCACGCTCTTCTACACGCTGTACCTGTACGACCGCGGTTTCACCGCCTCCCACATGGGCTATGCCTCCGCGATGGCGTGGGTCCTGCTCATCGCCATCGCCGTCGTCACCGCGGTGCTCTTCCGCACCTCGCGGTCCTGGGTCTTCTACGCGAACGAGGAGGGCCGCTGATGACCGTCGCCCGTTCCCGCATCGCCCTGCACGTCGGCTGTCTCCTGGTCCTGCTGGTCATGCTCTATCCGCTGGGCTGGCTGGTGGCGACGTCGTTCAAGCCGGCCGACGAGGTGCTCGCCAGCCTCGCGCTGCTGCCGTCCCGGCTGGCCACCGAGAACTACACGACGGCAGCGGCCGGCATCGAGGGCGTCAGCCTGCTGAAGCTGTTCGGCAACTCGCTGACCATCTCCGTCGGCGCCGTGCTGGGCAACGTCCTCAGCTGCTCGCTCGCCGCGTACGCCTTCGCGCGGCTGCGCTTCAAGCTGCGCGGGCCGCTGTTCGCCTTCATGATCGCCACGATCATGCTGCCGCACCACGCGGTGCTCATCCCGCAGTACATCGTCTTCAACCAGCTGGGCATGGTGAACACCTTCTGGCCGATGGTGCTGCCGAAGTTCCTGGCCACCGACGCGTTCTTCGTCTTCCTGATCGTGCAGTTCATGCGCGGGCTGCCGCGCGAGCTGGAGGAGGCCGCGAAGATCGACGGCTGTGGTCCGTTCCGTACGTTCGCGCGCGTCGTGCTGCCGCTCACCCGTCCAGCGCTGATCACCACCGCGATCTTCACCTTCATCTGGACCTGGAACGACTTCTTCACCCAGCTCATCTACCTCTTCGAGCCCAGCAAGTACACGCTCACGCTCGCGCTGCGCACCTTCGTGGACACCTCCAGCCAGTCGGCGTACGGCCCGATGTTCGCCATGTCCGTGCTGGCGCTGCTGCCGATCGTGCTGTTCTTCCTCGCCTTCCAGCGGTTCCTGGTGGAGGGCATGGCGAACTCGGGGGTCAAGGGATGAGCACCGCGACGGACGCCGCCTCGGGGCGGCGGGAGCCGGGCGAGCTGTTCGGGCCGCGCTTCGAGCTCTTCGCCGACGTCCTCGTCGTCGGCCTGGTCACGGCGGTGGCGTGCCTGCCGCTGGTGACCGCGCCGGCCGCGCTGGCCACGGCCTGCACGCTGCTGCGGCGGCGCCAGCGGTACGCCGAGCCGTGCACGGCGGGGCGCTTCGTGCGGGCCCTGCGTGCCCGGCGGTGGCGGGCCGACCTGGCCGCCGGCGGGCTGCTGCTCGCGTTCGGCCTGCTGTTCGCCGCGGACGCGGCGCTGGCCGGCGCCGGGCTGCCGGGGGCCGTACCGTTCGCGCTGTTCCTGGCGGCGGCCGGCACGGCGGCCGCGGTGACCGCGCTCCGGGCCTGCGCGCGGGAGGAGGCGGCAGGGAGCTGGCCGGCGGCGCTGCGGACGGCGGCGGCGCGCACGGTCGGCGATCCGGCCGGCTCGGTCCTGGTGCTGCTCGCTCTGGCCACGGCCGCGGTCTGCGCCTGGGTGCTGCCGCCGCTCCTCTTCCTGGTCCCGGGGCCGCTCGCGGCGGCGCTGACGGCGGTGGAGCGCCGGGTGGGCGGCTGACCGGCGCCGTCCCGCCATTCGGGCGCTGTCCGGATTCCTCCGCTCGCAGCCCGGTCCCCCACCGCTAAGACTGGAGGGGACCCAGGCAGCCTGACGACAGCGCGGTGGTGCGCCCTGGCGTGCCACCGTGCGGAGCGGGTGATCACCGTGACGACCTCCCCCTTCGGGTCCGGCGACCCGTTCTCCGACCTGTTCAACCGGTTCTTCGGCATGTCCCCCGCCGCCTCCCCGCCGGCCGTGCAGCGGGTGCCCATCGGCCGGCTCCTCAGCGACTCGGCGAACGAGCTGCTGGCCGCGGCGGGCGGCCGGGCCGCCGAGGACGGCTCCGACCTGGACACCGTGCACCTGCTGTGGGCCGCCACCCAGGTGCCGTCGGCCCGCCACGTACTCGAACAGGCCGGCGCCGACCCCGACCGGATGGGGCAGGATCTCGAGGAGTCGCTGCCGTCCGGTACGACGACGGGGGACCCGGCGCTCACGCCCGCCGCCAAGCGGGCGCTGCTCGACGCGCACACCCGCTCCCGGGCCGCGGGCTCCTCGTACATCGGGCCCGAGCACATCCTCGCGGCGCTGCTCGCGGACCAGCGCTCCGGTGCCGCGCGGGCGCTGCGCGAGGAGGGGGCGGCGCCGGGCGCGCTCCGCGAGGGGCCGGGCGGCAGGCGGGCAGCGGGTGGCGGGCAGAGCGAGACGCCGACCCTCGACGAGTACGGCCTCGACCTGACGGAGGAGGCCCGCAGCGGCCGTCTCGACCCGGTCGTGGGCCGCGCCGACGAGATCGAGCAGACGGTGGAGATCCTGTCCCGCCGGTCCAAGAACAACCCGGTACTGATCGGTGACCCCGGCGTCGGCAAGACGGCCATCGTGGAGGGGCTGGCGCAGCGGGTGGTCTCCGGTGACGTGCCGAAGGCGCTGCAGGGCCGGCGGGTCGTCGCGCTGGACCTGGCGGGGCTGGTCGCGGGATCCAAGTACCGCGGGGAGTTCGAGGAGCGGCTGAAGAAGGTGATCGACGAGGTCACCGCCGCGGAGAAGAACGTCGTGCTGTTCATCGACGAGCTGCACACCGTCGTCGGCGCGGGCGGCGGCTCCGAGGGCGCCATGGACGCCGGCAACATCCTCAAGCCCGCGCTGGCCCGCGGTGACCTCAGCGTGGTCGGCGCGACCACCATCGACGAGTACCGCAAGAACGTCGAGAAGGACGCGGCCCTCGAACGGCGCTTCCAGCCGGTGATGGTGCCCGAGCCGTCGGTGGACGAGACGGTGGAGATCCTGCGCGGGCTGCGCGACTCCTACGAGGCGCACCACCAGGTCCGGATCACCGACGAGGCCATCGACGCGGCGGCCTCCCTCTCCGACCGGTACGTCTCGGACCGCTTCCTGCCGGACAAGGCCATCGATCTGATCGACCAGGCGGGCGCGCGGGTGGCGCTGCGCGGCACGGGCGAGGAGAGCGCGGAGACCGTCGAGCTGCGGGACCGGCTCACCAAGCTGGAGCGCGAGAAGGACGAGGCGGTCAGCACCGAGGACTTCGAGCGGGCCGCGGAGCTGAAGCAGCGCATCCAGGAGACCGAGGGCCGGCTCGCCGAGGCCGGCGGCACGGAGGACACCGAGACGCCGCGGGTGACCGCCGAGGACATCGCCGAGGTGCTGTCCCGGCGCACCGGCATCCCCGTGTCGCAGCTCACCGAGACCGAGCGCGACCGGCTGATGAAGCTGGAGGAGTCGCTGCACAAGCGTGTGGTGGGGCAGGAGGAGGCGGTCACCGCGGTGGCGCAGGCGGTGCGCCGCGGCCGGGCCGGCATGGGCGACCCGGACCGCCCCACCGGCAGCTTCCTCTTCCTCGGCCCGACGGGTGTCGGCAAGACCGAGCTGGCCAAGGCCCTCGCCGAGCTGCTGTTCGGCGAGGAGGACCGGATGATCCGCTTCGACATGAGCGAGTTCCAGGAGAAGCACACCGTCTCCCGGCTGGTCGGCTCGCCGCCCGGGTACGTCGGGTACGAGGAGGCCGGGCAGCTCACCGAGGCGGTGCGCCGCAAGCCGTACAGCGTCGTGCTCTTCGACGAGGTGGAGAAGGCGCACCCGGACGTCTTCAACCTGCTGCTCCAGGTCCTGGACGACGGGCGGCTCACGGACGCGCAGGGCCGCCGGGTCGACTTCCGCAACACGGTCGTCATCATGACCAGCAACCTCGCCTCGCAGCGCATCCTGGCGCACCAGGGACCGGTGGAGGAGATCAAGGACGAGCTGATGGCCGAGCTGCGGGCGCACTTCCGGCCCGAGTTCCTGAACCGGATCGACGAGATCGTGGTGTTCCACGCGCTGGGCGAGGCCGACCTGGTGCGGATCGTCGGGCTGCTGCTGGAGCGCAGCCGGCGGCGGCTGCACGCGCAGCACATCGGGCTGGAGGTCACGGAGGCGGCCAAGCGGTGGCTCGCCGCGCGCGGCCACGAGCCGGAGTTCGGCGCCCGGCCGCTGCGCCGCACGATCCAGACCGAGCTGGACAACCGGCTCTCGGAGATGCTGCTCGACGGCACGGTCGGACCGGGCGACACGGTCGTCTGCGACGTGCGGGGCGACGAACTGGTCTGCACGGTGAAGACGTCGGCTGACGGCGCGACGGTGAGCGGCACGACGGCGGACGGAGCACCGGCGGGCGGCTCATCGGCGGACGGCGGGGCGTGATCGTCGGTTTGTCCGTGCTCAGACACTCAACTCGGCGAAAGGTTGCACTGGGCGAATCTTGTGCATAGCTCAATCACTTCCTTAACTTCAGGTGAACCCAGTGTGAATCCAGGAAGTTGAGCATGCGCAGAGACATACCGCCCCTCGCCGAGGTGCGTCGCCTCACCCAGAAGAAGCGTGACGCATGGTGGACCGTGCTGTTGGTCGACCCGGTCGCCACCCCCCTGGTGCGGCAGACCGCGATGCGCACCCGCATCACGCCGAACCAGATCACCTGGGGCGCGCTCCTCCTGGGCCTCGTCTCCGCCGCGTGCTTCGCGCTCGGCGACTGGCGCTGGCTGATCGCCGGCGCCGTGGTGTACCACCTGAGCTTCATCCTCGACTGCATGGACGGCAAGGTCGCCCGGCTCACCGGCCAGGGCTCCGTCTTCGGCGCGTGGCTGGACTACATCTTCGACCGCATCCGCGTCATGGCCTGCGCCGTGGCGCTGATGGGCGGCCAGTACCACCGCACCGGCGACACCCTCTACATCTGGCTGGCGGCCGCCGTGGTCGCGCTCGACGGCCTGCGGTACATCAACTCCCTGGAGATCTTCAAGACCCGGCACACGATGCGCAAGCAGATCAAGGCGCGGATCCGGGCGGCGCGGCGGGCCGAGGACGCGGCGGAGGTCGCGTTCATGGAGGACCTGCTGCGCGACAACCCCGAGGCCGACATCGAGCAGGACCTCCAGCGGGCCCGTACGGACGGCACGGACGGTGTCGTGGGCACGGACGGCAAGGCGGGCACGCCGGTCCTGGCCCCCGTCCCCGTCACGGTGCCGCGCCCGCGCCGGGCCGACGTCATCGACCTCCAGCGCGAATTCCGCAGCCGCTTCCCCGGCTATCTGCGGGCCCGTTCCTACCTGCTGCGGCACCGGGTGCGTACGCACCTCATCAGCGGCATCGAGTTCCAGATGGGCGTCTTCATCGTCGGCCCGCTCCTCGACGCGGTCATCCCCGTCACGGTCGTCTCGGGCGTGCTCCTGCTCGTCTTCGAGCTGGCCATCGTCTACAAGCTGCTGCTCTCCACCCGCGACTTCGCCCGCACCCTCGACGCCTTCGAGGAACGCAAGACCCCGGCGCCGGAACACGGCGTCACCGCGGCCTGAGCCGAGGGGCCGCCCGGAGCCGGCGCCTCACGGCACCGGTGCGTGCTCCGGGAGCAGGCCGGCCGCCCGCAGGTCGGACCAGACCGCGGGCGGTACGGGGCGGCGCAGCAGTGCCGCCGCGTCGGTGACCTCGGCGGGTGAGCGGGCGCCGACGAGGACGCTCGCCACGGCCGGGTGGGCGAGGGGAAAGTGCAGGGCCGCGGCGCGGAGCGGTACGCCGTGCCGTTCGGTGTGCTCCTTGATCCGCAGGGCGCGGTCCAGTACCGGCCGGGCGGCGGGTGCGTAGTCGTAGGTGGCGCCGGGGCGCGGGTCGGCGAGCAGGCCGGAGTTGAAGACGCCGCCGATGACGACGGAGCGGCCGCGCGCCGCCGCTTCCGGGAGCACCGCGTCCAGACCCGAGTGGTCGAGCAGGGTGTAGCGGCCTGCGAGCAGCACGGCGTCGACGTCGGTGTCGCGGAGGAAGCGGGCGAGCATCGCGGTCCGGTTCATGCCCGCGCCGATGGCGCCGACGACGCCCTCGGCGCGCAGCCGCTCCAGTGCCGGGTACGCCTCGCCGAACGCCTGCTCCGCGTGGTCGTCGGGGTCGTGCAGGTAGGCGATGTCGATGCGGTCCAGGCCGAGCCGGAGCAGGCTCTCCTCGATGCTGCGCCGGACGCCGTCGGCGCCGAAGTCCCAGACCCGGTGGTGGGTGGCCGGTACGGCGAAGCCGTGCGCGAGGTCGTCGCCGCCCGGCCCGCCGGGCCGCAGCAGCCGTCCCACCTTGGTGGACAGGACGTACTCGGCGCGCGGCCGGCCGCGCAGCGCGGCGCCGAGCCGCCGCTCGGACAGCCCGAGTCCGTAGTGCGGCGCGGTGTCGAAGGCGCGGATGCCGGCGTCCCACGCGGCGTCCACGGTGGCGGCCGCCTCGTCCGGGTCGACGGCGGTGTAGAGGTTGCCGAGGGGCGCCGCGCCCAAGGACAGCGCGGTGACGGGGACGGTGCTGCGGCCGAGGGTGCGGCGGCGCTCCGGTCCGGTGTCCGGTGCGTCCCGCGGCCCGTGGGTCATCACCGGGCCTCGGGGCGCAGCCGCAGTCCCGCCATGCCGCCGTCGACGGCGAGCGCGGTGCCGGTGACGGACGCGGCGGCGGGGGACGCCAAGTACGCGATGGCAGCGGCGACTTCGTCGGCGGTGACCAGCCGGCCCATGGGCTGCCGGGCGTTGAGCGCGGCACGCTCGGCCTCGGGGTCGTCGGCCGCGTCCAGCAGCCGCCCGACCCACGGGGTGTCGGCCGTACCGGGGTTGACGCAGTTCACGCGGATGCCCTCGCGTACGTGGTCGGCCGCCATGGCGAGGGTGAGGGAGAGCACGGCGCCCTTGGAGGCGGAGTACAGGGCGCGCTGCGGCAGTCCCGCGGTGGCGGCGATGGAGCAGGTGTTGACGATGGCGGCGTGCGCGGACTCCCGCAGGTACGGGAGGGCCGCGCGGCTGGTGCGGACGATCCCGAGCACGTTCACGTCGAGCACGCGGTGCCACTCGGCGTCGGTGTTGTCCTCGACCGTGCCGGCCGCGCCGATGCCCGCGTTGTTGACCAGGATGTCCAGCCCGCCGAGGCCGGCCACCGCCGCACGGACGGCCTCGCGCACGGAGTCGTCGTCGCTGACGTCGGCCCGGTAGCCGGTCAGCGGCTCCTCGACCTTGTCGGGCGCGAGGTCCAGTACGGCCACGCGGGCGCCGCGCGCGGCGAGCAGCTGGGCGGTGGCCAGGCCGATGCCCGAGGCACCGCCGGTGACCAGTGCCGTGCGGCCGCTCATGTCGTTCATGCGTGCTCCTCCTGGTGCGCGATCGTGGATGTGGTCGGGGGCGCCGTCCCGTGTGCCGCGCGGTCCGCCGTCCAGAACGTGCCGTCGGGGTAGGCGTAGGCGGCGGAGTGGTCGGGACCGGGGTTCATCGCGTCCGGGCCGTCCGGCTCCCGGGAGGTGGGGAAGCGGATGCCGTGGACGGTGAACGAGCTGATCCGCGCGGTGGCGGCGGGCCCGCCGGGCCCGCGGGCGGGTGCGGGCAGTACGGCCTGTGCGGCCTGTCCGGCCGGGGTCTCCGTGCCCGGTGTGCCGACGTCCGCCGGTCTCATGCTGGAGCCCCTTCCGTCAGCCCTTACCGGGATGGCGCACGCCGGGATACATCGGATGTCTGCCCGGCGACGCGAACATACGGTCCCGCCGAGCCATCGCACAAGAGGTCATCCGGTGTCCAGGCCGTAGACCCGGCGGGCCGTGCCGCCGAGCACGGCAGCGCGCTCCGTCGGGGTGCAGCCCGCGAGCAGGTCCTCGGTGAGGGCACACACCGCCCCGTAACCGCCGGCGAGTTCGCACACCGGCCAGTCCGAGCCGAAGAGCACCCGGTCGGCACCGAACGCCGCCAGCACGTGCTCCGCGTACGGCCGCAGCCCGTCCGCCGTCCAGTGCTCCCACGGCGCCTCGGTGACCAGCCCGGACAGCTTGCACACGGTGTTCGGGCAGGCCGCCAGCGCGCTGATCCAGCCGGCCCAGGGTTCCCACTCCCCCGCCGCGACGCCCGGCTTCCCCGCGTGGTCGAGCACGAACCGCACCTCGTCCAGGCCGCGTACGCACGCCAGCGCCGCCTGCCGCTGCGGCGCACGTACCAGCAGGTCGTAGGCCAGCCCGCGGGCGCCGAGCGCGGCGAGCGAGCGCCGGACGTCGGCGCGCAGCAGCCAGCTCGGGTCGGGCTCGTCCTCGGCCTGGTGCCGCAGACCGACCAGCAACGGGTCGTCGGGCAGGTCGAGTTCGGGAGCGGTGAGGTCGGCCCAGCCGACGACGCCCGCGATGAGGCCGTCCGACGCGCGGGCCGCGGCGAGGAAGTCGGCGGTCTCCTCAGCGGTGGCCACGGTCTGCACGAGGACGGTGCCGGTCACGCCGTGTGCCGCGGCGTGCCGCCGGAGGTCGGCCGGTGCGTAGCGGCGGTGGATCGGCGCGTGCGCCGCGGGGTCCAGCCAGGGGTACGCACGGACCGCCGGGTCCCACAGGTGGTGGTGCGCGTCGATCACTGGTCCTCCCGGAGCGGGCCTGCACCGCGTACGGCCCGTCAACTCGTCCTGCGGTTACGGGGATACCGGATACCTCCGGGGAGCCGGGATGACAATAGGTCGGACCTCTTGACGATGGATGGGGTACACACCATTGTCGCCCTCGGACCCGGCCCCGCCCGTGTCCTTCCCCTCGGCCGCCCCCCTCGGAGGTCACCCGTGGCACAGGTCCAGTCCCCGGCCGGAACCGCCCCGCGCAGCGGCGAGAAGGTGCCCCGGCGGGTGCACTGGATCTCCGTGCTCGGCGGCCTCTCCGGCCTGTTGTACGGCTATGACTCCGGGGCCATCTCGGGCGCGCTGCAGCCACTGACCGACCGCTTCGGCCTGGACGCCACCGGGCAGGGGCTGGTCACCAGCCTGCTGCTGCTCGGTGCGCTGCCCGCCATCGTCGGCGGCTCGCTCGCTGCCCGCCGCTGGGACCGCCGCCACCTGCTCATCCTGGCGGGCGTCATCTTCGTCGGCGGATCGGTCGCCTGCGGCCTGGCACCCAACGCCGGGACGCTGATGGTCTCCCGGTTCGTCCTCGGCTTCGCCGTCGGCCTGGCCAACATGTTCGGCCTGATCTACCTCAGCGAGCTGGCGCCCCGGCACCTGCGCGGCCGGATCACCGCGCTCTACCAGCTCGCCGTCAACGTCGGCATCCTCCTCGCCTACGCGGTCGGTGACGCGCTGTCGGCGGCCGCAGCGTGGGAGTGGATGCTCGGGCTGGGCGCCGTGCCCGCCGTCGTCTTCCTCGTCGGCATGCTGCTCAGCCCGGCCGGCCCGCGCTGGCTGATGACGCACGGGCGCGAGGCGGAGGCCCGTGGCGTGCTGCGGCGGCTGCGCGCGACGCCGGAGTCGGCCGAGGCCGAGGTCACCGAGATCCGCGAGAGCCTGGCGCAGCAGCACGCCGGACTGCGGGAGCTGGCCGGCACCTACCGGCCGGCGCTGCGCATCACCCTGATCCTGACCTTCTTCCAGGTCTTCACCGGCATCAACGCGGTCGTGTACTACGCGCCCGTCATCTTCTCCCACCTCACCGACGGCAACGGCGCACAGGCCGGCACGATCGCCAACTACGGCGTGGGTGCCGCGCTGGTGCTGTCCACCGCGGCGTCGCTGCCCTTCATCGAGCGGCTGGGCAGGGTGCGGCTGCTGACCCTCTCGCTGGCCGCGCAGGTGCCGCCGATGGCCGCCCTCGCGCTCTTCCCCGACGTGCCCGTGCTCGCGGTGGTCTGCGTCTTCGTCTACACCTTCGCGTTCGGCTTCGGGCTCGGGCCGGTGTTCTGGCTGTACTGCCCCGAGGTGCTGCCGCTGCGGGCCCGCGCGCTCGGCATGGGCGTGATCACCTTCACCCAGTATCTGCTCAACTTCGGCTTCGCGCTGGCCTTTCCGGACGTGCTGAAGGCGATCGGCAGCACGGTCTTCGGCATCTTCGCCGTGCTGTCCGCGCTCGCCGCCCGGTACGTCGCCCGCCGCGTCCCGGAGACCGCGGGCCGCTCGCTGGAGGAGATCGAGCAGTACTGGCAGCACCGCCCGGCCTGACCGCCCCCGTTCCCGCGCGCACCGCTCGTCCACCACACCCCACACGGAGGACCACGATGAGCCCGTCCCGGAGAACGCTCCTCGCCATGGGAGCCGCCCTGCCCGCCGCCGCGCTCCTCCCGCGCACGGCGGTGGCAGCGGGCGCCTCACACGGCACGGCCGGTGGCATCACCCCCGGACCGGTCGTCCCCGTCTCCCCCTCCGACACCGCCGAGCAGATCATCGCCAAGGCCGCGCACGTCGTCCCCACACCCCAGCAACTCGCCTGGCAGCGCAATGAACTGACCGTCTTCACCCACTTCGGCATGAACACCTTCACCGGCCGCGAGTGGGGGTCGGGCTGCGAGGACCCGGCGTGGTTCGCGCCGGAGCGGGTGGACGTGGCGCAGTGGATGCGCGCGTACCGCGCGGCCGGTGCGAAGCTCGTGATGCTCACCGCCAAGCACCACGACGGCTTCGTGCTCTACCCCACCCGCTACACCCGGCACTCCGTCGCGGCCAGCCCTTGGCAGGGCGACGTCCTCGGTGCGTACGTCCGTGCCGCGCGAGCCGCGGGGCTCAAGGTGGGCGTGTACCTCTCCCCCGCCGACGGCGCCGAGCTCCCGCACGCCTGGCACGCCGACTGGGTGGCCAGGATCCGTGCCAAGCAGCAGGCCGGCGAGCCGCTGAGCATCGAGGAGCAGGCCACCCTGGAGGACGGCGACCGCACCCCCGGCGGCCACGGCCGGTACGGCAACGGCAGCGCGCCCACCCGGCGCACCCTCCCCACGCTCGTCGACGGCGACGACCGCGCGGGGGCCGTCGCGCGGGGCGAACTGCCGGCGTTCGACGTCACGGTCAATGACTACGACGCGTACTACCTGAACCAGGTCTACGAGCTGTTCACCCAGTACGGCCCCATCGACGAACTGTGGCTGGACGGCGCCAACCCGTGGGCGGACGCCGGCATCCGCCAGGAGTACGACTTCGCCGCCTTCTACGACGTCATCGGGAAGCTGTCGCCGCACACCGTCGTCTTCAAGGCGCCGTGCGGCGTCCGCTGGATCGGCAACGAGGACGGCATCGCGCGCGAGTCGGAGTGGAGCGTGCTGCCCGTCACCGGCGACGGCATCGGCATGCAGGTCCCCGGCGGCGAGTCCGGCGCCGACCTCGGGTCCCGGGACCGGCTCACCGGCAACCCGGACATCACGTCGCTGCGGTGGTTCCCCGGCGAGGCGGACGTCTCGCTGCGCCCCGGCTGGTACCACCACCCGGACCAACACCCCAAATCCGCAGCCCAGTTGGTCGACCTGTACGAGAAGTCGGTCGGGCGCAACGCGGTCCTGCTGCTCAACGTGCCGCCCGCGAAGGACGGCCGGGTGGATGCGGCCGACGTCGCGGTGCTGACGGCCTTCCGCCGGGCGCTGGACGGTACGTACGGCACCAGCCTGCTCGCCGGGGCGCGCGGCCGGACCGCCGCCGCGCTCACCGACCCGCGCCTGACCACCGGCTGGTCACCGGCCGGCGGCGCGCGCACCGGGGCGGTGGAGCTGACGCTCCCGCGGGCCGCCGCCTTCGACCGCGTCCGGCTGGGCGAGGACATCACGCGCGGCCAGCGGGTCGAGGAGTGTGCCGTGGACGTGTGGGACGGGGCGGGCTGGCGGCAGGCTGCGGCCGCCACCACGATCGGGTACAGCCGCATCCTCGTCCTGTCCGAGCCGGTGACGGCCCGGCGCATACGGGTACGCATCACGGCGGCGCGGGCGACGCCCCGGCTGGCCTTCGTGGGCCTCTACCGGAGCGCCGAGCCCCACTGACCGCCCGCGCCGCCGCGCCGACGAGAGGGGTAGCCGTGTCCGGTACGGACGAGACGACACCCGCCGAGCTGGCCGAACGGTATGGACTGCGGCCGCTGCCGGCCGAGGGCGGACTGTTCCGCAGCACGTGGGCGGGGCCGCCGGACGCCACCGGGCGGCCGGCCGGCACGGCCATCATCGTGCTGCTCACCGCGGCCGCCGACGGCTTCTCCGCGCTGCACCGCCTCCCCCTGGACGAGGTCTGGCACTTCTACCGGGGCGACGCGGCCGAGCTGCTGCTCCTCGGTCCGGAGGGCGCCGACCGGGTGATCCGGCTCGGCGGGACGGACGGTGAAGTGCAGACGGTGGTGCCCGCGGGTACGTGGATGGGCGCCCGGGTGCTCCCGGGCGGGCGCTGGTCGCTGTGCGGTACGACCATGGCGCCCGGCTTCCTGCCCCGCGACTACGAAGGCGGCGACGTGGACGACCTCATCAGGCAGTACCCCCGGCAGGCGGAACGCATCCGGGCGCTGTGCCGGCCCGGCGCCCCGCTGCGGATGCCGGACGGCACGCCGGACGGGGCCGGCGATGAGTGAAGCGGCCGCAGCGGGCGTACTGACCGGACGGGTCGCCCTGGTCACGGGCGCCGGCGGACTGCTGGGCGGCGGGATCGCCCGGCGGCTCGCGCACGCGGGCGCCGCCGTGGTGGTCCACTGGCACCGCAGCGAGCGGGCGGCCGGTGCGCTGGTCGAGGAGATCACCGGGGCGGGCGGCGAGGCGGTCGCCGTGCGGGCCGACCTGACGCGGGAGGCGGAGTGCCACCGGCTGGTGGACACGGCGGCCGCCTGGCGCGGCCGGCTGGACGTCCTGGTCAACAACGCCGGCGTGCAGCCGGTGCAGCCGCTCGCGGAGATGACGGCGGACGACTGGCGGCGGGTCACGGAGGCCAATGTGACCAGTGCTTTCTGTTGCACCCAGGCCGCGGTGCGGGCGATGACCGGGGACGGCGGCGACGGCGGCTCCGTCGTCCACATCGCGTCCATCGAGGGGTCCCGTCCCGCGCCGGGGCACGCCCACTACAGCGCCGCCAAGGCCGCCCTCATCATGTTCGCGCGCTCCGCTGCGCTGGAGTACGGCCCCCTCGGCGTCCGCGTCAACACGGTCTCTCCCGGCCTGGTCGACCGGCCGGGCCTGGCCGACGACTGGCCGGACGGGGTCGACCGGTGGACCCGCGCGGCGCCGCTCACCCGGCTCGGCCGGCCCGAGGACATCGGCGACGCCTGTGTGTTCCTCGCCTCGGACGCGGCCGCGTGGATCACCGGCACCGACCTCGTGGTGGACGGCGGGGTCAGCGCACGTCCGACGTGGTGACGCCCTCTGCGGCGCCGGCATTCGGTACGTCGTCCTCCGCCGGTTCGTCGAGGTCGCAGCCGTGGTCGCAGACCAGGTCGATGAGGGAGTGCAGCAGCGGCGAGGAGTCGTCCGAGCGCCACACCAGGTGGAAGCGGTGCTCGGGGCCCGGCTCGGCAAGCGGCAGTACGGCGACGCCGGGGCAGGTCACGTTGGCGGGGTCGGTGACGTCGGCGGGGTGGGCGTGCACCAGCGCCGATGCGGTGCCGGCCGCCACCAGGGAGAGCACCTGCTCGGGTTCGCGCAGCCGGTGGTGCTGCCAGAGCGGCGCGACGCCGTGGTCGGCGAAGAAGCGTACGGTCGCGTCGTGCACGCCGGGTGCGATGTCCCGTTCGTTGATCAGGAAGGGCAGGCCCTCGAACGCGCCGAGCGGCACCGGGACCTGACGGGTCAGCGGGCCGGGCGCCGGGACGGCCACGTGCTCGTCGCGGTACCTGCCGACGATGAGGGACGAGGTGCCCTGCGGCGGCAGCGGGTCGCGGACCAGTGCCAGCTGGAGGTCGCCGCGCGCGACGGCGTCCAGTGCCTGCAGGCTCCACATGGGCGCTGCCAGTACCGCGATGTCCGCGTGCTCCCGCGCGACCTTGCCGATCAGCGCGTCGACCAGGCGGGCAGCGCCCGGTGCGCAGCCGATGCGCAACTCCCCCAGCCGGGCGGCGCGCAGGTGCCGCGCGGCGTCCTCGACCTCGCCCGTCGCGGCGAGCGCGCGGCGCGCCGCCGGCAGCAGTTCGCCGCCTGCCGGGGCGAGCGACAGCCGGCCGTCCGTGCGGTCGAACAGCACGAGCCCCAGCTCGCACTCCAGGTCCCGGATCCGCCGTCGTACGGCGGCGGGTGACACATGCAGCCGGGCCGCGGCGCGGCCGTAGTGCAACTCGTCGGCCACCAGGGCGAAGTACTCCAGATCACGCAGTTCCACGCGTCGCTCCCCCTCTCGATCGGGCCGACGGGTACCCGCGCCGGTCCGGTCTGCACCGGACCGGCGGGGCGGAGCTGACCGGAGGCGTCCGTCAGTCGTCGTCCTCGTCGTCCCAGTTGCCCGTCTGGACGAGCGAGGTGTGCGTCCCCGCGCCGGTGCTCTGCGCACCGTGGTCGCCCGCCGTCGCGTTCTGGTACCCGGAGTCGGTCGACGCGATCTTGCTGTTGAGGAAGTCGTCGCTGTCGGCGGCGGCGGTACCGCCGGCCAGCAGCACGAGGGCGGCGACCGGACCGACGACGGCGGCCACGCGCTTCACAGTGCGGTTCATGTTCGAGCCTCCATTGGTTCGCACAGGGAAGAGGCGGCTGCTCCGCCGCCTCGCAGACGATGGGTAACCACCCGTCCGTGACAGCACACGCTCCGTCACCTGAATGGCACGGACCGGTTCCCGGAGGCAGTCCTTCGTGCTAATCGCCCTGCTGCATGCTGCGCAGTACGGCGTGTTTCCGGTGCTCCCGCAAGGCCCGCGGCCTCACCAGTCGGCGTCGTCCAGCACCAGCCGGCCGGCCTTGCGGTACTCGCGGCGGGCGCCGTCCAGCAGGTCGGCGGTGCACACGGGGCCGCCGCGGCCGGCCGCCGCGTACGCCGCTGTGACGACGGCGCTGCGGATGGCGCCGCCGGCCAGCTCGAACTCCCGCGCGCACGGGCCCGGGTCGATGTCGTCGGCGCAGGGCACGTGCGCGAGGCTGTGCCGCCACAGGGCGAGCCGCTGGTCGGGCGCGGGGAACGGGAAGTCGACGACCAGGTCCAGCCGGCGGGTGAACGCCTCGTCGATGTTGGCGCGCAGGTTGGTGGTGAGCAGCGCGATGCCGTCGAAGGACTCCAGCCGCTGGAGGAGGTAGGCGCTCTCCATGTTCGCGTACCGGTCGCCGGCCTCCTTGACCTCCGAGCGCTTGCCGAACACGGCGTCGGCCTCGTCGAAGAGCAGCACGGCGTCGGTGCGGTCGGCCTCGGTGAAGATCCGCTCCAGGTTCTTCTCGGTCTCCCCGACGTACTTGTCGACGACGGAGGAGAGCTGGACGACGTAGAGGTCGAGGCCCAGGTCGGCGGCGACCACCTCGGCGGAGAGGGTCTTGCCGGTACCGGAGTCGCCCGCGAACAGGCCCAGGACGCCGCGGCCGCGCCCGCCGCCGGCGCTCAGCCGCCAGTCGCCGAGCACCCGGTCGCGGTGGCGGGCCCGGCGGGTCAGTTCCCGCAACGCGGTGAGCTGCGCGTCGGGGAGTACGAGGTCGTCCCAGCCGACGGCGGGGCGGATGCGGCGGGCGTGCCGTTCCAGGCCCGAGGCGGACTGCCGGCGGGCCGCGAGCCGCAGGTGCTCGGCGGTGAGCGGGGTGCCGTCGAACTCCGCCAGCTCGACGGCGGACCGGGCGGCGCGGCGGACGGCGTTGTCACCGAGCCGGTAGGCGGCGACGACCGGTTCCAGGTCGAAGTCCGGTGCGGCAGCGGGGCGTTCGGCCGGGGCGGCGCCGGGGCCGGCGGTCGCGGCGGCCAGGGCCGCCGTCCACGCCGCCACGTCGCCGGCGCGCTGCCGGGGCACGTCCAGGACGAGCGGGTCGCGGCTGTCCTCGCACCACTGCGGGTCGTACGGACGGGTGTCGGCCAGCAGCACGGTGACGTCGTCCGCGGCCAGCGCGCGCAGCAGGGCACGCGGCTGTTCGGGCAGCGGTGACACGACGATGGCACTGCCGGTGAGCCGCGCCTCCCGCAGCAGTTCGGCGCAGGGCGCCGCCTCGGGCTGCGTGACGTGCAGCGCGCCGATGCCGGCGGCGTGCAGGGCTGCCGCGGCGCAGGCGGGCCCGTCGCCCGCGCGGTGTGCGCGCAGGTACGCCGTGAGCGGCCCGCGGGCCAGCCGTCCGGCGAGCTGCCGGGCGAGCGGTCCGGGGCCGGGCGCGGCGGCGAACGTCCGTACGCTGTCGGCGAGTTCAGCATCCGGGGCGTCGTCGCCGAGGAGGTGGGCGAGCACCCGGTCGGGGACGCGCAGGACGCGGCTGAGGAAGGGGCGCTCCGGCTCGTCGACGGTGAGCAGGCCGCGTGCCAGGAGCGGCGCGGTGGGCTGGAAGCGGGCACGTGCCGCCGCGGCGTGCGCGGGCACTCCGCACAGGTCCAGCGCCAGCCCGGTGGTCGCGCGGCGGCGGCTCACGTCGTCGTTGAGATAGCCGTAGAGCGGCTCGAAGCCGCGGTCGAGGTCGGGCGCGAGGGCGACGAGCAGGATGGAGGTGTCGAGCGCGGTCAGGCCGAAGCGCCCGGCCAGCCACTCCAGCCGGTCGCCGGTGCCGGCCTCCGTCCCGGTCTGCGAGGGGTCCGGGCCGTTCGCCGGATCGGCGGGGTCCGGCCCGGTGTCCGCGTCCGGTGCCGGGCCGCGGTCGGTGTGCAGCAGGTGCCGCACCGACTCCTCGGACAGGTACAGCCCGCGCAGCGGGTCGGCTGCGGTGGGATCGGTGGCGCTGCGCCGTTCGACGAGCAGTGCCACCCGCTCACGGAGCCGGGCGAGCCGGCCGAGCAGCGGAGCGGCGGCCGGCGCGGGCGCTTCGGCCGCGGGTGCTGACGTGCTCACTGTGCGGTTCCTCCGGCGGCCAGGTGGCTGGGCCGGTGCCGGCGCTCGGCGTCTTCGAGGGCGCCGTCGACGGTGCGGACGCGGACCGCGGCGCCTTCGGTGACCGGCGGGCCCGCGTCGTACTCCGGGTACGCGGGGAAGGGCACGGTGAGGACGACGTCGAGCGACGGCTTGAGCTCGCCGCCGAGCGCGGACCAGACGTCGGCGAGCGAGCGGGCTTCGGTGTGCGAGCCGGAGACGGTCAGCGGGATCGTGAGGCCGAGTTCCGCGAGCGGGCCGGTCAGCTGCTCCGGCGACAGGGTCTCGTGCGGCAGCAGGGTGGCGAGCACCGCGGAGAGCAGCCGGTGCTCGTCCTGCGGGCGCTTGGTCCAGGCGGTGACGAGGTAGGCCAGCCGGAACCAGCGCGGCGACTGGCGCCGGGACCGCACCACGCCCTGCTCGTCGCGGACCGGGACGGTGCCGCGCTGGCGCCGCTGGAGGTCCTCGCGGATGTCGTAGAGGTAGGCGTCGACGGCCGGGGCGTTGCGCCGCGCCGCCCACTCCCGGGTCGGCGCGTCGAAGGCGATCTCGACGCCGGAACCGGCCAGCGCGCCGCCGCTCAGCAGCCCCTTCAGTACCTCGTCCACCTCGTGGATCACGGTCGTGCCCTTCACTACTTGCTGCGTGTCGTGGTGCCCGGCTCATGGTGGCGCGCGCGGTGCCGGTACCGGCAGCCGTTGCGGGGCCGCACGGAGGGCACCCAACGATGCCCCGGGGGCCCTTGACCCGCGCGCGACGCGTCAGATGTAGCCTTCACGCAGAGCAAAGGCCACGGCATGAGCCCGGTTGCGAAGGTGCAGCCGGGTCGTCAGGCCGTGCATCACGTTTTTGACGGTGCGTTCGGAGTACGAGAGCTTGCCAGCGATCTCCCCTGTGCCCAGGCCCTCGGCGACCAGCCGGAGCACGTCGACCTCACGCGCGGTGAGGCCGGACGCGGGCACGTCGGACGGTCCCGCCGCGCTGCGCTGCATGCTGCCTATCTGTGTGATCAGCCGTCCCAGCAGGTCGGACGGCAGGTCACCGTCCCCCCGGGAGGCGGCCAGTATGGCCTTCAGCAGCCGGTTCGCGGTGGCCTCGCGCCGCCAGACGATGGTGCCGACGCCGCACTCGATGACCTGGAGCAGTTCCGCTTCCCTGATCAGCTCGGTGACGAGCACCGCCCGGGCGCCGTCGTTCCGTACGAGTCTGCGCAGCCGCGCCAGCGCCGTGTCGTCCAGTTTCTCGGCGAGCAGCACGGCGACGGTGCCCGCCGGCGGCGCCGACGCGTCGTCGACGAGTTCCACTTCCGGTTGCGCTCGCAACTGGCTGACGGCTCCCGCGTGGGAGAGCGGATCCGACGCGTGGACGACGACCGGGACCCGGGTCCGAACGTGCACAACCATTCCCTTACGTGCTTGTCCTGCGGTACGACGTACGCGTCTTCGGGTACGTGACGCTCTGTGCTCAAGTGCCCTTCGGTACCGCACCCGTTCGCGGGGTGCGGGCTCCGTGGGCAGTGCGCGCGTCCAGCCTGCCGCCGGCACCACGAGGCTCGCAATCGTGGCCGACCACGAGACGAACCACGAGATCACGGGCGGTCGGCGCCCGTGACCGAGCTACTGGAGCGCGAGGCCGCGCTCGGCCTGCTGGCCGCCGAGGCCGCCCGCGCGCGGACCGGAGCGGGCCGGCTGCTGCTGTTCCGCGGACCCACGGGGACCGGCCGCAGTGCCCTTCTGGACACCGCGGCGCTGCACGGTGAGCAGCACGGGATGCGGGTGCTGCGGGCCGATTGCTCCGCCGAGAGTGCCCGTACCGTCCTCGGTCCCGTCGTGCAGCTGCTCGATGCGCAGCAGCCGGCGGGGGCGGACGAGGACGCGTCCCCGATGGATCTGGCGGCGCGGCTGTGGGAGCTGCTGCGCGAGTACGCGGACGCCTCGCCGCTGCTGCTGACCGTGGACAACGTGCACCTCGCCGACTCCGCTTCCCGGCGCTGGCTGGCCGAGGCCGCCCGCCGGCTCGCCGGGCTGCCCGTCCTGCTGGTGGCGAGCGAGCGGGTGCAGTACGACATCGCACCGCCCGGCCCCGGCCTGGCGCACGCCCTGTCGCCGTCGCTGGTGCGGGCGCACGCGCCGGCCCCGCTGAGCCCGGAGGCCGGTGCGGCGCTGGTGCGCGAGGCGTTCGGGGCGGACGCTGCGGACTCCTGGGTGGCCGACTGCGTGCGCGCGGGCGCCGGCCTGCCGCTGCTGCTGCGTGCCCTGCTGGACGACCTGCTGGCCGTGCTGCCGGACGGCGGCCGGGACGGCGCCGCGCTGCCCGTCAGCTGTGCCGACCTGTACCCGGGTGCCTACGCGGCGGCCGTGCTGTGGTGGCTGGACAGCGCCGGGCCCGAGACCGCCGCCGTGGCCCGTGCGCTGGCCGAGCTGGAGGCGAGCGGCGGGGCGCACGCCCACGTCACCGAGGAGCTGCTGGCCGAGGTGAGCGGGGCCGGCGTCGCCCGGGTGCCCGGGTGGCTCACCGCGATGACCCGGCTGGGCCTGCTGCGCCGCGACCCCGGCCACGGCGGCCCGCTCTTCGCCCACCCCCTGCTGCGCAGCGCGGTGCTGGACGGCTGGCCCGAGGAGGACCGGGTCGAACTGCACCGCCGGGCCGCCGCGCACCGGTACCGCAGGGGTGACCGGGCCGAGGCCGTGGCCGGGCACCTGCTGCGGGCCCGGCCTTCCGGCGGCGACTGGGCGACCGACACCCTGCTGGACGCGGCGCGTGAGGCGTCCCGCGCGGGCCGGGACGGCGATGCCGCCGCGTATCTGCGTGCCGCGCTGGACACGTGGATGCCGCGCGAACGCCGCGCCGAGGTGCTGACGCGGCTCGGCGCGCTGGAGTTCGCCACCGTGCGGTCGGCGGGTATACCGCGGCTGACCGAGGCGCTGCGGCTCCAGGAGCGGCCCGAGCAGAAGGTGGCGACGGCGCTCGGGCTGGGCACCGCGCTCGTCCACCGGGGCGAGGCGCGGGCCGCCTTCGATGTGCTGCGGGACATCGACGACCAGGACGACCCGGTGCTGGCCCGCACGGTGCAGACGGCGGCCGCGCTGCTCTCCGACCACGACCGGGACATCCGGCGCGAGGTGCACCAGCGGCTGCGGGAGACGGCCGAGCGGTCGCCCGACCTGCTCAGCCCGGCCGTGCGGACGCTGCTGGTGCGGTACGAGGCCGCCGCCGGGCTGCTGTCGGCCGAGGCGGCCATGCGGCAGGTCAGGCAGCTCGTCGCGGCGCCGGAGGACCGGATGCTGCTGCCGTACCAGCTGAGCGCGGCCTCCACCGTGGCGCAGTGGGCGGACGCGCTGGAGGACGCCGACCGGTTCGTGCGGAACGGCCTGACCGAACGCCTCTCGCCGCTGCACCCGGCCCACCACGCGCTGCTCAACACCCGTGCCGACACCGAGGCGGCGCGCGGCCGGTTCACGGCGGAGGAGTTCCCCGACCAGCGACCACCCGGGCTGCCGCCGGGGCACGCCGCGCCGACCAACTTGCGTGCGCACACGGTCATTTCGCTGGTGCGCGCCGGGCGCACCGCGGAAGCGCGGCGGATCGCGCAGGACGTCCACGTCGACGCGTCCACGGACGGCTGGCAGCTCAACCGCTTCCTCTACGCGCGTGGCGTGCTGCGTGCCGCAGAGGGCGACCAGCTGGGCGCGCTGGAGGACTTCCTCGACTGCGGGCGGCGGCAGTCGGCGCGGGACATCCTCAGCCCGGCCGTCTCCCCGTGGCGGTCGGCAGCCGCCGAGTGCCACCTGGCGCTCGGCCGGCCGCAGGCGGCACTGCCGCTGGCGGAGGAGGAGTACCGGCTGGCCGCGATCTGGGACACCCCGCGCGTCGTGGGCCGTGCGCTGCGCGTCCTCGGTGCGGCCACGGGCGGCCGGCACGGCCTGGAACTGACCGAACGGGCCGTCACCGTACTGCGGGGCGGGGCCTCGGAGCCCGGGCCGGACGCCGGTCAGGGCGCCGCACACGCCGGACCGGAGGACGGGCTGGACATCGAGCTGGTCCCGGCGCTGATCACGCACGGCCGGCAGCTCGCCGCCGCCGGGCATCCGCGCCGGGCCCGGCCGCTGCTGCGGGAGGCCGCCGCCACCGCCGACCACATGGGCGCGGCGCCACTGCTGGCCCAGGCCGAGCAGGCGCTGCGCGACAGCGGTGCGCGGCGCACGCCCGCCCGGCGGACCGGCGCCGGCGCCCTCACCGACAGCGAGCGCCGGATCGCCGCGCTCGCCGCCGACGGCCGGTCCAACGCCGAGATAGCGGCCCTGCTGCACCTCGCGCGGCGTACCGTGGAGACCCATCTGACCAGTACCTACCGGAAGTTGGGCATCCGGCGCCGCACCGCGCTGCGGGAGGCGCTGGACGAGGACGGGGGGACGGGCCCGTGATGCGCCGGTACGCCGGCCGACGGGCCCGTCCGTGGTCCTGCCCGTGTCTCAGGAACTCGACGAGTGGGAGCGCCCGAAGAACTCGATCTCGGCGAAGGAGACCTGCTTGTCGGAGCCGGAGTTGTAGGACGACTGCACGACGAACCGTACGGAGCTGACGTCGCCGACGCGGAAGTCGACGCGCTGTGGTCCGCTCGCCCGGTCGAGGACCAGCGGCTTGGTGAAGTGGTGCCCGTCGGCGGTGGTCACCAGGGCGTCGATCCGGTGCGGCAGGGCGGCCTTGGTGAGGTCGGCCGGCTTGGTCGAGATGCCGGGCGTGATCATCAGGTCCAGCAGTCGGACGGGCTCCTGGAACCGCGCCTCGATCCACTCCCCCTTGCCGGACTCCGAGACGCCCGGGCCCCACCAGGTGTTGTTGAACTTGTCGAAGGCCAGCTTGTCGCCGTGGTCCTCGTACGAGCGGGACGCCGCGTAGCTGTCCGGGTCCACCGGCGCGCGCTTGGCGAAGTGGTCGCGCACGGCGTCGACGGCGGTGCCGATGTTGAACGCGGCGAACACCACCAGGCCGACCACGATCAGACGGAACGTCCAGCTCAGGATGCGGCCCAGGTCCCGGCGCAGGCGCGGGCGGGTGCCGGCCCAGGGCGCCGGGCGGTTGCGGCGGTCCAGGATGCGGCGCCACCACGGCAGCCGCCGGGCCGGGCCCTCCGGGCGCGCGTCGAGCGACATGGCGCAGCGGCGGCAGAAGTGCCGGTCGGGGCGGTTGCCGGTGGAGCACCACGGGCAGGGTGTGCCGCCCTCCTCGCTGGGGTCGTAGGCCGGTCCCTGCGCCACGGGGCGGGCCGCTTCCGGGCGTCCGGGCAGCACCGGTGCGACGGCCGGCTCGGCCGCAGCGCGCGCCTCGGGGTCGGCCACCGGTATGAGCAGTGCCCTGGCCCGCTCGTCGGCCCCGGCGGCGTCCGGCTGCGCCCCGGAGGCGGGCTGCGCCTCTGCCGGGCCGCGGGGGTCGACGGCGCCCTGGGGCGCGGTGTCGGCGTCGGCGGAGACGGTGTCCTGACGGAGCGTCGTCTCCTCGGGCCCGGTGGTGTCCCGGGCGGGGGTTTCCCGGGCTGTGGTGTCCCGGGCGGCGGCGGGCTGCTCCGGCTCGGCGGGCGCGGCGGACGGGCCCGGCGCTTCCGTGACGAACTTCGGCGGCTTCCAGCCCAGTACCGTGCCGCAGCCGTCGCAGAACGACTGGCCCGGGGCCGTACGGGTGCCGCACTCGGGGCAGTCCGCCGGCCGGCCGCCGGCGGCGGAGGAGGCAGAGTTGTGGTCGGTCACCTGTCGGTTGTCCTTTCGGCTGCGGTCACCTGGACCGTGTAGGGCATGTGCGCGGGCCGGGCGGCTGCGACGAGCCGCTCCAGCCGGTGTTCGTCGTGCGGCCCCGGGTCGCGGAGCCGGAGTCTGACGTGCAGGCTCGGGCGGCGCCCTCCGGGGAACGGGCCGAGGGGCCGGGCGTCCCAGGTGGCGCCGCCGCTCTCGGCGATCTCCGGCGTGACGCCGAAGGTGAGCCGTACGGCCTCCTCCAGGCCGCGCCGGGTGCCGCGGATGCGGTGCAGGCGTACGGCCGCGGCGACCGCGGCACGCAGCTGCGCCGGGTCCTCGGGGAGGTCGGGGCCGCCGTCGGGCGCGGCACCGACCCACTCGCCGAGCCAGCGGGTGAAGTCGGCCGGCGCGAGCGAGGGGGTGAAGTAGGAGTCCAGGCAGTCCAGGACGTTGTGGATGGGCGCGAGCACCTCGTCCAGCCCGGCGACGAAGCGCTGGGCCAGGTCGTCCTCGGCGAAGACGGCGGGCAGCATGTCGCCCAGCGGTGCTGACGAGCCGAGCCCGTCGATCGATCCCCTCATGTGGCGTCCCCGATCACCCGGACGCGGTGGTCGAAGGAGAAGACCAGCGCGGACGGATCCAGGCCGATCCGGTCGGTGGCGTCGCCGCGCTTGCCGGTCAGCGGGTCGGCCGGGTGCAGCAGCACCTGGTCGACGAGCTCGACGCCGGGCACACGCTGGAGGACGGCGAAGACCTCACCGGCCTGCACGGGCCGGCCGAAGGGCCAGCCGGTGCCGTGCGCGCCGCCGGTCAGCGGGTCCAGATGGCGGTAGAGCGCGTCGTGCGCGTCCCTGCGGACCCGGTCGGTGTCGGTGCCGCGGAAGGCGTGCAGGGTCGCGACGACGGTGACGCCCTGGTAGTACGGCGGGCCGACGGCGAGCCGGGTGCCGATCAGCCGCCGGTCGTCGAGGTACCGGGTGATCCTGCCGAGCAGTGCGTCACTGGGCACCAGCTGCTCGAAGCGGAGCCGGCCGCCCGGGTCCGGCACGGCCTGCGGGATGACCAGGACGCGTACGGCGTGCGCGCCGTGCTCGTCCGGTTCGGCGGCCAGGCAGGTGATGCGGGCGGTCTCGGGCGCGGCACGGCGGGCGAGTTCCTCGTAGTCGCGGAGGGTCACGGCCCGGTCCTGGGCGCTCAGCGCGATGGGTGCGCGGACCTTGGCCTCCTCCACCGTCTCGCCGTCCACGCCGCCGACGGCCGCCTCGCGGTTGGTGACCTCGGCAACGTACGGCACGGAGTCGCGCAGCACCTGGATGGCGCCGCGGGCGACGTTCCCGGCCTTGCCGCCGCCGGTGCGGTAGCGGCGGGCGCGGATCATGGCGCCCTTGGGCGGTACGGCGCCGTACTGGCGCAGGGTGCCGTCGGGTTCGCGGACGGCGGGGCCGAAGGCGACCTCGCCGGTGGCGGCGTCGAGGGTGACGTGCCGGTCCTCAGGACCCGAGGCGGCGAAGTGCCCGACGACCTGCCAGTCGACCCAGCCGTCGCGCTCGGCGACCTGGAGGAGCAGCGGCGGCACGTCGCCGACGACGGGCGCGTGCGCGAGCCGCAGCCGCTGGGCCGGCAGCCCGGTGGCCTCGCCGAGGAGTTCGTCGCGGACGGTCTCGGCGTGCACGGCGCGGGTGGTGCCGCCGATGGTGAACGCCTCGGCCGAGCGGATGGTGGGCGAGACGGTGTAGAAGGGCTGGCCGGCGGCGGCCTCGGTGACCCGGCAGCGCAGCCAGCCGGCCTCCCGGCGCCCGGCGCGGGAGAGCACGTGCCCGCCGGGGACGTGCAGGACGACCTCGCCGGGGCGGTTCAGACCGCCGGTGGTGTCCCGCTCGACCTCGCACTCCGCCCAGCCGTCCGCTGTCCACGCCTCCCAGACCAGCGGGGGCTGCCGCGGGTCCACGCCGACGCCGTCGACGCGGCTCTCCAGGGTCAGCGCCACGGCGCAGTGCGGCACGGCGGCACTCAGCCCGAAGAGCATCCGGTCGCCGGGCCGCGGGGCCTCGGCGAAGCAGTTGACGTCCTTGGCCTCGGCCAGGTCGGAGGTCCGCTCGGTGGCCTCGCCGTCCTGCGGGTGGACCACCAGATGCGACAACTCGCTCGGCACGATGGTGAGTTCGTGCTCGGTGGCGAAGACGACCGCCTCCTCGCTCTCGGTGCGCGCGGTGGCCACCTCGGTGCCGACGGCGAGCCGTACGGGCTGTTCCTGGGGCGCGGAGAGCCAGAAGGTCACGTCGGCGCGGGCCGCCGACGGCGGGAAGAGGGTGATGCCGAGCAGGTCGAGGAAGGCCAGGTGGTTCTTCTCCGGTACCCGGTTGAGCCGGTAGACGACCTGGTCGGCCATGTGCGCGACCGTCTCCACCAGCGTCACGCCGGGGTCGGAGACGTTGTGGTCGGTCCACTCCGGGGCGCGCTGCTGGATGTAGCGCTTGGCGTCGTCGACGAACTGCTGGAAGCGCCGGTCGTCGAGGTTCGGGGAGGGCAGGGCCATCAGCGGTCGCTTCCAATGTGCTCGTCGGTCGTACGGGGAAGGGTGGCGGGCCCGGCTCCGGGCCCCGGCCCGCCGGGCGGGTCACCGTCACCCGCTCCGCCCGGCTCGTCGTGCGAAGGGATGACGTAGAACGGGAAGACCAGGCTGCGCGGGTTGTTGGTGCCGCGGATCGAGTAGCGCACGTCGATGTAGAGCACGCCCTGGTCGTCGCCCGCCGTCACGGTGACGTCGTCCACCTCGATGCGGGGCTCCCAGCGGTCGAGGCTGGCGTACACCTCGTGCTGGATGCGGCCCGCCGTGGCCTCGTTGACCGGCGCGAAGACCATGTCGTGGATGGCGCAGCCGAATTCGGGGCGCATCGGACGCTCGCCCGGCGCCGTGGCCAGCACGAGCCGCATGGCCTCCTCGACCTCGCGCTCCCCGCTGACCAGGGCGATGCCGCCGGTGGGTCCGATGCGCAGGGGGAACGCCCAGCCGGACCCGACGAACTGATCGGCCATCAGTGGGCCACCTGCCTTCTCTCTTCCGTGCCGTTCCCGGCGATCCGCCCGGCCGTCACGGGATCGGGTACGGCTTGTTGTTGACCAGCACGACGCCCTGGAGCATGAGCGTGGCGGCCCGGATGCCGACGTTGGCGACGGAGTTGACCTGGATGGTGCCGCCGGCGCTGACCGTCGCGGCGCCCAGCGCCTTCAGGCTCAGCGCGCCCACCGCGTCCACGTTGACCGCACCGCCGAGGGACTTGAGGTTGACCAGCCCCCGGCCCTCGATGTTGAGCATGCCGCCGCTCTTGATGGTCAGGTTGCGGCGGGCGCTGAGGTCCAGGTCGGTGCCCGCCTCCACGGACACCGACCGGCTGCCCTTGATGGTGACGCTGCCGGAGCTGTCGACGGTGATCTCGGTGTTCGTACGGTCCAGGTTGACCGTCAGCTTGTTGTCCCCGGTGCTCAGCCGTACGCCGCGCTTGCCGCCGGTGCGCTGGTCGAGGAGGTCGATGCGGTTGCCGCTGCGGTCGGCGACGGTACGCCGGGTGATGGTGCCCTTCGTGCCGTCGTACAGCGGCACGTCCACCGGGTCCGGCTTGTCCCGGCCGTTGTAGAGCCCGCCGATGACGTACGGGTGGTCCAGCGTCCCCCGGTCGAACGCGACCAGCACCTCGTCGCCCACGTCCGGGGTGATCACTCCCCCGCCCTTGACGCCGCCGAACTGCACGGTGCGCGTCCAGTCGCTGGTGTACTTGTCGTCCAGCCACGGGAAGCGGAGCTTGACGCGGCCCTGCTTGAGCGGGTCCTTGACGTCCGTGACCAGGGCGTTGGCGACGCTCGGCAGCCGGGGCTGCACGCTCGCGCCGCCCGAGGCGAGGCCGTACAGGGACCGCCACTGGCGGCCGCTGACGGTCAGCAGCGTCTCGTAGTGCCGGCCGTCGCCGAAGGAGTGGCGGGCCGCGGTCACCGTGTACTTGCCCTCGAAGGGCTCCCCCACGTCGGCGAGCGCGACCGGCACGCCGGGCCGCAGCTTCGGGTTGCCGCGCACGGTCACCTCCAGCTCGGCGAAGGCCCCGGTCACGTCGTCGGCGAGCGACTGTGCCGCGTACCTGACCTGTGCCTGGGTGTCGAGCGGCGTGTCGGTCTCCACGAGGGTGGCCGCGCCGAACGCCGTCGCGGCCCGGCCCGGGGTGGTCCCGATCGACACACCGGGCGTGGTCGCGGCGGTGGCCCGGCCGACCAGGTCCCGCTTGGTCGTCACGTCCCAGCCCCGGGCCTCCACCGAACTCACCTGGTCCGCCGAGGTCACCGCGGCCCGGCAGCGCAGGATGTCCACGCCCGCCTCCAGGACGAACGGGCTCTTCTCGCTCGGCGTGCTCACCGGGGGCGCGCCGGACGCCGGGTCGGCCTTGACGAACTGCAGCTTCCCCTTGGAACTGAGCGACAGCACCCGCTCGCTCTCGTCGGCCAGCCGGCACGCGAAGTCCCAGTCGGTGACGTTGGCCTGGGTGAGGAACTCGTACTTGGCGGTGGTGCCGTCGATCCGGCCGACCGGCACCCGGTCCTGGCCCGCCAGCTTCCGGACGATGTCGGAGGCGGTCATGGAGCGGTAGCCGGCCACCCGGCGCTGCCGCAGCATCCGGTGGCCGAGGTCGTAGCCGCGTACGACGGTGAAGGTGCCGGTCCCGTCGTAGTCCGTCTCCAGGCCCGTCACCTCGCCGGTGAGCAGCACGGACTGCGCGCCCTGTCCGTCGGCGACCGGCGCCAGCTCGACCTCGGTGCCGATCTTCACGCCTGCCTCGCCGAGCAGCTTCCGCTTCGGGTCGCGGAAGGTCAGCTGGAAGGCGCCGGGCACCCCGGCACCGAAGTCGACCCAGCCCGCGACGAGCAGCCGGGCGTGCTGCGGCCGCAGCGGCGCACCGCCCACCTTGACGTGGAAGACGTTGGAGTAACCGATCTGGGTCATCAGGAACCGACCTCTTCGGCGGCCGGGAGCACCAGTTCGGTCCCCGGCCGCAGCTGTGCGGGATTGTCGATGTCGTTGGCCTCGGCGATGGTGCGCCAGGCGGTGGCGTCCCCGTACTCGCGGAAGGCCAGGTACTGCAGCGAGTCGCCCGCCACCACGCGGTGCACACGGCGCGCGGTGAGCGCGCCGGACGTGGGGTTCTGGCCCGCGGTCCGGCTGGGGATCTCGTGCAGGTGCACCTGGCAGGTGGCGCGGATCGGCACGCCCGTCGTGCCGAAGAGGGTGTACGAGGCCTCCACCGCGCTCACGTACGCGGTGAACCGGGCCGTGGAGAACGACCCCCACTCGAACACCACCCACGGCGTCGACGGCTGCTTCGCCGCGATGCTCGCCGCCGTCACCTCGCAGCAGGAGAACAGCGCCTCGACGTTCTTGCGCACGTCGTTGCTGTCCGGCTCGCCGGACCGGTCGAGGAACACCTCCACCGTCATCTCGCGCGGCGCGGCACCCATGAACTCCGGGAGCGCGCCGTCGCGCACCGCGGCGGTGGGTGTGGTCTTCCACTCGGCGCGGCGGCTGAGCGCGAGCTGCGCCGGGTTGAAGTCGAAGGAGAAGGTGGTGATCAGTCCGCCGGGCTTGGTGCTGTAGCCGAGGGGCGGCTGGTGGATGGCGAGCGTCGCCCGCACCAGGCTCTTTCCGGCGCCGCCCCGTCCCTTGCCCGCCATTTACGCCGCCCCCGCGTCCGTGAACCCGTGGTGGGCGATCTCCAGCCGCTCGGTGGCGACGGCCGGGCTGGCCGGGTCCAGGGACGGCCCCTGCCAGCTGACGGGCAGCACGTCGAGCAGGCCCCAGCGCGCGACGACCGAGCCGTCCGCGCGCAGCGCGGCGATCTGCGCGGTGGGGCGCACCACGCCGTTGGTGACGGAGGAGACCCAGGCGGCCACCTTCGCGGTGTCCGGCGTGAGCGGCCGGGTCAGCGTGATGTGCGAGAAGCTCACGCGCGAGGGCAGCTGCCAGACGAACCCGTTGTTGCCGCCCTCCTGCCGCTGCTCGATCTCCACCTGCGACGAAAGGCCCTCGCACCCGTTGAAGTCGCCCAGGCTCTCACCGTCGATGGACAGGTTGAAGAAGATCGTGGAACCGGGGTCCTGGTCCTGGGGCATCGGGCTGGGCCTTCCTGGTGCTGCTCATCGGGTTCTGCGGTGGGTGTGTCGGACGGCGGGGCGGACGGTCGACGGCGGGCGGCGGGGACGAAGGACGGGCGGCGGGTGGCGGTGGTCAGCGGCGGGGGTCGCGCACCCTCCCGATCCGCTCCCGGTCGAGCCGGAGCTCGTGCCTCAGGAGCCGGGTGAGCGGCCCGATGAGCCGGTGCGTCAACTCATCGACCTGCCCGTCCGTCAGCTCCCGTGCGTCGAACCCGCCCCCGCCGCCCGACGCCGACGCACCCTCGTCCCGCCGCGCCGCACCGGCCACCCGGCGCGACGTACTGTGCCCGCCGCGCGACGTCCCGGCGGCCGACTGCCGGGTGGTCTTGCCGGCTCGCTGGACGATGGGGGTGGGCGGGGCCGAGGACGCTTGCGGTGCGGGGGTCGATTGCGACGTGGCCGGTGGCTGAGGTGCGGGGGTCGGCTGCGGTGCCGACGACGGCTGCGGTGCCGGCCGGGGACCGGACATCGGCATGGCGGGCCGGGACGGCGTGGCGGGCGCGGCGGTACGCACGGGGGCTACGGCGGGCTGTACGGGGACGGCCCCGGAGGGCACGGCACCGGACGGCGCCGCACCGGGCGTACGCGGCTGAGGCTGACCGGCCGGCGACGTCGGCCGCGGGGTGGCCGACGGCGTCACCGGCGGCGTCGCGGAGGCCCGCTGCACCGGCTGCTGCATGGGCGGCATGGGCTTGGGACCCGACAGCGGAACACCCAACGGGACGGCGACCCGGGCGTTGGCCGCGTGGGGCGCCGACTGCGGTGACGGCTGCGCGTGGGGCACCGACTGCGCGTGCGGGGCCGGTTGCGTGCCCGGGGCGAACCCGGTGGCCGGTGCGGACCCCGTGGACGGCGGCTGCGGGAGCGGAGACGCCTGCGGGTTCGGGGACGCCTGCGCCTGGGGGGCGAGTTGAACGGCAGGGGAGGTGTGCGCAGGCGTCGGCGACTGCGGGGCCGTCACAGCCTGGCGCCCGGTCACGGGATGGGTTCCCGAAACCGGCTGACGCCCCATCACGGGCTGGGCTGCCGACACCGGCTGACGAGCCGTGACGTCCTGCGGAGCTGCCGTCACGGACTCGGGTGCCGTCAGACGCTGGAGCCGCACGGGAGCCGTACCAGGGACCGTGCCCGGAGCCGTACCGGGTGAGACCGCAGCGGGCGCGCCGGAGGCCGCTGGCGGGGCCGAGCGGGTCGGTTGCGCGGCGCGCTGGACCGGCGCGCCGCTGCCCGTACCGCCGACGGCCCTCACGACCTTCCTCGGCGTACTCCCCTGCTCGCTCGGCCGCCCCTCACCAGTGCCTTCGGCGGGGATACGGCGCAGCGCGACCGGCGGGTTCGGGGCAGCCGGTGCGGCCGACGGGGCAGTCGGTACTGCCGGGGCGGCCGGTGCCGGGCCCGATCGCGGGGACGGCCGGGCAGCGGACAGCGGTACCGCAGGCGCCGCGCCCAGCAGCGGGGCATCGGCCTGCCGCCGCTGCACGGGCCGCTCCAGCGGCGCGCCCAGCCCCGGCGTCGGCGCCTGGGCGGACGACCCGTCGTCGGCACCCGCCTCAGCCGCGGAGCCAGTCATGGGCGCGGCAGAGGGGGCCGCGGAAGCCGGTCGCGCCGGCCGTGCCGATGCGGACTCCGGGCGGGCCGATGCGGACTCCGGGCGCGCCGGTGCGGATGCCGGTCGTGCCGGTGTGGCTGCCTCTCGTGCGGGTGCGGCCGCCCGCTGGACAGCCGCTCGGTTGCCGGTGTTGCCCTGGCCACCGGGCGACGTGGCCGCCGGGCCGGTCGCGGCCACCGGGGCGCCGAGCCCCGGACGGCGCGTGGGCGCGGACGGCGGGGTGACCGCCGGACGCGCGCTCGCGGATGACGGCGCGCTGGGATCGCCGGCCGCACCGGGCGGGGCCGACGACGCGACCGCCCCCGGAGCCGCGTCGCGCTTCTTCGCGACGGGGCTCCCGAGCCCGACACCCCGGCTCGGCCGCCCGGACGTACCGGCAGCACGCGGCGTCTCGGCAGTGCGCGGCGTGCCGGCCGCCGGCGTACCGGACGCCGCGTTCCCCGACGCCGAAGGCCGCTCCCCCGTGGAGGCCGACGCGGGCGCAGGCGTGGCCTCCCGCTGCTGGGAAGCCGACCGGGACGCCGACGTCTGGGGCGACGCGGACCGCTGAACCGGGCCGCTCTCCCCCGCCTGCTTCCGTACCCGCTCGCCGACCGGCACCGACCGCTGGGCCGTAGCACGGCCGGGGGCCGGTTCCTGCCGCGCTCCGGCCGCACGCGCCGGCCGAGCGACAGGCCCGCTCCCCGACGCCGACGGCTTCGACTGCGACTGGGGCTGCGGCTGCGGCTGCGGCTGCGGCTGCGGCTGCTTCGACTGCGCGGGCGAGCCGGCCGGCGTACGCAGCGGTTCGGCGGCGGACGCCGACCGCTGGACGGGAGCCTCCCCGGGCGCCGCCGACGCCCGGCCCGCCGCGCTCTCCGACACCAGCGGACGCTGCTCAGCAGCGCTCGCGGACGACCCGGGACGGGATCCCGTCTCCGGCACGGCAGCCGGAGACGGCTCAGCGGCGTGTACCGACTCCATGGCGGACTCGCTCCGAGCAGGCCGCTCAGCCGACTTCACGGACGGCTGGGCGGACGGCTGAGCAGTCGGCTGGACGGACGGCTGGGCGGACGGCAGGGTCCGCCGCTGCACAGGGCCGGGCAGCGCCGCCCTGGTCAGCGACGCCGGAGACGCAGTACTCCGAACGGCCGCTCCCAGTGCGCCAGTTGAAGGCGCAGTACTGCTCCCCGTCGGAGCCTCCGGCCGCGCCGGGCTCACCGGTACCACTCGCGGCCCCCGCGCACGCTGGACCGACGGCGCCGCGCCGCTCGACGGAGACGGGGCCGAGGCGGGAGCAGGAGAGACCGGCGAGGACGGCGAGGACGTGAACACAGGTGCCCAGCCGCTCCCCGGCACCGCCTGCTCCCCCTCCGGCTCCGGGCGGGCGACCGGAAGGGACAAGGCAGGGTTGCCCAGGCCGGGCACGGGCGTCACCGCCGGGGTCAGCGCGTCCCGGACCAGGCCGGTCGGCGCGCTGTCCAGGACGGCGTGCGAGAGCGTGCCCATGAAGGCCGGGTTCTGCCAGGACGCCAGCGAGCCGGCGAAGTCCGGCGCCGAGACCGTACTGCCGCCCGGCCGCCCCAGCGCACGCTGGATCGGCGGCAGGCCGACAGGCCCCGTGGGCCCGGCAGCCGCACCGCCGGCAGCGGTCCCACCGCCAGTAGCTGCCGCACCGGCAGCAGAAGCCGCAGCGGAAGCCGCACCCGCGGCAGCCGCGTCATCGCCCGCAAGTGACACCTCACCCGCGGACGACACCTCGCCAGCGTCCGTCGTCCCCCCGGCGGCGGCACCCCGTGCCGCCGCCGCGTCCTCCCGGCTCCGCCGGAACCGGTCGAGCATTCCCATCAGCGTTCGGCCTCCGCGCGCGTCACCAGCGTGGCGATCTGCTCGACGTACCGCCGGCGGTCCCGGTGTTCGAGGTCCAGGATCTCCGCCTGACTCCAGTGGAAGTGGTAAGCGATGTACGCGATCTCCTCATGCATGCGGTCGGTCGCGTACGTCACGATTCCCCCAGGCGGCTCCCGCCGAGTTCGACCTCGAACGACTGCTCGCAGTGCGGGCAGGACACCCCGGCCCGCGTGTGGCCCTCGGCGTTGATCTGCCGGTAGAAGTCCTGCAGGAAGGCGAGGTCGGAGGCGAACATGTTCTCCACCACCCCGTCGTGCACCAGCGGCAGCGTCCCCAGCCGGGTGATGACCCGGCCGAGCAGCACCACCGAGAGGTACGCGGGGTTCTCCTGCACCCGCAGGTCCCGGAGCGGTACGAGTTCGTCCTTGGCGGTCGCCAGGCGCATGACCCCGTGCCGGTGCACGGTGCCCGACTCGTCGACGTAGCCGCGGGGCAGCTCGAAGGCGAACTCGGTGCTCAGGGTGGGCTGCGGGGTCTCGACGGGGGCGGCCGGGGCCGCCGGAGCGGCGACCGCGGCCCCGGCCGCCTCCGCCGCGGCCTCCGGCCCGGCCTCGGGTCCGGAAGCCGCCGGCACGCCGGCCGGCGGCCTGGGAGCGGTACGGCGCATTACTCGATGACCAGTTCTTCGAACGTGATCGTCACGGTCTCGGTGAGCGCGGACGCCTCGCCGGCCTTCACGGTGCTGGTGTCGACCTTGCTGCACCAGGCGTTGCGCATGTTGTACCGCTTGACCGGGTTGTTCTGGTAGTCCATCACCATGATGGTGGCGTTCTTGCGGGCCGTGCTCATCTGGCCCGCCACCGACTCGGTGATCCACTGGTTGAACGCCGCCGACTGGGTCATGCCGCGGACGACCGTGCAGGTACCCGCCTTCTTCACGCCGGGCAGCTTCTTGGTGACGGGCTTGCCCTGCGCGGAGACCTGCTGGTACTCGATGACGTCCTGCTCGATGGACAGGCCGTTGACCTCCTGGAGGTACTCGACCATCACACCGTCGATCTGGAGGCCGAAATTGTGTGAGGTGAGCGCGTCACCTGGCTGGAGACTCATGAACTGTCGGGTGTCCTTTGCTGATTACTGACCGACGGGAGGTGCCGCGCGGTGCGCGGCGGGGCGGAGGAGGGAGGGGCGGTGCGCGCACCGCCCCTCGCGGCCGGCTACTCCTCCAGTTCGCCGCTGCCGCTGGAGAACTGCGCCAGGCGGAAGATCACGAATTCCGCCGGCTTGACGGGCGCGATGCCGATCTCGCAGATGACCCGGCCGAGGTCGACGGACTCCTGCGGGTTGGTCTCGGCGTCACACTTGACGTAGAACGCCTCCTCCGGGCGGGAGCCGAAGAGGGCCCCCTCGCGCCACTCGGTGACGAGGAAGGCGGAGACGTTGCGCCGGATACGGGCCCAGAGGTTCTGGTCGTTGGGCTCGAACACCACCCACTGGGTGCCGATCAGGATCGACTCCTCCAGGTAGTTGAAGTACCGGCGGATGTTCAGGTAGCGCCAGGCCGGGTCCGAGGACATGGTGCGGGCGCCCCAGACGCGGATGCCGCGGCCGGGGAAGGCACGGATGCAGTTGACGCCGATCGGGTTGAGCAGGTCCTGCTCGCCGCGGGTGATCTGCATCTCCAGGTCCACGGCGCCGCGGACGACCTCGTTGGCGGGCGCCTTGTGCACGCCGCGCTCGGAGTCGTTGCGGGCCCAGATGCCGGCGATGTGGCCGCTCGGCGGGACCGTCCTGGACTCGCCGGTGGCCGGGTCGAAGACCTTGATCCAGGGGTAGTAGAGCGCCGCGTACTTGGAGTCGTAGCCGGCGGTCTCCTGGCGCCAGACGCGGATGTCGCGGGCGTTGAGGCCGGGCGGCGGGTCGATGACGGCGACCCGGTCGCCCATCAGCTCGCAGTGCGCGATCAGGCCGAGCTGGACGGCCTTGACGGCCTCCAGGTCGATCGCGCCGCGCTGGTAGGCGGCCATCAGGTCGGGCACGGCCACCATGGAGATCTCGTCGACCGCCTCCAGGCCGCCGAAACCGGTGCGGTCGGCGGAGTCACCGAGGTACTCGGCGGGGCCGGGATGGCCGGTGGGCGCGGCGGCGGGCGCCGGCGCCGCGGGCGCGGGGGCCGGCGCGGGCAGCGCCACGGTCTGGTTCTCCGGGCGGGCCAGCTGCGCGGCGGGCGCGGCCTCCTGCACGGTGATCAGCTTGGAGCGGTCCTTGACCTGGGTGACGACGTAGTTGCGGCCGCCCTTCTTCGCGGTGACGTCGAAGGTCTCGGCGGGCTTGCCGCCGTCCTTGACGACCAGCCGGAAGCGCTCGGCGGGGCCCTCGCCCTCGGCGTCCGTCACCTCGACGCTGAGCCCCTCGCCGCCGCCGGGCGCCAGGGCCGCGACCTTGAAGGTGCCGAGCTGCTGCGGCTCGCCGGGCGGCAGCGCCGCGGGGGCGGCGGCCTGCTCGACGGCGGGCGCCTGGCCGTTCTCGCCGCCGGGGGCGCCGCCGACGCGTACGACGTAGGCGGCGGAGCCACCGTTGTTGAAGAAGCCGTAGACGGAGTGCGCGAGGTAGTACCCGTCGGTGAACTCACCGAACTCGGCAACGTACTGGGTCCAGTTGGTCACCAACGTCGGCTGGTTCAGCGGTCCGCTCGGCGCGAGTCCGACGAAGGCTGCGACGGATGTGCCCACCCCCTCGATCGGGCGCGAGCCGCCGGCCACCTCCTCGACATAGACGCCCGGCGACAGGTACGACGACATGCTCTGCTCTCCTCGGGGTACTGGACACACGATCCGGAATTCACCCTCCGGGACGGAGGGAGCAGGGGAAACGTCCTCCGGTACCTACTTCGGGGCATCGCGCGTGCCCGAGCGGGCAGCCTTGTCCGTGCCGGTGTGTGCCCTCGGGCCGCTTCCGGGCGCACCGGTACGCGGGATTCCGGGGCCAAGGGGGCAGCGCACTGCGCGCGATCGGGCACCACCCCTGCCCCAACACCTCCTGACCTGCGGCGGGCCCTGCCGTAGCGTCGCGTGCGTGAGCATCTGGACCTCCCTCGAACCCTCGTCCGCCACCGTGGATCCCGGCAGCACCGCGTCCGTACGGCTGAGACTCCGCAACACCGGAGACGTCGTCGACGAGTACCGGTTCGTGCCGGTCGGTGACGTCGCCCCGTACACGACCGTGGAACCGGCAACCGTACGGCTGTACCCGGGGACGACGGGGACGGTGGAGCTGACGTTCGCACCGCCGCGCACCCCCGACGCCGCCGCCGGGCCGACCCCGTTCGGCGTGCAGGTGGTGCCGACCGAGCACCCCGAGGCGACCACCGTCGTCGAGGGCAACGTCACCGTCACGCCGTTCACCGAGATACGGGCCGAACTGGTCCCGCACACCGTCAAGGGCCGCTTCCGCGGCCGCCCGAAGCTGGCCGTGGACAACCTCGGCAACACCAAGCTCACCGCGTCGATCACGGGCGCCGACCGCAGCGACGAACTCTCCTACGAGATCCGGCCCGCCAACGTCCAGATCGATCCGGGCCGTGCCGCGTTCGTGGACGCCGTGCTCAAGCCGCGGCAGATCACCTGGGCCGGGCACAAGCAGCAGCGGCCGTTCAGCCTGGCGGTGCGGCGCTCGGGCAGCGAGCCGCTGGCCGTGGACGGCAACTACGTGCAGCGCAGCGTCTTCCCGTACTGGATGATGACGCTGCTGGGCCTGCTGCTCGCGCTCACCATCACGGGCGTCATCCTGTGGTTCGCCTACCAGCCGAACGTCACCAGCGTCGCCCAGGAGAAGCCGCAGGAGAACGCCCCCTCCGCGCTCCCGAAGCCGCAGGCGCCCGAGCCGACGCAGCAGGCACCGACGCAGCAGCCGCAGGAGCAGCAGCCGCAGCAGCCGGAGAAGCCGGCCGACGACAAGCCGGCCGGCAACGGCGGGGGCGGCGGCGGCCAGCCCGATGACGGCATGCCGGTGAACCGCACGAAGATCCTCATCAAGAACTTCACGAACGGGACCTGCGCCGACCTCCCCACGTTCGAGGCCAAGAACGGCGGCCCGGTGCACCAGTCGGACTGCAACAACAGCCCGGACGACAACCAGCTGTGGACCCTGGACAAGAAGTTCGACCACGGCGGGCCGAACGGCGCGGCGCTCTTCACCATCCGCAACGTCAAGGACAACCTCTGCATGGACCTGCCCGGCAAGGGCGGTGCCCCGGCCGCGGCACGGGTGGACGAGTGGGCGTGCGACGGCTCGAAGGACGACAACCAGCTGTGGTGGGTGGAGAAGCGGACGGAGAACCGCTGGTGGATCCACAACTTCGCCAGCGGCAACATGTGCCTGGACTCGCAGGACAAGGACAACGAGGACCGCAACCTGAGCGTCTGGCACTGCCAGGCGGAGGACCAGAACAACCACCAGTGGCTCTTCACGCCCCACTAGGCGGCAGCGAGGTCCACTGACTGCGCTCGCCCCTGGCCCGTCGGCCGGGGGCGAGCGCGTTCCGGAGCGGGGCCGGTCAGGTCACCGTCAGGGTGACCTTGTCGTCGGCGGCCGAGCTGGTGCCGACGTAGAGGTCGAAGGTGCCCTCTTCCAGCACGAAGCGGCCGCGGGTGTCATTGGTCCAGAAGCCCAGGTCCTCGGCGCCGAGGCGGAACCGCACGGTGGTGCTGCCGCCCGGCTCCAGCGTCACCCGGCGGAAGCCCCGCAGCTTGCGCACCGGCTGGGTGATCGAGGCCGCCTTGTCGTGCACGTACAGCTGCACGACCTCGTCGCCGGCCCGCTTGCCGGTGTTCCGCACGGAGACCGAGACCTCCAGGGTGTCGCCCTTGCGCAGCGCCTGCGCCGGGACGCTCGACCGGCTGAGCTTCGGCCCGCCGAGGGTGAACTCGGTGTAGCTGAGGCCGTGGCCGAAGGGGAACTGCGGCCCGTTGGGCAGGTCCAGGTACTTGGACGTGTACTTGTTGTCCGGGTCGTACGGGCGGCCCGTGGACTCGTGGTTGTAGTGGATCGGGATCTGGCCGACCGTGCGGGGGAAGGAGACCGGCAGCTTCCCGCCGGGGTTGACGGTGCCGAAGAGGACGTCCGCGAGGGCGTTGCCGGCCTCGGTGCCCGGGTGCCAGGCCACCAGGACGGCGGGGGCCTGCGCAAGCCAGCCGCCGAGGGTCAGCGGACGGCCGTTGACGAGGACGACGACGAACGGCTTGCCGGTGGCCGCGACCGCCTCGACCAGCTTCTCCTGAGCGCCCGGCAGCGAGATGTCGCTGCGTGCCGCCGCCTCGCCGCTGATCGAGGGGGGTTCGCCCACGACCACCACCGTCACGTCTGCGGCCTTCGCCGCGGACACCGCGGCAGGGATGCCGGAGGTGTCCTCGCCCGCCGCGTCCACGCCCTTGGCGTACGTGACCTTCGCCTTCGGCGCGGCCTTCTTCACCGCGTCGAGCACCTTGACCGCGGGGAACTTCTCCTGGGAGGCGGGGATCACCCAGGTGCCGAGCAGGTCGCCGGAGTCGGCGAAGGGGCCGACGACCGCGATCGAGGAGGCGGTGGCGGAGAGCGGCAGCACCGACTTCTCGTTCTTGAGCAGCACCATCGAGCGGGCTCCGGCCGTGCGGGCCGCCTTGCGTGCCTCGGCGGTGGGCTTGTCGACGGCGCCGTCCTCGTCGACGTACGGGTGGTCGAAGAGGCCGAGCTGGAACTTCAGCTGCAGCACCCGGTACACCGCGTCGTCCAGCCGGCTTTCCTCGATCTTCCCGGCGCGCAGCAGCTTCTTGCCGTTGTCGACGAAGTGGGTGCTGGTCATCTCCATGTCGACGCCCGCGTTGAGCGAGAGCCGTGCCGCGTCGGCGCCGTCCTCGGCGAAGCCGTGCGCGATGAGTTCCTGTACGCCGGTGAAGTCGCTGACCACCAGCCCGTCGAAGCCCCACTCGCGCTTGAGGATCTCGGTGAGGGTGTGGGGGTTGCCGTGCGCGGGGACGCCGCTGATGGTGTTGAAGGAGGCCATCACGGTGGCGGCGCCGGCGTCCAGCGCGGCCTTGAAGGGCGGCAGGTAGAGGTTGCGCAGCCGGGACTCGGAGACGTCGACCGTGTTGTAGTCGCGGCCGCCCTCGGCGCCGCCGTACGCGACGAAGTGCTTGGCGCAGGCGGCCAGCCGGTCCTTGTCCTTGAGGCCCTTCGCGTCCTTGCCCTGGTAGCCGCGCACCTTGGCGGCGGCGAACTGCGAGGTGAGGTACGGGTCCTCGCCGTTGCCCTCGGCGATGCGGCCCCAGCGGGGCTCGTGGGTGACGTCCATCATGGGCGCGAAGGTCCAGTGCACGCCGTTGGACCGGGCTTCCTTGGCGGAGACCTCGGCGTCGGCCGCCGAGACCGCCGGGTCGAAGCTGGCCGCCTGGGCGAGCGGGATGGGGAAGTTGGTCCACATGCCATGGATGACGTCCAGCCCGAAGACGAGCGGGATGCCGAGCCGGGACTCCTCGACGGCGATCTTCTGCAGGGCGTTGGTGGTCTTCGCGCCGAAGATGCTGAAGACGGAGCCGAGCATGCCCTTGCGCGCGGCGTCCTCGACCGCCTTGGTCTCGCCGCCGCCGGGGCCGGTGTCCCAGGTCCAGGGCAGCTGCTGGAGCTGGCCGAACTTCTCGTCGATCGTCATCCTGCCGAGCAGTTCCCTGATCTTCCGGTCGTACGGCCCTGCGGCCCGGGGGCCGTCCGCCGCCGCGCCCTGCCCCGCGTCCGTGGCCGTGCCCCGCACGGCCGGCGCGGCGGCCTGCGCGCTCCCCGCCCCGAGCAGTCCGCCGGCAACGGCCGTACCACCGGCGGCGCTCAGCAGCGTGCGTCGTCGCATCCCCTGCATGACTTCACCTCTTCGGCAATGGGCAGGCCGCATTGCCTGCCCCGAATTCAGAAGGTGAATGGACGTTAAAATCTGATGCCGGGCGGGTCAAGGGTTGCGACAGAAGCGGCCGCGTCGTGTCAGAGGTTGAACAGCGTCAGGTCCTTCGCGGTCGAGCGGAAGAACTGCGCCGGGTCGCTCAGCAGCCGCCGGGCGGTGAGGTCGATGATCCCGCACACGCTGACCACCTCGGCCGCGACCTCGCCGTCGGCCCGCAGCACCTCCTGCTCGATCCGGTAGGTCTTCCCCTCGCCCCACTCGAACCGGCAGGTCACCGACACCTCGTCACCGGCGCGCAGCTCGCGCCTGAACCGCACGGTGGTCTCCAGGTTCACCGGCCCGACGCCCTGGTCCAGCAGGTCCGACTGGCGGATGCCGGCCGCCTGCAGCAGGGACCAGCGGGCGTGCTCGGCGTACTGCATGTACACACTGGAGTTCAGGTGCCCCTGTGCGTCGGTCTCGTAGCCGCGAACGGTGATCTCCACGGCGAACGGCAGTGCCATCGTCTCCCCCATCCTCTGTCCCCGGCAGGGCCGCCGGGGACAGGTGAGGCTACACGGCCCTCCCTACTCGTCCGACAACTTCAGGTTCGGCACGCGGAACGCCGCGATGACGAAGGCCAGCAGGGTCACGGCGGCGCCGGTCAGGAAGACCGTGCGCATGGCGGCGACATAGCCCTCCAGGAAGGGCTGCGCCAGGCGCGGGTCCAGGGTGTGCAGGAAGGCGGAGTCCTCCAGGTTCAGGCCGCCGTGCGGACGCAGTACGCCGCTCAGTGCCTGTGCGTTGTCGGGCTCTTCGGCCAGTCGGCGCAGCTCGGGCCGGCGGAACGCCGCGTCGAGCCGTTCGCCGATGCGCGAGCCGGCCAGGGAGAAGAGGATCGACAGGAACGCTGCGGCGCCGACCGTGCCACCGTTGGAGCGGAAGAAGTTCACCGAGGCGGTGGCCGCGCCCATGTCCGTGCGCGGCACCTCCGACTGTGCCAGCGTCGTCATGGTCTGCATCGCCGCGCCCAGCCCCGCGCCCATGAAGAGCATGCCGATCGCGACGTACCAGAGCGGGCTGCCGGCCCGGAGCGTGGCATAGACGAGCATGGCGGCGGTGAAGCAGCCGACGCCGGTGACCAGGTGCACCTTCAGGCGCCCGGTACGGGAGATCAGCCGGCCGACCGTGAGGGTGACCGCGACGTTGGCCAGCGTGGTGGGCAGCATGGCCAGGCCCGCCGCCATCGGGCTCATCCCCTGCGCCAGCTGGAGGTAGAGCGGCAGCGTCGTCATCGCGCCGAACATGCCGATGCCGACGACGAAGTGCAGCAGCACACCGAGCCGGAAGGTGCGGACGTGGAAGAGCCGGAGCGGCAGGAGCGCCGCCTCGCCCATCCGCCGTTCGATCACCATGAAGGCGGCGAGCCCGGCCGCGCCGGTCACGTACAGGGCGAGGGCCCGCGGCGAGGTCCAGCCCCAGCCGCGGCCCTGTTCGGCGACGACGAGGAGCGGGACGACGCCGAGGGCGAGCGCGAGGGCGCCGCCGTAGTCCAGCCGGTGCCGCACGGGCCGGTGCGGTACGCGGCGCAGCACGCGGGTGATGACGGCGAGTGCCACGGCGGCCAGCGGCACGTTGACCAGGAAGATCCAGCGCCAGCCGGTGATGCCGAGCAGGCTGCCGGCGCCCGCGAAGAGGCCGCCGACGACCGGCCCGACGATGCTGGATCCGGCGAAGACGGCCATGAACCAGCCCTGGTAGCGGCCCCGTTCGCGCGGTGAGGTGATGTCCGCGATCACGGTCATGGCGAGCGACATCAGCCCGCCGCCGCCCAGCCCTTGAACAGCGCGGAACGCGGCGAGCTGGTGGATGGACGCGGCGCAGCCGCACAGCAGCGAGCCGCCGGCGAAGAGCACGATCGCGACGAGGTAGACCGGCCGGCGGCCGTGGATGTCGGACAGCTTGCCGTACAGCGGGGTCGCGATCGTGCCGGTGACGAGGTACGCGGTGGTCACCCAGGCCTGGGCGGTCAGCCCGTGCAGGTCGTCGGCGATGGTCCGCAGCGCGGAGGAGACCACGGTCTGGTCCAGCGCGCCGAGGAACATGCCGAGCATCAGGCCCGACATGACGATGACGACCTCGCGGTGCGACAGCCGCGCGGGCGTGCCGGCCTGGCCGGCCGGTACGCCCGCGGGCTGCGGCTCCTGCTTCCGCAGCGCGTCGGAGGAGGTCACGCGGGGTCTCCGACGAGCCTCTCCAGGTCGGCCACCGCGTGCTCGATCTCCGGCAGGGTCAGCATCTCCAGCCGGGCGCGGCTGGCGGTGGCGGCGATGCGGGAGTCGGCCAGCACCTCGCGGCAGACCGCGGCGATGCCGTCCGGGGTGCGGTCGGTGATCTCCCGGCCGAGCCCCAGCTCCTCGACGCGCCGGGCGTTGGGCGGCTGGTCGCCGAACTGCGGCAGCACCGCGAGCGGGGTGCCGGTGCGCAGCGCCTCGCGGATGCTGTTGAAGCCGCCGTGGGTGAGGAACAGGTCGACGGCCTCCAGCAGTACGGGCTGCGGCAGCCGTTCGGTGAGGTGCACGTGCGGCGGCAGCCCGGCGGTGTCCACCGGTACGCCGGAGGTCGCGACGACGACCGTGCACTCGTCCAGCTTCGCCGCCGCCTCGATGATGCTCTGCAGCGTCTTGACCGGGTCGGGGAACTCGAACGGCATCTCCGGGGGCTGCTCCTCGCCCTGCTCCTTCCGCTTCTGGATCAGCGGCAGCGCCGTGCCGATGGCGGCCCACACCAGCGGCCGGTCGGTGGGCAGTTCGGCGACCCAGCGGGGCAGTGTGGAGTCGCGGTCCACCTGGACCGTCTGCCGGTACGCCAGCGGGGCCGGCAGGTGCCGCGCGAAGGAGAAGGACGCCGGTACGTAGTCGACGCGGCCGTGCGCGACCACCGACAGCGGGTCCTCCTGCGCGGGCAGGCCCACCTCGGCACGCAGGGCGTTCAGGCCGGCGTGAACCTGCGCCGGGTCCAGGACGTTGCTCGATCCGGAGGGGGTGGGGAGCTGGGGAATGCCCAGCTCCTCGGCGATGAGGACGGAGCCGAGGTCCATGCCGTCGCGCAGGATGACGTGCGGCCGGAAGTCGCGCGCCACGGGCAGCATGACCTCCCGCAGCTTCCTCGCCATCGGACCGGAGAGCAGCCGGACCATGAAGCGCATCATGGCGGCCTCCTGCTGCTCAGGGCCGGACTCCGCGGCACCCGGGGCGGGCTCGTCGCCGCCGGCGGCCAGCTCCGGGTCCATGAACATCTGCGGTGTGAAGGACGGCATGCAGGTCATCACGTCGAGCGCGTCGGCGCCGAAGAGCGGCGCGACCTCCTCGGTGGTCGCCACGCGTACCTGGTGGCCGGCCGCGGCGAGGGCCCGCAGCAGGGGCAGCTGGGCGCGTCCGTGCGAAGGACTGCCGATGGTGGTGCACAGGACTCGCATGAGAGAGCCTTTCCGGTCGTCTGGGGTGGGGGGTCGGGGCCGGACGCGCGCTGCGGTCAGCCGGCCATCGTGTACGGGCTGCCGATGCTCTGCCGGACGAGTCCGGCGCGCTCCAGCCGGCCCTGGTCGAGGACGTTGCGGAAGTCGTGGACGATCCGGCCGTCGAGCCGCTCGGCCACCGCCGCCCAGTCGAGTTCCAGGAACTCCGGCCATTCGGTGAGCACGAGGCAGGCGGCGGCCCCGTCGGCCGCCTTCAGCGGGTCGTCGGTCAGGGTGAGCAGATCGCTGAGGTCGGGCCGGGTCTCGCACAGCGCGGGGTCGTAGGCGTACAGCTCGGCGCCGCGCTCCCGCAGCTGCCGGGCGATGGCCAGCGCGGGCGAGTCCCGCAGGTCGGAGGTGCCGGCCTTGAACGCCAGGCCGTAGAGCGCGAGCCGTACCCCGTCGAGCGAGCCGTCGCCCCGCGCGCACTGTGCGGCGACACGCTCCACGAGGCGGTGCTGGTGCGCGACGTTGGTCTCGATGGTGGCGCGCAGCAGCGGGAAGTCGATGCCGGCCGCCTCGCAGACGGACAGCAGTGCGTGGGTGTCCTTGGGCAGGCAGGAGCCGCCCCAGCCAGGGCCCGGCTGGAGGAAGGCGGCGCCGATGCGCGGGTCGTGGCCGATGCCCGCGGTGACGTCGCCGATGTCGGCGCCGAAGCGCTCGCAGAGGGTCGCCAGGTTGTTGGCGAAGGACAGCTTCATGGCGAGGAAGAAGTTGGCCGCGTACTTGGCGAGTTCGGCGCTGGCGGCGTCGGTGACCACCAGGGGCGCGGCCAGGTCGGTGTACAGCTCCGCCACCCGCCGCGCGGCCCCGGCCTCCGTGCCGCCGACCACGATGCGGTCGGGGTGCAGGAAGTCGTGCACGGCGCGGCCCTCGCGGAGGAACTCCGGGTTGCTGACGACGGCCACGTCCGGGCGGCCGATCAGCGCGGCGACCCGCTCGGCGGTGCCGACCGGCACGGTCGACTTGTTGACGACGACCGCGCCGTGCGGCAGGGCGGCACGGATCTCCCCGGCGACGGCCTCGACGGCCGCCAGGTCGGCGGCGCCGCCCGCGCCCATCGGCGTGGGCAGGCAGAGGAAGACCACGTCGGCGTCGCGCACCGCGGCCGGGGTGTCCCCGACGAAGGCGAGACGGTCCGATTCCAGCCCCTCTTCGACCAGTTCCGGCAGTCCCGGTTCCAGGATGTCCACCTCGGCCCGCCGCAGCCGCTCGACCTTGCCCGGGTCGGCGTCCGCGCACACCACCCGGTGTCCGAGCGAGGCCAGGCAGGCGCCGGTGGTCAGCCCCACGTAACCGGTACCGATGACGGCGACGCGTCTCTCACTCACGGATAATCACCTTTTCGCATGATCGTCGGCGGCGGATTCGACCCTATGTCACGCACACTGTCGGCGGTCAACGATTGATGACAACGAACGATGACTTCCGGACACGGTCCGGATCCAGGACCATGTGCTGCTGAACGAACGAGCCGAAGAGGTACGAACACGTGGACGGATCGACAGCCAAGGCGGCGGAAGAGACCGGCGGGCGGCCCGCGGAGGGCCGTACGCGCAGCGCGGCCGGCACGCGGAGCGCCCTGATGGCCGCGGCGGCCCTGCGCTTCGGCAAGTACGGCTACGACGGCGCGAGCATCCGGGACATCGCCGGGGACGCCGGGGTGGACGCCGCGCTGGTGTACCGCTATTTCGGCTCCAAGGAAGCCCTGTTCGCGTCGGTCGCCACGGATCCCGCGATCTTCGATCCGCTGCTGGAGGTGCCGCTCGACGAGGTCGCCGCCTGGGTCTGCGACTTCATCACCAGCGGGCCGCCGGACGAGGAGATACCGCACCCGGTGCTGTCCGTGCTGCGCTCCTCCAGCCGCGAGGAGGCCCTCCGGCACTTCCGCGACAAGGTCGCCGAGGTGTTCTCCCGCGACTTCGCCGAGCGCCTGGAGGGGCCGGACGCCGCGCTCCGCGCCGAGCTGCTCGCCGCCTGGCTCCTCGGCACGAGCCTGATGCGCAACGCCTTCCGCACCCCCGCGCTGGACGCCGCCTCCGACACCGCGCTGTACACCCACCTCCGCGCCGGCATCGCCCGCCTCGTGCAGCCGGAACAGCGCTCCTGCACGTGCTCCTGCGACTGTCCCTGCGGGCTCTGAGCCCGCCCCCCTCCCTCGCCCCGACGGGCCACGGCCGCTCCAACGGCCGTGGCCCGTCGGCGTTTTCGGGCTCCGCACACCGCCTTCCCTCCCGTTCATAGTTCTGATAGGAGTATTTCTAATAGGAATACTCGATGAGGAGGAGCCCGTCGTGAAGTTCTCGATGATCTTCGAGGCCCAGCTGGCCGATCCGTCTCCCGAGCACGAGCGCCAGGTCATCCACGACTGCGTCGAACAGGCCGTGTACGCCGAGGAGATGGGCTTCGACCGGATCTGGGCGGTCGAGCACCACTCACTGACGCAGTACGCGCACATGAGCGCGTCCGAGGTCTTCCTCTCCTGGGTCGCGGCGAAGACGTCCCGCATCCGCATCGGCCACGGCGTGGTGACCATGCCCTTCGGCTACCAGCACCCGGTGCGGGTGGCCGAGCGCGCCGCCATGCTCGACGTCCTCTCCGGCGGGCGCGTGGACATCGGCGCAGGACGCGGCGCCACCCGGCAGGAGATGTCCATGTACGGTGTGCGCCCCGAGGACACCTATCCGCAGATGGAGGAGGCGCTGCGGATCGTCAGCAGCGCCTGGCGCGAGCCGGAGTTCGAGTGGCACGGGTCGCTGGACATCGGCCCCGGCGCCGTCCTCCCCCGCCCCGTGCAGACCCCGCACCCCCCGCTGTTCATGGCGTGCAGCAAGCACGACACCCTCAAGCTCGCCGCCGAACTCGGCATCGGCGCGCTGGTGCTGGGCTTCGCCGGCGCCGACGACATCCGCGAGATGCGCAAGGTGTACGACGAGGCCATCGCCGTACGCGGCACGGACCGCTTCGTCTCCACCGAGGTCAACAACCACTTCTCGGCCCTGTGCCCGACGATCGTGCTGGACGACGCGGCGGCGGCCTACCGGATCGGCACCCGCGGCCAGCGCTTCTTCGCCGAGTCCATCGCCCACTGGTACGGCAACGGCCCGAAGCCCACCGTCACGTACGAGGAGGACGAGGACCACGCGGCCGCGATGGCGCGCCGCCGGGACGAGCTGGTCGCCAAGCTGCACGAGGCCGACATCCCGGCCCGGCCCGCCGACACCGGCACCTACAACGCCGAGCACGCCTACGGCACCGCCGAGACCGCCGTCGACTACGTCGAGCGGCTGCGCAGGATCGGCGTCGACGAGGTGATGTGCCTGGTCCAGATGGGCACGGTGCCGCAGGACGTGTGCATGGAGACCATCCGGCAGTGGGGCGAGAAGGTCATCCCGCACTTCCGGGCGCTCGAGGAGCGGACCGCCTGATGGCGGCCGAGGCGGCGGGACGGCTGGCCGGGAAGGTCGTCGTGGTGACCGGGGCCGGCCGCGGCCAAGGCGCCGCGGAGGCCGAGCTGTTCGCGGCGCACGGGGCGCGCGTCGTTCTCACCGACGTGCAGGAGGAGGCGGGCCGGGAGGTCGCAGCGGGCCTCGGGGAGCAGGCGGTGTTCGTTCCGCACGACGTGACCGAGGCGGCCGGCTGGCGGCGGGTGACCGAGGCCGCGCTCGCCGCGTTCGGCCGGATCGACGCGCTGGTCAACAACGCGGCGCTGTGGCGCACCGCGCCCATCGAGGCGGAGAGCGAGGCCAACCTCCAGCGGCTGCTCCAGGTCAACCTGGTCGGCCCCTTCCTCGGCATCCAGGCGGTGGTGCCCGCGATGCGCGCGACGGGCGACGGCGGATCGGTCGTGAACATCTCCTCAACGGCCGGGCTCGTCGGCATCCAGGGCCACGCGTCGTACGGCGCGGCCAAGTTCGGGCTGCGCGGGCTCACCAAGTCCGCGGCGCTCGACCTGGCCCGGCACCGCATCCGCGTCAACTCGGTGCACCCCGGCATGGTGGACACCCCGATGGTCGCGGGCGCACTCGGCGCGGACGCCGGGGAGCGGGAGTGGCCGAACGTACCGCTGCGCCGGATGGGCCGCCCCGCTGAGGTGGCCGAACTGGTGCTGTACCTGGTGTCGGACGCCTCGGCGTACGTCACCGGCGCCGAGTTCGCCATCGACGGCGGGCTCACCGCTCAGTGAGCGGCGGCGGGTGACTCCGCCGGGAACCAGGCGAGGCAGTCGTCGGCCGGTGCCGCGGCGCACTCGAAGGTGAGGGCCGGGCCGTACGCGCAGGCGTCGAGGTGCTCGATGGGGTTCAACTGCGCGCGGAACCACTGCGCGTGCGCGTCCGGCTCGCCCTGCGGAGTTCCCGCGCGGGGTCGGCGACGTCGCTCATGCCGCAACTCTATGTGCCCGCGGCCCGACAGGGGTGCGTACGGCAGAAGGCCCGCCGGTCGCCGGCGGGCCTTGTACCGCGTGCGGGTCTCAGTCCCGCTCGGGGCCGAGCCGGGACGCGATGTCGTTGACCGCGATCCAGCTGAACGTCATCGCGGGCCCGATGGTCGCGCCGGGTCCCGGGTAGGTCTCGCCCATCACCGCGGCGGAGACGTTGCCGGACGCGTACAGGCCCTCGATGGGCGAGCCGTCCTCGCGGAGCACCCGGGCCGAGGCGTCGGTGACCGGGCCGCCCTTGGTGCCGATGTCACCGGGATGCACGGGGACCGCGTAGAACGGCGGCCTGGTGAGCGGCGCGAGATTGGGGTTGCGGAGCGTGGGGTCGCCGTAATAGCGGTCGTAGACGCTCTCGCCGCGCCGGAAGTCCGCGTCGTGGCCGTCGCGCGCGAACCCGTTGAAGCGGTCGATCGTGGCGCGCAGCCCCTCAGCGGGCAGCCCGGTCCGCCGGGCCAGCTCCTCGACCGAGCCGGCCTTCGTCACCAGCCCGGCGTCGCGCCACTTCCTGGGGAACGGCTGTCCCGGCAGCAGGCCCATGAAGACGTACCGGGCCTTGGCGGTGGCGTCGAGGATCAGCCAGGACGGGACGGTGGCGGCGCCCGGCCGGTGGTGGGCGTACATCGCGTCCACGAACTCGTGGTACGGCGCCGCCTCGTTGGCGTACCGCGCGCCGCTGCCGTCGACGATCACCATGCCGGGGATGCCGCGGTCCGCCACCAGGAAGAACGGCTTCGCGCCCGGCACCACCACGGACGGCGCGCCCCACACCTTGTCCATCAGGTCGACCGCTGCGCCCGCCGCCACGGCCGCCTCCAGCCCGTCCCCGGTCTGCCCCTCGGCCGCCGCCGACCACTCCGCGGACGTCGGCGCCGGGAGGTATTTCTCGCGGAGCCGCCGGCTGTGCGAGAAGCCCCCGGAGGCGAGGACGACGCCGCCGGAGGCCCGTACGGTGACCTCTGCGCCGCCGCGGGCGATGCGTACGCCCGTCACCCGGCCGTCCTCGGTCACGAGCGAGGTGAGCGGCGCGGAGAGCCACAGGTCGCCGCCGAGCCGGTCGAGGGAGTGGCGCATCCGGGCGATCAGCGCCTCCCCCAGCGCGACCGGTTTCCGGCCCGTGGCGAGGTCCGTCAGCGCCCGCAGGCCGAGCTTCACCGAGGTGCGCCGGCCCGCCCAGGTGCGGGCCGCCATGTTGAGGTACCGGAAGTCGTGGGAGGTGATGGTGAGGCCGTACGTGGGCAGCCCGGCGCGGCGCATGGTGGCGAGCTGGTCCGGGGTGAGCCGCCGCAGGTCGAAGACCTCCGGTTCGATGGAGCGGCCCTGCGGCGCCGCGCCGAGCCGTTCGGGGTAGTAGTCGCTGTAGCCGGGGGTGTGGCGGAAGCGGACGGCGGTGCGGTCGTGGAACTCGCGCACCATCGCCGGGCCGTGCTCCAGGTACGCCTCCTTGCGCGCGGCGGGCACCCGGTCCCCGACGGTCGCGTCCAGGTACGCGCGGGCCTTCTCCCGGGTGTCGCCGAGCCCGGCGGCGTCCAGGTGGAAGTTGCCCGGCACCCAGACGGCGCCGCCGGACAGCGCCGTCGACCCGCCGTACTTGTCGGTCTTCTCGGCCACGAGCACGGTGAGGCCGCGCAGCCGGGCGGTGAGGGCGGCGGCCAGCCCGGCGGCGCCGGACCCGATCACCACCACGTCGTACGTGTGGTCACGGGAATCGGTGGTGTGACGCGTCATCAGAAGGCCCCCACGGCATAACGGCTGCGGAAGTACAGGAGCGGGCGGCCGTCCTCGCGTGCGTCCAGCGCCAGGACGCGCGCGGTGACGAGGTAGTGGTCGCCCTCCTCGTACACGGCCTGCACGGCGCAGTCCACGTGGGCGAGCGCGCCGTCCAGGTGTACGGTGCCGTGCTCGCCGGTGGTCCAGAGCACCCCGTCGAACTTGCCGGGGCCGCTGCGGCCGAGCGCGGCGCAGACGTCCTGCTGGTGCGCGGCGAGGATGTTGACGCAGAACCTGCCGGTCCCGGCGATCCGCGGCCAGCTGCTGGACTGCCTGCCGACGGCCAGCATGACCAGCGGCGGGTCGAGGGAGAGCGAGGCGAAGGACTGGCAGGCGAAGCCGGCCGGGCGGCCGTCGCCGTCGAGCCCCGCCACGACGGTGATGCCGGTGGCGAACCGGCCGAGCACGTCGCGGAATCCGGCCGCGTCCACCGCGGCGCCGCTCAGCCGTTCCACCGGTGGCCCCAGAAGCTGTCGGCGGTGATCTCCTTGGCGGTCCAGGTGGCGGGGTCGACGACCAGGCCGTCCCAGCCGTACTCGACCTGGAAGCCGCCGGGCGCCTGGGCGTAGAAGGAGACCATGCGGTCGTTGGTGTGCCGGCCGAGGGTGGAGGCGATGGCGATGCCGGCGTCCTGCATGCGGTCCAGGCCGCGGCCCACGTCGTCCAGGGTCGCCAGCTCGACCATGAAGTGCACGACGCCGGGCGGCAGTGCGCCCGGGTACAGGCCGAGGCTGTGGTGGCGCCGGTTGGGGCTCAGGAAGTGCATCCAGTGGTGGTCGCGCTGCTCGGCGGCGGTGGGCACGGCCGCGGGCGGCAGCCTCATCGAGTCGCGCAGCTGGAAGCCGAGCAGGCCCTCGTAGAAGTCCAGGGCCGCCTCGGTGTCCGGCACCGGGAGGACGACGTGGCCGAGGCCGAGGTCGCCGGTGACGAAGCGGTTGCCGTAGGGGGTGCCGAGCGGGGTGTGGTCCTGGGCCTGGCCCCAGTAGATCTCCAGGGGGTTGCCGCAGGGGTCGGCGCACTGGATCAGGCCGCGTACCCGGCGCTCGGCGAGCAGCGCGTCGTCGGCGTGCTTGACGGCGACGCCCGCGGCCTCCAGTTCCCGTGCGGCCGTGGCGAGCGCGGCGGCGTCCGCCACCTCCCAGCCGGCGGCCTGCAGCCGGTCGGCGGTGGAGCGGACGACGGCGATGCGGTGGGCGCGGTCGTCCATCCTCAGGTACAGGGTGTCCTCGTCGGTGCCGGTGGCCGCCACCATGCCGAGGAGGTCCAGCGCGTACGTGCGCCACTCCTCGAACCGGGTGGTCTCCACCCGCAGGTAGCCCAGGGCGCGGATGTCCATGGCGTACGCCTCTCTGTCGGTGGGGCGGTCGGTGGGGTCAGTGGAGTCAGTGGGAGAAACTGCTGTTCACTGGGAGAAGAAGCCGGCGGCGAGCCGGTTGAACTCGTCGGCCTGCTCGGCCTGGGCCCAGTGGCCGCAGTGCGGGAAGACGTGCAGCCGGCAGTCGGCGATGGTCTTCAGCGCCACCAGCGCGCCGTCGAGCGGGTTGGTCCGGTCCTCGCGGCCCCAGGTGAGCAGGACGGGGTGGGTGATGCGGTGGGCCTCGCGCCACAGCATCCAGTCCTCGCGCCACTCGGGACGGGCGAAGGCGGCGGCCAGCCGGGCGGCGCCCAGCCGGTTCTCCGGGTCGGTGGCCGAGGCCCACCGTTCCTCGACGAACTCGTCGGTGACCAGGGACTGGTCGTACGCCATGACGCCGAGGAAGTCGCGGAGCTGGTCCTTGGTCGGTCCGGGCGAGGTCTGGAAGGCGAAGAGCCGCTTGATGCCTTCGGTGGGGTCCGGCGCGAAGAGGTTCAGGGAGATGCCGCCGGGGCCCATCAGCAGCAGCTTGCCGACCTTGCCGGGGTGGTCCAGGGCCATCCGCACGGACGTGCCGCCGCCGAGCGAGTTGCCGACGAAGTGAGCCCGCTCGATGCCGAGTTCGTCCATCAGCGCGGCGATGGTGCCGGCGCTGTAACTGAAGTAGTCCCGGTCGGGCTCGGGCTTGGCGGAGCGGCCGAAGCAGGGCTGGTCGACCAGGAGGGTGCGGAAGGTGCGGGCGAAGAAGGGCAGGTTGCCGCCGAAGTTGCTCCAGCCGGACGCGCCGGGCCCGCCGCCGTGCAGCATGATCACCACCGGTGCGTCCGGGCGGCCGGCGGGCCCGGCCTCGTGGTAGTGCAGCTCGGTCCCCGCCGCCTTGGCCCGCCGCGACGTCGACTCGTACGTCAGCTCCGTCATCTGCTCCCCCATCAGAGCATCGTGTCCTGGATGTCGATGCCGAGCGCCGCCTGCCCGAAGAGGACCAGCGCGCGCTCGGGGTCGTTGGCGGCGTGCCCTCGGCCGGTGTGCACATCGCGCCAGGCACGCTGCACGGGGCTGGGCCCGGTCCGCATCGCACCGCCGCCGGCGTTCTCCACCAGCAGGTCCACGGCGCCCACCGCGCGTTCGGTGGCGAGCACCTGGTCGCGGCGGACGCGGGCGCGCAGCCCGGCCGAGGGGTCGGCGCCGCGCGCGACGCACGCGTACAGCTCGGACATGTTGCGCCGCAGCTGCAGCCAGGCGGCGTCGATGTCACTGGCCGCGCGGGCGATGCGGACCTGCGCGAAGGGGTCCTCCGCGACCTTCTGGCCGTAGGAGACCCGGAAGCGTTCCCGGGTGACCGCCGTGTACGCCTCGTACGCGCCCTCGGCGATGCCGACGAGCGGGGTGGAGATGGTGGTGGTGAAGACCGCCGCGTACGGCAGCCGGTACAGCGGCTCCGGGTTCAGCTCCTGGCCGGGCGTGCGCAGGGCGCTGACCGGGCCGAAGCTGAGCGCCCGGTGCTCGGGCACGAAGGCGTCCTCGATCACGATGTCGTTGCTGCCGGTGCCGCGCAGCCCCACGGTGTCCCAGACGTGGTCGATCGTGTACTGGGTGCGGGGCACCAGGAAGGTCCGCATGTCGACGGGCGCGCCGTCCTCGCCGAGGACCAGGCCGCCGAGCAGTGCCCAGTCGGCGTGGTCGCAGCCGGAGGAGAAGTGCCAGCGGCCGGAGATCCGGAAGCCGCCGTCGGCCACGGTGACCTTGCCGGTCGGCGCGTAGGAGGAGGCGATACGGGTGGTGCGGTCGACGCCCCACACCTCCTCCTGGGCACGCGGGTCGTACAGGCCCACGTGCCAGGGGTGGACGCCGAGCACGGAGGCGGCCCAGCCGGTGGAGCCGCACGCCTTGGCGATCTCCTTGACCGCCTCGTAGAAGACCACCGGGTCCGCCGCGTGGCCGCCGTACGCGCGGGGCTGCAGCAGCCGGAAGAAGCCCGTCTCCTCGATCTCCTTGACCGAGGCGTCTGGCACCCGGCAGAGCCGCTCGGCCTCGGCGGCGCGCTCGCGGAGCGCGGGGGCGAGTTCCCGTACGGCGGCGAGGACCGCGTGCGCGCTCATGGCGTCTTCGCTCATGGCGTCCCCTCTCGGGTCGTGAATGTCGGCGTGTGGTGCGGAGGTACGGAGCTGCGAAGGTGCCGCGAATCTACGGCTGACTATTTCTTTTAGAAATAGTGGGTTCCCGCTCAGCGGGAACCGTGGCAGGCTCGCGGCACCCCCTCCCCGCTCCTCGCAGGAGTCGCCGATGACCGTGCAATCGCCGTCGCTTCTGGAGAAGGCCGCGCTCGTCCTGGGCGCCTTCCAGGGCGCCACGCCCCGGCTGACGCTCACCGAGGTGGTACGCCGCTCAGGGCTGCCCCGCTCGTCCGTGCACCGCATACTCGACCAGCTCGTACGGCTGGGCTGGCTGGACCGCGACGGCCGGGACTACCGGCTGGGCATGCGGATGCTGGAGCTGGGCGCGACGGCCGCGCACCACAACCGGCTGCGCCGGGCCGCGCTGCCGCACCTGCACGCGCTGCGCGAGCGGACCGGGCACGTGGTGCACCTCGCGGTGCTGGACGGGCCCGAAGTGGTGTACCTGGAACGGCTCGGCGGCACCGCCGACGCGTCGGTGCCGTCCCGGACCGGCGGCCGGCAGCCGGCGTACTGCACGGGCACCGGCAAGGCGATCCTGGCGTTCAGCGAGCAAGCGCTGGTCGCCGAGGTGCTCCGGGCCGGGCTGCGGCCGCGCACGCCGTACACGATCGTCCGGCCGCGGCACTTCCACGCGGAGCTGGCGCGGATCCGCGAGCGCGGCGTGGCCTTCGACCGGGAAGAGGCGTTCCGGGGCGTGGCATGCGTGGCGGCCCCGCTGCGGGGCGCCGGACGTGCGGTCGCGTCGGTCTCGGTGTGCGGCAACGGCATCCACCGCGAACTGGAGCGGCTCGCGCCCCTGGTGCTCGGCACGGCCCGGTCGGTGTGGGCCGCGCTGTACGGGCCGGGGCGCACGGTGCCGCCGCGCGCGACGGACGGCCCCGCTGCCCCGGCCCTGGAGCCGGCGCAGATGGACACGATGATGTCGTGGATGCGGTTCGCGGAGTGGATGTGAGCCCTTGCGAGCCGGGCTCCAGGGTCAGGAGTAGCTGACCGCGACCTCGTTGGTGAGGGGTACGGCCTGGCAGGCCAGCACGTATCCCTCGGCGAGGTCCTGCTCGTCCAGTACGTCGTTGCGGAACATCTTCGTCTCGCCGGAGACGATCCGGCAGGCGCAGGCGCCGCAGGAGCCCTCACGGCAGGAGTACGGGGCGTCGACGCCGTCGGCCAGCAGCGCGTCGAGCAGCGGGGTGCGGACGGGCCAGCGGACGACGTGCGTCTGGCCGTCGAGCTCCACCTCCGCCGTGCTGTGCCCCTCCCCGGCCTCGTCCTGCACGGTCTCGCCCTGGGCGGTCTCGTCGCCCGGCGCATCGCCCGGCGCCGCGAAGACATCGGCCGACAAGGAGAAGAAGCGCTCCCGGTGTACGCGCCCGCCGCCCAGCGCGGCCTCCACCGCGTCCATCAGCGGCCCGGGCCCGCAGACGTACGTGTCCCGGTCCGCGTACGGCGCGACCACACCCGCCAGCCGGTCAGCGGCGGGCAGTCCCTGGACCGACTCCAGCCAGTGGACGGCCACCAGCCGGTCCGGGAAGCCCTCGGTCAGCTCCCGCAGTTCGTCGCGGAAGATGACGGCGGACTCGTCGCGGTTGGCGTACAGCAGCGCGACCTTGCCCGTACCGCCCACGAGCACCGACTTGGCGATGGAGATCACCGGTGTGATGCCGCTGCCGCCCGCCACGAGCAGCAGGTCCCGGTCGAGGGAGGCGGGCGTGAAGGTGCCGGCCGGGGGCAGCACTTCCAGCTCGTCACCGGTGGCCACGCGGTCGCAGAGCCAGTGGGAACCGTACCCGCCGGCCACCCGCTTGACCGTGATCTTCAGGGGTTCGACGGTGTGCGGAGAGCTCGCGAGCGAGTAACAGCGCGCCACGCCGGCGCCCGGCACCCGTACCGTGAGGAACTGGCCGGGCCGGTGGGCGAACCGGCCGGCGTCCTCGGGCCGCGGCCGGAGCACGAAGGACCGGGCGTCGGCGGTCTCCTCGACCACCGCGGTGACGCACAGCCGGTACGTACGCGGCTCAGGCATCGGCGGCCTCCCGTGTGGTGACGCGCAGGGTTCCCTCGGCCGCGGCCCGGTCGATGCTGTCGCGCAGCGCCGCGCAGGTCCGGATCCGGGCGCCGGTCTCCCCCGCGGCTGTCCGGGCCCCGAACTCCGGGCAGACGGCGGCCGCTTCGGCGGTCCACTGCACGGACGTATGGGCCGGGCTGAACTTCTCGCACAGGACCTGGTTGCCGCAGGCCGCGCACTCCACCGGCCGCACGTCAGGCACCGCCGGCGGGGCCTGCGGCGCGGCGCGCCAGGTTCTCGTCGACCTCGGCGCGCCAGGCCCGGTTGGCCCGCTCGGTGTCGATCTCGAACTCGAACCGGCGGACCATCTCGTCCTTCACGTCCGCCACGTCCACGTAGAACTGCTCGTACCAGCGGCGCAGTTGGTAGACCGGGCCGTCCTCCTCGGTGAGCAGCGGGTTGTCGATCCGGGTCTTGTTCCGCCAGATCTCCACGTCCTGCTCGAAGCCGGTCGCCAGTCCCTGTGACGTGAGCCGGGCTGCCTCGGCGGCCTCCTCGTCCGTCATGCCGGGCAGCTTCTTCACGATCGCGCCGTACTGGAGCAGGAAGCTGTCGGCGTCGATCGGATAGTGGCAGTTGATCAGCACCATCTCCGTCTCGACGCCCTCGGCCACCGGCGTCCAGAGGTAATCGATCATGTAGGACGGGCCGTAGTACGAGGCGTCGGAGCGCAGCGGCGCGCTGAGGGTGCCGAGGTCGACGTCCTCGCGCGGGGTGCTCTCCATGTACTGGGTGGCGATGTGCCCCTCGAAGACGTTCTTGAAGTAGGTGGGGAAGGAGTAGTGCACGTAGTAGAAGTGCGCCATATCGACGATGTTGTCGACGATCTCGCGGCAGTTGGCGCCCTCCACCCTGAGGGCGTGCCAGGTCCAGTCGCTCCAGTCGGCGCTGAAGGCGCCCTCGATGCGCGGGATGGTCACGTCGGGCGGGGGCGGGTTGCCCTCGGGGTCGTGCCAGACGAAGAGCTGGCGGTTCTCCTCCAGGGTGCGCCAGGCGCGGGTGCGGGCGCGCGGCGGGACCCGGCGGGCGTACGGGACGCCGGCGCACCGGCCGTTGCCGGACCAGCGCCAGTCGTGGAAGGGGCAGGCCACGGCGTCGCCCTTGACCGTGCCGTGCGCCAGGTTGCCGCCCATGTGGGGGCAGTAGGCGTTGAGTACGTGCAGCGCGCCGTCGTGCTCGCCCTGGAAGACCACCAGCTTGGTGCCGAACGCCTCGATCTCGTGCGGCCGGCCGTCCTTGAAGGCGTCGGCGAGGCCGAGGCAGTGCCAGCCACGGGCGAACCGGGCGGGCGGACGGCCCGCGTCGATGACGCGGGCCTCGTCGTGGGGAGCAGTCATCTTCTCTCGTCCTCCTGCCGGGCAAGGGGCTGTCCGGGGAGGCTAGGGCGGACCGCCGGCGGGACGGGAGGCGGAATTCCCGGTGAGCGGGAAAGGGGGCCGCGCGTAACGGGCGCCCACCGACGCCGGGTGCCATCACCGCCCGCTGCCCGGCCTGCCGCTCCGGCCCGCCGTCCTGAAGTCCCGGCGTCCCGGCGTCCCGCTCACTGTGCCCCGTACACCGGCTGCGGCGGTTCGGCCTCGGCGAGCAGCTTGCGTGTGGCCTCGCCGGCCTCGGCCGGGGTCCAGCGGGCGCCCTTGTCGGCGGTGGGGCCGGGACGCCAGCCCTCCATGACGGTGATCCGGCCGCCCTCCGCCTCGAAGACCCGGCCGGTCACCCCGGCGGAGTCCGCTGAGCCCAGCCACACGACGAGCGGCGCGACGTTCTCGGGCGCCATCGCGTCGAAGGCCCCCGCAGCCGGCGCCGCCATCGTCCCGGCGAAGGTCTGCTCGGTCATCCGGGTGCGGGCGGCCGGCGCGATCGCGTTGACCTGGACGCCGTACCGGCCCAGTTCGGCCGCGGCCACCAGGGTGAGTCCGACGATGCCGGCCTTGGCGGCCGCGTAGTTGCCCTGGCCGACGCTGCCGAGCAGGCCGGCCCCCGAACTGGTGTTGATGACCCGGGCGGCAGGCGTCCGGCCGGCCTTGGCCTCGGCGCGCCAGTGCGCGGCGGCGTGCCGCAGCGTCAGGAAGTGGCCCTTGAGGTGGACCCGCAGCACCGCGTCCCAGTCGTCCTCGCCGAGGTTGACCAGCATCCGGTCGCGGAGAAAGCCCGCGTTGTTGACGAGGGTGTCCAGCCGGCCGTACGTGTCGAGCGCGGCGGCGACGAGCGAGGCTGCGCCGTCGGAGGCGGCGATGTCACCGCCGTGCGCGACGGCCTCGCCGCCCGCGGCCCTGATCTCCTCGACGACGTGCTGCGCGGGCTCTCCGGCGCCCCCGCTGCCGTCCAGGCCGACGCCGAGGTCGTTGACGACGACCCTGGCGCCCTCGGCGGCGAGGGCGAGGGCGTGCGCGCGGCCCAGTCCGCGGCCCGCTCCGGTGACGACGGCGACGCGTCCGGTGCACAGTCCGGTCATGGTGGTTGTCCTGCCTTTCGAGGCGTGGGCGGTGTGCGGGTGGGTCGGTCCGGTGGCCGAATGCCGGTCAGTTGTTGACCGTGGCGGCGTCGAGGAACGCCGGGCGCTCGCCGCCGCCGTGTACGTGCAGGCTCGCGCCGCTGACGTACCCGGCGCGGCCGGAGGCGAGGAAGACGCAGGCGTCGCCGATCTCGGCGGGTTCGGCGAGCCGGCCGAGCGGCACGGTGCGGCCCACGGCCGCCACCCCGGCCTCGTCCCCGTAGTGCAGGTGGGACAGTTCGGTGCGGACCATGCCGAGGACGACGGTGTTGACGCGTACCTCCGGGGCCCATTCGACGGCCATCGAGCGGGCGAGGCTGTCCAGGCCCGCCTTGGCGGCTCCGTACGCCGCCGTGCCGGGTGACGGACGGGTGCCGCTGACGCTGCCGATCATGATGACCGAGCCGCCGGCCGGCGCGGCGCGCAGCAGGTCGTACGCCGCGAGCGAGGCGTGCAGCGGGGCGAGCAGATTCAGCTCGACGACCCGCGCAGCGTGCCGGCCGCCACCGTCGGCGAGCGTGCGGAACGTCGTGCCCCCGGCGTTGTTCACGAGGGTGTCGAGCCGGCCGTACTCCTCGTGCACCCGGGCGAAGAACGCGCCGACGGCGTCCGGGTCGCGCAGGTCGACCGGGCGGAAGCGGGCGGTGCGCCCGGCCGCCCGTACGGGTTCCTCCGGTGGCCGCCGCGCGCACGTCACCACCTCGGCGCCGGCCTCCAGGAAGGCGCGGGCGATTCCCGCGCCGACGCCCCGCGTTCCGCCCGTCACCACGGCGACGGTTCCGCTGAGATCGATGATCGCTGGCATTGAGCACCTCCCGCGGCGCGCCGACCGCTGCTACCTTGCCTGGACACGCCCCTAACAAACGTTTGGTGGAAAGGTAGCTGATCTGCTCATGGGTGTCTCCACCTCCCCACCCGAAGAGGGCATCGCGGTCGTCACCGTGGACTTCCCGCCGGTGAACGCCCTTCCCGTACAAGGCTGGTACGACCTGGCCGCCGCGGTCCGCGCTGCGGGCGCTGATCCGGCGGTGCGCTGCGTGGTCCTCGCCGCCGCAGGCCGCGGTTTCAACGCCGGGGTGGACATCAAGGAGATGCAGCGCACGGCGGGCCATGACGCGCTGCTCGGCGCGAACCGCGGCTGCTACGAGGCGTTCGCGGCCGTGTATGACTGCGAAGTCCCCGTGGTCGCCGCCGTACAGGGGTTCTGCCTGGGCGGCGGCATCGGCCTGGCGGGCAACGCGGACGCGGTGGTGGCGAGCGACGACGCCACCTTCGGCCTGCCGGAGCTGGACCGGGGCGCGCTCGGCGCGGCAACCCACCTCGCCCGGCTGGTGCCGCAGCACCTGATGCGGACGCTCTACTACACCTCACGCACCGTCACCGCCGAGGAGCTGCACCGGCACGGCTCCGTCTGGCGGGTCGTCCCCCGCGACCGGCTGATGAAGGCGGCGCGCGAGCTGGCGGGCGAGATCGCCGCCAAGGACGGCACCCTGATCCGGCTCGCCAAGGCCGCGATCAACGGCATCGACCCGGTCGACGTGCGCCGCAGCTACCGCTTCGAGCAGGGCTTCACCTTCGAGGCCAACCTCAGCGGCATCGCCGACCGCGTACGCGACACCTTCGGCAGCGAGAAGGAGCGTCAGTCATGAGCGACAAGACGATGACCGCCGACGAGGTGGTCGGCCGGCTCGCCGACGGCATGACGATCGGCATCGGCGGCTGGGGGTCGCGTCGCAAGCCGATGGCGCTGGTGCGCGCCCTGCTGCGCTCGGACCTCACCGACCTGACCGTGGTGTCGTACGGCGGTCCGGACGTCGGGCTGCTCGCCGCCGCCGGGAAGATCCGCCGGCTCGTCACCGCCTTCGGCACGCTGGACTCCGTGCCGCTGGAGCCGCACTTCTGCGCGGCCCGGCAGCGCGGCGGCCTCGAACTGACCGAGCTGGACGAGGCGATGGTGATGTGGGGCCTGACCGCCGCCGCGCACCGGCTGCCGTTCCTGCCGATCCGGGCGGGCCTCGGCTCCGACGTGATGACGGTCAACCCGTCGCTGCGGACGGTGACGTCGCCGTACCAGGACGGGGAGGAGCTGGTCGCCGTCCCCGCCCTGCGGCTGGACGCCGCACTCGTCCACCTCGACCGGGCCGACGCACAGGGCAACGGCCAGTACCTCGGCCCCGATCCGTACTTCGACGACCTGTTCTGCCAGGCCGCCGACACCGCCTATGTCTCCTGCGAGCGCGTGGTCGAAACGGCCGAGCTGCTCAAGGACCAAGGACCACAGTCGCTGCTGGTCAAGCGGGCGTTCGTGACCGGCGTCGTCGAGGCACCGCACGGCGCGCACTTCACCTCCTGCGCCCCCGACTACGGCCGCGACGAGGCGTTCCAACGGGCTTACGTACGGGCGGCCAAGGACCCGGAGGCGTGGCGGGCCTTCGCCGAGCGGTTCCTGTCCGGCGACGAGCACACCTACCAGGCCGCGGTCGCGGCGTTCCACGAGGAGACGGCATGACGAGTGCGACGACGACCACGGCGACCCGGGCCGAGACGTGCGTGGTGGCGTGCGCCGAGGCATGGCGCGGCGCGGGCGAGATCCTCGCGAGCCCGATGGGCACCATTCCCTCGATCGGCGCCCGGCTGGCGAAGCTCACCTTCTCCCCCGACCTGCTCCTCACGGACGGCGAGGCGCTGCTGATGGGCGACGTGCCGGCGGTCGGCGCGCCGTCCGAGGTGGCCGAGGGCTGGCTGCCGTACCGTCAGCACCTGGCGCTGGTCGCCACCGGGCGGCGGCACGTGATGATGGGCGCGAGCCAGCTCGACCGGTACGGCAACCAGAACATCAGCTGCATCGGCGACTGGGAGCGGCCGAAGCGGCAGCTGCTCGGCGTACGCGGGGCGCCCGTCAACACGTTGAACAATCCGACGAGTTACTGGGTGCCGCGGCACTCCACCCGGGTGTTCGTCGAGCGGGTCGACATGGTGTGCGGCGTCGGGTACGACCGGGCCGCTGCCGCCGGTCCGTCGGCCTCGCGGTACCACCGCATCCCGCAGGTCGTCAGCGACCTGGGCGTCTTCGACTTCGAGACGCCGGACCGCACGATGCGGCTGCGCTCGGTGCACCCGGGGGCCACCCTCGAGCAGGTCCGGGAGGCCACCGGTTTCCCGCTCTCCGTCCCCGCCGAGGTGCCGTACACCCGCGAGCCCACCCCCGAGGAGCTGCGGCTGATTCGCGAGGTCATCGACCCCGACGGGCTGCGGGGCCGGGAGGTGCCCGCATGACGGCGGCGGAGCGGCCCCGCACTGCGGACGCCGCGTTCGAGACGCCGCTCACCCGGCTCGTCGGCGTGCGCCACCCCGTCGTCCAGACCGGCATGGGGTGGGTCGCCGGCCCCCGGCTCGTCTCGGCCGCCGCCAACGCGGGCGCGCTCGGCATCCTGGCCTCGGCCACCATGCCCACGGACCGGCTGCGGAGCGCCGTACGGGAGGTCGCGTCCCGCACCGACGCGCCGTTCGGGGTGAACCTGCGCGCCGACGCCGGTGACGCGGCCGACCGCGTACGGATCATCATCGAGGAGGGCGTACGCGTCGCCTCGTTCGCGCTGGCGCCCTCCCGCGAGCTGATCGCCCGGCTCAAGGACGCGGGGGTGGTCGTCATCCCGTCCGTCGGGGCCCGGCGGCACGCGGAGAAGGTCGCCGCCTGGGGCGCCGACGCGGTGATCGTGCAGGGCGGTGAGGGCGGCGGGCACACCGGGGAGGTCGCCACCGGCGTGCTGCTGCCGCAGGTCGTGGACGCGGTGGACATCCCGGTCGTGGCGGCGGGCGGCTTCCACGACGGCCGCGGGCTGGTCGCGGCGCTGGCGTACGGCGCCGCCGGCATCGCCATGGGCACCCGCTTCCTCCTCACCTCCGAGAGCACCGTCCCGGACGCGGTCAAAGCCCGCTACCTCGCCGCGACCGTCCAGGACGTCACCGTCACCACCGCCGTCGACGGCCTCCCCCACCGGATGCTGCGCAGCGAGCTGGTCGACGCGCTGGAGCGCTCGGGGCGGGTCGCCTCGCTGGTACGGGCCGTGCGCCACGCCGCGGCCTTCCGGCGCGACTCCGGTACGAGCTGGGCACAGATGGTGCGTGACGGCCTCACGATGAAACACGGCAAGGAGCTGACCTGGAGTCAGGTCCTGCTCGCCGCCAACACGCCGATGCTGCTCAAGGGCTCGATGGTGGACGGCCGTACGGACCTGGGCGTGATGGCGGCCGGGCAGGTCGCGGGGCTGATCGACGACCTGCCGTCCTGCGCCGAGCTGGTCGGCCGCGTGATGGCCGAAGCACGCGCGACGCTCCGCGCCCTGCCCGCCCCGGCCTGACCCCGGGCCGCGTCCTGCCCTGCCCGCCGCGGCCCCCGGCCCCGGCCCGCGCACCACCCGAGGAACTTCCGGCACACCGCACCCCGGACATCCCCTCTCCCCCTTGGAGTGACCCATGCGCGCCACTCGTCCCCGCCGTACGGCGGCGGTCCTGCTCACCGCCGCCCTCGGCCTCCTGCCCGCCTGCACCGCGGCCCCGGCCGACGACCGCCCCGCCGCTTCCTCCGGCCCGGCAACCGCCACCGTCCACCGCGTCCCGCTGCACGGCGCGGTCAACGTCCGCGACCTCGGCGGCTACCGCACCCGCGACGGCCACCACGTCCGGTACGGCCAGCTGTTCCGGGCCGACGGGCTCGGCGGGCTGACCGCGGCGGACCGCGGGAAGCTGGCAGGGCTGGGCCTGCGTACCGTCGTCGACCTGCGCATCCCCGCCGAGATCGCACGGGACGGCGCCGACCGGCTGCCCCGCGGCGTCGCCGTCGTCTCCCGGCCGGTGCCGGACAGCGAGCTGAACGACACCACCAACGCGGCACTGGGCAGCAAGGACCCGGACCGGCAGCGGAAGCTGCTCGGCAATGGCCGCGCGGAGCGGCTGATGCGGGCCACCTACCGGTCCTTCGTCAGCAGCGCGCCGAGCCGCCGCCAGTTCGCCGCGACCCTGCGGGACGTGGCGGACGGCAAGGGGACCCCGCTGCTGTTCCACTGCACGGCGGGCAAGGACCGCACCGGCTGGCTGAGTTACGTGCTGCTGCGCGCCCTCGGCGTACCGGAGGCCACCGCCACCCGTGACTACCTGCTCTCCAACCGCCTCCGCGCGGCGGCCGACCGCAGGACCCGCGCCGGACTGGCGAAGAGCGGCCGGATGCGGGACCCCGAGCTGCTCACTCCCCTGCTGGAGGTGCGCGAGGACTATCTGCGGGCGGCGCTGGACCAGGCGGACCGGGAGTACGGCGGTGTCGACGGCTACCTCACCGAGGGGCTGGGCCTGGATTCCGGGACCCTCGCGGCGCTCCGCTCCCGCCTGCTGCGCTGAGCGGCTTCGGTCTGCTCAGCGCCGGCCCGTGCGGACCGCTCCCGCGCTCGCCGCGACCACCATCGCGATCGCGGCGCACTGCACCGCCGAGAGCCCCTGCCCCAGCACCAGGTAGCCGGCCAGCGCGGCGACGGCCGGCGCCAGGCTCGTCAGCACCGCGAAGGTGGCCGCCGGCAGCCGGCGCAGCGCGAGGAGCTCCAGGGCGTACGGCACGCCCGAGGACATCACCGCGATCACCACCCCGAGGGCGAGCACCGCCGGTTCGAGCAGTGTCGCGCCGGACGCGCCGATGCCGAGCGGCAGGGCGACCAGGGCGGCGACGGTCATCGCGATGGCCAGCCCGTCCAGCCGCGGGAAGCGGGCGCCGGCGCGCGCGTTGAGCAGGATGTACGCGGCCCACATCGCCCCGGCGCCCAGCGCGAAGGCCACGCCCGCGGGGTCGAGCCCCTGGAAGTCGCCGCCGCCCAGCAGGTAGACCCCGGCGAGCGCGAGGCCGGCCCAGAGCAGCCCCGCGGCGCGGCGCCCGGCGACGACGGACAGCAGCAGCGGCCCCAGCACCTCCAGGGTGACGGCGGCGCCCAGCGGGAGCCGGTCGATCGCCTGGTAGAAGAGGATGTTCATGCCGCCGAGGGCCAGGCCGAAGCCGACGGCCACGCACCGGTCGGCGCGCGAGTAGCCGCGCAGCCGCGGCCGGGTGATCACCAGGAGCAGTACGGCGGCGAGCGCGATGCGCAGGGCGACCGTGCCGAGCGCACCGGCCCGCGGGAAGAGCAGCGCGGCGCAGGCCGAGCCGAACTGGACGGACAGCGTGCCGGCCAGTACCAGGCCGACGCCGGTGAGGCTGCCGCGCCCGGCGGCGGCGCGTACGGGGGCGGGGGTGGTGGTGGCCGTCGGTGAGGAGGTGCGTACCGGTGAAGTCATGCCTTCACGCTAGGAGTCCGGCTGCGCCGCGTGAAATGCCAGTTCCGCTGCGGTTATGCTTCCGCGGCATGACCATGGAACTGCGGCACCTGCGTGCCTTCCTCACCATCGCCGAGGAAGGCAACATCACCCGCGCCGCCGCTCGCCTCCACACCGGCCAGCCCGCGCTCTCGCGCACCCTGCGCCAGCTGGAGGACCACTTCGGGGCCCGGCTCGTCGACCGCTCCACCCACCACCTCGCGCTGACCGCGGCGGGGCGCACGTTCCGCGACAAGGCCGCCGCCGCGCTCGCCGCGGTGGAGGCGGCCCTCGATCCGCGGGGGCTGACGTCGTGGCCGCTGCGGCTCGGCCACACCTGGGCCGCGCTCGGCGACCACACCGTGCCGCTGCTGCGCCGCTGGGACCAGACGCACCCGGACGTCCCGCTGGAGCTGCGCCGCATCGACGACGCGACGGCCGGGCTCACCCAGGGCAAGGTGGACGCGGCCCTGTTGCGCGGTGACGTCACCGCGTCCGGCGTCACCACCGAGGTGCTGCTGTGGGAGGAGCGGGTGGCGGTGCTGCCGGCCGACAGCCCGCTGGCCGCGCTGGACCGGGTCACCCTGGCGGACCTCGCCGGCCGCCCGCTCGTCCTCAACACCGTGTCCGGCACCACGACACTGGATCTGTGGCCGCCGGCCCAGCGCACCGCCACCACCCTGGAGGTGACCAACACCGACGAGTGGCTGGTGGCGATCGCAGCGGGCCGCGCCGTGGGGATCTCCACGACCGCCACGCCGCGCAACCACACCCATCCCTCGGTCCGCTACCGCCCGCTCGTGGACGCCCCGCCCGTCCCCGTCGTCCTCGCCTGGCGCGACGTGCCGGGCCACCCGGCCGTCCCCGACCTGCTGGCCCTGGCCCGCGAGGTCGTGGGGGCCGGAGGGGACTGAGCCGCCCGGCCCGCCGTGTCCTTCTACGGCCTCACCGGCGCACCGCCGCGGCGGCGTCCTCAGAGGCGTTCGATGATGGTCACGTTCGCCTGGCCACCGCCCTCGCACATGGTCTGGAGGCCGTAACGTCCGCCGGTGCGCTCCAGTTCGTGCAGCAGGGTGGTCATGAGCTTGGTGCCGGTGGCGCCGAGCGGGTGGCCGAGCGCGATGGCCCCGCCGTTGACGTTCACCTTCTCCGGGTCGGCGCCGGTCTCCTTCAGCCAGGCCAGGACGACCGGCGCGAACGCCTCGTTGATCTCGACCAGGTCGATGTCGTCGAGGGTCAGACCGGTCTTCTTCAGCGCGTACGCGGTGGCCGGGATCGGCGCCGACAGCATGCGGATGGGGTCCTCGCCGCGCACGGAGAGATGGTGGACGCGGGCCCTGGGGGTCAGGCCGTGCGCGCGTACGGCGCGTTCGGAGGCGAGCAGCATCGCCGAGGCGCCGTCGGAGACCTGCGAGGAGACGGCGGCGGTCAGCCGCCCGCCCTCGACCACCGGCTTGAGCTGCGCCATCTTCTCCAGCGAGGTGTCCCGGCGGGGGCCCTCGTCGGCCGTGACGTCCCCGTACGGGACGAGCTCGCGGTCGAAGCGGCCCTCGTCGGCGGCGCGCAGGGCCCGCCGGTGGGAGCGGAGCGCGAACTCCTCCATGGCCTCGCGGGTGATGCCCCACTTCTCGGCGATCAGCTCGGCGCCGTGGAACTGGTTGACCGGCGCGTCGCCGTACCGGGCCCGCCAGCCCTCGCTGCCCGCGTACGGGCCCTCGGTCAGCCCGAGCGGTTCGGCGGCCTGCCTGCTGGCGAAGGCGATCGGGACCATCGACATGTTCTGCGTGCCGCCCGCCACGACCAGGTCCTGGGTGCCGGAGAGCACGCCCTGCGCGGCGAAGTGGACCGCCTGCTGCGAGGAGCCGCACTGCCGGTCGACGGTGACGCCGGGCACCTCTTCGGGCAGCCCGGCCGCCAGCCAGCAGGTCCGCGCGATGTCACCGGCCTGCGGCCCGACGGTGTCCAGGCAGCCGAAGACCACGTCCTCGACGGCGGCCGGGTCGATGCCGGTGCGCCGCACGAGGGCCTTCAGCACATGGGCGCCGAGGTCGGCCGGGTGGACGGCGGCGAGCCCGCCGTTCCGGCGCCCGACGGGCGTGCGTATCGCGTCGATGATGTAGGCCTCGGCCATGGCTGCTGCTCCTCCGGTTCACAGGGCGCGCGGGCGCACGGGCGGCGCGCGGGAATCAGGTACGTACGGCGACACCGTCCAGGACCATGGACAGGTACTGGCGGGCGATCTCCTCCGGGCTGTGCTGTCCGCCCGGGCGGTACCAGCTGACCGCGACCCAGACGGTGTCGCGGATGAAGCGGTAGGTGAGCCGGACGTCGAGGTCGGCGCGGAAGACCCCGGCGGCCACCCCGCGCTCCAGCGTGCCCAGCCATGCCTTCTCGAACTTCACCTGCGAGTCGGCGAGGTAGGCGAAGCGCGGCTGGGCGGCGAGGGCCCTGGCCTCCTTCTGGTAGATGGCGACGGCGGCGCGGTGCCGGTCGATCTCCCGGAAGGACTCGGTGACCAGGGCCTCGATGGTCTCGCGGGGGCCGAGCCCGGCGTCCAGCACGGTGTCGTAGCGGGCCCACAGCTCGTCCAGGAAGGTCGCGAGGATCTCGTCCAGCATCGATTCCTTGGAATCGAAGTGGTAGTAGAGGCTGCCGGCCAGCATGCCGGCCGCGTCCGCGATCTTCCGTACGGTGGTGGCGTTGTAGCCCTGCTCGGCGAAGACCTCGGCGGCGGTGTCCAGCAGCTCGCGGCGGCGCTCGGGGGACGGGCTCATGTTCGGCTTCTTCTTGGCGGTTGGCACCGCACCATTGTCGCCCGCCCCTCACGCGCGCTGACTGCTGACCGGCACGACCTCGCCCGTCATGTAGGAGGAATAGTCGCTGGCCAGGAAGACGATCACGTTGGCGACCTCCCAGGGCTCCGCGTACCGCCCGAACGCCTCCCGCTCGGTCAGCTCGGCCAGCAGTTCCGGCGTGGTGACCTTCGCCAGGTGCGGATGCATGGCCAGGCTCGGCGCCACGGCGTTGACCCGTACCCCGTACTCGGCCGCCTCCACCGCGGCACACCGGGTCAGCGCCATCACGCCTGCCTTGGCTGCGGCGTAGTGTGCCTGGCCGCGCTGGGCGCGCCAGCCGACGACGGAGGCATTGTTGACGACGACACCGCCGTGGCCCGCGGCCTTCATCCGGCGCAGTGCGGCGCGGGTGCAGCGGAAGGTGCCGTTGAGGGTGACGTCGAGGACCCGGTCCCACTGCTCGTCGGTCATGTCGACGAGGTCGGCGGTGCCGCCGAGCCCGGCGTTGTTGACGACGACGTCGAGCCGGCCGTGCCGTTCCCCGGCGAGGTCGAGCAGTGCGTTGACCTGGTCCTCGTCGGTGACGTCGCAGGGCAGGGCGGCGACCCGGCCGGCGCCGAACTCTTCCGCGAGGGCGGCCTCGGACTCCTTGAGCCGGCGGGCGTGCGCGTCGGAGAGGACGACGCTCGCGCCCTCTTCCAGGAGGCGGCGCGCGGTGGCACCGCCGATGCCCGCGCCCGCGGCGGCGGTGACGACGGCGGTGCGGCCGGCGAGGAGCGCGTGCCCGGGGACGTACGGGGGCGGCGGGGTCATGCGCGTGCCTCCTTGGGCAGGCCGAGCACGCGCTCGGCGATGACGTTGCGCTGGATCTCGTTGGACCCCGCGTAGATCGTGTCGGCGCGGGAGAAGAGGTAGAGCCGCTGCCAGTCGGTGAGGTCGTACGGCTCGCCTGCGGCGAGCATCCCGTCGGCGCCGCAGACGTCCATGGCGAGTGCGCCGAGCTCGCGGTGCCAGGTGGCCCAGAAGATCTTCCCGATGGACGCCTCGGGACCCGGCGCGCCGGCGGCGACCCCGTCGAGCATCCGCAGCGCGTTCCAGCGGATCGTCTCCAGCCCTGTCCAGGCGCGGGCGATCCGGTCGCGCATCAGCGGGTCGGCGGCGGCGCCGTTGGCCTTGGCCAGCTCGGTGAGGGCGGTCAGTTCGCGGCGGAAGCCGACCTGCTGGCCGAGGGTGGAGACGCCCCGCTCGAAGCCGAGGGTGGCCATGGCGATGCGCCAGCCGTCCCCGGGTTCGCCGACGAGGTGGGCCACGTCCGTGCGCGCCCCGTCGAAGAAGACCTCGTTGAACTCGGAGGTGCCGGTGAGCTGGGTGATCGGGCGTATGTCCACGCCGGGCTGGTCGAGCGGGACCAGCAGGTACGACAGCCCGGCGTGCCGGACGGAACCCGGCTCCGTACGGGCGACGACGAAGCACCAGTCCGACTCGTGCGCGAGCGAGGTCCAGGTCTTCTGCCCGGTGACCACCCACTCCCCGCCGTCCCGCTCGGCCCTGGTCCGTACGTTGGCGAGGTCCGAGCCCGCGTCCGGCTCGCTGTAGCCCTGGCACCACAGTTCCTCGACGGCGACGATCCCCGGGAGGAAGCGGTCCCGCTGGGCGGGCGTGCCGAAGGCGATGAGGGTGGGGCCGAGCAGCTGCTCGCCGATGTGGTTCACCCGGGCCGGTGCGTCGGCGAGGGCGTACTCCTCGTGGAAGGCGATCTGCTCGGCGAGGCTCGCGCCCCGGCCGCCGTACTCCTGCGGCCAGCCGATACAGGTCCAGCCCTCGGCGGCCATGTGCCGTTCCCAGGCGAGGCGTTCGGCGAACGCCTCGTGCTCCCTGCCAGGGCCGCCGCGGCCGCGCAGGTCCGCGAACTCGCCGGTGAGGTGGGCCCGCAGCCAGGAGCGGACCTCGGTGCGGAACTCCTCGACGCTGCTCATGCCGTTACGTTAACCTACCAAACACTTGTTAGGGAAGGAGTGGCAGATGCCCGCTGTACCCGACGACGAGCCGGTGCGGTACGCACGGCAGGGACCGGTCGCGACGGTCACCATGAACCGCCCCGATTACCGCAACGCCCAGAATTCCGCGATGACCTACGCGCTGGACCGCGCCTTCTACCGCGCGGCCGAGGACGACGAGGTCAAGGCCGTCGTCCTCGCGGGCGCCGGCAAGCACTTCTCCGCGGGCCACGACATCGGCACCCCCGAGCGCGACGCGCACCTGCCCTTCGACCGCAAGGCCGGACTGTGGTGGGACCACAGCGACAAGGCGGGCGCGGAGAGCCGCTTCGCGCGCGAGTCCGAGGTGTACCTCGGCATGTGCCGCCGCTGGCGCGAACTGCCCAAGCCGGTGATCGCCAGCGTGCAGGGCGCGTGCGTGGCGGGCGGTCTGATGCTCGCCTGGATCTGCGATCTGATCGTCGCCTCCGAGGACGCCTTCTTCGCCGACCCGGTGGTCCGCATGGGCATACCGGGCGTGGAGTACTTCGCCCACCCCTGGGTGATGCCGCCCCGGATCGCCAAGGAGTTCCTCTACACCGGCGACCGGATGACGGCACGGCGCGCGTACGAACTCGGCATGGTCAACCGGGTCGTACCGCGCGATCAACTGGCCGACGAAACAACCGCGTTGGCACACCGTATCGCCGAGATGCCGCGCATGGGCCTCGCCCTCACCAAGCGCGCGGTCAACCAGGCCGAGGACCTCCAGGGCCTGCACACCGGGCTGGACTCCGTCTTCGGCCTGCACCACCTCGCACACGCGCACAACGCCGAGACCGCACGCGACTCGCTCGGCGGCATGGACATCCGGGGCATGAAGGAGGCGTCCTCCTGATGGACCTCGATCTCTCCCCCGCGGACGAGGCATTCCGGGCCGAGGCACGCGCCTGGCTCACCGCCCACGTGCCCCGCACCCCGCTGCCCTCCCTGGAGACGGCGGAGGGCTTCGCGGCCCACCGGGAGTGGGAGCGCACCCTGCACGACGGCCGCTGGTCGGTGGTCTCCTGGCCCGAGGAGTACGGCGGCCGGGGCGAGTCCCTGCTGCGCTGGCTGCTCTTCGAGGAGGAGTACTACGCGGCCGGGGCGCCCGGCCGGGTGAGTCAGAACGGGATCAGTCTGCTGGCCCCGACGCTCTTCGCACACGGGACGCCCGAGCAGCTGGCACGCGTACTGCCCGCCATGGCGCGCGGCGAGACGGTGTGGGCCCAGGCGTGGTCGGAGCCGGAGGCCGGTTCGGACCTGGCGTCACTGCGCTCGACGGCGGTACGGACCGAGGGGGGCTGGCTGCTCAGCGGCCAGAAGACCTGGTCCTCCCGCGCCGCCTTCGCCGACCGGGCCTTCGGCCTCTTCCGCAGCGACCCGTCCGGCGCCGCGGAGGGCAAGCCGCACCGGGGCCTGACGTACCTGATGTTCCCGCTGGACGCGGACGGGGTGACCGTAAGACCCATCGGCCGGCTCGACGGCAAGCCCGCCTTCGCCGAACTCTTCCTCGACGAGGTCTTCGTCCCGGACGCCGACGTGATCGGCGAGCCGGGGCAGGGCTGGCGGGTGGCGATGAGCACGGCGGGCAACGAGCGCGGGCTGACACTGCGCAGTCCGGGCCGCTTCCTCGCGGCCGCCGGCCGGCTGCTGGCACTCTGGCGCGAGCGGGCCGACCCGGCCGACACCGCGCTGCGCGACCGGGTGGCCGACGCGGTGATCGGCGCCCGCGCGTACCAGCTCTTCACCTACGGCAATGCCTCCCGCGTCGCCGCCGACGGCTCACTGGGCGCCGAGTCCAGCCTGAACAAGGTCTTCTGGTCCGAGTACGACATCGCACTGCACGAGACGGCGCTCGATCTGCTGGGCCCGGAGGGCGAGCTGGCGGACACGGCCGGGGACGCGCCCGCGCACGGCGGCTGGGCCGAGGGCTACACCTTCGCGCTCGCCGGCCCGGTCTACGCGGGCACCAACGAGATCCAGCGCGACATCAT